>JAEOSR010000021.1 GCA_016840285.1 Candidatus Hodarchaeota archaeon | reverse complement strand
TAGACTTACTCTACTTTACTTTCACTGAATTTCCAGAGTGGTATGGTGGAGAAATCATCCATGATCCCACATATTCCGCCGTAGCTGCAATGGCTGCTGCAACTCCAGTATCAAGCTCAGCACCAGAAGATTCTAGTGAGGAACCTACAAAACCTAGTGATAGCGCTGCCTTTCCAGGATTCGAGATGCTCTCTGTATTACTAGCTATTCTTCCTCTATATGCGTTGTACCGTAAACGACGCCACTAATCTCCCCCTTTCTCTCCTTTTTTTTTAATCTGAATAATTATCTTTTTAGTAGCATTCTTTTCTTTTGATTCTGTTATTCTTTTTTTTAAAATCAATTCTGAGGATTACCATCGGGATTACATAAAGTGTTGATTTTAAACCTGGTGTGAAATTGGATAATTAATATCCAACTAGGTGGAAAATAGTTTAAAGAATATCTTTTTATGTGCAAAAATGAACATAAATATAATTTTTAATGCAATATGTAAAAAGGAATACACTTCAATTCCTACAAAGGATCATTTAGAAACAAATCATTTTAAGTAGGATGAAAAATTATGGCTTTAATAGACCCATTATTAGACCCAGTTAACCTTTTTGTCTCTTTACTTTTAACTTTCTCTCCTATAATTATTTTATTCGTGCCTTATCTGTTCACGCGACGAAAGGATGAGAATTTCTTCGCGATCATCTTTAATCGTGCCTATTTCGGATTCATTGTCTTTTATTTCGCATATTTTATTTTTCCCAGCATTTTGAACGCTATTGTCCCAAATCCAACTCAATATATGGATCAAGAGTACTATCCTGTTATTGGAACAAATGAATATAGTACCATATGGGATTCAGCGGTTGTTGATGAAGAAACAATAAATGGCTTTTTAACATCAATTGGATTGCCAGGATTACCTTTATTAGTTAAGTATATGTTCCAACATTTTATAAATTCAATTGTTAATTATTTATATTATCCAATCATTATTCTAGCGTTTGTGTTTGGCTTTTCACCAATGATTTCAATGGTGATATTGTTATACCAAACATGGGGTGAGAGTCGAAATGAGAAAAAACCACTTAAACGACTAATAAATCAGAATGAGGAGGAAATCAAACTTCTTCAGAATAAACGGAAATTTGCCAATGAAACGGAGATTCCAGAGATCACTCATGAAATTAACACACTAGAGAATGATATTAATAATTTGCAACAGCAATTAACGTCAGTACGGACTGTCACTCAACGATTACAAGAGATACAGTTTGAAATGGAAGTATCACCCTTTCAAGAAATAACAAAAAGGGTGAAAGAAAAGGAATGGGGAAATGAAAAAGAGTTGTTGAAAGTACTCATTGCAATCCTCCCCATTACACTATTTCTTCTTATGACAATCCTTCATTTACTTGGAGAAACTGAAAATCCAAGTTTATTACAAGGGACTGCGATGGGACATTTTCTAGAAATATTCTTTGCTTACATTGCTTCAATTGTATTTAGTGTGTATCTTATAAAAGCAAGTCGCTTGTCAAGAAAAGGTAAATTTCTAGGAAATCAACTATATGTTGCAATGGTTCAGAGTCTATCAACTGTAGGTGCTTTTATGTCAGGTCTCGCAGTTATTCTCTTTTTAGTTCAGTATTTTGAGCAAATCTTCGTAGTTTCTTATTTCGTTGTGTATTTCATTATGGTTTCAATATTTTTTGTGCTTTTTTTGGATATTTTCGAACCTTTCTCGATTTATTTGCTAATTAAGCTCATTGAGACATTTAAAAATCTCAAATTAGCAGTTAAGCGGATAGATTCTGCTAGTATCGCAAAATCAGCCGCAATGGGAGTAATTATTGGTTTCCTACTAGCAAGTGGTTTCCTTGTTTATCGTGTCATTGTCTCAGGTTTGTACCCCCGAAATATTGATACAGTTCAATATAGCACTTTTTTTTGGTTTACTCTGAATTATGTAAGTTTTATTTTAAGTGCAGCGTTCATTCTGTTAATAAGAAGATGGAATTGGAGTATTTTTACAACCACGTTGGTTGCATATTTGTCGATATCCTCAGTCAGCATACTACTCTTTTTGTGGTATGATGAAACTCTATATAAACTTATACCATTTCTAAATTTGGATAATCCAATTTTCATCATCAATGGTGTTGGGTTAATACCTCCATTTATCACACTCACGTCAGGGCTCGCTGGAGGAGAACGGTTGCAATGGTATACTAATATCTGGAAAGAAGGTATCTTCGGTGATATACATTTTATTATCCCAGAATTACAACGGATTCCTGTAATTTGGAAAGGAGAGGGTGGTATATTTCTCGGGCTTCTGTCCATTCCTTATAATCTGTTGCATCCTTTTGTTATAATATTGACTTATGGAAGCATTCTATTTTTAGTAAGACGGAAGTTCCATATCAGAACACAGAAAAGCGATTTAGAAGGAGAGGAGAAAATACAATATAAATCAGTTTATTCTGATATAGGAAGACTTCCCAATCTAAATGAATTAAAAAGGAAATCAGATATTATCTTAATTGGGACAGCTCCAGTTGACAATCCAGAAACAAATCAAAGGATAGAAGAAGCTTGGACAGCGATTGAAAACGGTCAACAGCTGCGTGATGCAATTACTGGAAAAATGGAACCATTAGATGAGTTAACGAAGAAAAGTGGGTTAAGTTCTGATGAGATTCATCAAATCTTAGACGATCTAACTTTTGATCTCGATGTCCCATTCAATCAAGTCTTGACTATACTGCATAGAGAATTTTCGTACTCATTTGAGGAAGTAACGATTGACTCTCTCCATGTAATGATGCTTGATGGGCGCGCGGTATTATCACACACTTTTGCAGCGGAATCACAAGTTGAACCAGCGTTGGTAGCTGGTCTTTTTTCCGCAATCACTTCTTTCGCGAAAGAAGCTGTACGAAGTGAACAGTTATTAAAGACCATAGATCATGGGGATGTTGTTCTAACCATTGAATATGCAAAGTGGGTCTTTGCCGCGATTTTTGCAGATAGTACCTCTACTGAATTACGGAAAAAACTCAGTGTGTTTTTAACTGATTTTGAGGAAAGGCATGTGAAAACCCTACCAATGTGGTTAGGAGATCTAGATGCTTTTAAAAGCGATCTTAATCTTATTGACGAAACTTTCTCTACAGGATAAGACCTTTTACTTAAGATTTCCAACCATTAGAGTTTCTACTATGACAAATACTTGAAATAAACTCTTATTTAGCTTCTCCAATTAAGAAGAGATAATTTCCAGAATCTAATTGGGCAATTGAACTGATAATTGTTGTAAAATCCGTTTTCAGGGAGATTTTTACCCCATTTAAAGGATTTGTAGCTTTATCATTGAGCACAAATCCCTTTTGAGTCATTAAAGCAGCCCATTGCAATAACTCTGATTCTGAGTATGTTAGAATTCGGATTGAATTGGCATCTAATCTAATATCTGATTCAAATATTAAATCTCGTTCTAAAATATCAGATATAAGAGTTGTTGGAAGGGAATTTTCCTGTAAGTCATCCACTAGCTCCGTAAACCATTTAATGTCCTCTTCTCCTACTTCTTGAGATCCTTCCCCAGAAATGTACTCTGTTACATCAGCCTCAGAATGAATAGAAGTTTGATCTTCAGATCCAGTTTCTTCGAGGTACTCTAGCTCCACTGGATGAAGCGGAGAGACAAAATGTGGTAATGTACGATTTTGATCAGCGAGTACAAGAATCTTATCATGAAGATATGAAATAATAACCTCTGTGATTTTTCGATAACTGTAGTCTGAATCTAAAAGACATTGATTAACAATTTCTATTGCAAAGAGGCCCTCAGATAATGCAAGTTGATCGATTTGTTTATTGATGACCTCGTATAATATCGGATGAGATATTTCCTCTCGGTAGGAACGATTCAATTGTAAAGGAGAAATCAAGGACAATCCTAGATAACGATCAAGAAGTTTAATTGTTGGAGCGAATTCATCAATTAACCCAACAAATTCTTTAAGATTTGTATGGAACTCAGTTTCGAATTGATAAGAGAAATTTCTGATTCGTCTCTTAAAATCATTCAGGTATTTTGGAGTTCGATCTAGGATGACGGCAGTAACAGAATTAGCTCCTTCCACAGTGATGATTTCAAAAGCCTTGTCTCCAATCTCTTCAGTGAATATTCGCAATATCGATCGTTCTTTAACGAGATCTGTCTTGAGTTCACTAAAAAGTCCTGAAATTGCACTCAGGAAACCTGAAACTAGTTGAGGGTCTATTTTAAGCATAGTTATTCCTAGTTCAAAAATACAAAGTCCAGTATTTTTATGAAGAATTAAAATATGTTCACATGTAAGTAAATTAGTCAAATCTTTGTAACTAAATGCTTCAATCTCAGACGTAGAAGGTGTACTTTCTTCTTGTTCAATCATAGCTGGTTCTGACATAGGTGTATCTAATTCATCCATGGAAGGATCAGAAACAATCTTTGATCCTTCTATCTTCATAATCCCTCTATATCGTGGGATAGAACTAGGCATTTCATCTTCCTGAGGATCTATATGCTTTGATAAACGGGGACGGACATGGATTTTTATAGGCCCTTGACTCCCTAATCCTACAATTAACGCTTCTCCCCGTATGAGATGAGGTAAATTTGACACTACTTCAGTGCTTATTCCTTCCATCAATCGAATCTTGTTAATATCCTTATCAGATCTTATCCTTAATGCAATTAATGTGTTCATATTAGCGATGATATCATCTGGGAAATCTCCAGGCCGTTGAGAGATGAGAATTTCATAAATCCCAAATTTTCGTCCTTCACGAGCAATTCGTGATAAAATTTTGTTTGTAGTTGAGAAACGATGCGCTTCTTCAACTACAAGAACAACTTCCTGCTCCTTTGCTATTTCTCCATGAATTTTCTTCTCGAATACCAGAGTTAGGACTTCATTGACAAATAAATTCCGCTTTTTCTCGTCGGTAAACTGATCTAAACGGATAATAGAGATCTGCCCTGGATAGATGAGTGTGTTCAATTCAAGTTCTTTCTCAAATAGGTTCATGTTTTGCAAAGACACAATCTTTGAAATTAGAGTTTCTCGAGTTGAAGTGTGAAAATCAGACTTTTGTATAAGTGAGACCAATTCATCTAGCAAGATTGGTTTTTTAATTAAATTTGATAATGAATTCTCTTGCGCAGCTGTTAGATCTATTAATCTACGTATTCGTGGTAAATCAAATTGTGTTCCAAGTCCTAGTGAGTCTTTTTCGAAAACTAGAATGTTATCCTGGAATTCACGGGGTGAATATTCTTCATAATCCAGTTGTTCAATCTCTACTCCATCATTTGGCAGAGCTAAACCCCAATATTCGTTGTGGATATCGAATAGTAAGACTGTGGCTGACTTAAACTTCATAATAATTTCTTCTAATAACACCCCAACACTGTACGATTTTCCCGCGCCAGTACTTGCCACGCAAAGAACATGTCGTTCTATAAACTTAGGTGATATAAGAAAAGGATCAGTATGATCTTTATAAGTGACAACATCTCCCAGGTATATCCCTTGATCACCCCTGTAAGAGATAATTTTTGAGACAAGTCCTTTAGGTGGGTGTGCGATCTGTGCTTGTGAAGAAATAGGGAACCGACAGGGCAAAAGTGAAAAATCTTCAGAATTAATTTCTCCTAGAATTGTGGCCGTTCCACTTATTTCTTCCCCCTTGGTTTGAATAAGACGCACGACTTGAGCTAAATACTGTTTTTCAGGAGTTTTTTCTGAATCTGTAATTAAAACAAAGTCCTGTTCATGAATGGTCGCTTTAGTTTCATCTATATAGAAAGAGATTTCCCCTGTTGAAGACTTTATTACTTCATACAAATTTAATCCATCTATTCTATTTTATTCTAGTTTTAATGATTTGAACTAAATAAATCTTTCATATATCTAATATAAAAAACAGAATTTCTAATTCATTTAACATTTATTATAAAGAATCGATTATCATTTCAATATACATTGATTCTCTGACTGAAAAATCTCAGACTGTGACTTTAAAGAGTTTAAAAACTGAAAATATTTAATCCAAGAACCACTGAAATTTCTTAATAAAGAATAGAATGTTTTCATGATAGAATCCCAAGATTAACCATCATTTCTTGATCTTGTGTTCTTTTTTTTTTGGATTATAAAAAGCGAACACATCATTCAATAGTGAATCAATATCTGTATTTTTTTACTCTCAGGTTAGCATAATGGATATACCTTTTCAACGATTTTGCATTGAAAATAGATTTCACAATCTTGTATATGCAGGAGCTATTTTGAGGTCTAAATCAGTAAGGCACCTTTTAAGTGAATCTAAGGGATACAAAAACAGAATTAAAAGCTCTATTTTTATTCAGAAAGACAAAAATGGAGAATACAAACTAACTATTGGAATTCTTGGGAGTCATAATCCGATAACAAGAGATAAGACAATTCGAAATTATGATAAGCTTCGCAAAAACTTAATATTTCGATCTTAACATTGTGAGTATTATATCACCTAATTCATTTTTAGGTGGAGAGTAAGCTACCATGGCAAGTACCCCTCAAAATAATGAGTATGATATGGTAATAATTGGTGCTGGACCAGCAGGTATGGCTTCTGCCATCTATGGTTCACGTATGGGTTGGAAAACATTAGTACTCGAGAAGGAGGCGGTAGGAGGCCTGGCAGCAGTCACTCCAATAATAGAAAATTACCCTGGCTTTTCTGAAATCACAGGTCTCGAATTTGCAGAGAAATTAAGGAAACAAGCAGAAAAATTTGGGGCTGAGATTCAAGAGCTAGTAGAGGTATCAGGTATTAAGACTGACCAAGTTCCATTCGAGGTAGTATCAACTTCAGGTGTTTTCAAGGCAAAAGTGGTCATACTTGCTACTGGTACTTCTCATCGTCATTTGAATATTCCTGGTGAAAAAGAATTTGAAGCGAAGGGTGTATCTTATTGTGCAACATGCGATGGCCCTTTATATAAATCTAAAAAGGTAGCTGTAGTTGGAGGAGGCAACTCTGCGGTCACAGAAGCACTTTACCTAGATAATGTAGTTCGAGAAGTGTATTTAGTTCATCGTCGTGACCAATTACGAGCAGAAAAATCGTTACAGAGGGAAATTCTTAATAATTCAAAGGTCAACTTTTTATGGGATTCTGTGGTTTCTGAAATTCATGGGAGTGAAGCGGGTGGAGTCAAGAAAATTACTCTGAAAAATGTAAAGACAGGAGAAGAAGATTCACTTCGTGTAAAAGCAATTTTCGTAGCTATTGGTATTATTCCCAATAATGAACTAGCAAAAAAGGTCGGTATTGAGCTGACTGACGAAGGATTAATCAAGGTCGATGATAAACAACGAACTAATATCCCCCGAATTTATGCCTGTGGTGACATTACTCCTGGCCAAGGCCAAATTTCTGTCGCAGTAGGTGAGGGTACAACTGCTGCGATTTCTGCTTTCCTTGATATGAGGGGTGGGGATTGGTATGGAAAAGAAATTAGCAATGGTTGATTTATGTATTGAATCAAAATGATATTTCAAGCTCTGTTGCTATTGATAGAGTTTCAGCTCACTTTAGTGCCTCACATGCTCTAATTTCTGATAATTATGAAGAAGGTCTTCATGGTCATAATTATCAAGCTGAAATTGAGATTGAGGGAAATGTAGATACCGATGATATGATAATCGACTTTATTTTTCTGGAAAATCTCCTTTCCCAAACCCTCTCAGATTGGGATCATTATGTATTATTACCATTAAAAAACAAAGATATGTATATTCGTGAAAATAAAGATAACATCGAAATTGAATATGGAAGACGATTTTACTCCATTCCTAGGAGTGAGATCAAGTTATTGAACTGTACAAACGTAACCACAGAAGCCTTAACACAATTATTGGGCGAGAAAATGCGAAATCGTTTAAAACAGGAGAGCTTTTGGAAAAGGATACAGACTATTAAGATCACAATATGGGAAACATCGTTTTACCGCGCTAGTTATTCTATCAGATCCAATTCCTTAGGAAAGTAGCAATATCTACACTTGGAAATCCAGGGATCTGCTGTCCTTTGTAAGTTAGATTGTAATGAAGTCCTTTATGTTGAGAATGAAAAGTCGCCATTAAATCTAGGGCGATCTGGAATTTTTCCAGTTTTTTCCCTTTTTTTTTCTTTAGGGGGGAGTTGAGTGTACTATATTCCCCGATTTGGGTTCCAAAATCAAAACCAATAAGCCCGATAAGTGGGGATTGAAAATGGAAAGCTAAGAAGATAGCCCGATCACCATCGGTAAATCCCCCAAAATTGAAAAGGAATTGTCCAGGTTCACACTGAGCAGTTCCCCAAACATCATTTTTAGAGATAATATCATAGTATTTCCTGAAGAACAGAGAAATTTGATGTTGGTTGTCACCATGGGCGTGAATTAATGTCAGAGCACCTTTTTGAACGGCCCAACTAATTGAAGCCAAATCACCATCGAGATCAGTGACTACTATGGATGGAACGACATTTTTTTGCTTGAATAATGTAGTTGCACCATCAACAGCAATTATCTGAAAATTTGATAAAATCTTATCTGAATAAGAATCCAAGAAAAGTGTTGAAAAGTCTTTTTTTAAAGAGGGGCCTGCTCCAGCAATAATCACAGGTTTTAGTAGAATTATTTTCAGTTTTTGCAGGAAAAAATCTTTCTTAGTAGGATATAATTTGGTTAAATATGTTTCTAACACTTGTACTGATTGAGAATCCGCCTCTGTATCAAAAGATAACTTTTCCATAATTTGATAGTAGCTTTTCTTCCAATCTGGCCAATTCATCCCAAAAATCTCTGGTAAAAAAATGTCTAATTTAATATTTAAGCAAAGTCCTTTGACCACAAATAAAATATTTAAGGACTCTTGAAAGCGCTCCTTTTGGTTTGTTTTACAAACAAGGCGCTAATAACATGCGAGACTCTGCCGGAAGTTAAGTTAGGTTCCGTTTCGGTTTGTACTGTTGTGCGCGAGCCAACGGGAACATCGAAAAGCTGAGTATTGCTCGGCCAAAGGGCCTAGGTTACACCCGGTCTCGTTCCGAACCCGGAAACAGAGTCTCCTTATTATTACGCGCAAGATTCACCTCTTTTAATATATTATTTTTGTCAATTAACTACTTATCTTATTAATTTTCGCTAATTCATCTTGATTTCAGTAATGTAGGGATAATTAATATATTATGAATTGAAATGAAGTGTTTTTGATCTTCATAATAACGTCAAATAAAAATATAACATACTTCTGATATTATAGCTGTTATCCTTCAATTGCCTAAATCTAATGTGGTTTTCTCACACCAATCTTAAATCAATGGAGACGTTAAATGGTATTCTCTTCAATAGCTCAAAGCTACTTTGATGAATTCCCATTTAGCAGGGGTGCTTCACGGAAACCATCTTCAGGATTTTTTTTCTTGTCTCACGCTCATTCTGACCATACATCTGGTCTCCGATCAAGCTTATCTGATCCCGATGTTACAATAGTCTGTTCCAAAGAAACAGCAGCAGTTATCAGGGTACTCTACGGAATTCCTCAAGAAAAATGTCTTGAAATCAGATCTAGTCAATCGTTAGACTTCGACCACTTCATTGTTCACGCTATAGATGCTAATCACTGCTTGGGCAGCCTAGCTTTTGTTATTGAATCAAAAGATGGATTGAAAGAAGTTTACACAGGTGATTTTAGGTTAGGGTCTCCGATTTTGGATGAACTCAGGTTAATTCAAGGAGCAAATCATCTCTGGGTTGATTATACCTATGGAATTGATCCAATATTTCGATTTCCTTCAAGAGAAGAAATAATTTCGGAAATCATTACATTAATTCTATCAGAGGGAAATTATCCAGCGAGAGATGTCTGGATATCCTCATATCAAATTGGGAAAGAACTACTCCTCAAAACAATCAGTGAAGCGTTGAAGGTGAAAATTTGGGCATCAGATCTCAAAGTAAAAACCTATAAAGAAATTGGAGGAGATTGGGATATTTTTACCAGTGATAAAGACTCAGGAGTATTCGTCGGTAGTCGTCGAATGGTAGAAAAGTTTCATGGAATAGATAAACAATATCATGATAAGATGTCTGAAGCCCTAAGAATCTCTCCTACTGGATGGGCCTCGCGCTTACACCAAAAGCATTTAGATGTGAGTTTTTTTCCTTACTCAGATCACTGTTCATATTCTGAGGTTCATAAATTCATTGAGTTAGCTAAAGCAAAAAGAATCGAAAAAATCTGAAGAAATTATAAACTTTCAAAAAGTTATACTGAATTCTCTCAAATTGACAATCAAACATGAATGGAACCTACTTTGAGCGTAATTCAAATTCAAGGTATTTGATAAATCTATAAACAAAATCGGATTCAGTTATTAGGGAAAAGTCAAAAAAGTCCCAATAATTGTCTACTATTATCTAGAGCTTTTTTTATTCAACGACTGTCTTTCTAAAATCTTTTCTAAAATAGTTTTCTTGATCAAATGAGCATCCTCAGGATTGAATTTCAATAATTTTCGTATCTCTCTCTGGACTGTCGTTTTTGCAGCATTTGCTACCTCTCCAAGTCGTAAAAGTTTTTCATTCACTTTCGTAGGAATTACTAGTTCAATGATGAATTGTGATTGGTTTTCACTCTGAAATTTGAAAAGTTCTTTATAACGACTAATAGAGATTCTTCCTTCATTCTTCAAAACATTGAGAAAAGAAAGCTTGTAGACGTTGACTTGAAAGGGATAATAAGCTAAATCAGCATTTGATAACACTTGACTATTAAAACATGATTTGTTTAACACCCTGAATTATATAATTCCCATTCTTGAGAATTAAAATTGTTCTAAAATTTCACTCTGAGATAAAATGACCAAAAATATAGTAAATACTTCATTGTATTTGATTCATTTTTCATGAAGAAGTTCCAAGCATCCTATAAATACAATCAATTTTAACACTAATCTATGAGCTATAATTCCCAAAGAATAATTCCAGCTGATTTATTCAAGGAAAAAACGGCAAAATGCTTAATAACTAAGTTTATGTAAAATGACTAAAATAAGGAGCACACTGACGACTGGTGAAAAAATGTGAATAGAGCATCGGCCGACCGCCCTACACGCCTGATAAATATACGTGGAATTGGCCCATCAGTGGAAGAAAAACTGAAGGCATATTTTAGAAGCGAAAGCGACGCTCTCGCGGCATTACGTCAATCTCGAATAGCAGAAATATCCTCTATCGAGGGAATTGGGGAAAGATTTGCTCTGAGTATGTGTCGTAACCTTCATTTTCAGGAAACTGGGGAGCAGCTCCAGAATTTCTTGAAAACAGAGGACGCCATCCTACTTTATAATCGAACTATAGATATTATCTCAAAATTTGCTAATACTGCCTATTCAAGATCCAAGCTGTATTTGTTCTTTCCATTACCAATTTCAGCTTTAAATAAAATTAAGATGAGACAAAAAACTACCCAACACGCGCAGAAACTAGTATCTTTAATAACAAACTCTCCTTATTCTTTTAAAGATTATGATAAACTACTCAGGAACCTTTCACCTCTGAAGGAACAATTAGATCAATTAGATACAGCTTCACGAGTCATAGCAACTGCGGATAAGCAGATTTATGAAGAACTAATAGCTAATGAGATTGGTGATCATTGTGAAATACTCTTTATCGAAGAGGTTGAACAAATTTCAGAATTTATTGGAAGCTACGATGAAGTTATTTGGATTGGTTCAGATTTTTTACTTGAAGAAGCAGTATCTAATGCAATTACAATTTCAGAGACTCAACGTAATGATTTAATTAGGATAATCCCAGAAAAAACCCTAAAATTCTTTGCAAGTAATAAAAAAACCCTCGAGTCAATTTCTAGAATCGCCAAATTACTTAAAACTATTTCTCCATTAGAGTTAATCCTGTTCCTTGGGGAATTAGATCTTGAAATGCTCATTGAGATGGGTAATGAGCTTTTAAATCTAGAAGAGTCAGGTGAACCAGCACAACTCTTTAACGAAGAATATTCACGTCTTTTAAAGGCAGAACAGACCTTTGATAACAATTTAAGTGAAGTTCTGCTGATGTTAAATGAGGAGCTAGAGAAAACACTTCAAGATACCACTGTTCACTTAGAAGGAGAAAAGATTCTCGCTCTTCTCAAAGGTATGGGAGAGGATGAGAGATACTCCGGGGATAGTGGAAAGGCAGAATTACGTGAATATCTGGATGACGAACTATATTTAGCCGTAGAAGAGATTGTGACAAAAGCCGAGGAAAAACTCGTTAAGAAATTAGATTTGAGAAATGATGAAACAGATTATCTCACGGGAATTTTCCCAAGAGAACTTCAATATCCTGTCGATCCTGTAGATGATGTTGTTAATCGTATAAAAAACTATTTACGACAGTCTAGAGCAATTAAAGCTTTTGAACTTAAAGTTACATTAGCCAAATCTCTGAAGCGATTTGAAACTGTTGCCAAAACTGCATTGAATTATTTGTTAGAGTTAGATTTTCTTTTAATGATTGGTAAATTCTCTCACTCCTATAACCTGGTTCTACCCCGACTTATTGAGGGTCAGGGCACTGGACTCCTTGTGGAAGAAAGTAGAAATCTGTTTTTGATTCAACAAGAACAACGGGGAATTTTGAAAGTTGAACCAGTCTCATATGCAGTAGGAGAAATTAGTAAGATTGCCAGTAGCGTAGAGGGTGAACGTATAATCCTTCTTTCAGGTGCAAATAGTGGAGGAAAGACTACACTAATTGTTACTATTGCCATATTGGTCATCCTAGGGCAGATGGGGCTCCCAATTCCTTGTAAACAAGCCATTTTCGGAGGTTTTAATGAATTACATTATTATCGGAAAGCCTCGGGGCAGATGGATGCTGGTGCTTTTGAAACCACGTTACGGACATTATCTAAGATGATCATGAGCCCTAATTCGCGATTAGTACTAGCTGATGAAATGGAGAGCATGTCGGAGCCAGGCGCGTCCGCTCGGGTAATAGCAGCCTTTTTAGACCTACTAGGTCGGTCACCAAACTCTGTCGGGGTATTCGTAACTCATTTAGCTCAATTAATTGCAAAATATACCAAGGAAAAGCTGCGAATCGATGGAATCGAAGCGCAAGGACTTTCAAAAGATTTAGAACTTATTGTGAATAGGACCCCTATCTACTATAAATATGCGAAATCCACACCAGAATTGATTGTCAGAAGATTGCAACAAATATCAAAAGGCGATGAGAAAGAAATATATTCTTATATATTAAAAGCCTTTGAATCTTAATAAAAATTCTCCAAAACAGAAAATAACAATGGGCCGGGACGGATTTGAACCATCGATTTCCGCTGTGTGAGAGCGGAGTCATACCAGGCTAGACCACCGGCCCAGGACATTTCTAGATCAAATAATACTTTTTTTGACCAAATAATAAGATAAAATAAATTTTTAATAAGAATTTTGAGTTGTTGAGTCTAAGTTAATTGTCGTATAACCAACGTGTAATGTAAATTGAATTTCATTATTTCAATTATTAGCTGATTTCCAATTTAGCTTGGAATTTCACGATTGAAGCACTAGTATGAGTTTATATCGAAAAATCAAATTATGTGTTCAATAAAGAGGAGTTTGGAACTATTTAAATTCTTCAAAAGTTAAATCGGAGGAGTAGAAGAAACGGATTTCTATTCCTGAAACTCAGACTAAAAGATTTATTCAGTGGCTGAAAAAATTCGTTTTTCGACAAACCCTTATAACTCACAACTCACAAACCCTCAAAAATCAAAATAGTATTATACTTCTGATTCACAATTTAATTCCATTAGCATTAAGTAAACAAAAAAAGAGCCGTGTTTTCATGATTAATTCTGAAGGAAAAGGACAAACAGTAAATGATGAGTTAGGTAAGAGAAAATATTATCTTGATTGGCTGAGAATCATCGCGATACTACTGGTCTTCCTATACCATTCTACAATGTTTTTCGGTAGCGAGCCTTGGCATCTAAAAAATAATGTAGTAGATTCAAATATATCAACATTTACTTACGCATTTTTAACCGTACTAGGAATGCCCTTGTTTTTCTTTATAGCTGGACTGAGTACGTTCATAGCGTTTAGTGTGATGGAGAAACGAAATATAGAAAGCAGGAAATATATTTCCATGAGATTTGTTAGATTAATGATTCCCTTTTTCGTTGGAATTATATCCCATATCCCTCTACAGATTTATCTGGAACGTGTGAACGCAGACGCCTTTTCAGGTTCATTCTTAGATTTCTATTTTTTTGAATACTTTAATGGTATCTATGAAAATGGGGGAAATTTTGCATTATTTGGGAATCACCTGTGGTTTTTGGTGATACTTTTCTTATTTTCATTGGTTACAATGAATTTTTTTCTCTTTCTGCGTAAAGAGAAGAACCAAGCTAAAATTGTGTCCTTTCTGGAAAATCCAAAAGTTCTATTTTTGTTTCCCATACTTGTACTACTTTCTGAACTAATACAAGCGTATCTAGATACCCCTCTCGTATTTGGTGGTTGGAATCTTTTTTCTCATTTATTATTTTATATATTTGGATTTATTCTCGCATTTAATCGACAATTGATGGAAACTCTTGGCAAATATATCAAAATGGTATTCGGAATAACAGCAATAGCCATTACACTTACTTTTTTAATAATCGTATTCCTTATCGATGGAATAATTCGATTTAGAGATATCGAGGTGGTCTTTTTTGTTATTAGAGTAACCTTTGCCTGGAGTGGTGTATTGTTTATTCTATGGTTAGGATATAGGTATCTAAATAGGGATTCGAAAAATCGTAAGGTCCTCAATGAATTAGTTCTCCCTTTTTACATCCTACATCAAACTGTTCTGATAGTTTTAGGTTTCTTTATTATTCAGTTGGAATTAGATGTTCTCATGAAGTTCCTTTTGATTCTTTCATCGGCATTTGTATCCATCAGCATCTTATTGCTTATTATAAGAGAGGAGAATACTCTACGATTTTTGT
>JAEOSR010000158.1 GCA_016840285.1 Candidatus Hodarchaeota archaeon | reverse complement strand
TTTACTTGAATAAACCTGATGCAACCTTTTTAAGCAGATTAGCCTTTCCAGTTGGTTGGCCAGTTAGTACATTGTCTTTATCGGAAACAGAAATTGGTGGTGACCCAGAAAACATTCCAATTGGATTGGGTCCTTATACGATTGAGTCTTGGACAAAAGACACTGAACTTATTCTAGCTGCCAATCCCCATTACTTTGGAGATGCGCCTAAAAGCGATAAAATAATCATTAAATTCTACAGTGACTCTTCGTCAATGTTAACTGCGCTTGAGACTGGGGATCTTGACGTTGCACACCGGATTTTTGGCCCCGAAGAAATGACAGCCATAATGGATAATGACGATCTGGATTACCGTTCAATGGATACAGCTGGTATTAGGTATCTAGTATTTAATGTTTTCAATCATCCTATCGAAGTTAGACTAGCTATTGCAGCAGCGGTGAATCGTACTGAAGTAGTTGGAACAGTTTTCGATAACTTCAACAAAGAACTCTTTAGCATGGTACCAGATATATTCAGTAGTCATGTTGATGCGTTTATGGAAGGTCCTGATCTAGATTCTGTTGAAGGGAACATGACAGCTGCTGGTTACTCAACTACAAGCAAATACGCGTTAGATCTGTGGTATACACCTACTCATTATGGAGATACAGAGAAAGATGTTGCCCAATTACTAAAGGCACAACTTGAGGACACAGAATATTTCACAGTGTCTCTTAAATCTTCGGAATGGACAACATTCGTTGGTGATTTTATTGCCCAAACAATGCCTTTCTATTTACTTGGTTGGTGGTTTGATTATGCGGATCATAGCAACTATATTGCTCCGTTTGTTGGAGAAACTCGATACTCAAATTACAGCTCTACCGTGATGGATGGTTATATTGACACCATATTAACCGATACCAATGCTGGAAACAGAAAGACTGCAGCCATTAATGCACAAAAGGGATTTGCGAAAGATGCCCCAGTAATTCCACTATTTACCATGCTTAGTCAGTTCATTGCTTTTCAAGATGGCGTTTCTGGCGTACAGCTAGAACCTTCGGAGAACTTCCACTTCTATACCATCGAAAAAGCTGGTGGTGCTGCTTCAGGGTTTGAATTGTTATCGGGTATAGTAGCAATCTTTATCACAGGAACAGTTTATATGCGTCTTAAAAAGAAAAAGTAGAAAAATTTATTCATTCTACTCCTTTTTCCTTTTTTTCGATTTTGTTATGATAAATGCAGTCAAATCTACGCTTTCAAGGATTAAAAATAGTGACGTGATATGAGTTCTTTAAGATCGTTTGTAATAACAAGAATGGCTCTTCTAGTCCCAATGGTTTGGGTTTTAGTAACGCTTGTGTTTATCCTCTTACGAGTTCTTCCTGGAGCGAACCCAGTAAGTGTAATGCATCCACAAATGCCCGAAATATATGTTCAGAGAATAAGTGAAAGATTAGGTCTAGATCGGCCACTGCTCGAACAATATATTGATTTTCTAATTGACTCCTTTTCATTAGATTTTGGGCAATCTTACCAAACGAATATTGAAGTCTCAAAAGAGATTCAACTTGCTTTTGGGCCAACTGTTATGCTAGGATTCTTTGGAACATTAATTGGGGTTCCGCTAGGAATAATATTAGGGGGAATCGCTGGAGCTAATAGAGAAGGCCTCAAAGATCATTTAATTAGAATGTACACCATTGGGATTTATTCAATACCGATTTTCTTGGTCGGAATATTCATGCAAATCGTCTTCACATATATTCTTGATATATTACCCGCGTTGGATATCATTCAACCTGGAGGGACTCACGAGTTTACTCATTACACCGAGATCTGGATTATTGATACCCTATTAAGTGGACGTCCCGATTTAACTCTTGATATAATTATCCATCTTATTATGCCAAGTGTAGCTCTTGGTATGTTGATAGCAGGTGTGATCGCCAGACAAGTGAGGACAAATATGATCCATCAACTTGAACAAGATTATGTTCATTTTTCTCGATCACGAGGAATCCCAGAACGAACTGTTAAATATAAATATTGTTTAAAAAATGCTGTCGTGCCAACTATTGGGTTAATCAGTTTGCAATTTGCTTTGTTATTAGCTGGTGCCATTTTAACGGAAACAACATTTAATATTCCAGGCTTAGGCAGATATTTATATCATGCAATTCAAAATAAAGATTTCCCAGCCGTCCAAGGCGCACTAGTAATATTTGTCATTATTGTCAGTGTCATCAGCTTAATAGGAGACGTTCTATACGCTGTGCTAGATCCACGAATTACATATTAATTTTTTCAATGGTGATATAACAATGGTAACAATACCAAAAGCCCAGAAAACCTCAAAATCTAATTTCAAAGGGCCCATCTCACATTTTCTAGAGGGTGTACGACAAAATAAGTCACTCGCTATTGGAGGGCTGCTTCTCGCGAGTATTGTTTTTATGGCTATTTTTGCAGATCTTATTGCTCCTTATCATTACGCAGAAATGAGTAATAATTGTGGATCAGAATACCCTAACTGTCGGTATTCCCCTCCTTCTCCCCAACATCCGTTCGGGACAAATTTGCTTGGTCAAGATGTTCTATCTCGCGTCATCCATGGCTCACGTATCGCATTAATTATCGCTCTTAGTGCAACGATTGTTTCTATTAGTATTGGGGTTCCTATTGGGATCCTTTCTGGATATTTTGGAGGAAAGATAGATCGATTTTTAACGATGCTTGCTGATGCAATCTATTCCTTTCCTTCATTATTATTAGCAATTACATTAGCCATCTACTTATCAATCTTCGGAAATTTTAAAATAATTGCTGCAGTAGCTTTTTCTACCGCGGTTGTTTACATTCCTAGTTACTTTCGAGTTGTTAGATCACAAGTCATGCAAGTCAAGAATGAAACCTATATTCAGGCCGCGAAATCCATGGGTGCTGGGACATTAACAATATTGCTCAGACATGTCACCCCGAATGTGTTAGCAGCCTCAATAGCTATAATTCCATTTAATATGACGGAAGCGATACTAACTAATGCTGGCTTAGCATTCTTGGGGCTTGGTATCCAACCTCCCGCAGCTGATTGGGGTTATGACGTGCAAGATGCTCGTGCTCTTTCTAAAGTACGAAATTTTCCATGGTTAATTTTCTTTCCAGGATTAATGATTTTTTTACTATCATTTGCCCTTTCACTATTAGGAGATTCCCTCAATGACAAATTCAACCCCCTTATTAGAAAAAAATTCAATTCCAAATAATCAAGATAGCTTCTTGGATATCCAAAACTTAATTGTTGAATATCCTACTAGTGATGGTAACGTACGGGCTGTTAACAACGTTTCTCTTTCACTCAGGAAGGGAGAAGTCTTAGGTTTAGTTGGGGAATCGGGTTGTGGTAAAAGTACTATTGGGTTTTCCATCTTAGGTTTATTAAAAGATGGAATCATTCGTAGTGGACAAATCGTTTTCGCAGGTAGGGATTTAGTGAAAATGTCAGAGGAAGAAATACAGCGATTACGGGGCTCTGATATCTCAATGGTTTTTCAGGCTTCACAAAACGCCTTGAACCCTTTACAAAAAGTATCTAATCATTTTATTGAAACTTTGAAGGTCCATAATCGTTGGAATGATAATTCTTGGGATGCTATTAAAAACCTACTTAATCGTCTTGAAATCTCCGAATCCCGTTTAGAAGATTATCCTTTTCAATTTTCAGGTGGAATGCAACAACGGATAGTCATCGCTCTTACATTTCTCTTAAATCCCAAGTTGATCATTGCTGATGAACCCACAACCGCTTTGGATGTTTTGGTTCAAGCAAGACTGTTAAAACTACTTAAAGAGCTTATTGAAGAGTTTAATTTAACTGTTATTTATATTACGCACGACCTCGGAGTTGTTGCCGAGATCACACATCGTGTGGCTATCATGTACGCTGGCAAAATCGTAGAGGTTGGTGATACATTCACTATATTTGAGAGATCTGCCCATCCATATACACAAGCTCTAATTTCAGCCATTCCAAATGTTAAAGCAGAGTCAAGAAAGAAAATGAGATTCATCCCAGGTCGCCCTCCAGATTTAAGGGATCCTCCCAAAGGTTGTTGTTTTGCTGATCGTTGTCCCTTTGTGATTTCTATTTGTCAGGAAAACGACCCCAAATCGATTCAACTCCCTTCACAAACCAATATTGACCATAGTGTTAAGTGTTTTAAGTACGATGATAAGTATAGCAACCGATTTGAATAATACGGTGATAGGTATGCAGTCAAATTCCCATAAAAACGAGCAATCTCGATTATTAGAGGTCAGTAATCTCAAAAAGTACTTTCCTGTTGAGCATGGTTTCTTTCAACGGATCCTCTCCAGAAAACAAGAAAACGTTCATGCAATCGACGACATAAGTTTTTCTTTGAATCGTGGTGAGATTTTTTGTCTTGTTGGTGAAAGTGGGTGTGGCAAAACAACAACAGCTAATGTTCTAGTTGGACTCGAACGTCCGACAGCTGGGAAATTTAAATGGAAAGGCCGCACTATCCCTCATTCGGAATTAATACCAAAAAAGAAGCATATAAAATCACAGGTAGTATTTCAAAATCCCTATTCTTCATTAAATCCGCGAATGAGGTTGGGTGATTCTATTCTTCATTCACTCGCCATACATAATAGGGTAAGTGATTCGAATACGAAGAAAAAACTGCAAAATTCTGTTCGGGCTGAACAGGGTCTTTTTTTTAGTGCCATCGTAAGTTTCCTTCTTATGGCTATAACTTTTCTGTTAGAAGGCACAATTGCAGCGATGATTGCTGTATTAGCTGTTATCTTATTTACGATCGCTTTATTTACATATGTACACCATTCGTGGATTCAAAAGAAAAAAATTCGTGATCCAATAGTATTAGAGTTATTCAATGAGATTGGTTTGACGCCTCCACTTCAATACTATACCAAATATCCCCATGAAGTCAGCGGAGGAGAACGACAACGAGCATCCATTGTACGAGCGATTATTCTAAACCCAGATCTTCTCGTTGCTGATGAACCAACAAGCATGCTGGATGTTAGTTTACGTGCAGGTATTTTAGATACCTTAAAGTCGTTACAATTGAAATACAATTTAGCTATTCTGTTTATAACTCACGATTTGGCTACAGCACGGCATTTTGGAGATCGTATTGGTGTGATGTATGTAGGTAAACTGGTTGAGATGGGAAATGTAGAAGATATATTCAAGAGACCTTTTCATCCTTATACAGAAGCTCTAATTGATGCTATTCCAACACCAATCCCAGGAACCAAAGATTATGTGCTTCCTAAAGGGGAAGTCCCTGACGCTATCCGTCCTCCTTCTGGTTGTCGATTTCATCCTCGTTGTCCTATAGCCGATCCATCTGTCTGTGGTGTGAAGGAACCAGATTTAGTGGAACAAAAATCAAATCATTTTGTAGCCTGTCATTTTCCATTAATTAAAAAATAAGTAGAGAAAAGATCGTTTCGAAAAAGAACTGGTTCTAATGTCGAAAATGATGAGATATCTTTAGGATCAGAGTATGGAATCTTTTTCTATAGAAAAGGAAACAAGTTGAAAAGATCAAAGGAGATACCAATTCAAACAAGTCAAAAGTAATAATTTAAGAGATTTACGAGCATTCCTGTTTATACTAAGATACATCACTTAAACCCAAATGTTTAATCGACTCGTCTATACTTGTCAGCATACAAAATATATAATAATGGATGTTTTAGAACCGAAAATTCTAATTATACAATTCTTTATTTCACCAAAGAATTTATTTATTAATGACAAAGTACTTTGCATAGATATCGGACAAGTCTCTTTTAATTACATTGAAAAATTCAAGGTGAAAAAGTCAATGGAATTCATTGGATTTAACCAGTCACACATTCGTGATATCATAAAAATGAGGAATCATTTTCCAAAAGAGGATGAAAAACAAAATACAATTAATGAAAATAACGTAACACGTGCACTTCTAGCACTATCTAAAGCAGAGATGTCTGAATCTCAAATTAAGGAAACTATCAATTGGTTAGAAAAAATATCTCAGTATATACCAATCTCAAGTGAAAAAGAGCTAGAAGAGCTAATTCAACTCATGATATCATTGGGTAAATTTCGCTCTCAATTCAATTTTCTATATGATAAACCTGGTATTGAGTTGATGAATCGTGTGAGAGAATGTATGATTAGATACCTCGTTGTTTTATCGGAAATTCGAGTCAGCAGAAAGGAATTTTTACCCCATTGGTTCACAGAAGAGGCTTGGATATTTGATTGGAGTCGTCTTCTCCTTAATCTCCTACCCTCGGATGATATGGACATATATTCTTTTCCTGATATAACTGCCCATAACTTCCTACATTTATTAACCCTAGAGCTGGCTTGTGCCGATTCTACTTCGAAATTAGAAAAGCCAATGTTAAGAATGCAAAGAGTAGAAAATTATAGACTTTGTGAGTTTATTATAATTCCTACTAAAGCAGCAGCAGACGAATATCAGATTCAAGTAACAAGAATCTTGAACAATGATTTGACATTTACAGAATGGGTTAACGAGACAATAAGAGCTTATGAGTTACCAAAACCATAATGAAGAAAGTTTGATAGCAATTCTATCCTTTAAAAGCCTTCTGTGTGTACCTTGACTTTGTACCTTGAGATAAAAATATCGAGAAAATTAATGATAAGAAATGAAAATGTTATATTCAAAAGAGAAACATATAAAATCAGTAAGAAAGTTTTTATTGTTTAGTATTGTAGGATTTTTAATTTTACCAAATATTGTGACTCCTACTAGAGCTGATTATGTTGTGATAGATTGGGGGGATGTTGTAAAAATGAAGGTTAAAATTACATATAGGAGGCCTGGAGAGAGTGATCGTTTTTTCTCTGATGGCTTTTTAGAACTCTATCTTGGGGAAACAGTACCACTACAGATAAATGAGACATTTAATAGAGTAAAAACAATGTCAGAGGTTTTTAGAAAAAGAGTAATAGGTATGCGAGTGGGAGAAACACGAAATTTTGAAGTAAATTATAAAGAACTAAATATTACCCGTCCAGATAATACTTTGTACGGAGCTGAGATTAAATATAACGTAGAATTTCTAGAAATGCTTCTAGATGCACAATATGATCCCATCTTCGAATTAACTCTAACTCATCCAGTAGTAATATTTTCGTTGATCTTGATTATTATCTTAATTATTATTGTTTACTATACTGAAATTCTTCCTATTGTGTATAGAAGGATTCAAGGACTTCGTATTCCTCATTGTACTATATGTGGAACCCGTACTAGTTTGCATTGTGGTTTTGTAGGTTGCAATAAACCGATTTGTCGATCATGTTTTGCTAAAGAAGGCCGATGTCCCTTCTGCAATAGGAATAAGCTTGTGGGTCGCAAATAAGTTTATAGTAATCTGTCCCTTCTAGCTAAATTTACCATTCATCTCAGTCAATTTTCCATTTTGAAGCAAAAATATTTTGTCAGCCTTTTGAGCTGCTTCAGGGTCATGGGTTGTCATTAAAATTGCGTGTGTATCTTCTTGATCTACAATATTTCTAAATAGAGAGATAATTTCTTTTCCTGTTTGTGAATCTAAATTCCCAGTTGGTTCATCTACTAACAAGATGGAAGGATTGCTCACAATAGCTCGCGAAATAGCAATGCGCTGTTTCTCTCCTCCTGATAATTGATTTGGATAATGCTTTGCTTTTTCTGTCATATCCGTTTGTTGGATAGCTTTTGATACAAGTCTTTTTCGTTCTTCTTCTGGAACATCTGCAAAGATCAAAGGAATTTCAACGTTTTCTTCTGCCGTGAGATGCGGAAGTAAGTTAAAATCTTGAAAAACCAAGCCTAGTCGCTCTCGTCTGATTTTAGAAGCAATTTCATCTGATATCTCTGCAATATTATGGTCTTCAATTAAAACGGTCCCCTTAGTCGCTTGTTCCAATCCAGTGATTATGTTTAACAAGGTAGTTTTACCTGATCCCGAAGCTCCCATGATTACGACCATTTCATTAGGAAAAAGTTTGAAATCGATGTCATCAAAGACTCTCAAGGTAGTTGTACCCTCATAGAACTCTTTATGAAGTCCTTTTATCACTAAAACTGGTTCTGTCAAGCTTATTTCTCCGCTGGATTAAGAATTCATTTTTATTGAGATAGGTATTATGATTTTATGTAGGAATCAATTTATTTTTAACCTTAGAGTTCCAATTCATCATAGAAATGATTCAATTGCTAGAACGAATCGATTTTCAAACGAAGGGGATTTCTACCTTTTATGGATCGTTCTGCCATGATTAACAATCAGAATACTAACATTAGTGAGGACTCTGACCTTCCCGAAGATTTACTTGTAGGACTAGCAAACGTTTACAAAATTTATCGAAGTGCTGAAATCGAGACAGTAGCATTACGGGGAGTCAGTCTATCATTATTTGAAGAGGAAATTATGGGTGTTATTGGACCATCAGGAAGTGGTAAAACCACTTTAGTTAACATCATGGCTGGATTGATAAAACCAACCGCAGGAATAGTATACTGGTCTGCAATTGGAGCTGACATTGCTCGATTGTCTGACAATCTAATAACACAAATACGAAATCAATTCGTTGGGATAATTTGCCAGATTTCTGAGGGAAATTTACTACCACAATTATCAGTTATGGAAAATGTAATGTTACAAGGTCATATTGGTAATCGTAACCATTCAGAATTGAAGAAAAAGGCGCTGGAACTCTTGGGGAGAGTTGGGCTCAAATCTCGTAAAAATAGTAGACCCATGGTATTATCAATTGGCGAAAGACAGCGAATTGCCTTGGCTGCTGCTTTAATTAATGATCCAAAAATAATCCTCGCAGATGAACCGACAGGTTCTCTTGATTACAAAAATGGAGAAGATTTCCTAGGATTAATTCACGAAATTAATGAAAACCTAGGAACAGCATTTTTGATAGTCACTCATTCACAACAGGTAGTCCCTCATGCTCATCGCATTATAGAAATCCGGGATGGAATTAAAGCAGGTCAACATGAAGAGATTGAATTAGATAATCTCGATCACAGCCGAATTATTATTCCTGATGACCAAGGGCGCATACTACTTCCCCAAGAATTGATCAAGGGACTGGATATAGATACTAGCCATTTTAAAGCTGTACTTAAACACAAAAAGATAATACTTGAACCAATAGTAACTTCTCTATCAAGAAAAAACATCATGTTTCAACGTAATCATCAAAAGGAAGTAATGTGTCCTGTGTGTAAAACTGTAAATATCGGAAAAAGCATACTATGTTCAAATTGTGGAAGTTTATTGCGAAAAGCTGGTCGTTGGTCAACATAAGAAAAATCTGACATTATAAATTGCGGAGGAGGTTGGAAACATTTACATTGCGAACATTCTTTGCAGCCATACCAGAAGCTAATAGGAGGATACAAAATTCAAAAATAATGATTGAGCCAACTAAGAATGGTGAAGCAGTAAACTCTAATCTAAAAATATTTTCACTTGATAAAATAAAACTACGTGAGGCTAGCATAAAACCAATTGTGAATCCTGAACCAATAATGAAACCAAGAAAGATCCCAAAAACAATGATTATCAGGGCCTCTGCAAATGAAATCCAGAGTATTTGATTTTTAGTCCCTCCACACGCCCTTAAAATCGCAAATTCTTTTAGTCTTTTCGAAATGATAAAATTATAGAATAAGCTTATCCCAATGATTGCAATAAATAAAGACATTAGAAAGTTAACTGTAAGAATGCCAGCGACTCCAGTAATTTTCATGAAGTTAAAGAATAAGTCATTGCTTTCTTGTTGATTTATTATTTGAATCACCCGTGGTTGATTTTTTAAATTGCTTGTAACTGACTTGAGAGTTTCAGTAGTGGATTTATCAACCTTAATTAAAAAAATTCTAGTAGTGGTAATCCTAAAAGTCTTCATAAGATCCTGGTTGACCAGGACTATACCCCCAAACTTGGAAAAGCCTCGAATAGTATAAGCTTCTGAATGTAATTTACCTATTCCTGGAGCAGAGTTCATTATTCCAGCAACAGTAAAATTCCAAACTGAACTAAGAGAGCCAAATAAGCCACTTACATTCAGTGTGTCCCCAATCTTCAATTTCAATGTAGATGCAAGAAAATCATTGATAATCATATCACTCGCATTATTTTTCTCTAACTTGTTTAGTATATCCTCTGCAGTTCCACCAGCAATAATAGATTCCTTAGAAAAACGACACGCTGACAAATAGTTCTTGGGGTCTATTGCAGCGAGAGTAACTGAATAACTGCCAACACTGACTTGGGGGTTTGAAGTTTGACTGATCGCTGATACTGCTGCTACTCCCTCAATTTTTTCTAGGTCTAAAGAATAATTTAATGTAGTCTCTTCAGTGAAGACTTTGAAATCTGATCCAACTAAATAATTTAGGTTTTTTTGGGTGTTATAATCGATGGTTTGAGCGTAATAAGTTGAGAATATACCTAGCGAGACTGTTAGAACGATCAATGTTATGATGTTTAGTACTTGAGGTCTTTTTCTCACGAGATTCATTGTAATAACTTTACTCTTAGATTTAAATAAAAAATGGGTAATTTTAGATATTCGGGGAAGGGATTCACCGCTAAAACTCGTAAAGCGTTTACATAATAAAAACCAGATAATAGTAGCACCAGCCAGGTAAAATCCCATTAACTGGGGGTCAAGAGTTAATCGGTTGATAATATCTGATTGAAGGATTAGGAAGAAAACAAATACAATTAGTACTAGAATAATTAAGTCGAAATTCCTCTGTGTCAAGTGTTTTGTAATATTGAAATTTTCCTTCTTAGGTTGCTGCTCCTGGAGATCGATTATCACTTTTCTCGTTTTTTGGATGGCTATAAGAATATAAATAAAACCTATGAACATTGCACTGAAAACCCATGTGGGCCATGATAAAAATGTAATATTTATGAAATTAGTTGGAAAATTTTGAGGATTAACAACGAGAAAATTTTCTGTTGATGAAATAATTAGAGTAATAATAAGTCCAAGGATGATACCAATTGATGTGCCAATTACAGAGAGAATAATAAATTCACCAATGAATAAAGTCAAGATGATCTTAAAAGGAGATCCTTTTAACCTCAACAACTCGATTTCACTTTTTCTTTTTTCTAAAAAATGAGAAGTTGTTGTTACAAAAAAAACAGAAGCTACTATTATTAATGGAACAAAGATAAAGAAAATAAGGATCTGGGAATCCTCATAATTTGTCAGAATTTGATCTATTTCATTAAGGTAAACATCAGCAATTATGATCGTATTAGTGGTGGAAATTCGAAAAGCTAAGGCCTCAATCTCTTGTGTTACTGAAAAAATAGACATACTAGCGACTGCCTCACGGCTAACCCGGACATAAAGATTAGGTCCTATTACTCGAACTTCCATATTCTTGATAGAACTCCTGTTGAAAAGATCCCGAGACATGAATATTCCATCTCCCAAGCTCTCTGGAAAAAAATATGGATATAAGAGATTTCTTTGGACTTTTCGATCAAAAATGGCATTAATTGTGATATTATAGAATTTAATTGGATTAAAAAAGTTTACAGAAAATTCTCCACTTTCAGGATCCAATACTCTAGTAGCGACTGCAAAATCAATTTGATCTCCAGTTTTATAAGTCTGATTAGTTGCTTGTTCGATTTGATGTAGCATTCTTTTCGAAATAACAACTCCATTATTGGCTAAAGTAAGGTTGTCGTCTGAAGATGAAAGGATGAATTGTTGTGATAAATGGGAAAGAAATTCTTCTTCAATTAAGAAAGCTGCTTGGCCAAGGATTTCCGAAATATAAAAATTGGATTGATTTTCGGGAGGTTCATGAACAGTAAAATTTTCATCGCAATCATTGAGGTTAAATAAAAATAGTGTTGGTTGAACAAGATACGATGACTCGACAAGGGGTTCCGTATTTTCCAGATATGCTTGAACATCTTCTAATCTATCATTAGGATGTAGCCCATAGACGAGATTATGAACCCTGATCTCAAATGATCGTTCTTCCATTGCTGAATCAATAGCTAATCTTGGGTACGTTTCAATCCACATAATTAATGCTGTAGTTAAAGAAACAGTAATGATGATTGCAATAATAATTGTTGAAGAGCGCTTTAAATTGTTTAAAATAGTCTTTACAACGTATTTAGGAATAAAACCATTAAATAGTTTTGGTTTAGGGGTTAAATTCTTTTCTTTCTGCCTCATGTTGTTAGAGTGATTGATTTTCTCTGATTGTTTTTCCACATTGAGTCACTCTCAAGGACTAAACATGATGTTTCAATCTGTCAAAGTTTAATTATTGATTCTTTAGGTTAATGCAAAAAAACAGAAATAAACACACTACGAAAAGATTCACAGGGGAGTACGGTACCCTTTCTAAAGTGTTATTGTTCTGGCCTAAAGAAGCTAGAGGTGAAACTCCAACTTTTAATAGAAAGAAGAGTTAAAAATATTTGAAAAAAAGGGGTTAAATTCTAAATAAGGATCCATATGTTTTTTTTTTCATTTCTTCTCATTATTCTTAGGCGTTAAATGAAGAATTAAAGGTGCATTCCTCAAAAGACTTAAAAATACGAAGATGTTTTTCATTGAACTTGTAGGATACAATAAAAATCTCTCGATTTTGAGGTTAAGGTTTCCTATTATAACTGGTTTCATTTTGAAGGAATCATTATGAAAAGTAAAAAAACACTTTTTAAGATATTTACTCTCTTTTTAGTTTTTGCCTTTCTGAGTAACGTAGCTACCATGGTTACAGCTCAAGATGAGTTAGAACCTTTCTTCAGTTGTCACCTACTTGCCCCTACTAATAACCCAGTTAGGATGCAATATGCTCAGTTACTAGAAACAGAATTTGCTAAAATTGGAGTAGATGTAGATTTAGACCTCGTTGCATGGTCCGCGATGGGGCCTCGTTGTTATTATGATGAGGCTGGAACCTATTCGGAAGGCGGATATGATATGTGCTGCATGGGTATGTCAATAGGTACCCCTGCGAGCCATCCTGGAAATAGTATGCTTGGCATATATCATAATGACGCAGTTCCTCCATTTGGATATAATGTAGCGATGTGGAGCAATCGAAGCGAGAAGTATAACGATTATAGAGCTGAGGAAGGATCTAATTTAATCGATGCTCTTAACAAAGAGTTAGATCTCGCTGAAGCTAAAAAACAGCTTATTGATTGGCAGAAAGTCCATTATGATGCCATGCCTCAAACTTACGTCTTGGTTCAATCTGAAGTTCACGCTGTTTCGTTAGGCCTGTATGGATACGATCCCACTGGATACCCTTTTACCTCGGCTGAAGATCAATGGCTCACAGAAGATTATACTGGTACTGCTGGGAAAGTGGTTCTTGGAACTTCTGATTCTGGTACCAGATTCTATGATTTCCTCGGGAAGTCTGTTTACGATCAATATTGCTCTGGCCCAGTTCAAGATGGACTCGTTGGTAACACACCATCCAGTGAAATGATTATTCCTACCGATGTTGATCGTGAAGCCTGGATGGATGAACATTACCACGATGTTTATGGCACGACTGGATATCTTGAGCGTTATCCCCGAATTGCTGAAGAAATGGGAACCTACGATGCAAGTGGTACTGTATATACCGTTACCATTAGAGATGATGTCTATTGGCATGATGGCCATAAAGTAGATGCCTGGGATGTCGCATTCGGCTTCCAAGCGGAACTTCAACCAGATGCAGGATCATCATCATACTCAACTCTAAAAACGGAATTCGGTACAGATGATAAAGCGAATAAACATGGAAATTACTCTTTCACAGTGACAGAAACTGCTGGTTTCGCCGATAAAATTGTGTTCAATCTCCAAGCCATTTACGCTCCTTTTGTCCTTGCCGATCTAGGGATATCTGTTAAACCCGAACATATCTTAGGAGACCCAGATGATCACGGATTCGATGCTGCTGGTGATTTTGATGTAAGTCAGTGGCAGGTTCAGCCAAGGGATTGGATCCAACACTCAATGAACACAGCAAACCCAGCTGACGAAGGTGGTTACAAAGGGCCTATCGGTTGTGGATCATTGGTCTTCTATAATCGTGATTCCACAAGTAAGGTCGTAACGTTAAAGAAGTTTGACGGAATCAAGTGGGATGGCGATAAATGGGTTGAAGATGCAACTCTCAAACATTACCTCGTCGCAGATGGTGTGTTAGATGACATGCCTGACGAATACACCATGGTTGAAGGTGATATGAACAGCATTGTTGCTAACTGTAAAGAAGGCAGTGTGAACTTAATTGATCCACAATTCACCATGGCACCTATTCTTGGTGAGCTACAAGACCACGAAAAGATAACTGCAGCCCTTAGTACCGAATCTGGCTGGCAATGCCTTTATTTCAATCCTAAATATGAGGATGCTGATGGTGTTCATCAATTTCAGAAGAAAGGAGTTCGTCACGGTATTTCTCACGCGATTCCCCGTGAGGACATCGTTGAATACCTACTCGCTGGTCAAGGTGTGCCTGGTTATACAGCTGTACCAATAACAAATTGGGGTGCAGCGTCTCAAGCAGAAATGTTAGAGTACAAGAAAACAATAACGGCTACTGATGGATCAAAACCTGAAGCTGACGAAACCACAGCTTATGACTCATACGATCTAGAGTTGGCTCTTGATTGGTTTGAAACCGAAGGATATGAAGTACAACCCTTCCGAGACGCTCTTGCAGCAGAAGGGGCAGCCCCAGGTTTCGAAATCATCATTGGACTTATAGCGTGCGTTGGTGTAGCAGCTTATCTCCGTAAAAGAAACCACTAAGGTTCAAACACAGGGAAATTCCTTTTCCTTCCCCCTTTTTTCTTTTTTAGCTTAGAGATAGTAAAAGCTCTATAACTCGAGTAGTAATTATATAGAGCTTGTTTTTAGGGAGGTACATATCCTAACTTTTTGATTTAGGTTGATATATGGGAAAAAAACCTTCAACTGATCCTCCTTCCTAAGTTTTAAGATTATTAAGTAGCACAACTTTAGAGTTACTAACAAAAGTCTTCATCAAGAGGAAAGGTTAAAAGAAAGAGATAAACTAAAAGGCAAGTTGAGGATCAAATGTATAATTATCTTTTAAAAGTAACTTTTGATCCTTTATGAGTAAAAAATAGTGTTGGAGAATAAAGAAAAATGAAGAAAAGATATATTTTTACAATTCTTCTTCTCACCATTGCACTCTCTTGTGTTAGCACAGTTTCTGCGGATATTTCTCTATCGTGGGGACCAGCAAACGAAACTGGGGCAATTTTCGAATGGACTATCGATGCACTAGAGGATGAAAATGGGTCTTCTTCGTGGGAATGGCCTTACTTAGGTATGACATTAACCAAGGATGATACAATTAAATTTGAATGGAAGGAATTTAATAAAACATTGATCGAGATCACCAAAGATACACCTAGTACTGGCATCCCCTTCTATAACTGGAGTGAAATCGAGGTTACTGTTGGAGACACAAAAGCTGATGAAAACGAATCTAAGGCACTAATGGGTCTTGTTCTTCCAGTATATCTGCATTATTCCGGTGATGTAGACTCTGGGATCAAGCTCATGGAAGGATACTGGCATAATAGTTACCCCCTACCACTGTCCTCTATGTCCGAAGACGTCTGGAACCTCAATGTAGAAAAAGAAACAGCTGAATTAGAGGTAATTGGAGAAAATGCGGAAGATGGTGATGAAGTAAATGCATGGATAACCACTGTACAATACGCTATGTGGCCTAATGGCACAGAAATGCCAGGTGATCCACCAGGTAAACCAGCGGGATATGCTGGTCAACAATTACATTTTGCGTTTGATCTCACAATTGATGCAAAACAGGGGCTCATCAAAACTATTGATTATCCTTCAACTTATCCACAGACAACACCAAATTCGACATACTCCTATATCAAGTACCCAGTGATTGCAAATAACGCTACAGGTCTTACTAATGGGCTAAAAACACTTGAGATCTCATTATCGACTGAGTTGACTGGAAATTGGCCTGCAGCAGCACCTGGATTTGAGATTGCAATAGTTACCACAAGTTTCGTTATTTTGGCAGCAATAGTGTCTCGTCGCAGAAAGAAATGAAGTTTTTAACCTCCATTAAGTGTTAAAAACATCCTTTTTTCCCTTTTTCTTCTTTTTTCCTTTTTGATCTCTATTCAATTCAAATTTTCTCACCTTTTAAGGCGTATGAATACGATACTAAGCTTGGTTAAGGCCTATTTCTTCAAAGGATCGAAAAAGAGAATGTCAAAGGACTTTAGCTTAGAAAGTTCAAAAATTAAGAGGGAACTATCAAATGATAATTATGAAAATATATCCCGGCTTTCAAATCAAGAGACGAATTATGAATGGAATGGTCTAGAAGATCCATCTATTTCTAATTCTGAGGATATATTTCTCATTTTTGATAGAAAATTTACTTTATATGAGAATAATAAACTTAGTGAAAGTACAATTGTTTGGACAAGTAAGAGAGCTATTCTTTTTGGAACTGAAGTGCGAAAATCACTTGTAGCGAGTATGGTTTCACGAGAACTGGAACAAAAACGTGGATTGGAAAGAAAGCATGGAGGTAGCCTTCCCCCTGCGATTAAAGGTTGGGATATTCCTCATAGCGTAATAAAAAAGGTAGAAATAGTAAAGAACGGCGAAATTTACTCTACTTTCTTCTTTGACGAAGAAAAACGGCTTTATATCATTAATGATTTAGATCAGGATGAAGTAGACGCCATTAAAACCTTTCTGGAACAAATGAAGAATGTTATACTCACTCAGGACGAATTTCGAATCCCTGCATCTGATATTTTATTGCTTTGTTTAGGGGGAATTGGAATCACAATCATTGGTTGGATCATAATAGTACTTTTTTTTTAACCAAAACTTATATGATAATCATCCAGCACATTAATGACAAAAATATAAGAGTAATGCCAGCTATTATGTCTTCACCTGGCTTTCCAAACCCATACAAATATTCAGTATTGGTAGATTTAAGGATGGAATTTGTTTGCTTCCCTCTTAATCTTGAAATTATAATCGATTCAAAAAAATCTCTTGTACCTCCAATGATGAAAAAAATTCCTCCTATAAAGAAAAAAAACATTCCTAATAGTTCAAAGGAAATAGTTTCTCCAGTAAATATAATATAAATCACAACAAGTACGAATGCAATTATAAATCCAAGACCAATTTTCAGTGTAATCTCTTTTTTAGGATTACGTTGGGAATGAAGTTCCATTATGTCGTTTCCATTGAAATCATATATTTTTCTAGAGAAAAAACATGAAGACAGTTAGGATAGAGAGAAAAAAATTGTTTAATTACGAGAGGATTGTAAAAGCTTCATCTAACGGAGAATTATTTGAATTCTTGTACTTTAGCTAGTGATGATTTTAATTTTTCAGTATTCATTCTAGCTGTTGCTGTTTCTTTTTGTGTTGAAGCTCTAGTCAGTGCTGCTATTTGATATTCAGTAGTTTGTAAGTTCATCAGGTTTATTTTCTTGTGTACCAATCCTTGTTCAAGTAATGGCTTTAATGAATAATAAACAGTACGAATAGAGTATCCCGATCGTTCTTTGAGTTCTGCAGCGGTCATAGGTTCACCTGAACTCAGTATATTAAGAACTGTTTTTGTAGAAGGAGTCATTAGGCTTGATTTCGATTTCTGAACATTATGTGAAAAGGGCATATTAAGCATTATATTCTTTCAATCCTCACTTAAATATATCGAAAACTGAAATTAAATTGCATTAATCTCTTAAAGATAGTTAAGTATTGAAAAATCAAATTTTGCAAATAAAAGTGATTTTTTGTTAAATTTCATACCTTTTTTCAAGAAAAGGATTTTCCTCTGTTCCTGCGAGTTTGAAGATAAAAATCAATGCAAGTAGATATAATCCAGCGATTATACCGAAGTTTGGCGCGATAATGATGAAGGTTATGATGGAAAATATCAACCATATTAGAATGATGCCTAAATTTTTACGAGTTTTTTGCTGTACCCATTGCTTTTCGATAGGGGATAATCCTTCTTGCAAAACCAATGCGAGAATTAAAGAAGTAGTATTAAATAAAAGAAAAATGGAACCAATTACCACCTCTGTAAGAATGATTATTATGATTAATGTCATGTAAAAACCGAAATACTGGGTAAAGATGAAATTACTTAGAAATAATAGAAGGGTTGCTATTACAGCTAATAATAATTGAGAATTTTCCTCTAAATACTTAATAAACCCCTGTGTGGACTTATTCGATCGCATCCTTCCTCATTCCAATCTTTTTGACTTTTCTGCTTTTTTTATCTTATTAATAGAAGAACCCTATCCCAAGATAAAATTATTTTGGGAACCAACATGAAACGAAATGTCCAGGTGTTTTTTCTTCTAAATGTGGATCTTCTTCGCACTTTTTCTTAGCATATGCACACCTTTCTCTAAATCGACAACCTCGTTTAGGATTAAATGGGGTTGCAGCGTCTCCATGTAAAAGGATTCGTTTTCGTTCGTCTCGAATCTTGGGATCTGGAATTGGTACAGCAGACATAAGCGCTTCAGTATAAGGATGCATTGGTTGGGCAAACAACTCGTTTGTTTCTGCAATTTCGACAAGTTTTCCAACGTACATTACTGCAACCCGATCAGATACATGTCGTATGACAGAGAGATCATGTGCAACAATAATATATGTTAAACCTAGTTCATCTTGAAGATCGTCAAGAAGATTTAATATTTGAGCCCGTATTGAAACATCAAGGGCTGAAACAGGCTCATCAGCCACAATTATATCAGGACTAACAGAAAGGGATCGGGCAATACCAATTCTTTGTCTTTGCCCCCCGCTAAATTCATGAGGATATCTATAAATGTGAAATGGGGCTAGCCCTACTAAATCCATTAATTCCATAACTCTTTCTTCAGTCTCACTCTTACTTCCCGCAAGGTTATAGATATTTATACCCTCAGATATTATATCATATACCGTCATTCTAGGATTTAAGGAAGAGTAGGGATCCTGGAACACCATTTGTATTGATTTACGAAATGTATGCATATCTCTTTTCTTAATTTTAGAGATTTCAATCCCATTAATCCAAATCGTTCCTTCAGTTGGTACAGTAAGCCTTAACAGCATTCTAGCAGTAGTTGTTTTACCACAACCACTCTCACCAACTAAACCCAAGGTCTCTCCTTTGTAAACCTTAAAAGAAATGTTATCTACAGCATGAATATTTCCTTTAACAGTTTGACGTATTATTCCTTCTTTAACAGGGAAGAATTTGTATAAATTGTTCACTTCAATAATTGGTTCTCCATTTGTTGCCAATTTCAATAACCTCACTCTATTTGGCCTGCATAATGACAATAGACCATATGATTTGGTTCGACATCAATATACGGAGGTTTTTGTTCCTTACATAATTTAGTTGCGTAAGGGCAACGGGGATGGAATCTACATCCAGTTGGTGGTGTTATTAAGTTTGGTACAGTTCCTTTGATAACACTTAGACGATCCAATTTCTTATCCATACGTGGTATTGAACCTAACAAAGCTTGTGTATAGGGATGACTCGGATTTCCAAATAATGGCTCAACAGCGGCGTATTCAACGATGTGGCCTGCATACATAACTGCGACATTGTCAGAAATCTCTGCAATAACACCTAAATTGTGGGTTATGTAGAGAATACTCATATTAAATTCTTCTTGGAGTTTTTTCATTAGCTCTAGAACTTGTGCTTGAATGGTGACATCCAAGGCAGTCGTAGGTTCGTCAGCAATCAATAAATCAGGTTGACAAGACAACGCCATAGCAATCATTACACGTTGTCTCATACCTCCACTAAATAAATGTGGATAATCATGTATCCGTTTTTCAGCTTCTGGAATTCCTACTAAGTCTAACATTTGAATTCCAGACTTTAGTGCGTCTTTGTCGTCCAGATTCTGATGAAGTTTTATATTTTCAAGAATCTGATTCTCTACTGTAAAAACTGGGTTAAGAGAGGTCATAGGATCCTGAAAAATCATTGAGATTTCATTACCACGAATCTCTCGAATTTCATCTTCACTTAGCTTTAGGAGATCTTTGCCATTAAAGAAAATCTCTCCTTCAACAATTTTACCTGGAGGATCAGGAATTAGCCGAAGTATTGACAATGAAGTCATCGTCTTACCACAACCTGATTCTCCTACAAGCCCTAAAACTTCTCCCCTTCTAATTATAAGGTCTACACCGTCAACAGCTTTTACAACTCCGTCTTCAGTGAAGAATTGTGTTTTTAATCCTTTCATCTCAAGGATGGTTCCATCTGTAGATGTTGTACTCATAATGTACCCTCTTGATTAATTTTTCAATCTAGGATCAAGCGCATCTCGTAAAGCGTCACCTAGTAGATTAAAGCCTACAACCGCAACAAAAATTGCAAGGCCTGGGATTGTGGCTACCCAAGGAGCAAATCTCAGTGATTGACCAGCTATCCCCCACTGAATGGCCGTTCCCCAAGATATAGCCAATGGGTCGCCGAAACCTAAGAATGAAAGCCCTGCCTCAATTAAGATCACTGTAGCCACTCCTAATGACGCAGTTACAATAACAGGGGCCATTGCATTAGGTAGAAGATGTTTAAAAATGATAGACATATCGGATACTCCTAAAGATCTGGCAGCATCAGCATACTCCATTTCTCGTAAATGGAGAAATTCAGCACGTACAATTCGTGCGGTTTGTGACCAGCCGAATATTCCAAGGGTGATTGAAAGTACTATTAAGCTAACTTGTTCCCAAATTGTAATTGCAATAAGAATTAGAAAGAAAAAGGGAATTGCTAGGAAAATATCAGTTAATCTCATTATAGCATTATCTATTTTCCCACCATAATAACCTGCGATCGAACCTAAAGCCAATCCAATGAAAAGGCGGATAGATATTGCAACGAAAGCTACTATAAGTGAGGTTCTAGCGCCGTGGATAGTGGCTGATAGTATGTCTCTTCCTAAGGCATCTGTACCGAATAAGTGGAATTTATTTGTACCAAAATAAACATTTGTACGAGGTAACCTTCCTTCCTCTGGTAATGAAGTACCATCCCATTTTTGAAAGTTATTCCAGTTCTTCCCCCTTAAGTGCAGAGGATCCATGGGATCACTGCCTGAATCCATGAATAAACGGAGATCAACGTTTGGCGACTCCATCCTAATGAGGTTTGTGTCAAGGACGAGCCAATAATTCTGTTGGGGGGTTATCTTCACACCTTTATAACCAAAATTAAAAATAACCCCAGTAGGATTAGTAGCACCAGGACCAGATCCAATATTTCGACCCTTTATACTTGTTGTTGCTATTTCATTTCCAGCTTCGAGATCAACTCCCTCTTCGAAAATGAATAAGTCTACTGGCTCAGGCCAAGAAATTTCTGCATAATCAGTAGCTACTTTCATCCACATCTTAATCTGAGAAATATCACTATAGGAGGGAGTAATCCGTAGAGCACATTTTCCTGCCACACGATAATCAACAAGAGCTATTCCACTGAAGCTATTGTCAGCAAGAGTAATCTGACCTGAATTATGGTCAAAATCCCCTTCAGAGTTAGCCCAAAGTTCTTCGTTACTACTATTTGATACAATGCTATCAATTTGACTAAGTTGTTGATAGTATGTTAAATTTTGTTGAGATAATCCATTAGTAAAATTAATTTCTTTATTATTATAGAGAGCAGCCAATGTTTTTTCAGAACCCTGAGCAGCTAAAGATGCAGTTCTATCCTTATTCAGTTCGAATCCTAATGGCGCAACATATTGAGCTTCGAGACGTTCATCTGATGGCCCATATGGTATAAGTCCCCCAGTTCCAGCGAGGAAATCTGCAAAGATAGCTAATAGAGTAATAAAAGCGATAATTGACAAACCGAAGACACCCATCTTGTGACGACTAAATCTTCTCCAAAAGACCATTAATCGGCCAACGCGTCTTCTTTTTTTCTTCTCCTTTTCAAGTTCTAGTAACTTTTCTTCATCGATTCTGTGTTCAGCCATAATTTCACCTCTCAGAAATCTAATAGCGTATCCTTGGATCTAGAAACGCGTAGGTAATATCCGTCAACAGATTTGCCAGAATCACCATGACAGCTATCAGCATATTGATCCCCATCATAAAATTGTAATCTCTGACGGTTACCCGGTAAACAGCTTCTTTTCCCAGACCAGGCCAAGAAAAAACTGTTTCAGTTAATGCAGCACCGGCCAATAAAAAGCCAATACTCAAACCGATGACAGTGACGACAGGTAATAGTGCGTTGCTTAAAGCATGCTTGTAAATTACTAGTCTTTCGGAAAGCCCTTTTGATCGGGCAGTCAGAATATAATCTTGCCGTAATACCTCCAACATGCTTGACCGAGTCAATCGGAGAATCAACGCGGTTCCAGCCAGCCCTAAAACAACTGTTGGGAGAATCATATGAAAGAGCTCATCCCAAATCAGCTCAAGCCAGGTTTCATTTCCTGTCAAATCATAGCTATACGCGCCAATTGTTGGAAATTTTATTCCGAAGAAAATCTTCCAGTCCGAGAAGAGCAAAATGCACATGATTCCCGTCCAAAAAACTGGCATGGAGACACCAAACAAGGCTAAAGTTGTCGAGATATTATCCGTTTTTGAGTAAGGGCGTCTCGCAGAGAAAATGCCTAAAGGGATTCCAAGCATTAGACTCATGATTAATGAGGCTAATTGGAGTTTCATGGTCTGCCAAGCTAATGCTCCAATCAAGGAATTAATAGCGGAACCTGAATAAGAACGGCCCAAATTGCCAAAAATAAACCCAGGTGTAAAATCGCTTGCCCCAATCCCTAAGTCCACTTTAAATGTGCTTTGGAGTCCTCGACCCAATCCCAACAAAACATAATCTGAAAACTGTGTTAAATAATCACTGCCATCTGAGTTTTTTCCAAATAACCAAAAGATGTACTGTTCGTGGGGAGGCCTATCTAGTCCTAGCTGATGGCGCATGTTATCCATTTCTTCCATTGTCAAGGTGGGATCTCCTTGTTTGAGAACATCAACATAATCCATTGGGCTAAGCCACATGAGAGTGAAAAGGATAATAGAAATTCCCAATATTAATGGAATGCTGAAAATTACACGCCGAATGATATAATTACGTAGACTCATATCTTTCATCACCTAGTATAGTGGAGAAGTCTTTACTCTGGACTGATTAACTAATATATAAAATGAAATTCTAAGTAGACACGTTTATATTAAGTTTTAAGTATTTATTGCTCTCTGCACTGAAAAAAGATCTAAATCAAAATTAAATAAGAAAAGAGTACGACCATCATACTGTTATGAAAATGAGAAATTTTTTCAAGAAGAATTCTATGAGAGATGATAAATTTACTTATGGGATCTAGAACCATTGAATGCGTATTGGATTCAATTTCTACTGTATTTAAGAGAAAAAAAGGGGTATGGATTAATTAGTGCTAAGTTTTGATATATGAGAATAATAAATATTACTTTTCCTCGAAAGATGTAGAAAAACTTTGAAAGAAGTAATAATTATTAGTGGAAATTAGAAATACGCTTTGGAGGCTTACTTTATGAATAATTTACGAGCAAAGTTGCGAATTCCAGATCAGAATCTAAAAGAAATTAATGATTTTTTGTTGAATGAGGATAATCCGCTAATTAATGATCTTTTAGAAATTATAGATAAATATGGCGGGATTGATGAGATTAATCTCAAAGCTAAGGAAGCTAGGGAGCTGGATAATATTCTAGGTAGACTAGAAAAGAAAAAACCAGAGTATGTCAAAGATCTTAATTGGTTGTCTTCTAAACGGGATCAACAAGCATTTATTAGTATCAAAGATTACCGTCGAAAAGTATTAGGGGATGATGTTGGGAAATTTAAGTTTGATGATTCTTTTGCTGTAACTTTGGAGATTTCTGCATGCCAATATTTTCCTTTCTTGGTCGAAGAAGCTCAACAAGCTATCAAAAATCAAGATTTAATGCCTGGACGGGTTATCCGAGTTAGGAGAATGAAAGAACAGGAAGAGGATGGGGATCTATTAGCTATGGCTGCGGCCATGCAGATTATTGGTGCAAGTTATGTTGAAACTTTGGATACAAAGGGAACAGCTCCAGGACCCGATGGGAATCCTATCAATATACATCTTGGAGGACCCGAAACAATCACAGGATATTTTGGGGGAATTGGGCAGCCCAATAATCTAGCACTTGAGTGGTTAGATGAATATCTCTATTACTATACTAATTATGGAGTCAAACAAGTTCTCAATATTAACCCAGGTACCGTTCTTTTAGGCTATTTTCTGTATAGATTGGGAGTCGACAATGAATTCAAGATATCAGTGTATATGGGCAATGATAATCCTTATTCATGTCTTTGGACACTTCTTACGGCCAAATTGTTTGCACGTGAGGATGGCAGCAGCCCGTTAATCGGCTTTAATCTTGCTAATTCGGTGAACAATCAAACAATTGAGTTGAGTGGGTATATACGAGACGATTTTGGTTTTGAAGATGTTGTACGTCTGGAACATCATGTGATTGAAACCCAAAAAAGTATAGTGAGACAACCTTATGATCGTCGTCAGGAATTGGTTGAACTTGCACCAAAAGTGAAAAATATAAGTGCAAAGCACGAGGGCGGTGATGTTGAAGTTGATGGTGAGCGAGATCATCCTACAGATATATTAGACTATTTTCGTGCCAAAGATGAAATTATAAAAGCTGGTGATTGGGAGGCACTACGGATTAACTATCAAGATCGGCATGGTTCCATCAATACTACAGCACGAATTCTCACTGAAAACGGTATTTCCATTATTGCAGCACAGAACCTTCATCATCGTTGAGTGAATAATATGCTTGATTTTGAGGGCTTACGTACAGGCGCGGGGATATTTGACGTTCTCTCACGAGCACAAATCCTTGAACGTCAAGGGAAGCGAGTTTTACATTTTGAAATAGGTCAACCTGATTTTTATACTCCTGAATGTATCAAAAACGAAGCCAAAAAGGCGCTGGATGAGAATTTTACTGGATATGTCTCAGCAGGGGGGATACTCGAGCTGAAAGAAGCCATTCGAGACGAGATAGAAGTAACTAGAGGATTTCGGCCATCTTTAAACCAGATCCTTGTCGTACCTGGTGGAAACTCTGCAATTTATTATATGATTCGTGCTGCGAGTGAGAATCCTTTCAATGAAGAAATTATTCATCCTAATCCTGGTTTTCCCACCTATAGAGCTGTTGTACATTATCTGAATGCAGGAAATATCTCACTTCCTCTTAAAGAAAAAAATGAATTTCGGCTAAATCCCTCTGATGTGGAAGAAAAGATTTCATCCAAAACAAAGGTCATTGTCTTAAATAGCCCACAAAATCCAACTGGTTCTGTTATGAAGAAGAAGGAAATCGTCCGAATTGCTGAACTTGCAGAAGAGAACGATATTTATCTTCTTTCCGACGAAATTTATTCAAAAATGACCTATGATGAGAAGTTTTACTCCTGTTCTGAACGCGATGAATGTAAAGAAAGAACAGTCATATTGGATGGTTTCTCTAAAGCTTATTCAATGACTGGGTGGAGATTGGGGTATGTGATAGGACCAGAGAGAATTATTGACCGGATGGGGCTTTTAATCTCGATGACTGTCTCCTGTGTTAATGCTTTCATCCAAAAAGCGGGAGTTGCAGCATTAACTATGAAAGAACCTCAGGAGGAATTAAAAAGGAACATGAAAGCGTTTCGTAAAAGACGAGATGCTATTGTCGAAGGTTTGAATAGTATTTCAGGCTTTTCCTGTTTGAGACCCCAGGGGGCATTTTACGTATTCCCAAATATAGTAGGTACTGGACAATCATCTAAAGAATTAGCAGATAAACTTTTAGAGGAGAATGGGATTGCGTGTCTTCCAGGAACAGTTTTTGGAGATGCAGGAGAAGGTTATCTTAGATTTTCCTATGCAACGTCCGTTGATATTATTAATGAAGCAATAGAGAATATAAAGGATTCATTCTAAAAAAAGATGGTTGAGATGATCACTAGAATTGCATTTATTGGTTTTGGAGTAGTTGGGCAAGGTCTTGCAGAAATACTCCTTGAACAGAAAGCAGACTTAAAAGACCAGTTTGGTTTTGAATTTGAAGTTGTTGCTGTAGCTGATAAAATGAAAGGTTCAGTTTATGCAGAAAATGGTTTAGATCTTCAAAAGCTTTTAGATTTAGTAAGATCTACAGGAAAAATTGATGATTATCCTGACGGAATTAAGGGATGGAATAGCTTACAAACCATAACAGAAACAAACGCTAATCTCATCGTTGAAGTTTCTTGGACAGACATAAACACGGGGGAACCTGCAATATCACATATTAAAACTGCAATTGGATGTCATAAACACGTGGTTATGACAAACAAAGGACCAATCGCCTTGGCTGCGCGAGAACTACTTTCGATGGCACAAACTAATGGTGTTGAAATAAGATTTGAAGGTACAGTCCTGAGTGGAACTCCAGCCCTTAATTTGGGAGTGTATAATCTTGCAAGCTCCAAAATAACAAAGATAGCAGGGATTGTCAATGGGACTACTAATTACATTTTGACAGAAATGGAAAAGGGATTAAATTATGAGGTAGCGTTAAAACAAGCACAAGATCTAGGTTACGCTGAAGCTGATCCTACTGCTGATGTTGAGGGTTATGATGCTCTGGGAAAGATTGTGATCTTAACTAATGTCGTAATGGGTCAGGATATTACCAAAGACCAGGTTCCTTGTCAAGGAATTACTAAGATTACTTCTCAGGACATTAATGAAGCTAAAAAAGGAGGAAAACGCTGGAAGCTTATAGCAGGGGCGGAAGTGAAAGAAGATGAATCTGTTGAAGCATACGTAAGGCCAGAAAAAATCCCCTTAGATCATCCTCTAGCTTCAGTAAGTGGCCCGATAAATGCGTTAACCTACACGACGAAATATCTTGGTGATGTGACAATAGTTGGACCTGGTGCAGGTCGTGAGGCTACTGGTTATGCCTTATTAACCGATATCTTAGATATTCATAGAAAGATTTCCAGATAGTTAATATGCATTGCTGGGATAATTAATGGGATATATGGGTAAATATTTGGATGTTGACCTCTCCACAGGTAAAATAACTGAACCCCCGCTTGATATACACCTTGCAGAGCAATTCATAGGAGGGAAAGGTCTCGGGGCGAAAATTCTTTATGATACATTAGAACCTGGGATAGAACCTTTAGGTACTGATAATGTTCTACTGTTCATGACTGGCCCTTTATCTGGTACATCTGTCCAAACATCTGGCCGATGGTGTATAGTTACGAAATCCCCTCATACAGGAATCTATCTTGATAGTCAGATCGGAGGGAAATTTGGTCACCGTTTGAAACGAGCTGGATTTGATTATATCATTATTCAAGGTAGAGCTGATTTTCCAAGTTATTTAGAAGTTTCTTCAGAAAGAGTTGAAATTCACTCTGCGAATGATCTCTGGGGAAAAGGAACATACAAAACAGAGGAAATCCTAAAAAAACGACATAATGGTTCAGAGGTCTGCTCTATTGGCCTTGCGGGAGAGAATCTAGTAACTTTTGCAAACATCATGACTGATCGAACCCACGTGGCTGGTAGAGGAGGTGCAGGTGCAGTGATGGGGTCTAAAAACCTCAAAGCAATAGTTGCAGGAGGAACTTCTACGATTGAAGGACTTAATCCAGATAAATTCAAAGAATTAACAAGAGCTTTTAGGCAGAAAGTACGTGAGAATCCAGGAGTTAAACGTCGTCATGAAATCGGAACAGTTATGTGGATTAAGATGGCGAATGATGCGGGCTTTTTGCCAACAAGGAACTTTCAATCAGGAGTATTTGAAGGTGCTGAGGCAATCTCTGGGGAAAGAATGCGGGATGAGTTTGTAATTGGTCATACTGCTTGTTATGGCTGTCTGATTGCCTGTGGGAAAACAACTCGCTTCAACGAAGGCAAGTATGCTGGTCTAGAAGTTGACGGCCCCGAATATGAAACCAGTGCACTCTTAGGGGCGAGTTGTGGTATTGATGATTTAGGTGCAATTGCAAAATCCAATCAGATGTGTGATGATTTAGGAATTGATACAATTACAGCAGGTGGAACTATTGCATTTGCAATGGAATGTAGTGAAAAGGGAATTTTAGAACAAAAAGATGTTCAGAACTTAGAATTTGGTAACGCAGAGGCCCAACATCAAATGTTACGTTTGATTGCAGAACGAAAGGGAATTGGAGAATTGTTTGCTAAGGGCTCATTCTCTGCTGCCAAAGAAATAGGTCATAATAGTACTGATTTTGCAATTCAAGTGAAGAATTTAGAACTCGCTGGAGTTGAACCTAGAGGTTCTTTCGGTATGGCATTAGCATATTCAACTTCTGATCGTGGAGGCTGTCATCAACGTTGTTGGACACCTGGGGCGGAACTCTCTGGTGCATTGACCCGATTTAGCATGAAGGGGGTACCAAAATTTGTTAAGGAATCCCAAGATGAGAGAGCTGCGTGTTTCTCCTTAGTTCTTTGTGATTTCTTGCCTTTTGATATTGCTGAAATGGTTGAGATGCTAAACACAGCAACAGGGTTTTCATACACCCCAGAGACTTACTTGATGACTGGCGAACGAATTTGGAACATTATACGGTTGTACAATACACGTGAAGGAATGACTGCTTTCAATGATATTTTGCCAGCGCGGTTTTATCAAGATGAAGCACCTGAAGGGGATCCTCAAGGGCAAAAAATAAATTTAGAGGATTTTGAGAAAGCCAAAGTCGAATATTATGAATTGAGGGGATGGGATCATGAAGGAATTCCAACGAAAGAGAAATTAGTATCTCTTGATCTTTAACCCATTTTTGTTTTCATAGAAATATGTTGGTAGTGAAAAATGGCAAATATTGACATGAGTATTTTCGATGAAGTTATAGATCGTTCAAATACAGGATCCATTAAATGGGATCCTTTCTATTTAAAGAAACTGTTTGGAAAAGAAGATTTATTGCCATTATGGGTCGCAGACATGGATTTCAGGGCTCCTCAACCAGTCATTGACGCACTTGTAAAAAGAGTAAAACATGGTATATTTGGGTACACTGGCCCTGATCCTATAAGATACAACAGCTCCATTGTAAACTGGTTTAAGCGTCGTCATAGTTGGACTTTGCATGAGGATTGGCTTGTTTTTTCTCCTGGCATTGTTCAAGCTTGTACATACCTAATTCAGAGGTTTACAAATCCTGGAGATAAAGTAATCATTCAAGATCCTGTTTATTATCCCTTTGCTTCCATTATAAAGAACAACGGTCGGAGAGTTGTTTCTAATCAACTGGAATTAGATGAGTCCTACTATCAGATGAATTTTGATGATCTTGAAGAGAAAGCCAAAGATCCTCGCACAAAAGCTTTGATCCTTTGTAGTCCTCATAATCCTGTAGGTAGAGTATGGTCAAGAGAAGAATTGACTAGATTGGGAGAAATCTGTATAGAGAATGATATTTTAGTTATTTCAGATGAAATTCACTGTGATTTAGTATATCCTAAGTATAAACATATTGTATTTGCCTCAATATCAGAAGAATTTGCACAAAACTCCGTTACATGCACTGCAGGAAGTAAAACGTTTAATCTTGCAGGTTTTCAACATTCCAATGTTATAATTTCAAATGACAAACTTCGAGATAGATTTAAAGTTCAGATGGAGGCCAATGCTCTCACAATTCCTAATGCTTTCGGCGCATTAGCTTTACAAGTAGCGTATGACGAGGGAGAAGAATGGTTGAACTCCCTTATCCAAGTACTTGAGCGTAATTTAGATTTCTTAAAGTCATTTATTGACAGAAATCTTCCTACAGTCTCTGTTATTGATCCTGAAGGAACATACCTAGTTTGGTTAGATTTCCGAGGAGTTGGACTCGATCACAAAGAATTAGAAAAAAAGATGCTTGAGGAAGCAAAATTAGCCCTGGACTCAGGGTATAAATTTGGAGCGGGAGGAGAGGGATTTGAACGAATTAATATTGCATGCCCCCTTTCTATATTAAAAGAATCTCTGGAACGAATTACACAGGCATTTAATTAATAAATCATGGCTGTTTGACAAGCGGATATTATTTTATTTTCCAAATTGTCCCTTCTGGTTTGTCTTCAAGTTGAATACCCAACTCTAAAAGCTCCGTCCTGATCTGATCAGAAAACGCATATTGCTTTGCTTCACGTAATTTGTCCCTCAAAGCTACCATCATATCAACCAGAGCTGAAATTGAAACTGTTCCCTGTTTTGTTTCATCTTGAAGAGAAATCCCTAAGATTCCAATCAATACAATAATTTTATCTTTTGCTTCTTCTAGGAGAGATTTTTCATTATCTAGAGATGTATTTACTTTTTTGATAAACTGCATGATAGCTTGCAATGCTCCAACTGTATTTAAGTCATCATCCATTGCTGCAACAAAATCTGTCTCAACTTCAGTTATTGAAGTATTCAGATCAGATTTAGTTCCACCTGATGCTTGATCAATGGAAGCAATTGTCGTTCTAATTCGATCAAGAAGAACTTGAATTTGAATGAGCGCATCTTGGTTGAAGTCTACGCTTTTACGATAATGAGAGTTGATTAAAAATAACCTGATAAGCATAGGATCATATTCTTTAAGTAGATCACGTACCAGGATGAAGTTTCCTTTAGATTTCCCCATCCGTTCACCATCAACAGTGAGAAAAGCAGCATGTAACCAGTAGTTCACAAACTTCTCACCTGTGCGAGCTTCAGATTGAGCAATTTCATTCGGGTGATGCAGATAAAGATGATCTATTCCCCCACCATGAATGTCTAAAGTAGTACCCAGATATTTTTGAGACATCACACTGCACTCAAGGTGCCAACCAGGATAACCAAGACCCCAAGGGGATGACCATTTCATTAGATGTTCTGGAGGAGCTCGAATCCATAGTGCAAAATCCCTAGGATCTCGTTTCTCAGGATTAACGGCAATTCGAGCGCCTGCTGACTCTTCAGAATACGAAGATGGGCTTAGCTCTCCATAAGATGGAAATTTCGTCACATCAAAATATATTGAGCCATTTACCTCGTACGCATAACCTTTTACAAGTAAATCTTTAACAAATTCAATCATTTCAGGGATCTCGGCTGTTGCGCGGGGATAAATATCCGCTCTTTGGATATTGATAGCATCCATGTCCTCGAAAAATTGCCGAATTTTCGTTTCTACTAAAACCATTGGTTGGATCGCTTTCGCTTTGGCTGTACGTATTATCTTGTCTTCACCACTATCAGCATCATCTGTTAGGTGCCCAACATCTGTAAAGTTTTGAACCCAAAAGACATCATTTCCTCTCCAACGGAGATACCTGACTAAAGTATCCCAGTAGGAATAAGTTCTAGCGTTTCCAATATGGGCATCCTCGTAAACAGTCTGTCCACAAGAGTAAAAGCGGACTTTTTTCTCCTCAATGGTAACAAATTCTTCTTTACTTCGAGTTAAGGAGTTATATAGCTTCATAAGGATTAATTCCGATATTTGATGTTGAATTTAGCTCCTAGTTCTGAATTTCTTAAACTATAATCTGATATTTGAAAATTAAGAACAATCTAATAAGGATTACAACTAAAATATAGAAATGTATCTATCCATAAATAGTTAATAATAATGGCAGTTAATGGAAAATTTTCTGATCTACGAGATCGCGTATTTTATCATCAGCATAGCAATAAAAAAGGGGTGAAGAGAACCAAAATGTGGAAAAAAAGGAGGAGAATGGTTAATCTCTTCGGAAAAGATCTCTGATCCCTATACCTCGTTTATGTAACAAGAAGTACCATCCACCACCGATTGCTCCAGCGACACCTAGCACGGCACCCCCCCCAATGATAATTGGGACTGGATCAATGCCTGCTGCTCCTGGTTTCGGTTTATAGAGAGTTCCCTTGCCGATATTGAACCCTGCTAGTGGGTATTCTGCTGTACCACCGTCTGTGTCTGTGACATATGCAAAAACTACATGAGTTCCACTCTTTAAATCACTAGTATCTACTAAGAATATACCTTGACCCAATCCAGCAAATAGCTCTGAATTAATTATTTCTGTTTCTTCTTCATTGAGATAATGAACCAAACTTATATTGCATATAATTGCATCTCCATCTTCGAAATCGTCGTAATAAAACGCAAAAGAGAGCAATTCACCCTGTTCCACGTCAATGACCGAATAATAGTTCATTTCATCGTTAAATGGAATCCAAGCGACAGGTTTTACATTCATTTCAGGAATTAAAAAGCGTTTTACCCCATCGACAGCTTCAGTGATCCTAAAGAAATCATCGATGACATAGATGTTCCAATTATCAATTAGGGAGGTGTCAACAACTGCGAAGCTTCCAACAAACGCGCTAGAATTGGAGTCATAAGAACAATTTATGTAGGTCATTCCAGGAGTTACTTTCTCTGGACATAATACAGTCAAATCAGAGGGGTTCTCTAGATCATCAGAAACTTTAACCCGTACAGTTACATAATCTCCAGGTCCTACATGAGGTGTTGACATGTTTATTGACTCTATTGTAGGAGCTTTATTGCCACCGACTCTAAAGATGTTTTCAACAAACTTTTTATTATCTAAATCGACACTGAAAGCTTCAGCAATGATATTTTGTTCTACTGCGTATTTCATTGACCCATAGGCCCAATAATCAGTCTGTTCGAGGAACCAACTTTGGGTCATACTTGCTGATCCTACAACGATCTTTAATCCTTTATAGGTCTGTGCGAGATTGGCATATTTTCCTTGATCATACCCAAAGCGATCGGGATAAACCGCATCATGATAAATGAATGCTATATCACGGTTGGGTGCTATAATGGGGCCGCTAAATAGCCAATTTTGGCCAGTAATTACATCGTAAGTCAATTGTTCATCGTAACTCTCTTGATCAACTATCATATAACCCCCACCAAGGTAGAACAGCTGATCGACAGCATCCATCAGGGGATTAGTTGAATCAGATCCGCTCACGAGAGTTGTCATCTCCTCTTCTCTATCATGATAGTCAATATCTGCAGTAAAATCAGGCCCCAAGTGGTCACCGTTACCTGGTACTGGTCCGCCAATTCCAAGCTGAATTAGATTACCACCTCTATCAAAGAAATTACTCAAATACCCTGGATTGAATGTATCATCTAGATCAGCAGTGATAAGTCCTTCATATGGAAGATCTTCTTCTAGGGGAACATCACAAACGTGTTTATCTAAGAAATCAAAGGGATCGGTGGCTACGCTATCATCATGAGTTCGATGGCCATACAGATACCAAGTTTGAGAGAGCGAATCAATGTCATATCCAGCCTCAGCAGCTATTTGCCACATCTCAAATAACTGATCCCAGAGTTTATCATAGTCTCGTTCAAGATATTCAGCAGGACTTTGGAAGACATCCAAATAATCAAGGAGCAGGAACGAAGATAATGGATTACTGATAGTTAACTGGAGTGTAATTTCATATAGAGATGTTCCATTCGAAATTAAAGAAAGAGTGCCGCTAAAAGTGGTTGGTGACTGGGTTTGAGGGATGTCAACTTGAAGAATAGGCCCAATGGAGGAATGGTTCAGGTATTTCATATTTAGTTGAACTGTTGAGGCCCATGTATCATTTACTATGAAAATTTCTGGTGCTAAATCAGGCGTCATATAAGAACCTATTCCTAGCGATGATTCTGAATAATTACCAAGTCCAATTACAGAAGTAATAGTGCCTGATAACCTTAAACTTGGATCATCAACGATCGTACTACTCATCACGGTGAGTCCATCAACTCGAATATCGCCTGGGAATCGAACAATCTTCGTACTCGATGATGTATCCAGAGATCCAGGGGTAATATCATATAAGAGCGGAAGATCTCCTTGTCGGCCTGTCTTAGGAATCGCGTACACTTGTGTGCCTAATTCGTCATAATGAAGTGGCTCAATGAGTCCGTAATCGACGGTTAAACCCACTTCTTTGAATAATATAGATGCATATCCAGGCGAGAATTGAGCGTGGGTCATATTGTAGGGTGTGAATATGATTTCAGGTTCATAATAAGCTGGTCCATCTAGATCAGGGGGAGTGTATTGAAATGTTATAGCTGTGTTCTGATCAGGAGCGATATTTGATGTGACAACATGTTGAGTACCTAACGAATTACTAAAATTGTACCCCAAAATCCTGAATGATTCCAAAGTTAAACTGATTGACGCTGGTACAGTAATTTCTAATCTGTTGTTATATTGTTGTAATCTGCTAATAGGGTGGATAGGATAGTACATCGATCCAGATCCACCAACGGTGCTATTCGTCTCATAAATCGGACCAAGTTGATGATCATTTAATTTCAAAAGACATTCTGCTGTTTCTCGATCCATTCCAGAGGCAGTTATTTCAATATAAGGCATCGCAATCTGATCTATCGGATAATTATCTGAAATATTGTAGTAAAACTCAATGATGGTGTCTGATTGCAATGTATTGATATCTCCATCAGCAGGAAGTTGCCAAGTATCATTAGCATTATCCTCTCCAGCTGTATCCATTATTCCATCTGGATTACCGATCGCGCCAAAACCTAACGTGTATGATGTTGGGGTGTAATCAAATCCAAAAGCCACCCATGCTTGACTGGTGAAATTACCAACATTCTGGAGAACAATCTCAACCTCCCACAGGTCTTCGTCAGTCATAATTGACTGGTATTCATATGAAATGAGCTCGAAATGCTCTTCACCGCCATCGTCTCGTGCTCCTGATTGGTAAATGACGCCAGTTAACCAATAGAAAATATTCATTGCCAATTGGGAATTATTATATCGTCCAGGGGTGGGATTTGTCGGGAAAGGATCATCCCACAAATCATCATTGAATACATCTTCATCTGCAACGAAGACTGCTCTTCCATTATTTTGGTCATAATACTTGATTGTGGCTTTTCCATTTTCTTGAACCAGAAATGGAGCGGTTCCAGTGAAATAGGCATATGGAGCATCTATCAGAAGCTCTTCTATTGTAAAAGGATAAGTTGTAAGGGCATGGTTCACAATGTCTGTTGTTGGCCCACCACCACCACCATAATTCCATGTTACACCCAAGGCATTCGTTGCGTCATTGTAATACTGGTTTTCATAATCTCCAACAAATAATACCCGACCACCAGCATTTAAATAATTCGTTAGATTTCCACCCATCCATTGATAGTATTCCTCTCCAGGAATACCTGCAGTCGTAACGGCTAATGGTTGCCCAAGAAAGTAAACATCATAGAAGTCTAATAATGTAGATGTGGGGGGTGCGTCTGCAGAATTGGCATACCAATATTCTACGACAGCTCCAAGGTCAGTAAGTTGAGTAACGAGATCATCAAATTCGAAAGCTCCACCTGGACGACCAGTATCAGCATAGAATCTCAGTTGAATGGAGCCATAAATTCCAAAAACACTGTGACCAGTTGTTAATCCATCTCCATTACTACCCCATCTAAAGTAATAATTAGTATCAGCGGATATTAATCCAGCACTTCCGGTAAAATTAGTAGTCGTGGAATACGTTACAGTAGTGGGAGAAGGATCATTCGCTATGGAAGATCGATAAATAGTAAAATTATCCCCAGTTGCTAGTGTTACATTAGTGAGTGTGAACCAAACCGTTGTTGCACCTGGATAACTTACATTATACCATGTGTACTGATTCGCAGTATCATCATAAGGTTGTTGCCAGTTAGCGGAAACGCCTAATGTAGAAAGATTTCCATCTGCCTGTTGACTCCAATCATGATATACATCTGAGGGGGTGGATGTTGACCACGATCCATCAACGAGGATCCTTTTTCCTGAAAAATCAGAATAAATAACTGTCGGAACTGTAAATTCTTTTTTGTACACGTTCCCCACTGTATTGTTTGCTTGTTTAGGAGCAGTCTCTAAGATATCAAGTGCTTCTGACAAACTAATTTTCCCTTTTCCTTGAGCCATTTCATTGAATCCAAGATCAGTAGCTCCTTGCCTTAAAGCAATTTTGATTGCGGTTGCTGAAGCTCCTGGATAAGATTCGATTAAGCGAGCACTGACACCAGCAGTAACCGCAGCTGCCATTGCTGTACTTGTAAATACATCAAAATAGAGAGTATCATCATTATCCCCTGGATCTCCTTGCCAACCACCAGGGTTTGTTCCTTCACTAGATGAATAGTTAATGGTTGCTCCTAACATAAAAACTCCTGGAGCAACGACATCTGGCTTTGAATGTTCAGTCTCAGGAACTGGTCCTCGCTCAGATTGCACCCATAATGAATTGGTTTCCGTGGTTGCTCCAACGGTTAATGCTGTAGGTGCTGAGGCAGGAGAGTTTATTGTGTAATAAGGTGCAATATAATCGTCATCATACCCCCCAGGAGGAGTGAAATCACCAGCAGGAACGATTACAAGGGCTCCATACGAGGTGGCTGCTTCAATCACTGTAATTATTGCAGACGTTGCTGATATATCATCTAATAGAATTACATCAGCTCCATGGTCAACAGCCCATTCGATTCCTGCAATTGCTACTCCTTCGTCATATGAAGTTCCAGCATTATTAGTGATCTTCACATCGAAAAGAGACGCCTCTGGTGCTAGACCCATTTGAGTACCAATATTAATGGACGCATTTATTTGGGCTTCATACTCAGGATCTGTCTCGTAAGGATAAGGATAGGAGAAAGGTAAATCTGTCTCTAATCTACCACCAACGGATCCTGTTCCCGCGACAATTGAAGCCAGTGCTGTTCCTCTGCCATTCTGATCATCAGTTACACCCGGGTACATATCATCCCATGCATCGTATGAGTCAATGACTTTAGGGTCATTGGTTGACCAGTCGTCATCTTGATCATCTAACATTGGATGGGTTTCATCAATTCCAGTGCTTAATATAGCGATGATGACGCCAGTACCAGTAGTAATATCATTATCAGCTTCAACCAAAGAAACTGTTTCATTAAGTAATAGGGGAAATTCACCAGTGTAAGGATTATAATCCTGTGTAAAGCTAGACAACTTTGCTAATACCCCTTTTCCAACAGGGATAACAGTGTCGATATGACGAATTTCTGTAAGATTAGGAATATTTTCAAGAGTTGTACTTACTTGTATCAAAGGAACTAGTCTAAAATTCCTTTGTACATCGACCCACTCTGGCAGATCAGGCATTCGACCAGAATAAGAGAGAAATACACTCTCAATAGTATTTGGATCTTCTCCTATACTAAGACGTTCTATAACATTATCAAGGAAAATGCTTGACTCTCTTACATAGATTGACTCTTTATCATCAAATTTTTCTTTCAATGTAGGAATAGTTACCGTTTTATCATTATTTAGTAATTCGATAATTGTTCTTGGCATAGTATCTCTAAATACTTGTACTCCAACTACAAGTGGAGCTAATACTATCAAAAAAGTTAAAATTAACAAAGGATTCTTTTTAAAGATTTGCATGATTCATTTCTCGTCTCCAAAGGATCTAATTTTGCATTTTGTGCACTAATGGGGATTGACATATAGACAAAAAAAATAAAGGAATTTTAAGCTTTGCATATTAAAATTTAATAAAAACCTTTATGTTGACAATTTACGAGGAGAGAGTTCGACAAAACCCTTCTATTATAAAAGAGAGGACAAGAGAAATTCTAGATCCTGAAATGATGAAGTACACTAAAACTCAAAATATTGATAATACTTTTTTTTAATGAAATTAATTTAATTTCTCTCAATCAATTGTCTTCTCCCTATTATAAACCAGATGAAAGGAAGCACACTACTGTGGACAATGAAAATATGAATGAAACAATCCCCACTGAACCAAGATTAATCACAGAGTTTGACCCTGCACGCCGTGAGCTAGCAATTGCCTATACGCGCACCTCTCGTCGATATAGTATTCGATTGATGATCATTTCATTTTTCATTTCAGGAGCTGTTCTACTCTCAAGAATAACTATATTATTCAGAGATTTTTTGATTGAAACGGGTATTAAGGAACATTTCATTCTTACAGGTGTTTTCTTTATTGTAGGTTTTCTCATTGTAAATATTGCAGAACTTCCAGTATCTTTTTACATACATTCCAGATTAGGACGAAAATATGGTCTATCTAAGCTTACAAATAAGAAATGGCTTTGGAGATATTTCAAAGGTAATATTGCTGGTTTCATAATTAGTTTCCCAATGTTTGAAGGTTTTTATTGGTTATTGAGGACTTTCCCAAATTATTGGTGGATATGGGCAACAGGAATAATGGTTTTATTCACTATTATCCTCTCTAATTTAGTTCCAATAATTTTACTCCCACTCTTCTTTAAATTTGACCCATTAGAGAATAATTATCCCGAGTTAGCAACAGAACTTGTACAATTGACTGAACAAATAGGTATTAAAACCACAAGAGCTTTCATATGGCGTGTGGGTGAGATGGCAACCACATCAAACGCAGCTCTTTTAGGTCTTGGAAATACTCGACGAATCATCATTGCGGATACAATTTTAGATAAGTATACTTCAAATGAGATCAAGTGGATCCTTGCGCACGAAATAGGTCATTATAAACATCATGATTTCTGGAAACGAATCGTCCTTGGGAGTTTCACGACTTTTCTGATCTTTTTGCTCACTCATTTAACTTTTTCCTCCTTTGCTAATCTTTTCAGTTATTCTACAATAATTGGAGATGTCAGCAGTATTCCAGTCATTGGCCTTTGTTTTTGGCTATTTTCCTTCGGAATTGATATCCCAACTCTCTGGTACTCAAGAAGACAAGAAGTCGCAACAGATGATTTTGCTTCTTCTATTATCACGGATTCTGCTACAGCAAAAAGTTTGTTTATCAAGATGGCTGACCAGAATCTTTCAGATATCGACCCACCTTGGTGGGAAAAGTTGTTCTTCATGTCTCATCCCTCTATTAGTGAACGAATTAAACGTGTAAAAAAAGTCAAGAATAAGCGATCAAACTAATTCTCAGATTTGATCTTGTCAATTGTGATTTTAGAAGGTAAAAACAGGTTAGGAGATGTAATGAAAACAAATTCTACCCTAACATGTCCGAAATGTGGTTTTGTTGAAACTTTGGAGATGCCTATTGATCAGTGTGTTGTTCTTCATAAATGTAGGAATTGTCAGGTTGTTCTCCAGCCTGAAGTGGGTGATTGTTGCGTGTTTTGTTCATATGGCGATACCCCTTGTCCTTCTAAACAAATCCCATGAAAAAATCGACGTTTTCATTCCATACAGGGTTAATTAAAACATTTAATGCAAATGATCTTCTTTTTCTCAGTCATAAAATTGTGCTTAACTCAACAGATTCATTAAATGGATAATATTTGCTTCCTCAATATTTAAAAATACGGTTCTAATGAGAAAAACTGCTAGAATGAATAACAATGGTGATATGACTCCACTGAGTAACACGATAAAAGGCCAGAGATCAATTCCACTTAGAATAATTATCCAAAAAAATGAAAGGTCGCCTAGAGCGCCTATGAAAAGAATTAACGCCGTCCCAGCTAGTGCTTTGATGAAACCTCTGTCTTCAGGGGTAAGCTGATCTTCTTGCAAAAGGTGATAAGACCTGAGTACAATTCTAATAACAAGAATTGTTATCAAAATTAAGGGTGCGATGTATGCTATTAGTAGGAGGACAGAAAACCATGGGTCTGATTCGCTCATTCCTAAGATTGCAAAAGACATTCCAGTGGTGATACCAAAGAAAAAAGGGATATATTTTTCCCAGAGGGTGCGCCTATTTGTGAAAGCAGTGACATAAAATAGACTCATTTCAAGGGATAATATTGAGTACGCAATTCCAATAACTCTCTTAATTAGAAATACAGTCGTATCAGGATCCTCAGCAAAACCAACCATGAATATAATAATGAGAAAATAGAGAATCATACCAAGGCACAGCATACCAAGATGAAACAATGATTCTTCGTAAAATTTTCTCCAGATTCTGAAAAATTTAACAGCAGCATAAAGAAATAAGCCCGCAAATAAAAAAATGCTAATTATAGCACTCAAACGGAGTAATATATCAATCATTTGCGATCACCAATTATTTCCTTTGAAATATTCTCGGCATATTCACGTACCCAGTCATGAAGCTTGTCTTGGAGCACATGGGCACAAAGTACGGAGGGACGCAGTTTGGTAACCTCTGATAGCCTTTCAATTTCATGTAAAACCTTTAGTGGAAGTCGCACAGTTATTGTTGATGTTCGCATGTAGAGCATCCTCTGGAATGACATATAAGGGGTTGTGCACAGTGTACACGAGAATATTTAATAATCATTGTTGTAAAGGAGTACAATCCTCTTAACAATAGATTTGATTTCTGATAAAGTTAAATTTATTATATAAGAGTAAACAGTCCTTTAAGAGAACATAAATAGGTGATTAATATGTCATCCGAACGAATTAAATATGAAACCACCCCTATTGCCCCTCGCTTAATCGCTCTTGTAATTGATCTTGTAGTTGTAGTTATTCTTGCTGTGATATTCACGTTTTTAGGCCAGATCGATTGGTTTGTTATGCAACAATTATTTTCCCTTGATGTTGAATACATTGAAGTAATCTCAATTGCCTTTATACTTATGGTTATTATTAGTCTACTAGTTTATTTCATTCTCATCCCTAGTTTTACTGATGGGCAAACTATTGGAAAAATAATAATGGGCCTTCATGTAGTCTATGATGATAATTCAAGTACGAAAAGGAAATTCAGTACCCATACAAAACGACTATTCTTCATGCGAGGAGGAACAAAAGTTGTCAAGGTCGTAGATGAACGGCCTGAGGGTCTTTAACCCACGATGAATATACAGGAGTTCTTTTTTACTTTATTTTTTAAAAAAAGTTTACCAATACAAATCCTTTGCTGGTGTGAAAGTTTGAGTGTAATCCTCAACTATCCTACCATCAGATAACCGAATCACTCTATCCCCTAAAGGACAAATAGCTTCATTGTGGGTAACAATTATTACGGTTCGATTAAGTTTCTTCCCAGTCATGGCTTCCATTATCTCCAAAACTTGTCGTCCAATCGTAAAATCCAAGTTCCCCGTTGGTTCATCCGCCAATAAAATTTCAGGTTCTTTTGCTAGTGCTCTTGCAATAGCGACTCGTTGTTGTTCTCCTCCGCTTAATTGGGCGGGAAAGTGATTGATCCGATCATGGAGACCTACTTTATCGAGGTACTCAATAGCTGTTTTGCGAATCACTTTGGAATCAAAAGTGACTTCACCATTAGACTTTCGCTTCACACCTACTAATTCTAAAGCGTACTCAACATTTTCTATAGCTGATAACCGTGATATAAGATTGAAAAATTGAAATACTACCCCAACTTTCTTCCGTCGAAAGATCGTCAACCATTTATCGGACAAGGTTGAAACAAGAATTTCACCAACAGTCACGGTACCAGATGTGGGGACATCTAATCCGCCAATCATGTTTAAAAGTGTTGTTTTACCTGCTCCTGACGGCCCAAAAATGATAACGAGTTCTCCGAGTTCTATATTGACATCAATTCCCCTTAAAGCTGGAATCGTTGTTTCCCCTAATGAGTAACTCTTCTGAATGTCATCTAGTGTTATATAAGCCATTTACATGTTCCACCTATATCACTCGCTCTTTAGTTGCTTCTGCGAGATTCAAATTTAAAGCTCTTCTTAAGGGGAAGAATTGAGCCACTAAAACACCGATGAAAGTCAATCCAAATGAGATTAGTATTGTTTCAATACTCATAAACAATTTCACTCGGAAAAATTCTAGATCCAGAATGACTCTCATAAAAAACCATAACATTATCCATCCAAGGATCAAACCTAAGACTGTACCGATGATTGTTATAATCAAGTTTTCAACTGTAACATTTCTGATAAGTCGTCTACTTGGTGTACCAATTGTTAACAGAGTAGCTATCTCTCTTTGTTGTTCTTGTAAGTTGATATAAATGGTATTATAGACGATTGAACACGAAAGTATTACCGCAAATACTGCTACAATGTAGATAATAAAATAAATTAGATCAAGAAGGTTTAAGAAATCACTGCTCTGTTCTTCTTTGGTAAATATATTTCTTATGTTATAACTATATTTTGCCTGAATTTCACTGCGTATAGAATTTAATTGATTCGGTGTGGGGTTGTTTACTTTAACTAAAATCACATTAGCGGGTTGACCAGGGAATGCACTCACATCGACTAACTTATTCAATTCCATATACGCAACAAGGCCGTTGAATTCATCAATAATTCCAGTAATGCGAAATGAAAAATTAACCATTTCGAAATGGGCTCTTAAAGGAGCTGTACTTGTGATATTCGTTAAACGGGGCAGTTCGAGGTTTACAGTATCATTTGTCCATACTTTTAATTTTTCAGCAACAGGAACACTCAGCACAATTCCATTTGGATCCCATTTACCATGCTCAAAATCAAATTTATGGCCAGTATAGCCATTTGAATCATTCATCCCAATTAATTGTACTTGTTTACTCACGTCTGATTTGTTTGATGTAACGGTCGCCCCTGAAATAAGGTGGTACGTTACGTTTACTACACCGTCAATTGAGTCATTAATTCCCATCGCGATCTGTGAAGCATTTATAGGTATTTCCGAATAATCAACACGTAAATCCCAATCTTCAGCTACATCATAATGGATAAATAAGGAAGATATCATTGATTCCATCATACCAAACGTCATCGAAATTAAAGAAACAGATACAACAACTGCAAATACAGAAGAAAAAGTTCGTCGTTTACTTCGGAAGAAGTTCCTGACAGGAATTTTATAACCAGTGACTCTCAGGTGTATTCGGAATTTGTTTAATATCCGTTCAGCAAGGGGTACGCGTCCCGTCGTAATATGTAATGATGGGTCAAAACGAAGGCTTTCTGCCGGAAGAGGTTGTATTGCTCCCCGAATAGGCAAATATCCCCCTATAAATCCCGTAAGAAGACCTAAAAATACCCCAACTATGAGGACTGGCCATTCTATTGTGACTTTAGGGTCAAAAGGAATGGTAAGCATTTGTGTGTATAGAGGCCCAAACCAATCTAGGAATAATAATCCAAAAATGGATCCTAAGATAGTTCCTATGAGCGCTACAACCATAGCAATGCCAAGATATTGAATGATTATTGTTCTTCGACTGTATCCAAGTGCTTGGGCAACTCCGATATCCTTCCGTTCAGCAACAACCATTCTCCCTAAAAGTACATACAATCCTCCCATTGCCATTACCAGAATTATTGCAGGTAACACATATCCAAATTCACGGGCCTCTTCAATATCTAATTTGAGCACATAGTAAGCTGCTTGTTTATCTCTATCAATGGGGTCACTTAACTTCAAATCATGGGTCTCTTCTAGAAAAGTCTTTAAGTCATCTGCTATTGCTTCTCGTTGTCGAGCAAAGAGTTCAGTTTCTAGGAGGACAGAAATTTCATTTACTCGCCCTGGGACATTTAATAATTGTTGTGCTGTACTTAAAGGGAGATATATAACACCAAAACGGCGAGGGCTTGGCATAATATCTGCATATGACCCCATATTTATCAAATATTCTGGTGTACCAAGTGTTCCAAGAATTTCAAAAGGAACATCGTCATCTCCAACTGCTATGAATTCGTGTTGTTTTAGATCCCAATATGTTGATAGATGTGTCTCAACTAGGCAAACATTTCTGTACTGACTTATCTCTGAAAATGGTTCTCCACCCAATATTTTAAATCCATTTACTTCAGGTTGTGGGCGATAATCTCCATTTTCATCAACAGTACTGTATGCAACTATTCGACCATTTTGACGAGTACCTCTGATCTCAAATACTGTATCATAAACGATTCTTAATTCATAGCCTATTACGCTAGATCCTTCTTCTAGATCCATAAACTCATCCATGTATTTTTTTAGGTTATTATAATCAATCCATGCATCTTCACCAGAACCGCCGGGATTTGCGGTTAACATTGTGAAACTCGCCATATTGTGGTCTATAAATGCTTGGTTGTATGTTCTCGTCATAAGTGTAAATGCCGTGATCATCCCATTGAATGAAGTTATACCGATAGCAATTACCAATGCAATTGTGAAAAAACGAATTTTATGAGCTTTCAATGCGCGATATATATTTTTAGCAGTTTTAGCCAAATCTTTTTGCTCCTTTCATTCTTTTCTATCACCAAGTAATATCTTCTGCAGGAGTCGGAGTCTGAGATATAATAGAATCAATTTCACCAGAACGTAATCTAATAACCATATTTCCAATTAAAGAGATCTTCTGATTATGAGTGACAAGTATAACTAAAATGTTTGGTCTCTCTTTAATTATTTCTTGAATGACAGCTAATACTTTCTTGCCTTCCGATACTGAAAGCTCTCCTGTTGGCTCATCACATAGTAGGATATCGGGTTCCTTAGCAAATGCACGAGCTGCAGCCACCTGTTGTTGTTCTCCTCCTGAGAGTTGGGAGGGAAATAAGAATCTCTTCTCCCACAATCCCACTTTCTTGACATATTCCTCGGTTTTAATTCTCACTTCACTCTTAGACATTTTCCTGCTTTTAGAGAGATCTACAGCATATTCTATATTCTCCATAGCATTTAGTACGGGGATCAGGTTGAAGAACTGAAAAATAAACCCACACTTCTCACGTCGAAATTTTGTAAGTTTTCCTTTACCCAGTTTTGTGACCTCAACATCACCAACCTCAATTGTCCCCTCACACTTATCAATCCCTCCTATGACATTTAAAAGAGTAGTTTTACCTGATCCAGACGGCCCTAAGACTATTATTAGTTGGCCACATGCTAAATCTAAAGAAATATTCTTTAAGGCATATATCTGTTGATTTCCTATCTTATACATCCTATTGACATTTCTTAACTTGACAAATCCATCGACCTGATCTATAATAACGAGGTCCGAAGGTAGGACTCTGTAGCTCATTTCAATCCAGTCCAAGATTTCTTGATTTTCGATCTTCTTTTTCTATAAACAAGACATATAATCGAAATAAAAGAAAGTAAAGCAGGAACTATTTCAAATGACGGGATCTGACCTCCACCAGGCGTTATGGATGTTTGGGTTGTTATTATTCCAGTATTAATTAGAGCAAAGTATGGGATAAAACCATTGTATGTAGCTTCCCAACTATTTGATACTTCGTTGTATGAAGTCGTAACATTTACCCATACTTCTGATTGAACATCCCAATACACCCATTGATACACAGGGAATACACTAGTATTCAAATTTAATAACAAAGTCAAAGTAATGAAAATTATTTCTTCAGGTTTTTCACTACTGAATTCTATTGCATATTCTATTTTTTCATTTTTTTGGGGGTACAAATCCTCTGTTAAGACTGTAAGGTTAAAGGATTGATCAATTGCTGAAGTTAAAGTTAGAATGAACCAAAGATCACTTGAGGCATTAATAATTTTAATAGTTCGTGGAATTTCCGCTCTTAATTCCCAATTCCAATTAAAAGCACTTGTATAAACTGAAAATATCAGAGTTGTGAATGCAATATTTTGTGCTTCATCTGTAGCATAAATGTATAGTTGATAACTTCCATTTTCAAGATTCGGATAGGAAATTGTGTAATTCTGGCCAGTATCAATTAAAACACTTTGATTTTCCCAGTCCATTAATCTGTACGTCAAATTAATGTCTTCTGAAGAATAAGTTACTATCTTAATATCTCCTTTGCCAATCGAATTGTTTTCAAAACTGTATGTAACTAAGGGAGGACTATTATCAACAATCCATGTGAAACTAGAATGGGCCCATAATCCAGTTAAACCTCTCACATAGACATCTAGATTATGAGAAGTTTCCAATTCGGGATTTGGAACTAGTAAATAAGTACCTTCATCAATTGTTTGGTTATCTCCTCCATCCCATCGATAGAATATTGTTCCATTTCCAGAAGAGATTTGTAACTGAATTTGAGTTGAACCTCTAATTTTTGAACTGTTTCGCTGGTTAATTAACGAGATACCTGGTAATGTATTATCTGTTATATAAATCAAATGATATAAACTCTGAAAACCAACATTATCAAATGCAATGATTATTAAATCATGAGAGTTATTTTCCTCAGGTAAATTTACACTGATAAAGGTTGAATATGTCGTTGAATTGCTATTGTCATCCCAATGATAATAGATTACATCAGTACCATAAGGAGAGGTTAATTCAAAGGCGATTAATGTATTAGAAGCCAATTTTGAATTATTACTATGAGAAGCTTGACTTAAATATGGTCCGTTATAATCCTGGGGGATCTGAGCGATTTCTGCTTTGGTTAAATTGTACCATATGAAATTAGTAATCCAATCTTGTTTCATACAGATGAATAAGCCACTATCAACAGTATACCAGACTGTAAATGCTATTTCCATATATATAAAAGTTAATTTCCAAGCAATAAATTCTTGGTCGATATTAACCATTTTTATTGTTTCTACACCAGAAACGGTTAAAACTACAGGGCCTTCATCGAATTGATAATTTTCATAAAAACCAGTTGTATCTATCAAAAACTCAAAATCCTTGCTTGATTTACCCTCTTGCCAATTCCAGTAATTAAATGCTCCATATGAATGATTAATGCTCGTTCGGCTCACAATTGAATCAAAAGATATGTCATCTAAATAGAGGAATGAATAATCGCAATGAAAAAACCAATGGGTTCTATTTAATGATAAAACTGTTGCAGTGAAAATATTTTCAAGAGCTGTATCAAGATAGCTAGTTACAGTGAGGTTAGTTTTAGGTAAGATAGTTTTTTCATGATTTAATGCTTGTTGTAGTTCGAAAGAAGGTTCATACAAAGAATAATCATCATTGATCTTTATATTCGGCTTTTGAAGAGTTGATTCAGCTAGGATATAGCTGTTCGGTAATATTAACACAAGTAGTACTAATATAGGAGTGAAATGAGTAATACAATGCTTTCTCATAATTGCTGAATCACCAAGATGGAAATGATGAAGATGAACTCTAAATCAAGAAAGAATTTATGTAAATTAAAAAGTTAGTATACACTGTGTACACAGCTTGATGTAGTCAAAGTATGAAATAGAAAAAACAGATAAGAATAATGAAGATTGGTTTTTCTCTGATTCTGGATTTCGAATCGTGGAGAATAAAAAATATTAAAAGAAAATTATCTTAGAATACAATGAAGGCAGAATAATGGCAAGACGAGCTATAAAAATCCCCCAGAAGAGCTCTAAAGAAATTGAAGTGTCTGATAGTGAGAAATTAGAAGATATTATATCCTCTATCGATTCAATCCAAGGAAAACAACATAAAATGTCTTCGGCCTCCCCTTCCTTCTCGGTGACAAAAGTCATTATGGTATTTGCGTTTATTTCAATAATAACCCTTGGTGTTCTTTCATTAGGAAATTATCAGCTAACACAGCCTGATCCCAGAGGGGGTACTATCTCTGCAGAGCTGGATTTTACATTTCAGCTGTTAAATGGAGAAAATGTATATTTGTCTGATTATGCTGGGAAACCGATCTTACTTGATCTGATGGGCACACAATGTCCACCGTGTACAACTCAGATAGGAGAACTAAAAACCTTACATTCTAATTTTCCCAATGTGCAAATTCTTTCCGTCTCTGTAGCTGATTATGATTCTATCACCTCATTATCACAATATAAAAACCTTCACGGAATGACTTGGCCTGTAGGCCTTGATACTACCCATGCAGGAAGAGAAGCTTTTTCTGCCTCTTCAATTCCAACAATAGCATTTATTAACTCAGCAGGAACCCTCAAACAACATGAACATGGGCTAACCGTTTATGATACTTTAGTAGATTGGATCAAATCTGGGTAATAATGAGTGAAATAACCAATGCTTATCTTCGGGATTGAAATTAATGAAACACTTCCCCTTTTCTTACGACTTTCCCTTTTCTTTTTAGTGGGGCTATATGTTGCTCTGTCTCCCTGTCTTTTTCCCATTATGCCGCTGACTGTTTTTCGAATAATGAATAAAACAGTCATCGATGAGTTTGATCAGGAACAACAGCCTACTCGAAGAATGGCTCTTCAATGGGTTATGATATTAACCGGTGGAATCCTCATAACGTTTTTTCTTGCGGTATTTATCTCTGCTTACATGTGGAATAATTTAGGTTTCTTTCTTCTGGATGTACATCTTACACTTACATTCCTCTTAGGTCTTCTTCTGATTTTGATGGGATTATTCCTTTTATTTCCAGCTTTAGCTAAAATAACCTTCGCTCGAATTCCCATCCCTCAGAAAGTAACTGATTCTTTCCAACGTGATGAATATCGCAATCTAGATCTGTTTTTAATTGGATTTGGGTATACATTCATTGCTTTACCATGTGCTTTCCCCGCATTTATCATATTAACAGCTATTATTCCGTTTATTGAGAATTCATTCTATCTACTGATTGGAATGGGTCTTTTTTCAATAGGAATATTAATTCCTTATCTTATTCTAGTCTTGGTGACAGCTGAAGCAAGAACTAGAGCTGCCAAATTACTCGCGGAAAAGTATCGAATTGTTGAGATAATTACGGGACTCCTTGTGATTATCTTTGGTTTGTTGTTCATATGGCCAAGTTTTGGGGGTCCAGATATCTTTTCTTTAGTTTTTTGAGGAAGTACGATTAGATTCAAATGGAAAATCCATTTTCATGAGGAGACAATAGTTGGAAGGAACTAGATTATTCTCCATAAATTCATCAAGGTCTCGTATTGTTATTTCCCCTTTAAAGTGATTTACCAAGTCTAAAAACTTCTCGATCCCTTTCAATTCAGTTCCCGCAAGGCCGATCTCATTAATAACTATCTCATTTGTCAAAACCAGAAATAAAGTCTCGAATCGTGGATTCAGTTTTAATTTCCTACCTAAATCTATGTAAGTATTTCGGGTTTGATTCCATCCTGATATATGATCCTGTAGTTCATCTTGTTTCCGAATAGCCCATTGACGTAATGTTTCTGCAGTCCACATCTTTTGATCAAGTAATTGAGAGAAGCTAGGAAGTGGAGAAGTAGAAATAAGAAGAACAAAGGGATTTTGATAGAGATATCTGAAAACCTGAAACACAACCTTGAAGTTAAATTTTAGCTCATGATACTCTTTGAGCTCAATCCAACACTCTCTTCCTTTCCACTGGCTTATCATGTCAGGTGACAAGATTATTCCATCAACATCCTGAAGATGTTCTTCTGTTACATCAGTCGCTTCTTTCAGATCCTTGAATCCATACTTCTCCAAGAATTTGCGTAAATTACCAATGCTTTTCTCAGAATGATCACTCTCAGGAGTGTCTAGAATATCGTCAACATACCTTCGATGGATAGCTCGTCTGATATAACGATTAAGGATATCTATTTCTTTAGAAAATTGGCTTTCAGTTGTTAGGTCAACTTTACTTTGTAAATTCTTTAAATCTTCGATACGTGGACGTAATTGTCTTTCGACAGCTTCATTCCGATAGAATATGGATGAAAAACGTCCCTTTTTTCGGTCTGTTCGGGTTGGCATTCCAAAACAGGCCCTCAAGGAGTTGGGAGTATGATACAACATGGGGTATTCACGTACGAATTGAATCCCCGCAGCTAATGCGACCTCTCGAAAAAGTTTTCTATCTGGAACATTCCAGCGTAATGTTTCAATCGGTGAAAACTCATCTAGACGCTTCATCAACCCATCTAGACGATTTTTCTGAATGTTCCGTACACCCTTTAATTCCTCGGGATTTTTTCGCAGGTAGGATCTTATTCTCCTTAAAACGGTTTTCCGAGTCTGTGGTTTTGTCATTCTACTTCCCCTTTTTTTCTAACGCGTCAGCAAATTCCGTCGCAAAAATATCCATCAGAATAATGTCGTGAAATTGGCCGTCTATAAAATGAGCTTGTCGTTTTCTTCCTGTTTCTATAAATCCCACCTTTTTATAACACGCTTGTGCTCTTTTATTAAACGAAAATACTTCTAATTCAATTGTCCGTAAGTTAAGTGAAGAGAATGCAAAGTTAAGTAGTAGTTCAATTGCTTCTGTACCAAATCCTTTATTCCAGTGATTAGAATTAAAAATTGCTATTCCTAATCCTCCTCTCTGAGCGATCCTGTTATCTATTCGTAGCTCGATGTTTCCAATATATTGATCTTGTTCTCGGAGGATGATTCCAAAAATATATGCCTCTCCTTTTTGACGTCTCTCCCAAGTACTCCTGATCCATTCTACTTCTTCATCTCGGGAAGCGATTCGTGGTCTGGAAAGGAATTGTTGAAGTTCAAGATTATTCCAGAATTTCATCAGCTCATCGACATCTGAGAGTTCTAATCCTCTCAGTGAAACAGCTTTTCCTTGTATAATGTCTTTCGACTCTCCTATTCAGAACTATCCTCGATCACAATGATCTAGGACTGAGAATCGGAAAAATATCCCCAATTTTTGCTCTTTATTTTCCAAATTTTCAATTAAGACTAATTTTATTATGTTCCCAAAAAGGTTTTGAATTCTTTTGGAATTGAAGGGACATTAATAGAACAAATATTTTTCAATGAAATTTGAGTGGTGTTCTCTTTATTGTCATCTCTTTTATTATTTGATGAATTCTCGGACTTAGAGGGAGTTATTCCATGGATATCATTAGTAAATACTCCAACCCCTGTAAAAAATCTTGAGAAATTGGAAAATTATTTGAAAACAGATATTCCAATTTGGATAAAGCAGGATAACCTTACATCTAGAATATATGGAGGTAATAAAGTACGAAAACTCGAATTCATCATTGCTGATGCATTAGAGAAGAAAAGAGAAGTTATTGCGACTCTTGGAGGTGTAGGTACGAATCACGGATTAGCAACCACGATCTTTGGAAAAGAAAAAGGCTTGGATGTCGTTCTTTATCTGATTAATCAACCCATCTCGAAACATGTGCTAGATAACCTCAAACTAGATTTCTATTATGGAGCCGAACTGAAGTATGTCAAAAACTATTTGGGTGTTGGATTTCACTTCTATTTCCTTGATCGTTTGAAACGAAAACAAATTTATTGGCTTCCTGCAGGAGGAAGCACACCCATCGGAATACTGGGATATATAAATGCTATACTAGAGTTAAAACAACAGATCGAAGAGGGGAAGCTTCCTGAACCTGAACAGATTTATGTGGCTGCAGGAACAACTGGGACACTGGCTGGTATTGAATTAGGAGTTCAGTTAACAAGTTTACAAACGCAAGTGATTGGGATACGCGTGACTGACAAAATGGCTGCAACAAGTAGGAAAGTGAAGAGTCTTATTAACAGTGCTCTTAAATTCCTTAAAAAGGATTCTAAACTCAGAAGTTTTCAATATAGACCTAAATTTAAACTTATTAACCAATTTTATGGGGGAAAATATGGTAGAGTGACACCTGAGGGATCAAAGGCTGTTGACATAATGAACAAAACGGAGGGTATTTTATTGGAAACAACTTATACAGGAAAAACAGTTGCTGCTCTCCTAGACCACGTAAAAGAGGCCAAAACAAAAGGACCAATTTTATTCTGGAATACATATAATTCTGTAGATTTGTCTTCCGTGGCTAGTCAGGTGAAATATCAACAGCTTCCTTCAGAATTCCATCATTTATTTGAAGAAAAAGTGGAAAGAATATCCTAAACTAAGAAAAAAATGAAGATATATTGTTACCTATGTGGAGGAATGAGTATTACTCCATTTTTGCCGGTATCACAAATTTTTTATTAATCTTCAAAAATAATGATTTGAGGTCATGTAGATATGCATCAGAAATCGATCCTTGTCGTCATCCTTTTCCTTCTAGCGGTTACTGTTGGTATTGTTCGCTGTGAACCCGTCGTCATACCTCCTATATGTGAAATAAGTGATAAAAAAATTGTTAGAAATGTTAGAACCTGGTCAAGTATCTCATTGCTCTATCCTGACCAATATCATACTCCTGAAGAATTAATTGATGAATTGCAACAGATAAATGATACAGCTCCAGAAATTATTGACCTCTACTCAATAGGTAAAAGCATTGAGGGTAGAGATATCTTTTGCTTAAGAATTACAAATGAACAAAATATCCTTCCAAAAGCAGGTGTGTTGTTTGTTGGCCAACATCATGCACGTGAACAGATAACTGTCGAAGTTGGTCTAAGATTTATGCTCGCTTTAGTGAATAGTTATGGTTACAATAAAGACATTACTAATTATGTAAATGCTGAGGAAATTTTTTTCCTTCCTTCCCTGAATCCAGATGGCCTTCATTATGTTGTAGGAAATCAAACGATGCAAGGAAATCCATGGTTCCGAAAAAATTTTCGTCTTATTGATGATGACAACGACGGTGAGTTTAATGAGGATCCCCCAGAAGACACCAATGGTGATGGAATCATTTCTGAATTTACTATTTATACCCTGAATCAACTCAACGATTGGGTAGCTTCTGGTTATTATTATGAAGGGATTGATAACGATAGGGATGGATTGGTTAATGAAGATCCACTCAGTGGAGTCGATCTTAATAGAAATTATGATTATCGATGGAGTGATTCTGCTTGTGATAGTGGTTGGACTACTAATACTACCCATGAGGATTACCCTGGTACCGCTCCTTTTTCTGAGCCTGAAACACAAGCTTTTCGGGATTTTGTAGATAATAAATCATTTGCGACCGCAATTTCCCTCCATTCGGGAATTAACGGAACTTACTTTCCATGGGCCTCAGAAACCAACTGGGTTGAAAATGAACTGTATAGCAAGATTTATTCTGATTTGACAACACTTTTACCTTTGAACTACCTCAGTGTATCAGATAATTCAGAATATCTTGGGTATACTTGTGCAGGGGATTGGGGAGATTGGATGTATGCTGTCAAAAACTGCTTAGTTCCACTTACCTTTGAAATCTATCATAATACCTCCTCCAACGATCTAGTAGAGCTTGTAACTGACGATGCTGCAAAGAAAATATGGCGATGGGATGGTATTTACGAACAATTTGCCCCTGTAGAATCAGCAATTGAAGCACTCTGGTCTGATATCCAATCCGTGTTCAGCTATTGGTTAGTAATAACTCCCCGATTGGAGGCTTCGGTTAAATCTATCGTAGGGGATAAAAATGCGAGTGATACTCTAGAAGTCACCCTCATTTTAAGAAGTCTAAGCCCCGTGATTGGATCCGTCAGTGAATTAAATGTTGTCAAAGAAAATTTCGCTCCTGTATTACGAAAAGGATCGCCAGTGACTATTTCAGAAATACAAGCAGGAGAACCTGTAGAAAAGGCTTTTAAATTTGAATTAGAACAACATTTCTCACGAGGTTCGAATATTACTTTTTTAATAGGAAATGATTACGTAGGGTACAGACCCATTACTATTCAAGAGGATCAGGTTGAAGAAGCTCAAGTATCAATTAGTCTTCTTGCTCCGTTTTTTGCTATAACCACACTTGTCTTAGTGAAATCAAGAAAAAATACTTCTAGAAAGGATTGATACTCCTCTAGCTTTATCTCCTTCTTACTTAGACAGATTTTTTCCTTCTATTTACAAATAATACTATTAATAATCCCAAGACGAAAAAGAATAACCCAATTCTAGACATGAGTGAAGTAGGGGTGCTTGTTTCTGTTCTACTAGTTATGGGATTAGTAGTAATACTAGTAGGATGCCAATATATATCAATTTCACCATTATCACTGCAGTTATTGTTGACTACAGTCGAAGAACCAGAACGATATAGGTAGATGCCATACTCATTATTGCTGTAGCAGATGTTGTTGGTTACAGTCGAGGAACCAGAATCCCCAAGGTGGATGCCATTATAATTCCTGTTACAGGTGTTATTGGCAACATTCGAAGAAACAGAAACCCCAAGGTAGATGCCATCATTACTATTGTTATCACAAGTGTTATTGGCTACATTCAAAGAATCAGAATGCCAGAGGTAGATACCATCATTTCTATTGCTATTGGAGGTGTTATTGGCTACAATCGAATTAGCAGAATAAATAAGGATGATACCAGTCTCCTCATTGCTATTACAGGCGTTTTTGACTATAGTCAAAGAAGAATCCCGAAGGTAAGTGCCATAATAATTCCTGCTGCAGGTGTTGTTCGCTATAATCGAAGAGCTAGAATCCCAAAGGTTGATGCCATAATAATTCCTGCTGCAGGTGTTGTTGGTTACAGTCGAAGAACCAGAACTCCAAAGGTGAATGCCATCATTTCTATTGTTGTTGCAGGTGTTGTTGACTAAAGTCGAATTAGCAGAAGAACTAAGGCTGATACCAATCCCATTATTGATACAAGTGTTGTTGGTAATAGTAGTCGTTTCTGTGGTGACATTCTCCACATGTATACCATGGACAGAAGAATTGACAATCCAACAATTTTCTATTCTGAAATGCTTCGTTGTCCCTGTGATGTAAATACCATCAGTCGTGGAACCAGTAATATTCCAATCAGTAATAATATATGGATCACTAACCTTTCCTGTACCAATATTCGCCAAAATAGCTAGTTCACTATCGTTGGTAATATAAATGGGGTTATGGATTGTGTAATTCTGCGAAATTGATCTGTTTACTGAAACTAACGAGTCTGATAAACTAATTTGGACTGTAAATAAATTGATACTTGGGTAAAGTAATAAAACGGTTAATTGCAAACTAATTTTAGAAAAGTCACTTCCTTTCCTTAACATCTTTCTTCCGTCATTAATACATGATGGTTCGTTCTTTCTTCTTAGTACAACAAAAGAAACTTACTCAAGTTCTAATGCTCCTCTGGCTACATCTTCTTCATACCATTCGATCTCTATTTCGAGGGATCGCTTCTTTTTGGTCCCTTCACCCTCTTCCTCGACCTCCACTTCTAGGGTGAGATTCTCAGGCAGAGTAAGTATGAGTAGTTGTTCCCCCTGTTTCATCGTAATCGAACCTTTTTTAACCTGGTCACTCAATCCCCTTAAGAATGAAGCAACCTCACTTGGAGTTTTCTTTGATTCACTCTCCAATAACACTTTTTCTTCGTCTTCCTCCTCCTCCTCTTCTTGTTCCGAGTTCTCGATTTCTTCAGCCATTAGCTATATCACCTCTTTTTACCTATTCCACAAGAGAAGTTTTTATACTTTATTCTGATAGAAAGGATTATCCCCTCCTAGACAATTTCTCTCCTACTCATCCTAATTTATTACGTCTGGTAACGAATAATACTACTATTAATAAACCAAGGACAAATAAGAACAATCCAATTCTAGATAAGAGTGAATTAGAGCTACTTGTCTCAGTTCCACTCATTGTAGGAGTAATAGTTGTAGTAGTAGTAGTAGTACTATTAGAACCCCAAAAGATGCCATCTTTACCATTATCGTTGCAGGTGTTGTTGGTTACAGTCGAAGAGCTTGACCTCCAAATGTAGATACCATACTCATTATTACTGTTACAGGTGTTATTTGTAATAGTCAAAGAACCAGAAGAGTAAATGTAGATACCATACTTATTATTGTTGTTGCAGGTGTTGTTTGTTACAGTCGAAGAAGAAGAATCCTCAAGGTAGATGCCAGTTCCATTATTGTTGTTGGAGGTGTTGTTGGCTGCAGTCGAAAAATCAGAACGAAATAAATAGATACCAGTCCCATCATTGCTGTTACAGGTGTTGTTTGTAATAGTCGAAGAACCAGAACGATATAGGTAGATGCCATACTTATTGTTGCTATTAAAGGTGTTATTGGTCACAATCGAAGAACCAGAAGAGTAAA
>JAEOSR010000020.1 GCA_016840285.1 Candidatus Hodarchaeota archaeon | reverse complement strand
CATCAAGATGAATTCCCCTCCAAAAATTGTTTGTGATAGTGTTGTTAGTGATCGTAAAATTCCGAACCCCATCAATTTCTATTGCTCCATCGTTAAATTTCATTTCATTATTAGAAATCACACAATCGGCGCTATCCTGAAACCAAACTGCACGGTCACTATTATTATTCAGTGTATTATTAGTAATCGTTATTTCGGTACAATAATACCCTGTGACCCCGTCGGACGTGTGTGATAAATTTTGATTCGTGATTGTTACATTTTCACAATTTCTTAAGATAATTTGCCCTGCTTCTGGTACTATTTGGTCTAAGACGTTTTGCCAATAAATCAACGGTTTCCTATTCACAGAGTTATTTATAACGTATATCTGTTCATAGTGGGTTGAATCGTAGCCGTCTATCACAAATCCATGGCCAAAAACTGAATTGTTAATAATTCTATTGTATCCTGATGCCCAGAATCTGATTCCTCCCTCTATTACTTGATTTTGCGTGATATTACATGCGCTCGAGTCCCGAATTTCAAGTCCCCATTGAGAGTTATTAATCATAATATTTTCAGAAATTTGAATATCATAAATATGACTACAAGAAATCCCATTTGAGTTATTGATTACAAGGTTTCTGGAGACGGAAGTAGTATAAGTTTGTATAGGAGCGTCAATAGTATCCCATTCACAGACATAATAAAGAGTGTCTGACTCTGATAAATCATTCCAGGCACCATCCCCAAACAGTTCTGTATAGTCTTCCCGGCCACCTGCATCATTAGGTTCCCCGTAATTCCAATTGGTATATGTTACTGCCTCACCTGTGACCCATTGCCACGTCCCTTCAGTTGCCTCATCAGTCAAACCAATCCAGATAGAGTGCTGCGCTAAACTAGCGACAATAATATTCTCTTCCTGACTAGTAATCGTTACCAAATGCCCTCCTCGTGCCTCACAATCTATTTTTGCTTCCATCCATGTTCTACCAATAGGAATCAGTCTATATTCATGTCCATTCCATTGACGTATGATGATGTCGTTAAGGTAAACCTCAATACCTGTGTACTGATTATCTTTAATGGTATTGTCTACTATTGTAACTCCCCCAAAGTGGTCAATCTGTATTCCCCACTTATTGTTTGTAATATTATTCGACAAGATAGTACATTTATCTAAATCAGAAGAGACTATTCCAGCTTCAAGATTATTCGATATATGATTACTTTGGATTAAGATATCAAAACAAGAGTAAATCGAAAGTCCATCGACACTGTTAACCACAGTATTATTTTCAATGGTGCAATTACCAGAGTTTTGAAGATACAGGCCACTATAAGAGAAATCTGACAGGGTGTTGTTGTAAAGATGCCCATTTGCTACTTGTTGAAGGGAGATCCCAATATTTCCATAGTTCAAAAAACAGCTACTAATTTGAAAATATACATCTGTATCATAAATTTCAATTAAATTGTCTTCTGTGAAGGGGCCAGTTATCATTAATCCCTTAATTATATACGGATTCAGGTGACTTCCATCACCAGGCCAGTTCTCAACCGCTGCCTGAGTTGTGAAATCAGAATTATTAACGATTTTAATGGGTATGTGATGTTGATTTTGACGGATGTTAGAGGAGTAAACTGATACTGTTGGAGACTTGGTTGAATGGGGGTTCTCCAAGAAGGAAGGACACCATCTGCTAGGATTTCTCGTCGAAACGGAACTGGGTACGAGGAGGCAGAGTATTGTGAGAAGGATAAGAGTTTGAAGCATCTTTCGTGGCAAAAGAGAAACTCTCTCAGAGTGATTATTCTAAAAGGTGGCATTATTCAAGTTACTTTTACATTGTACTTCGACATATTTAATGAGTTTTTCGTTTTTTTGATAGAATTCCAATTGAAAATAAAACCGAGTTAATATTTTACCAGAATCCAAACATTTTTCTTATTCATTGTTGTTGAGCAGCTTACTTCGAGAAATGGAATAACAATTATGGTGAAAAATATGCGATATGTCAGGACTGGAGAACTTCAACCAGATGCTCTAAATAAACTTCACGAACTCCAACCTAAAGAGGAATTTAACAGGGGGCCCTTGAAACGAATTGAGATTTTATTGATGATGATTCAAGAAGATTATCCTGAGAAATTAGCGGAATTTGTTGCTTTTCTAATATCAAATTATGAGGAGTTGTTGAATAAGGAGATTATTGAAAAGCACACTTTACCAGATACGTTACTAGAAGATAAACCAACTCTGAGGAATTATCCAAGATTAGCAGGACATGTTTTAAATTATTATTTACACCTCCTCCAAATATCTGGTACGCCTGATTTGACATCTGATAAAATCAAAACGACCCAGCGGAATTACTTTAGATCTTTCCTTCTGCCAAGATATTGTAATCTCCAGACACTAATCAAGACAATAGGGCGAGGACCAGCAATTAATCTGTATAAAAAATATGTCTCGTACTTATTCATTCAATTGGGCAAACCAGACAAGCATGATTTTGTGAATTTGAAACAACACTATAAAAAAGTAATCAAACCCAGATCCCCACCATCTGAATGGGTCACGGTTCGTGGATTGATGGATAGTAGCAAATACTTCTTCATGAATGAGAATTGCCTCTGGATTGACGCATTATCTGATATTGATGATAAAGAATTGATGTATCTCATCTGCTGTTATGGTGATTATCAGAGTATTCAGCGGAATTATAATCAGCACATCATACTGACCATGGAACACACCATTGCTCAGGGAGATCCATATTGCTCCCGCGTTCTACATGATACTCGAGAAGATTGGGATTTAAGACATCCAAAAAAAGAATTTTGGGATCATCTACATGATCAATGAATAAGACGTAGAAGTTACAACAGTAATGAGTAAATAAATTCAGGATTACTTATATATAGCTATATACAGAATATTATCTGATCAGAAATGGCTTCAAAAACGATAATGATCCAAGAAGACACATATCTAAAACTTCTTCAACTGAAGAAAGACAATGAATCTTTTAATGATCTAATTTCTCGTCTGATCTACCAAGCTCAGGAATTAGAACCATTTTATGGGATGTTTGATGAAAAACAGGGAAATTTGATTGAAGAAGCAATAGAGGAAGCTCGTAAAGCTAATGATTTGATAGATAACCAGAGGGAGAATTACTGAATGCTTAAAACAGTCTGTTTAGATACACGAATATTATCAATGTTCTTGAAAGGAAAACAATCTGCCAGAAAACTGATTTCTGACTTTAAAACAAAAGAGTTTGAAGTATACACCACTACTGTCAATATATCAGAATTTTTTATGGGCTATTATAAAACAAATATTGTTGTAGAGGATGATGTTCGTAAATTGAAAGATTTTTTCTGGACTTTACATCCTCGTTCAATAGATTTTGAGGTTGCTTATCTTTCTGGAAAACTCTATGCTACTATTCTCAAAGATCAACCAATTGGATGGCGAGATACCTTTATTGCAGCCATCACAATGTTGAATGGCAAAAAAATTATCACTAGCAACGTAGATCACTTCAAACGAATTCCTGAACTAGAAGTGATTGAATACAAATAATAAGCGTTACCTAAAATGGCGTGAACTCCATTGGATCCTACTTTAAACCAGCTGAGGGAAAAATTTTGGAAAAGTTGTCAAAAAATGGAGTTGTATAATGGTTATGATGAAATACCGTTAATGTCCCCTTCTGTTTTCTGAACCTCAGATAGAACATCATTTGCATTTTGTTTTTGATTTTTATATGATTTTAGGAACACTTATGGAAAACCGATGCTTAGGATACTCAACCACCAAAATTTCTAGAATTATTAATGCTTAACAATAACACGTTTAATGAGCTTGGGAAGTTCTTGCTCTTTAGTTAGAACTGAAATCCATATGTTATGTTGATTTGCAGTGTGAAGAAGCTCACACCGAAAGTCCAAACTAAGATTAGTAAAACTATGAGAGAAGAAGACTAAATGGGCTTGTAGAAAACCATTTATTAGCTTGGAAAAGAGTTGATGGGGTTTTGAGGAGAGAAAAAAATCGAGAGTGTCTGGAACCAGGAGCAAATAACAGATTTTTTCATCAAGAATAAAACCAGGGAAAGGTAAATCTTCATTAGAAAGGATAGAATACTCTTTTTTTGGAAAAAGATAGGGAATTCCAAGGTCAAATAATCTCTTATTAAAAACTAAAGTGGGTTTAGAATGTGATAATTTCTCGTTATCAGAAGAATCAAAATCACCTTGTTCTCTAACTCTTGATGGATCTTCTAATTTGATTTTTAAATTCTCATTGATAATATCTAATTTTTTATTCTGATGATGAGAGCGTGATCCTAATCTTTTTAAATAAAAAAACCTCGCTTCCTCATTTGTTTGCTTAGCTAATAAGAAAACTCTGGGAATATCAACATCTATAGTATTAAGAGATTCAACGATGCCTGCATTGACATCGTAGGCAATAATAACTTGAGTCTTGTTAATAATTAGTTCAGGAACAGTATTTGTGATACAGATGCTTACTTTTTTTTCAGTAAATGGTAAAAGGGCTCGTTGAAGGATAAGATCAGTCATTGAGCTGATGGGCTCCTCTACCTGAATGACTGAAAGACCCTGTTGGCTTAAATAATCTTTTAAGAAAGCTGAGTTGTAGTAGTTATGACTAACAATAGAAATGCCTGTCTTATATTGAGAGATCAGTTTCAAAAGCATTTGCACCTTTGGATGCTGAAGATCTTTGTGAATAGTAATGAATTCACTAAGCTTTTGGATTTTCATGTCTTTAAGAAACTCGATAGTGGCCTGTTTTCCGAGAAAATCTTGTTCTTTTTCAACACGCGCTTTTAAGGTTTTAAAATAGGTTTGAACTGCTGGAAATCCTTGAGAAATAACAATCTTTTGTAGAACCATGATCCTGAGTAAATTACTTACACGAATAAGCGCTTTCGGGTTATTATCTTCTTTGAGACTTTCATGTATAGCTGTGATCTCTCGATAGGCACTTTTGGATGAAACATCAAAACCTAATTTCCCGATTTCGTCTAATTCGTGCGTTTTGATTTGATCTAAGATTTCTAGAATAAAAAAATACTCCTGTGGTAATGGAAGAGAATAATACTGGATATGTGACCTTTCAAGTGGTGACGCAGGTTCTTCTAACTGAACTACTTCCTTGAACTGCAGATTGTCGCACACATGTTTTAATCGGTCTGAATTAGTCACCTGTGTAAATCCAATTGCCCGAAAATTGGATAATTGATTAACGAGATAACGAAGTGAACTAGATGACGACCCCATCTCAGCTTGATTGACGATTATTAGAGAAAAATGGTCATGTGGAAATAAACCGTCCATTAGATCGTTTTTTGTCGTCCTGGACGTGGAAAAAATAACCCGATACCGATTATAATCAAGCTTCCGGGCATTGGGGAGAATAGATCCGTTGAGAATGGTTGTTCGTTGTGTTAATTGGGTCTTTAACAACGATTGGAGCTTCTGTTGTTGACTCCTTTTCGATAGAATTAAAATCCTTGAAGTTTGGTTATCAGAGGATAGGTTCAAATAGAAAAGAATAATCAAAGATTGCATTCGTATTAATGCTTCCTCTGAGGAGTAAATTGTAAGTAAATTATGATCGTAGACTTTTGGAAGAAGGAGCTGTTCCTGCAATGATGGATCAAATTTAAGTTTGTCTGAGAGAGGAGATGCTTCCATGGTTGTCATCATATTACTATCCTGGATTCAGTCCTTGCTGAGATTGGTCTTCTCTCAAATCCTTGAAATCATCCCAAAAAGTATCATCACTCCCTTCTAATGTTTGCAACCAGTTACGATGAGCAGAACAGCTTACAATTTGAGAATTCTTCACAGTAAAATTAACAGGAATCCTTCGATTCAATAGAAGAGAACAAACTCCACCAAATAAACTGGCATATTCACAAATTTGACAGAGGGGGCTATTAAAAAAAACTTCATCAAGAAAGGGGGAATTAAAGACGGATATTTCGGGATTAGTAGTCAAAATCTTCTCACCTACAAATTAATGTTGACATCTACCTAGTATTCCAAATGAGGCTTAAAAATCCGAAAAGTCTGATCCCCTTTCATAATCAATTTCGAATATAAATAAGTCAAACCCGAATAACTACTGAGTTAGTATGCAAACTGAGGAAGAATTAGTCAACCATCTAGAAGATGTGTTAGTGGACAAGCTCCAGTTTCAAACCTATAGTGAGTTAACAATCACTTCAAAGCACTTAAATCTCCAATCTATGATTAATCAAGAACAATGTCGAATTGATTTGGCTGCAGTCAATGCTCTTGATAGCTCAATTTACTTTTTTGAGGCAGAAACACAGTTACACGCTAAACATCCTGTTATGTACCGCAGCTTTTGTGACTATTGTTATCTGGTGTGCCCTGATGAAACATTCGATCAACTTCCCTCGGAAACAAAACGGCAACAACTTACGTGGGCTGAAGAAGCCGGAATTGGGATAATAACCGGGTCAAAGGATGGAGCTTTGAGAATTCGACTATATGCTAAGCTACAAAAGTTATTACCAGAAGTTCGCAAGGAAATTATCCGAATGATGAACCAACGATACTGTATCCGCTTTTCCACACTCCCCTTATGGGAAAAATCTCGAAAAAAGCACTGAGAATAGAATACAATGCCACGTCCAGCTAAAACCAGAGTATGTTCAGAAACAGAGAAAAAAAAGGCCGAGATATTTAACCATATTGATGATTTTATTATGACGGGTCGCTGGAGTGAAGCATTAGAAAATCTCCAATATCTGTATCGAAATGCTCCTAGTTTACGACTCCAAGTGCAACGAAAACTCGCGTGGCTTTATTTTGAAATGCAGAACCATCAAAAATCCTTAACTTATCTCCAAAAGATTATTCCTACCAATGATACTTTCATTAATAGAATGGTTATCGAATGTCTTCTTAAATTGGATAAAAAAAACTATGCTATATCCCATCTAGCAAGGGCTCCACTACCAATCCCCAAAAAAAGGGAACTATTTTTTTTAATCTTTCCAGAGTTAAAAAAGGAATATACTATGAAAAAGTTTCCACAGATAGCTATTCGCTGTCCTAAATGTACCCGATTCTTGTTTTTTACTCAAAACCAGCTAAGATGTTTATTCTGTGCTTAATATTCACGAAGATTTTTTTTGCTTTTGTGCTTCAATCTTGGCTATTTTTTCTTCTACAGGAAGAGCTCTCCATATAAGTAATTGATTCCTAATATTCCCTATAAATCGTCTGACTGAGGCTATCCATGCATTTAATGGCCCCTCTAAACGGGTTAACTCAACCCCGAATGCCCAGTGGTTCTTTATTTTATCGAAATAAATACTAAAATTTACGATTTGTATTATTCCCATGTCAAAAGGAGCTAGATTAACCTTAACCGTCAATTCCTTCTTTACCCCTTTAACATGTTTTATAGCAATATTACGTACGAAGAATGAGCCTCCCACACTCTCTGATTCATATATCAGAAAGTACTCTCGCAAAAATTCAACGATTCCTTCAGCTTCGTATTCAGTGGCTGCAATAAATGGCAATGGAATGTTCCATTTCGTTCCATCTTCTTCTGGTAATGATGGTAATTCCCAAGTTCGTCTAAGAGAAGGAACAGACATTTGCCCAGATAGTCTAAGTGGATATAAAATACTTACAAACATTCCAATCACGCTGAAAGTTAAAACAGAAACAACAGCTCCAGATGAATAATTAATAGGGAAAAATCTTGGAATTATTCCTAATATCGAACCCATTCGAATGAAAGTTATTCCTCCCATATATCCAATCATTAATCCCAAAACAGCAGATATAAGAAACTCTGTCAGGAAAAGGCCTACAATTTGGCTTGGAGTGAGGCCTAAAGAGGTAAAAATAGAGATCTCTCTTTTTGAATGGTAAACAGCACTGATGGAGGTGTTAATCATAAGGAGAATGGCGATTGCAATAGGAAATGCCAATTCATAGAAGTTACTTGAAACTAAAAAACTCGCAGACGAAAAAAGAGTTAATGAGAATGTTAAGAGAGAAATACCTGATAAAGTTAAAAGGGTTCGAATCTTGTGCTTCTTCATTCTAGAGAACCCCGTCTTTATAGCTACTAGAATTGCAGAGATGCGATTCATTTCGCTAAAATGAGAACCTAACAACTTTGTACGCTGATTTTTGAGAAAAATGTATCCTTCTTGACCCAGAAAAAAAAGCACAGGGAATACAAAGACAAGATTGATGAGACCAATTAACGTAAATAGGAGATGAGGGATTATTTGAAAGGCAGGATGGATGAGGTAGGAGAAGCTAACAGACAGTGTGTATATCAAACTTATGGGAAGAGCCCATTTTTTCCAAGAATTAAAGTTAAACAGAAGAAGAGACACCATTAGTGAAAATGGAATAAGTAAGATTGCAATAAGGAGAGCACTAGAAATTCCACCTGCAATGACACTTCTGGACTGGTTGAAGGAATCATATGACCAAATATAGGCTTCTGATATGGTTTTGATTGCTTCTGAGTATTCAAAATTCTTCTTCAATTGAATCGCTGAATCGATAAGTGTTGATGCTCTCTGAAATGTTTCTTTTACTTGATTATCATAAATATTATGGGAGGTATACGTGTAAATGTAAGTCTGGGATAAAGAAAGGAGATCTTTTGAAGTAATGAATACTGAAATCCCTAGATTTTTATATCCACCTTCCTCAACTAGAAATCCATTTCCTCGTAATGTGCTAGTACTAGAATTCGTTGCATACACGCCTAGTACACCAGCTGGAAGTTCTCCTACAAGAATTGATGGTGTGTTTGGAGGGATAAACACTAAACTAACGGATTTTGTACCCAAATAACCATAGGAGAAGAATAGATTTTGTGTCGTTGGATCCAAAATTTGGTAACGGAGGAGCTCAGCAGAGGGAGACTGATCAATGGGATGGGAAATCCCGAAAAGGCCAATCGTTCCACAACTAAACACAGTTGGATTAACTGCGATTTCTTCTTCAACTAATTTTTTTGATTGTGTGAAAAATTCACCATATTCTCCTAAATCATTTGCTTTTGTTAACCCCCCTTCAGAATCAAAAGAATAGGCTTCAACAGAAAACTCAAGAGGGTTATCAGCTTGAGAGGAAGACACCCCCCTGACCTGATAGTAGCCAGATTCATCAGTTGTTGTATAATAAGGATATCTTCTTTGAATACCAGTATTTTTATCTCGTGAAATTACTCGAATCACTGCGTTGGCGACATTTGTTAACTGTATTGTAGACATATCATATTCTTTACAATAACCTTCAATATTTCCGAATCCGACATGCATGTTAAGTATCAAGGAGAAATCCTTATTTGTCAAATCGAGATATTTCCCGAGATTTTCCTCATTAAAGAATTGTACTAAGGCACAAATAGAATATATAACTTGAGATTTAAGCATGTCATGCTGAAGGTAATCGGGAAGATCAAAAGGAGTGTTAAATTGCCAACGATGTGATTCAGCGGTATAAAATGATAATCCTAATACATTTGAAGCAATAAACGGTTCCTGATCCCCTATAAAACTGATGGGAGCAATGTATTCAAATTCTTGTAAATTTATATACGATTCAACCCCAAATGAATACCCAGTAACCTCACGAATAGGTGCTGCATAATTAACTAAGAATTCTTCCCCTATAGTCTTTAAACGAGCGTATAAATTGTTTCCAAGTGTATATCTAAGCTGAAATTTGTAGAGATACCCATAAGGATTAATTCCGACTTTGTTATTTGAAGCTGAGAGGTCAAGGGAGAGAAAAAGCTTTATTCCTCCTTTAGTATTTAAAATATCATAGTTTTGAGAGACAAACTCCCTTGCTCCCGCTGCTGCCTGATTATGTCCAGAAAGGGCTAGGAACATGATGGTTTTTTGCGGAGTTATGTTTTCGTCTCTCATGAGATGAATAAGCTCTAAAAGGGTTGCAATGCCACAAGCTTCATCAGCACCAGGTGCAATGGAAGGAACAACAGAAGAAGAATCGAAATAAGCAGAGATAATTACAATATCATCATCTAATCCTGGTAATAATCCCATAACATTCTTCGCTTGAATAGATACCCATTCAACATCTGAATAGAGGGTGATAGATTGATTCGAGTAAGAACTTAACTTTTTTATTGTGTTAGCGGTGGTTTTGTTGTTTATATAGATTCGTGGAAAGTAGAGGGGAATATCTAAAGTTTTTAACTCTGCTTCGTATCTATTAGTATCTTCTGGGGGTAAGAAAATGATTGCTTTCGCTCCAAGACTAGCAACATTAATCCAATTGTCCTGTGAGTTAAATTCAAGAACAACAATAGAATCTTCTATCTTTTTACGGTCTAGATCAGAGTAGGTTCCCCACCCACCATATACTAGAGTCCCAGGTAAACCAAGGATTTTACAGGTGTGAACAGAATTGGGAGCTAGAGCATGAGCAGTAAAATTTTCTCCATTGATAGTAATTTTCGTCTCATGATCATATGGGATTTGAATAGGGTATGAGCGAGTTTTTACTCCTGACAAGTTTTGATTCTTGAAGAAATCTTCGATGTAACTGATTGCTTGTTTATACCCAGGATAACCTGTTACTCGACTACCAAAACTGGAGAAGGTGTCTATATGATCATTGATATTTTCAAAGTACTTTTCAGTAATTAGATCCGCATAATATTGAAAATCAATAAATCCTTGTAAACTCATCGTAGGTTGACTATCAGAGAAATTACTGCCTAAATCATTGAAATCAACCGCTAGGGAGCCTTTGAGGAGAATATTACCCGTTACTATTGTAATAGCGGAAATACCAAACCAAAAAAGAAGAGTCCATTGGATCTTTTGGGGTGTTGAAAACATTTGAGCCTCGACTGGATATTTTTAGTGTTATCGTAATTCATGAGAAAGGAATATACAGGCGTGAATATTACAGAAACTATAGATTTATTCTATTTAAATTTACTACTAAAATAATTAAAATTAATAGTAATTGTTGTATTGGGATAAAGTAAAATTAAGAAATAGATTCCTCTGTTGTTGCTTCTCCATCGATATATTTCTTGATTTCCTCCCTTTCTTTCTGTAACTCCAAATCAGGTGTACCCTTATTAATGGCTATTATAGTTCTCTCCTCAAGCCTATTGATGATATCCTGATTAAAATCTTTAATTGAATCACCCCTAGGTTGAGTCACTTTCGAGTAGTCAATTTCTATACCAGCTGTACTTTCTAACTCACTTCCAGCTATTTTTTCATCTGATGACTCCTCACTCTCATTGTTTTCATTCAAGAAAACTTCCAATTGTCGCTGATTGGAATCTTTTAAGTTTTGAACATCTTCTGGAGAAAGATCAGGAACCATCGGTTCAACGGATGATCCTGAAAACAAATCTTCCATGATTTGAGTCTCATTGATATCGCGATTCTCTTTAGATTCATTTTCAGATAGATCTGTTATCTCGGAACTATTCGAAGGGTGCACAAAATTGTTGCTTGGAAAGGATGGAGGAGGTAATTGAGAAGATCTAGGAGGTGAACTCTCAAGACGATTGTGAATTCGTTTCTCTTCAAATAAACTTGGACAGGAAGAGGTAGAAAGAACTAACCCTGGGACAATTTTCTGAACCGCATTTTGGAAGTCAAGACTACGTTCCTGAATATTATAATGAAATTCCTTATTTTGATCAGATGAGGATAATATCTTAGGATAATTACATTCTGGATAATCTAACGTAAGACTGAATATCGTTTTACTGGAATCCTCTAAAATGCGGAACTGATGCTCTTGGAGATTTTTCAGAACTGAAAGGCGAAAGGTTTGAGGTTTGGTTTCTACTTGGAAATCAATGGAAACAGTAGTAAGGTTGTTTTTTGATGCATAAAAAAGGAGTGCTTCAGGAACATCGTCTGATTGAAAGATCTCTTGAGTTGAAGGAATGTTGGAAAAGTGAGAAGTATCGAGTTGGTGCTTAATGTCTGCATTGTCTAAAATGAGACCAAAAAAATACCCCGTACAACCCATGATTAAAACGATGACTACACCAGCGTCTGCTACATAATACAGTAGACATCCAACAAGAAAACCAATGATAGCAATCAATATACTTCGATTCAACATTTTACCTTCATTAAATGATAATGATTTGGAGTATTTATACTTGAAATCAATGGAGTGTTTGAGCAAATTGATTGTAATCATCACCTAAGGAAACTCTAACATCATCAAGAATACACTTAAGAAGAGAGCGAGCACCTAATTTATCTAGCTTAGTATTATTGTGGCTACAACGGGGAAGAAAGGTACACTTCGGACATCCCTGAGGATCTTTGCACTCACATTCCAGAATGGCATATGCTCGAGAAAATAATTCGGGTAAATGATCAAGGAGCATTGCACAAACACCAGAACCAGATGCCTGATCAAATAGTAAAACATATCCTTGAGGGAGTAAGGCTAATCCTCCGATTTCGTGTAATTGTCCCCCAATAAATGGGAGACTTGCGTGTAAGATTACATGAACCAGAGCATGAAGAGAAGCAACTTGAGTACGACGGTCTAACTCCATTTTATCCAACGGGAGCGATGGTGCACGAAAGAGTAATCCTTTGGATCGGGACGAATAATAAAGTGGGTCTCGAAGTCTGTGTTGTGATGTTCCATTCGGTGATTCTAATGTATATCCAAACACCGTTTGGAGAACCTTAGTTTCTACATACGCAACCTCAAGTCCAAAGGCTGGATGATGTCCATGCACTTCCACAACTTCTGGCTTAAACGCAGAAAGGGCAAAGGTTGACCCCCAACTACTTTTAGGTTTGACCAAGTGAGCAGTCCCTCGTACACCGTTAAAATGAAAACTAGCTACACGGTACCGGGTTCCTGCGGCATAATAAAAAGCACCGGGGTATAATTCAAGCATTGCAAGAGGCATAGCACGCTTTCCAATCCTGCGTCCACCAGACTTAATCTGAATCTCATGATTCTTACCACGAATAGAATATCTTCGAGCTTTCTCCATTCCCGCTTCAGTAGGCATTAAAACGAATTCATCACTCTGGTTAAGCAAATTGTTTTTGACCAGACGACGAAGAATATGAGCATACTGAGGAAAATCGCCTTGACTTATATCAATAGGACTATCCAGAGACGCACACAGTAACTGATGCTCAGTCACATTAGGATTATCAGGATCAAAGAAGACATCCTCAATATCTTGATAATAGCGTTGAGGAAACTGCAGATAATAATTACTGATAGGGTCTTCAGAATTCAATAAGATGATGGCCAAAGCTTCCTGGCCCTTCCGTCCAGCGCGTCCAATGCGTTGCATGGCTCTATTTACAGCAATAGGCGGTGTAACAACAATATCCAAATCTCCAATATCTATACCTAATTCAAGAGTCGGAGTAGCAACTAATAAGTCAAGTATTCCTTCCCGAAAGTCAGCTTCGACCTGTTCACGAATTTTTTTCTCAAGTCCAGCCCGATGAATACCCACTTTTCGAACGGTACCACCTAGTCTTTGATAAAGCAGTTCTACACTTCTGTGTGAATCTTGAAAGACAAGAATCTTTCCTAATCCTGTAATACTATTTACTAGATTCGTCATGCTATCTAGTGTAGACATATTACTGAAAGGAGCGAGAATTAAGAAGTGTAGTCTCCCCCGTCTCCCATTTTTGCATTCAATAACTTTGATTGGCCGGTCTAAGAGTTTAGTGACGAATTTAGCAGCATTAGCAACCGTAGCTGAAGCCCCGATAAATTGAAGCTTATGACTGACCACCCGTTCAAGTCGTTGTAAGATGAAATACATGTTTGATCCAAATGTTCCAGAGTAACTGTGAATCTCATCTAATATGACAATCTTAAGCCCCGATAATAAGTCTTGGAAACGACCAGCATTTTTCCCTATCCCTAGATGATAATGTAGAATATCTGGATTAGTAATCAAAATTTCTGGAGGATCAGAATAAATTTTCTTTCGTTGATAGTGCGAAGTGTCCCCATCAAACACTTTTACAGACAGGTCCAGAATCTTGGCAAAGTTCTCGATTTTTCGTAGTTGATCCTTGGCAAGCGCCTTCATAGGATAGACAAGGAGGAGCTGAACACCGTATCCTCTATTCTCCCTGATTCTTAGTAGTGTGGGGAGCAAGAAAGCCTCAGTTTTACCATTTCCAGTGGGAGCTGTTATACACACGTCATAAGAATCAAAGACCGCTTTAACTGCCTCTTCCTGAAACCGAAATAACCTAGTAATCTTCTGACTCTTCAAGAAATTGATCAATTTTTGATCCTGTAAGATCTCTAACCGTGATGAGCCCATTTCACCAGGCTGCTCGTTGAATAGCCGGTAGTCTACAATTTGATGTTGAGCAAATCGGATGATTTTCTTAATCGTTAGTGGAAGGGTCTGTCTTGAAATCTGGAAATATTTTTCAAAATCTGCGAGGTTCATGATACTCTTTGGAGCAGAGGATTGCATAGTTTTTCCTGTCTGCAACCCAAGCTCCTGGTTCGTCGGGAGGGATTTAATTCGGCCTGAACTCGCTAATCGCAATTGAGTAGCTTTTTGGAGATGCGGATTACCCCCAGCTAAGGAATAATATTTTTGGAGGCAGAACTCCCCTTTTCTAGCGTCTTTAGTTTTAAAATAAAATGAGGATAATTGCTTCCAAGTTTCACGATGGGTGTCGTCGATCTGCAGGATTCGACCAAATGCCTTCTTTGCATCATCTATCTGTTTAAATTTCAGAAAGTGATTAGCAAGCTTTGTGAGCAGGTCGATAGGAGGAACTGGATCTTTAGAGATAATTATCGCCCTAAACTCACTCAAAATTTCCTCTAAATCATGAAATTCCTGATAATTCTCTAAAGCAGACTGATAACGTCTCCATAATTCATGATTGTTCTCTTCAAGTATTGTCATAAACTATCCAATAGTAATTACAGGTATCACTTTTCAATGTGAAAAAGCTTCAATCAAAAGAGAAATCATATAAAATAACAATTAATTTAGTATTTCCTCATAATCTGGTGAAAAGAAAGATGAATACTATTGATTTCAGTCGAGAATACTTACTTCTTGGATTACGTCTTAATAAGCATGTTGACGGGTTTGTAGACTCATATTACGGACCTGAGGAATTATCTTCAGTAGTACAACAGGAGGAGAAGAAATCTCCCCAGATTCTTCTTGAAAATGTTACTGGGCTCATTAAAACGTTGCCTAACCAGGGATTTGAAGAAGGCAGACAGCTTTTTCTCAATAAAATGTTAACAGCAATGAAAACAACAATAGAAGTCCTCTCAGGAGAAGACATTGAGTATCTAGAGAAAGTAAAGCGATTATTTGACATTGAACCTAAAAAAATTAGCGAATCACATTTCATCACAGCTGTCGAACAATTAGATGAGTTATATGAAGGGAAGGGAAGTCTTCTTGAACGGATTGAAGCAGATAGGGACAATAAGAAAATTCCTGAAGAAGCTGCTGAAATGGTTATGATCAAAGCATTATCCCTCACACGAGGACAAACTGTGAAGATCTTCTCCGAAATCCTCCCAGCCAATGAAACCGTTGAAGTCAAAATGGTTACGAACGAACCGTGGTCCGCCTATAATTGGTATCTAGGAAAATATCAATCTCGAATTGATGTCAATACAGATCTACCATTGGAATGGGATCAAATTCTCAGTTTTGCTTCTCATGAAGGTTACCCAGGGCATCATACGGAACACAGTGTGAAAGAAAAGGTGCTCTATCAAGATGGAAACCGTTTTGAACATGCCATACTATTAATTCTCACACCAGAAGCAGTGATTTCAGAAGGCATCGCTAATACAGGGATAGACGTGATTTTTCCTGATGAACGACGTAGAATGGAGATGGAACTAGAAAATTTCAGTCCTCATCCTTCTGACACTAGTATAGAGGTGCTAATAAACCGATGGAAATGTATGAATGAATTATCGTCCAAGCTATCTTGCAATCTAGCCATTCAAGCTCATGTAGACAGAATGACAGATGATGAGATTATCGATTATTGTACTCGGCAACTGAATATTCCTTACTCAAAAGAACGAATTTCCCAATGGATGAAGTTTATTCGAAATCCATTATGGGCTCCCTATATATTCACTTACAGTTTGGGAGAGGCGTTAATAAGACAGAAATTCGGTGATAAACCGTCACCCCAAGACTTTTCTCACCTGTTAACTAGACCTATTCTCCCTTCAGACTTAGAATAGGATCTTAAGATTTAGCACATCATTTTTAAAAGAGAATAATGAGTAAGAATACCTTGTTACCTACTGTGGATTATGTATTTTATCCCAGATAAACACTCTGAACGGTAGTGTATTAGATGAAAAAATGGATTAAGAGTATTGGATTAAGTATTCTGTTTTTATTAGTGTTGACCTTTTTCAGAAGTTCACTAATATCTGAACAAGTGTGTGAACCAACACAACTTTCATTCCAAGAGACAGATATTCCTAGAATTACTCATTCAGATGATTACATAGAGCATCCTTCTATCCTTATCACAAATAATGATGGATTTAAGACGTTAAGCATTCCAGGTAACGGAACCTTATGGAATCCCTATCTAATCGATGGCTATATTTTCAATAATTCTGATCAAAGTCAGCTCATCGAAATTATCGATAGTGATGTCTATTTCAGTATTAGCAACAATTTACTTATCCGGCCGTTAGGTAATTTTAGCGGGATATCTCTTCGTAATGTTACTCATGCTATCATTTCTGGGAACAAAATTATTAACACATCTATTTACACATACCAATCATGGAATAATACGATAAGTAATAATTGGATTACTGGCTATGGGATTCCTTATTTCTCTAGAGGTATTCACATATCGGATTCTGGAGATACTCGTATAATAAATAATACTGTCGAGAACCATGACGTTGGAATTCAACTTTGGGGGGAAAAATATAATTCTATATTCAGTAATACTATTTCTAATAGCAATTACTCCGCTATAACGGTTTATTATAGTTCGTATAATACATTCATCAATAACTGCATTGGTTATAATGGATTGGATGGAATGCAATTTGAGTACACAGATAATAATACAATTGAAAAAAATCTCATCTTTTATAATGATAGATATGGTGTTTATTTTGGTGATGAGACTGATAATAATACTATAAAGAACAATGATTTCATTAGTAGATATACAAGTGGGAATAATTTCCCTACTTTCGATAATGGTACAAATAATCTCTTCAGATCAAATTATTACATAGATTGGGATGGTTATGGCGATTATAGAACCCAAGGCTTCACAGGCAGTAAAGATACTTCTCCACTCCTACATCCTTATCATTTAACGCCACCTGTAATCACTTCACCAACAGGTGAAATCTTAAAAGACACGGTAACAATTCAATGGATCCAATCAGCTGATTCCTTCAATCATTCTCTCTCTTATACAGTTTTTTATTCGGAGGATTTAGGTACCACTTGGATTGAGATAAATTCAGGGCTGACAGTTCTAACAACTACTTGGGATGTATCGAGTATAACCAATGGCACTGTTGTCCTACTCAAAGTCCAAGTCATGGACAGTACAGGGTATCAGAGTTATTCCATATCAGACACCTCATTTATAATTGAGAGCCCCGTTCCAACCACAACTCCACTTCCCACTACATCTTCAACTCAGCAGGATACTTCGAGTTCATCCATAACGACGACCACAACTCAGGCAGCAAGTCCTTTCTTAGAGATTATTTCTATTTTGATGACAGTTTGCATTCTGGGACTTTTTCACCGATATAAGTCAAGGTAGTATTGATGGAAGTCATCAATTCCTGAAAAAACGATCAGAACTTATATTGGGAATAGCTTAATGAATATTACAATTCTTATTTATCTTCTTAGATTTGGCATCTTTTTCTCGTTTGGAGCAATCATCTTGTTTTTCTTGGGCTACCACGTACAAAAAGATTACTCTTCGGAGGTGGAGGGATCCTCTACATAACGATGAAAGAAACACTCTTTACACAAAGGTTTTGTTAGGTTATACAAAGTACAATAATACTCGGGGGAGCCCTCCACGATTTTTCGTGTGAAATCCAAACACTCAATATCATAATTTGCTTGTTTTGCCTTTTCGATTTTGCCTGGATCACTAGGGACATACTGATCACACATCTTGGGACAAGGTTCATTCCAGAGTTTAAACTTGAGACAATATACTGCAGCGTTATCGTTAGACGTGATTAAATAGAGACATTCTTTGAAAAGGTCATCTAATGCCACAACACGAACCTGATCCCGAAACACTGATGCTTCCTCTTAAATTGATTTACTGTTAAATGATATCGGTATACTCTGTTAATTAATTATGGAGGGGAGCTATAAATACTCAAAATACTACAACTGGCTAGTGTTATTTTCAATTCGTAGAAATGGGTGTGATCTCTGGGAATTTTTTGTTAAAAATGGATAAGGAATCAATCCAAAAGCCTGAATCGGTATTTCTCCTTAAATTGTTAGTAAAGTATCATCCTGAAATGGATCAGATCCATTTTGAAATAAAACTCATTGAGCCTCATTTTATTAGCTCCGAGTTTTTTTTCTGTTTCAACATTAACTATATATCTGAGCACAGGGTAGAAAATTGATCGATTAGATGAGCAGTTCTTAATATAAAATATTAATTTTCAAGTATAAAAAGGAAAACCACTAATAACTTTTCTTATCTCCTTCATTGATAGATTTCGAGTATATAAGCAAATTGAGACATTGGGTACGATTTGTTTCGATCAAATATCAGTTTATAAGGAATGATATATATATAAATACTTTATAAAGAATAAAGGAAGTATTAAATCATGACAATAGCCACAGAAATAAGCCAAGAAGAAAAAACCTCTGAGTGGCAGCACCCACAAGATTGGCCAAAAAGAGATCTTCGGACACCTTGTGAGTGTTTTGTGTTCGAGGGCGCAGAACTCGAGAAATTACAGTTACATGCACTTCAAGAAAGGTTTAAAGAACTTTCTCAGAAGATTCCTGCAGTGAGAGATTTAGCAGTACGAGTAGGAGTAAGTCAGATCACAATGTTGAATGATATCCTCCCTGTATTGTTCACACACACGGTCTATAAATCCTATCCACTGTCATTAATCGAGAAGAAACGCTATGACCAAATGACAAAATGGATAAGTAAATTTTCGACGTTAGATATGTCACACGTAATTTTAGACAATCCTAAAACTATCGATCAGTGGTTAGATCAGCTGGAAGAGCAAACAGAACTATTCATTGTACATAGTTCTGGTACGACTGGAAAATTGTCATTCTTACCTCGAACCCAGATTGATATGGAGAACTATAAAAACGGGTTATACATGATGTTAGAGGCGACAACAGGGATTAATTTCCACGAAGAACGGGTTCCGATCTTCTTCCCAGGATTTCGCGATGGACGACAGCTCGCACAACGTGTAATTAGTTACTTTGGACCACAAATGGCAGGTTCAGAAGAAGAATTTCATACAGCGATGCCAGGCTTCATGTCGGCAGACTTCATGAGTCTGGCAGGACGAGTACGGGCTGCTAAAGCAAAAGGTGAACTTGGAAAACTCCAATTGATCCGTGCTTTAGTTCACAACAAAGGTGAACTCATCAAAATGAAGTCAAGCCAGCCCAAGTATTTCAAAGCGTTTATAGACAAACTGCTGACTGAATATAAGGGAAAACGTGTCTTCTTTATGGGGGTCTGGCAACCTTTGATTGAGACTGCTCTCCAAGGACACGCAATGGGACTCAGGCAAATGTTCACTTCCAACTCGGGGTTAGCCACAGGTGGCGGCATGAAAGGATATCAGCCTCCAGAAAATTGGTACCAGATCACCTGCGATTTCTATGGCGTAGATGAGATCAAAGACAACTATGGTATGACCGAAATGAACGGCGCAGGTTGTCCATCATGTTCAGAAAATCACTACCATATCTTCCCCTGGTTCATCCCGTTCCTCCTTGATCCCGAGACAGGCGAACCATTACCTCGAACAGGAACCCAAACAGGTCGTTTTGCCTTTTATGATTTATTAGCTGATACTTACTGGGGTGGATTCGTCACAGGTGACGAGGTTACCATCCATTGGGACACCTGTAATTGTGGCTGGAAAGGCCCATGGCTAGAGAAGAAGATCCAACGGTACAGCGAGAAGCAGGGCGGTGATGACAAGATCTCCTGCGCTGGGGTGCAAAATGCTTACGACGATTTCATTGACTTTTTGATGGACGAGGAGGAAAGTTAACCTCCTCTTCTTTCATGCAACGAAGTGATCACACATGCAGAGCGTCATGGAAGAAGATACCACTACAATCGAAATAGTGGATTATAACATCCCGATTATTGCGCGAGGACAAATTATTTCTGATTATTGCCTTACTTTTGGAGGTCGGCATGGGTTAGCCACATTCAAGACCCCTGATGCCAAGAAGTATCTGAATAAGATAGTTCTCAAGAATTCCTCACTACAAAAGGCACTGTACGACCTCAGTATTGATGAGATTCTGACATTCATGGATGACCTAGGCCAACGACTAGTACTGAAAGAAAATGAATATTTACAGGATGCATTCGCATTAAACTGTGAAGCAAGTGGATTGACGAAGAGTGTGCTGTATGGAACGTATCAGGCGCTACCAATGCTCCTCTCAAAGGAAAGTCTTCATGAGATGCTGGAACAACGGATTGGAATAAAATATCTCGAAGGTTGGGTACCGACTACTTTGAATAATGGTCAAATAGTATCAGTACGGGCATTTGGTGCACGCACGGTTCACGTGATCGCGGGAAATGTCCCCTTAGTCTCAGCAGGGACAATAGCACGTAGCTGTTGTACACGCTGTGACACGATCATCAAGTTACCGTCAAATGATCCATTAACAGCAACCGCATTGGCCCTAACTATGATCGAAATGGAGCCGAACCATCCAATCACAAAGAGCATATCAGTCGCCTATTGGAAAGGCGGAGACACTGAGTTTGAGACTGCGTTCTACAAACCCGAGAACATCGAGAAAATCATCGCTTGGGGCGGGTACTCTTCGATAAAACACATTACAAAGTATCTACAGCCAGGAATTGACTTAATTACGTTAGACCCCAAGCTAAGTACATCGATCATCGGAGCAGAAGCATTCCAAAGTGAAGAAACCTTACGTACAGTCGCGCAACGGGCAGCGATTGACATTGGAGCATTCAATCAGGAAGCATGTGTGAATAGCCGAGTTATCTATGTTCAATCTGGAACAGATGAAATTGGTATAGACAGATTGAACGAATTAGGGGCATACCTGTATTACGCATTAGTGAACCTCCCAAGTCATGTGTCCACACCTACGAAAGAGTTTGATGTAGATCTAAAAAGTAATTTAGACGGACTTCGGATGGATGACATGTTTTATCGCGTGTTTGGCGGACACGAAAACGAAGGAGCCGTGATTGTCAGTCAGATAGATGAACCCGTGGATTTTTCAGATCAATTATGTGGTAGAGTGGTGAATCTCGTACCTATTGATAACGTACAAACTGCAATCCAATCAGTGAACGCGTACACCCAGACAGTGGGGATTTACCCGGAACATTTAAAGCAAGAGATCCGGGATGAGCTAATTCTTCATGGTGTTCAACGCATTGTTTCCCTAGGATTCGCTCCCAACGGTAGTTTTTCGACCCCTCAAGATGCCATCGAACCCCTTCGACGTATGTGCAAATTTGTGATGGATGAACAATCCGTAACATAATTTATGATCTTTTGACAGTAGGAAGATTGTAGGGTGGCACCCACTTCGCATGAATGTCAAAATCAAGTTGTGGATCCACAGAACCCACCTAACATCTTTTTTTGTTTAGTAGTGAGAGAATACTTGACTAATTGTTCGATTAAGTGTCCATATTTCGTACAGGGAACTTCAACTTTCATTGATCCCATCTACCAGTAGATCTGTAAATTGAAATGCCCCCATATACACCTTGTAACAAGTAATGCCTCGCAGGAGGAACTATGGTTTGTCTGTGGAAAGAAAAAATAGGAAAGGGAAATGAACTTTAGTCAAAACTGTGTATACTCCCTATCAGATCAAAAGTGATAAGCAAGATCAATCTTCAAATTAAGTCAGAATGGTAAGAATAACGTTGACAATGCGAGAGCAAGTTGACCTAAAGGATAAAGAACTGGACCAACCATCCGCTCTCGAGGCTTAAAGAATTTATCAATCGAAAATTCCATGTCTGTGATAAAAATTAGCAAGACTCCAATTATCAGCATAAGAACACTTGTGAGGGGCAAGGAGCTTTGAAATAGATTAATTATTGCTCGAGAGAGTAAAAAGAAGAGTAATATCGGATAAAAATTTGTTATCAATCTATACTTCCCTAAATGTTGAAAATACTGAGAGTCCCATGACGACATCATCAAAAAGCTATAACTCAAACATGCGAAAATAATTATTACCAAATCCAGGGGAAAATGAAAGCCACCACTCGTGTAAAGCAGAGCTGTGGAAAAACAAAGATAGGACATAATAAAAATACTTGATCCAAGAACGAAATCCCTAGTGGATGAATGAATGGATCGATTATTGAAATCTCCCATTAAACCAACACTCATCCCAATTAAGATTATAAGAGAGTAAAAGAAATCACTGTACAGGCCAAATATCAAACCAAGAGCGATTAATGTTATATTAATGATTGTTATAGGTAAAAGAAAGGAGTATTGGTTTTCAATAACCTTAGAGTTCACAGAAGTATAATGTTTTTTAATATTAAAGGCTTCAAACGAAATTAAAAACCCACTTGCACCAAGAAATATCAATGCGTCAGTTATCATGGGACGTCAACATAGATCCAATAAACGTGTAAAGAACATACATTCCCATTTATAACCATAAAGATAGTGGAACTTTACATTCTATCAGCTTAGAGATCCAGACTCAAAATTGTCCTTAGTTGGACTATCACCACTTCTCTCTGAATAACGGCTGAGAAAAACGAAAGAAGCGCCAATAAGGCTAATAAATAGCGGAACAATGACCCCAGCAACCATTCCATGGTCTTCGATCAATTTGCCTGCAATTGGGAGGATCGGAATGGCGATAACCGATACAAGAGTTGGTATCAACGAATAAACACTGTTTCGATTTTCTGAAGGGATTAAATCAAGTAATGTTCTCCCCTGTAAGATTCCTACTATGTCTAAAAGACAATTAATGGAAACTGTTAGTATAAAAGCTGTAAGGACGAGTCCTAGTAGATTGAAACTATTTGTAATAGGGATCACAGTTAATAATAAAATAAATGGGGGAAAATAGAATATCAGACCCAGAAATTGAAATATAGGAAATTTGTCATTTGAAAATCTCTTGCTTGCATTTGCCATGACAATTCCTAATGGTATTCCCACTAAAAACATTGTCGTCCTAAATAAGCTGGCTAGTCCATCAGATCCAGTATACCCAAAGTAAATTGGAAAAAGCATCAAAGTGCCCCATACATTAAAAGCTGAAAAGATCAGGGATATTCCTATTAAGAAGAAGAAAGCTGTTTTGCTAGAAAAAAGGAACTTAAATCCACCGATGAAAAATGAGAAATATTCTCGCACGGATGTTTTAGTTGAAACTAATTCTTCCACAGTCTCTATTTTCACATCTTTTACTAGAAGAAAACACATGAATAGGAGAACAAAGGATAGACAAGCTTGTATGAAAAAGACATGCTCACGTGATATTACTGTTGCCATTAATCCTCCAACAACAAAAGCTATTGCCATAATGGTCCGAGTTAAACTGCCAATACGAGCGTTAGTGAATCCATAGATCTTTCTCTCTGGATCCGCATCTTCTACTACTTTTTGATAATTATTATCTAACCAAGTACCAAACGTTCCCGATGCTTGTGCGTTTGCTAAACCATTAAAGAATGCGAGGACAAGAAAGCCTCCAAAGGTTGTAGCTATAGTTAAAAGGAAGTAAAAGACCCCATAACAGATGAATGCAATGACTAACACCCATCTTTGCCCGATCCAATCACCAAGTGAGCCACTAGGATAATCAGTACACACCTGGACTAACAACACGAAGGACATTATGATACTGGCCTGTGTAAAGCCCAATTTATCGATTGCAAACAGAATAAAAAACGTACTGGATAAATTTCCGAGAAACGCACCCACTAAGCTAAGTAGTAGGAATGTTCGAATCAATTTTTGAGCTTTTGAAGGAATCGTTTGAATCCCTAAGAATTTCGTAATAATCATATGTAGAACCATTTTTAGGTTGGTATAAATTTGAAAAAATGACTTAACTTAAATGTAAATTGATTGAGGCAAGAAGATTCGATCGAAACTTGGGTGCGGAGAAGAGGAAATCAGAGAAATAAGGCTTGTTTTTGAATATAAAAACTGTTTCCACAAATGAAGGTTAGAAGTATTAAAATTTTTTATTTACTAGCCTCTTTAACATTCTTGTCCTATTTAGGGGTCTATCCTCGACGGATGAATCGTTTGGAACAATTTATCCTAAGCACTTTTTGCGAGATATTCTTTGTTGATAGCGATCTTATTTCGGTGGTACTTTTGCTCAATAAGGTGTTTCTGAACGGTGGTTTCAAACTCATCGATCATTGTCTCGCGGGTTTGATACTCCTCAGAGGCTGCCAAGATTTCTCGGATTGCTACATTGCGGATCGTTTCGTTTGAGTATTTTTTTTCCCCTGTTCATCTATCACAGCATGGACTTCCCGCGTTACCTTATCGATCAATCCTTGTTGCATCCTTTTCAATCCGTTGATGATAGTGATTACCTCTAGATTCGCTAGCTGTTCTTGTTCCAGTTGTTCTACATCCTGCAGGATGACTTGGGTGAACTGCTCAACCTCGTCCATTTTTATTTACTGCTCCTTTAACTAGGTTAATATCATCTTCATTGATATCTTATATTTCAGATTATTCTTTGCTTTGAGTATAAAACGGTGAAGAATTATTAGACACAAAATAAAGCATTAGGAGGGTGTGAAAATAGCGTTGGCACGAAAAAGAACCTTTATCGCTACTCTAGGTTTTACTGAAAGTTTAGTATTGGCAACAATACCCGTTTTTGGAACAAAAAACTATGATAAACTAATTATTATTACTTCAAAAGATTCCTCCAAACAGACAGCAAAAGCTATTAAGGCCATAAACCGATTGGTATAATCCTTTCGCTTTACAGGAAAAACAATTGATTTTAATAAGATATCCGTTGAAGAAACGGAATTTAAAAAGAACCTCTCCTCTTTTTGCGATATAATAAAGACTGAAGCGACAGATAATCGAGAAGTTTATATTAATCTAAGCGGAGGAATGTAAATCCTAGTGATTACCCTATTCATGGCATTATTGCTCTCTTATAACGATATTACAACCATCATGATTAGTCCTGAGAATCAAAAAGGCCTACAAACCCTTGAAATCCCTAGAATACAATCAATTCAATTTTTTGATTAAAGAATTACTGATTGGAATTGAGTATGAAGAATATGATTGGAATTAAAATTGAACGAGCTGAGAAGGGGGATGCCGAGGAGCTGGCATCAATATCAAAAAGAGCTTTTGAAAGTGATACAGAGGTGGGGGCGCCTGGGTCTGGAGGACCAGTAGGATATGACTCTTCATCATTCCAACTACGAATTATGGGATTCATGGATTACCATAAAATCCTCCTAGATAATTGGATTGTTGGTGGTATTTTTACTCGGGGGAAACAACACCGAGTGCTAGAAAGAATTTTCGTCGATCCTCCTCATCATAATAAAGGTATTGCTTTCCGAGCGATGGAATTACTTTGGGAAAGGTATCCTGATGCCCAACTTTGGACATTAGGAACTCCTGAGTGGAACGTAAGGACAAGGCACTTCTATGAGAAGCTAGGGTTTATACAAGTGGGATGGGAATCAGAAGTTCCAACATGGAGAGGAATTTGGTATCAGAAAGTAATGGACTCATCATCACCTTACGAGATGATGAAAATAGGGGAATTAAAAGACGGATTGAAAGATGTAACTGTAGAGGGGGTTATTCTTACCATATCACCAGCAAGACAAGTGAAATCCCGATCTTCAGGAAAAACACTTTCTGTAGCACACGCAGAACTTGCTGATGCTTCGGGTAAAATCGTTTTGGTTTTGTGGAACGAAAAAATTTCACAGGTGAAAGACGATGATAGAGTAAGAATTGAATTCGGGCATGTAAAATCTTATCAGGGAGTAAATCAGTTAAATATAGGCTGGGGAGGACGACTCATTGCTCTACTTTGAGGTTATTAGTATAGATCAGAGTAATTTATCGCCAGAATGGAAATTACTTGATCCCTTACTTTTTACCTTTTACCGAGTTGCGCGGGAATATTTTGGTGGTTTTTGATAGACCTTTCACCATAAGAATTGTGATAAAAGGATACAATAATGTAGTCACAATAAAGAACGTGCCTGCTATTGATTGGTCAGCATTCATGGGATTAGTGATAACTGTATATCCGAATGCATCTATTAGATAATGAGCAAGAATACTTGGTAAAATACTTTCACATTTGATAACCATATACCCCCAGGTGATTCCATAGAGAGTCGACATAAAAAAATAAAATACTACTATTTCTAAAGGCTGAAAAAGCAAATTTGTAAAATGAAATAATCCAAATAATACACTACTAAATAGAATTGCTATTTTTTCAGAGTATCTTGTCCTTACTGAATTTAAAATTACACCACGGAATGTCATTTCTTCCCATATACCAGGGATTAATGCATAAAGAAATATAAACCAGCCAACACTTCCTGTATCAGGATTACTAAATAATGATCCGAAGTCTAAATTCAAAACCCCCAACGTTAAAGCGACTATAATACATATTAAAAAAAAGCATAAAGCAGAGAGAATTCCCATTAAAATTGTTCCATTTATAGAAACACCTTTAGTAAGCCGTATATCCTCTTTAAAATAATCTTTGAGAGAGAGATGCTTTGGTGAGAAATATAATATAAAGGGAATTATTAAAATAACTGCGATTGCACCAGAAAGAAATCTGACAGAAAAGTCAATTAAGAGAATCAATATTTCTGGAAATCCAGCATCAAAGCAAATATCCCCTACTCTTATGATAAGATTTATACTCAAAATAATACTAAAAATCGCGGTTATTAAAATCCCACTTAGTAGAGGATAATCTTTCAAGTTATTTCTATTTTCATTCTGATGAAATGTGCTCAAGATTCTTCAACATTTTCCTGAAATCATCAATTTGAAAGAAAGATTACACCTAAACTTATTCCATTTTTTAAATATTCCTCGTTTCTGGCATCAGTTTTGGTTTCTCAAGGTCATAATGACCCTGAAACAATCGTAAAACTATTGAAAATTCATACTGAGGTATCAGAATACATTATTCAAAAAACGCGGAAACCTCTTAAGCTGACCAGTACCAAATCCAATATGCCCTGTAAATTGTTCGTTGATCTCCCCATTAACCCTCGAAAAGAGTAGGTTTTGTATATTCTCTCCTTTTATTCAGCTAAACTTCTTATATTCCTTAATTGTTCTATATCTCAATTTTAGAGCTCAATAATCTTTGTTGATAACCCATCCTCTTGAAATTCAGTACGCGAGTTTCTATACTGGAACCACTTTGAAGTGTGTCCCCTCCTTGATCCCCTGTTTTTCGATGAGTGGTTTATTCTGATCTTTTAGCTTGAATTCCCCAGTGTCTTTCCGTAGATGCCCAATATAGGTCTTGGGATCATCACCATTTTTCCCGCACCACAGGTGAATAAAGTTTGCAAATTGTGACTCTTTGGAACGCATGATTTCGAGATTTTTCTGTTTACCTTCCGCAGTTACGACCAAATCGTACTCCATGACTGATTTCCTTCCTCCATTAGTACTAATAGTTTGCCCTCCAATACCTCGTAATCGCGCCTCCTCCTCATCCAGATATTCGCTCGCTAAGCGTGTGGCTTCACGAACTGCTTCCAGCGCAGAAGCAGGATCGTGGATATCTAACTCATACTCGATCCAGATTTCCTCTGGTTCAAACTGGCGTACTTGGATCTTCCGACTCCGTGCAATCCGCTTGGGGAGAACCTTATACTTTTCTTTCATTCCAATATACTCCTTTAATTAGCTCTAGAACTAATAGTTCATTTAAATCTAGTGTAAGCAGAGGGCCATGTTGAAGTATTTCCATTCTCCCCGCTTAATTTCAACCACATCCTGACAATATTTTATGAATATCCCATAAATATCTTAAGAGTAATGGAGGGATACGAAGAATTCAGTCATTTTCGTCGAATTCACTCACCTGTTCTAAGGAATTTTTCTATCAAGTTTTTTGGGTGTTTATATAAACTAAGGCTCTAAATTCTACCCGAGTGACAAAATTCTATAGAAAGGGAGAGGCTATATTAATCTATATATTCCATATTCTTACCATATGAAAACAAATGATAATAACAAAAATAAATCCCCTTTAAGTTGAATAAGAATTCATGCTTAAATGTAAGCTTATGGAGTGGAAAAAATAACAAACGATCGGTCGGAACAGGTCATGAATTCTAAACAACTCAATATCCAATGGAATCTGGATCAGATTATTCCATATGCAACAGAAGAAAAATTATCTTCTATAGCGGAAACACTTAAAGAAGAAATCCAGAACTTCTCAACAAAGTACACATCGTTCCTAGATGGCGATTCTCTCCAATCTAATGAAATTTTCCAGCTATTAGAAGCGATTGAAGAATTATTTCTTCATGTATCTGATTTTGTAACTTATGGGATTTTAGCTTTTAATGCCAATTCTAGCCTTCCATTTAATCAAAAAGCCTTTCATCTTACTCATGATATTCAAACTAAAGTTGACCTGCTATTCATCCGCTATCAACTGAAAATCAATCAAGCAATTAATTCTGATCTTGACATTCTCAAAGATCCACAGTTACTGGAATATAAGCAGTATCTTAAAAAAGAACATCAGCAATTTCAACACAAACTTGCCGTGGAGACAGAAGAGCTATTAATTGAAAAGGATAGATATGGCGTTTCTGCTTTAACTGAACTGCGAGGAAAATGGCTTAATAATCAACTATTCACCGTTTCTATTGATGGTCAAATGCAACAATATTCCCTCGGAAAAATGATGGGATTGTTGTATGAACCCAATGAAAACATTCGTGATGCGGTAGTAACATCGCTTTACACGCAAATAGAACGTGATCAAGAAATCTATTCTACCGTTTTTCGATCTATATGTAGTGATTGGATTCTAACCTCAAAAAAACGAAGTTATCAGAATCCAATGCATCAGAGTTTATTGGCTGGAAATGTTGATTCCCAACCAATTGAAACGTTGATGCAGACAATGGAACAAAATGTTTCATTATATCAAAGCTATTTACGACTTAAAGCGAAACAATTAAACATTTCAGTTTTGAGAGGTTCTGATTTGTTTGCTCCCCCAAAAGTGGAAAGTCATCTAAGTTATCCATGGAACCAGTCCAAGCAACTTATTTTAGATACTTTCTATTCTTGTGATCAGGAATTTGGTGATATTGCTCACAATATGTTTAATTCTCATCATATTGATGCTTCTCCTCGCAAAGGGAAAGCAGAATCAGCTTTTTGTCATCCTTGGTCAGCTGGGAAATCAGCGTTCGTACTTCAATCGTATACTGGCAAGCTAAATGATATCTATACCTTAGCTCATGAATTAGGGCATGCAGTCCATGCGCATCTCGTGTTAAGAAAACAGAAGTTGTTAAATACGTCAACAGGACCAATTGTTGCAGAAATTGCGTCAAAATTCGGTGAGCTCATTCTCACTGATTATTTACTTGATCAATTTACTAAGAAAGACGAAAAAATCCAAGCGCTATCTGTCATTCTCGATTTTAATGGTTACTCAATGTTTTGGGGTAGCTTACGTTTCTGGTTTGAAAAGAGCATCTATGATGCTATTGAACGAAATATATTCTTAGATGGAGAAACCATTAACAAATACTATCTTGCTGCACGGGAGAAAATCTATGGAGATACGGTAAATTGGCAGGAGAAAATGAAATGGGAATGGGTAATAACCCCACATTATTACATGCCAAACTACCGATTCTATAATTATCCATATATTTTTGCATTGATTTTTGTATATAATTGCTTTCAAGATTATACAGTAGATAAAGAAGAATTCTTACCTAAGTTTAAAGCTATCCTGGAAGCAGGAGGGAAAATGTTTCCTCACGAAATTGCTTTGGAGCTTGGGTATGACATTACTTCTCCCACATTTTGGGAGAATGGACTACAACAATATGCTCAATTTACCCGTTCCTTCAAGTCATTGATTGAATGAGGTACTTATTTAGTCTAAAATATCACTCAAATTGAGACATAAATTAATTTGGTTAATCCTTTATTGGTGTTTTCTTGGAATAATGAAACCTTGTTTTCGCACCAAACATTGGTACAGGTCATCAATCATCATCGTCATCCATATCGAAGAATTCAACATCGCTAATGGTCGGACTCAACTCCTTTCCTGATTTGAAGGGGACAACGAAGATGTCAGGAAGTCGCAACTTTCCGCGTTGGACAAGAAGCGTCACCCCGAAGAGACCAATTAGGTAGATCAAAAACATCACGGTACCAACGACCACTGCGAGGAAAAAATTCTCTGTCCTCCAAAAGGAGTCGAGGGTGAAAATTATATGCACAAGTACAGCATTAAAGAGAAAGATGGGTCTAAGGTGCATATTCAACATGATCGTGTGAATAACAAAATACCAATCACTAACATTTGGCATCATAACCCCAAAGATTCCCATAAAGAAATAAAAGTGGAGGAGGGCGCCCATCGTGGTGGTAAACATATTATTCACTAGCGCCAGCGGAGCAATCACTAAGTACCCTACGAACATCACCCAACCAAAGCGACTGGGGGCAAACGCAACCCGTTTTGCATAGTCGACCCGATTAAAGGAGGCCACCAAGATACTGTTTTCATCAGGACGACCTAATCCTGTAGCGAGACTAGACCGAACCCGACTGACATCTAACAGATCATCAAGTTCCTCCTCGTCCTCGTACTTCTGTGCTAGCTCTTGGTAGATCTCTTTGGCCGTGTGGACATGGAGGTACACATGCAGAGCGCGAAACGGGAACCATAGGACATTAACGATTTTTTGTAAAAAAGGAACAACATAAATGACCATCTGGAGCAGAATATACATCACGAGTTGTTTGAGAAAAAAGAGGATCAAATCAGGGCCATTAAGGACTTCCCCTGAGTACCATTCAAAGAATCCGAGAAAACCTAAAAAAACTAGGTCAATGATAGTACTCATAGATATTCGTACTTGATTCTTAAGGCCCCTTTTATATCTGAAATAATTGCCCACAGATAGTTTTTTAGGGGAAATTACAGAGATCAAATGGAAAAGAGATCCGAGTCATCGGGTGTTCCCAGATTCTAGTATTCGTTTCTTATAAGATAAGGTGAATATGTTATCTTTCGTATCAAATCGAATGTACTTCACTCTTTCATACCAGGAACTTGATGTTTACTTAAGATTCAGTACTGGTACAATCTTGTTCATTATTTTTCTTTCTGCTTTTCTTAAATGTTCTTGAAAGGTTCGAGGTTTAATCGCCATTTCTTCTGAAAGGGAATCGATTGAAATATTTCGGGGAAGCTCATAATACCCTTGGTTATGCGCTTTGGTTAAAGCGTGTAATTGTTTTCCTGTTAGGTCCGTTCTTAATTCATCTAGATATAACAGGTGAAACTTAGGATTATCAATTTCTTTAACTGGCGCCAAATTAAGGATCTCGATTCTAGCGGTTGGATCTTTCTCCTTCAATTCATCTGTGATTAATTTAAGATCATCTAAGGTGATCAGGAGTTTAACAACCTCTTCTCCAGCAAGATATTTTACTGGGGGAAGCCGAATACACTTATAGTTATCTAAAATGACGGAAAAGGGTTCGTAATCGCATTCACACTGCTTAATGACCATTTGTACATGGTTTTGATCCAAAGATTTCTTAATAATGGATCCCAGATTCGTATGAACCTCAGAAATCGCATGAGTTACCTTATCCTTAGTTCCTCGTAATTCCAATACGTCATAATGAGAATTACACCAATGTAACACTTCAACCATCGGAAATTTACTTGATAGTCTCGAAAATGGGCAATCATGATTGACTTTAACTAATGCATTGTAAAGCATAAGCTCTCACCTAGTTTTTACTTATTATAAAATAGTTTAAAATCTCAACTTAAAGAAACTACCTCCTAATCGAGGTAGTTTATTCATCTACATCGAAGCTAATCCCCTAACTATGCAAGAAAAAAAAGCACAAATCGCTATGCTAAGTAGTAGTTTACTGTGGGGAATAAGTCCTATTGTCGTGGAAATAATACTAGAGGTTTCATCTCCCTTAGATATAATGACCCTGAGATTTGGAATCGCAGTACTCGTCAGTTCCCTGTTATTACCAATTATAAAGGCTCGTAACGGATTATCCTTATTGAAAAATCGAAAAATTATGATTATAGGATTCTTGATTGCAATGGGATATCTCACATCTACAATGGGTCAAGATTTAACTACTGCTGGTCTAGCTACTCTTATTTCAACCAGTTATATTGTGCTTGTTCCATTTTTGTCCTGGAAAATCGAAAATACTTCTCTTTCAAAGCGAATCTTGACTGTTGCAACAATAGCATCGGGGGGTATTTTTCTTATTAGTTTCAATGGTGAAATAGCAAATTTCTCTAGTGCAAATAGAATTGGAGTAGTGCTTTTATTGATCGCGGCTTCCGTCTGGGGATTAAACATTGTCTTATCTAGTCAGCTAATTGCTGAACTTAAAACCAGAAATGGTCAACATGATCCTCTTAGTTTTTTGTACGCAACACTGATTTACACTTTCATCCCACTGTTTGTCTTATCCATTATGACAAAACCTCCCTCGTTCTCATCATTAAAATACACATTGCCTTTCCTGATCTTTTTAGGTATTTTTTCAACTATTGTCACTTTTGGACTTCATAATTGGGCCTTATCGCAGCTAGGATCGGTTAAAACAACGTTCTATCTCCTGTTACAAATAATTGTACCATTTGGATTTGAGTTATTATTTGGTATGTTTACATATTCTCCCTGGATCGTCGCTGGAATATTCTTGATATTGTTTTCGATGGTTCTTTTAGAGTTTAAAAGTAATGCAAGTCTTTCGTTTGCTTCTACTTTAAAATTTAGAGCTTTTAAGACAAAGTTTCTTTACAAATTTTTCCACTAAGCTCCTTAACCTTCTATCTTTTTTCTTAAATCTCATTCATTAAATTTACGTCTGATTATGATTCCAATAAAGGTAGAAAATAGGATAAAAAGTGTCAACCCTGCTATTGTCCTTCTCCCATAGATAATTAGAACTATATTAATATTCGCTCTTGAGTTTGTTAAAATCACCGCTAGAAGAAAGGAAGGCGTTGTTGTGACAAAAATAGCTGATTTAGATGAAATTGTCTCAAAAGTAATTCAACCTAAAAAGAAAATTGCTATAGGAGGGGGTGCGATGCTCCTGAAACCAATGGAGGTTATCAGGGAGATAATCCGTCAAGAGATAAAGGACTTACACATCATTACTTTAATTGGCGATCTTGATATCGATCTTCTAGCTGGAGTTGGGGCTGTCTCGGAGCTACACTCCTCTTACGTCGGTTTACCAATGATCGGAATGGCAGGGAATTTTCGACGAGCAATCGAGAAAGAAAAGACTCTTATGTATCATGAATGGAGCGAGTGCGGGATGATTCGTGCTTTCCAAGCAGGAGCACTTGGGTTACCAAATGTTGCTATTAGGACTATTTTGGGATCTGATCTTGTTAAAATTCGACCCGATTTTGAAGAAATCACATTTAAGGGTAAAAAGTATGTTCAAGTCCCTTCAATCTTCCCTGACATTGCGATTATTCATGCATATGCCGCGGACTCTAATGGGAATGTCTATTATCCAAAAAATCATATCTTGGATGGATTTTCCACTCTCCCAGCCCTTTGTTCTCTCCAATTATTTGTTACAGTCGAGAAAATGATCACATCAGAAGAGGCAAGACAAATTCCAGACCGATTGATGTTTTCATATCTAGAGGTGGATTATATTTCTGAAGTGCCTAGGGGAGCATGGCCTTCTGGGTTTCCTCCTTTCTATGCCGTAGACATGGGTCATGTGATGGCTTATTCTGGCATATCACGTACCCCCGATGGGTTTCGGAATTATTTGGAGGAAAATGTTTTGAAACAGGAGGCATTACAATGACGGACTACGAAGTAATAGATCAAATCACAGTATCACTAGCGAGGGAAATTAAGGAGGGGGAATCCTGCTACACTGGCATAGCTATTCCCCTGGCTGTGGTTGCCATTCAACTGGCAAGAATGACCCATGCCCCAAATTTAGATTTTCTCTATGGTGGGTATTGGATTAGCCCTGACCTAGATGTTGATTTATTTTCAATAATGACTGATGTGGAGTTATTCACACAGGCTATACCAAAAGCCCGTGGCTTCTCAAAGCTATTATCAATGTATAACTCCTGGGGAGGTCCCAAATTCACCTTAGATTTTGGTATTCTTCGACCAGGTCAAATTGATCAATATGGGAATGTTAACAACAGTTTCATTGGAAAAGATCTAGAGAATCCCGAAGTGAGGCTACCAGGGGGAGCAGCAGTTGGAGATATCTGTAATGCTTGTCATCGCGTACTTGCATATGTTCCTCGACATGATACACGGACTTTTGTTGAAAAAGTAGATTTCATTACCGCAAGAGGAGCTTCACCTCGCTGGCGTAAAGAAATGGCTTTAGATGCTTATCAGGGGATAGCCACAATTGTTACTGACTTAGCTGTTCTTGATTTTCAGACTGATGATGGAAGAATGCGTTTACGATCCGTTCATGAAACATCAAGCCTTGATGAAGTAATAGAAAATACTGGTTTCTCATTAATCATCCCTGATCCAGTTCCCAACACCCTTCCTCCAACTGAAAAAGAACTAGAAGTATTACAGACTAGAGCTGACCCAATGGAAATTCGCAAATTTGACTATCGTGCACGATGACTTTTTTTGAACAAAAGTCAGTTCACTTGGTAAGAAATCTTTCCACATTGATCTCTATGAGTTTCCTACAATGAATTCTACAATTAGATCGGCTATCATGGTTGCACCTGTGGTATTTGGATGAATATGATCGGTAAGTAATTGAAATCCATTGATTTTAGAAATTGTTTCCCAACTTCTTCTCAAAATATAATGCCAGATCACGGCTTTTACTGTAGTGATTTCATTTCTTTCGAAAGGAATAGTTGATTTCGTCGGATTCTGTTGGAGGAGTACCGTTATTATTTCATTTAATGGTAAATAGGTTACATTGCATTCCTTAGCTACATCTTTTATAACGTTACTATACTCAAAAGATCGTTTGAAGGGGATGGTTTCCATTCTTTCTCCTAACGGGGGGATAGAGATAACAGCAATCTTAGCTTTCGTCTTTAGTTTTAATTCCAATATAATTTTCCCAAGGTCTTCCTTAAATCTGTCTTCCTCCCAGAAATTTGGATCTCTAGGAACTTTTTTGTTTTTCTCATATCTTGCAGCAGATTCCATTGAAAGTGATCCATTAGCATCGTTGGTACCAAGCAAAATTGTGATTAAATCGGGTTTACACTGAATGACATCACGTATACGAAGCAGGACATTGAATGTCAAATCACCGTTAATCCCCGCATTAACAAACCTGTAATCATCAGGATTCAATCTGCTTGAGACAATTTTAGTATAATCCTCACAAATTCTTCCATGGGTAATACTGTCACCGATAAAGACTATCACGTTTCTTTCTTCGTACTCACCAGATTTCATATTTCTAAGACTTTTTAAGTACTGTTGAGGATTATTTCTAGGTAATCTACCTATATATATCCAAACGATTATGAAAGATACAACTAGTGTTGTTAAAAAGACAATTCCGCTTAGTATGATATAGATAACGATGTAAACCATCTAGGTCATCCATCTGCAATTTTTTAAGGTCAATCCAGGGATATTTAGCCTGTATAATATGACATTATATAAGAATGATGAATTAATGACTATTATTATACCTATAATTAACATTCCATCAGTAGTAGAACCAATAATTTAATCTTTGGCTATTAAGAGAAGTATTATGGAATAAAACATCCATTGGAATGCATCTATCATCGAGTACTTAAATAAAAATCTCTATCCCTTCGATTTGAGGTGTATCTTTGACTACGAATCGTTGGATATTTCTTTCTCTATTTTTCTTAGGATTATCACTACTGATCCCTCGTCCCTCCCAAGCAGGAGCTCCAGACGGGATTGTTTCTCATGTTAAAATAAATCGTTCAGTAGAACGTACATGGGACGATTTATCACTGCTTTATCCTGGCCAATTCCATAATAGTACTGAAATCATGGAAGAAATCGCTAATATTGAAGCTGCTGTCCCCGAGCTGGTTGATGTGTCTGTCATTGGTCAAAGTGTATTGGGAAACGACATTCAACTGGTAAGAATTACTAATGAAGCAAATATTGATCCAAAAGCAGGAGTATTCTTCGTAACACAGCATCATGCGAGAGAACAGATAACAGTTGAAGCCACATTGAGATTTATCCTTCGCTTGCTCAACAATTACGGTGAGGATGAAACACTCTCCCATTATGTGGATTCAGAGGATATATATATCATCCCAACACTAAATCCTGATGGTAATGATATTGTTGTGGATAGAGGAAATGAATGGATTCGTAAGAACGCTCGGCCGTTCGATGACGACGGTGACGGACTGCTGGATGAAGATCTTCTTGAGGATATAAACGGGGATGGTAAAATATATGGTATTGAGTATTATGAAAAACCTTATCCAACATGGGATCTATTTGAAACAGGCTTCACGGCATATCCAATAAGGATAATTACGGAGGGGATAGACAATGATGGAGATGGCCTGGTGAACGAAGATGTTGAAGGGTTTACTGATCTGAATCGGAATTACGACAGTTACTGGAATGACTCCACTTTTACCTCAGGTTGGGGTTCTGATACCACATCAGAGACGTATCCAGGGACAGCTCCCTTTAGCGAACCAGAAACTGTAGCATTACGTGATTTTGTCCTCCAACACAAATTTGCCGCTAGTATCTCACTGCATAGTGGGATAAATGAAACGTATTTCCCAGTTTCAGCGAATAATAATTACCTTGAACCTGTACTATATCCCCAACTCTATAACTATTTGAGGGTGATTCTCCCCAACCGATTTCTCTCTTGGGGGTGGAATCTTGTAAACAGCCATATTGCCACCTCCACGGCTGGAGAATGGTCACTTTGGATGCATGAGGAAGCAGACTGTAAAGCTCCCATGACATTCGAAATATTTCATAATGCGAGTGCGTTGCGAGAAGGAGAATGCTATTTCCTCCTTGAGGAGAATACTACACATCAGGTCTGGAACTGGACGGGCATGTACGAACATTTTGCCCCTGAAGAATCAGCAAGGAACTTCAACAGTCTTTGGCAAGACATCAGTCCAGCCATGGACTTTTGGATGGAAATAACCCCTAGGTTAGAAATCACGGTTAAATCTACAACCTTTTCTGGATCTAATGCGGGGGATGTTGTTACACTAGAGGTAGAGATCGAAAATTTGAGCCCGTATCTTAGTACAATTGATATGCTCGATGTAACCGATGAGAACTACAATCCTTTGAGTTGGAATAGTATGCCTATCAACACAATTGCGATTAGTCCTAATTATAAGTTAAAAAAAACTATTGAATTTGAGCTTCCTCACTCCCTTACTGATGGTAGTTTGAATGTCATGGTTGGTAACGAGTACACAGGATACCGAAACCTTGTGATTGAACCTCATAGCGCCCAAACTAGCACCTTGAGTAGCAGTAATATAGAAAAGGAGACATCAAGCTCTAGCACCCCCAACGTTAATCCAGGGCTCATGTTAAGTTCAGTGCTATTCATTTTACCTCTTATTGCGATTCTCCGTGCCAAAAAGAAAAAATAAATAATTACTATCTTGAGGATTTACTTCGAAAAGTAATAAGGTTCATTTCAACCATATAAATGATTATGGATAACAAATGGTGGGATTCATATGGAAAATACCTTTTTAGGATTACCATTGTATGTATGGTTAATCAAATCTCAATAGCAAAAGAATTAGAACCTGAGTTCAAGGCCACTCATCATTATAATCTCTATGAGAGGATGATAACACACAGTGAGAAACTCTTATTACGAATTACGAACAGAGAAAGCTGATGTTTTTTCTATCATGTCAAAAATGGTATGAGTGCAGAAACTGACTAATAAAAATTGACAGTAAGGGGTAATGAGAAAAAGTCCATCTAAAACCCCATTCCTTTTAGTTCTTCTGCAATTTTGATTTTTTTTGAAAACGCTGATAGCAAACCTAGGTTTTTCGAGGCGTACTCCCTCGTTATCACTCATGTTTTAATATGTGAATGCGATTGTTCGGTATGTTGTTGGTAAATATCATTTCAGTGTGATGTGTCATGCTTCGGGTTGAGACTTTAGAAGACGAACGACTCCTATTTGACATAATCACACCAGATATTCCTAAAGAAGTCAAAGAGAAGATATTAGATATCATAGAACATTTTATAGAGGAACGGTCGATCTAATAGAGGGAATTTTCTCGGTTACAGGGATTTCGGAGATCCTTTGACTCTGTTTTTCTTGAGTGAACTGCTCATTATCCCGGTAGAAAACAACTCCTGAATAATTCAAGTAGTCGAGAGTTTTTTGCAGGTTATCTGGAGTATGAACCAACACATAGGCACCTCACTCCTGGATTCTGGACACACCTTTTATATTTGACAATCCAATCTAAAATCATTAGAAGAGGAGTCAGAAAATTCTAAGGGGAACTGAAAGCTGTAATCTTTATTAATTAGTTTTGGCAGTTAAAGTCAAGAAGTGAAATAATCAAAGAGAAAGAAGGAGATCAAATGGATTTTGAAGATCTGAAAGAAGCTTCATTAAAAATTTTTGAAGCAATTTTCACGAATCAACAGGGGGTAGAACTGAGAGGCCGACTTTATCCGATTCACCAAACAAAGTCTGGCTTACGGAATGTAACTTATTCGGAAATCTGGTTTATAGAACAAAATCCTCAGAAAGACTCACGACACGCACGGATGGCGCAAGAAGGGCATCAAATCCTATGGGGATTGAAGAAGCGGACGTACGTGCTGAGAGTTATTGATGGAAAATTTACTCTTTTGAAGAAGCTACCCTGATTTCCAGAATTTATACCATTTAATTAGAGTACTTTCATGGATATAGACTTGGGTTTGACTTGGAGGTTTTTCTGAGTTTACACGTGCAACAACTTCGTGTTCTTTCGTCCCCTCTTGAAGAAGTTTGTGCATAAAATCACGAAGTTCGACAGTATACTCTGCAATGGCGCTTACTTCTTCTGTAGTCATAATCCCTCCATGACCTGGGATAATATAATCCACATCAAAAGAAATGTATTCCTGCAAGGCTAAAATCCATTTCTCAGGGTCACTCTGACGCCCTCCCCAGAGGAAATCTGCTCTCAAATTATCCCCTACTATAATGAGCTTGTGATTTGGAGAAAATACATAGCATGAATCAGGAGTATGCCCTCCCGTCTGTTTGACCACCACTTTGTAGAAACCATCCTCTATAATATGTTCTTGTTCAAAGAAGGCTTTAGGAACCTTAAGATTTTTACGTTTAGCTGCTTTTAGTAATTTTATCACCTGCTGTGAAGCAATAATCTCACAATCAGAATACAGAGGTAAACTACGTGTGTGATCGCTGTGAAAATGCGTGAGAATTACGGTACTTATCTTAGTCTCAAAACTGGTTTCTACTGTATCGCGAATTCTCCTCCCTTCGTGAATATTTCTTCCGACATCAACGATAATCGTTTTCTGTTCAAGTTTCAAGGCAACAGTATTAGCATGCCCTGGAAAATAAAGGATATTTTTAGCTAACTGTTCTGATTGGAGAACCTCGTTTTTACTCATTGGATTTACACCGTCTTCTTCAATAACCTTCATTTTGAAATAATACGAAATCTTAGATATTAAAGATGATTATTTTGGCAAAAAAATAGCTAAAATGGATCTCGTGAATCAGTCAGACAAAGATCCACTAACTCATCAATCACTGCTGTTCCAACACACATAACCTTATCAGCTCCACCCCAATACAATTTCAAAGTGCCATCATCTTCTGGAATCGCTCCACAGGTAAACACGACATTATGAACATACCCTGTGACCTCCCAAGGATCTTCAGGTTGGAGAATCCACTGATTTCCTACTCCAATAATACAAGCAGGATCGTTAAGCTTATGTAATGCAACACCTAAACGATAAACACATCCATCCATTGTAGGAAAGACCCCATGGTAAATACTTAACCAACCTTTATCTGTACGGATTGGGATAGCCCCAGGACCGATTTTCATCTCATCCCAGTGGTATATCACTGGTTTCATTACTATCCGTGATTCACCCCAATGGCGCAAATCAGGAGAGAAACTGATCCAAATCGCCCAAGGACTGATGTCAGAATGGGGGCGATCAAGTTTAACGTATTTTCCATTGATTTTCTCTGGAAAAATCACAGTATTCCGATAATCAGCTTGAGTAATAAAAGCAACTCTTTCAACGGATTCAAAATCTTCGGTCTTCGCAAGTCCAATACGAACACCGTGCCTAGAATACGCACTATAAGTGATATAGAAGTTTCCTTCCAGAGGGGTGATCCGTGGATCTTCAACACCATACTCCTCGTATTCAGAGAATATTTTTTCTTTTGAAGGTGTCATGAATGGGTGATCTCGGGAAGTGAAATTATACCCATCATCGCTTTCAGCGATACCGATTATTGATCGACCTGTAGCACGATGAGATCGAAAAAGCATGATGTATCTACCTTTATACTTCACCACACCTGCATTATGTACTGTTTCGACTGGATAAGGAATATCGTTCTTTGTGAGAATAGGATTTTTTTCATAGCGTTTAACAAGGGGCCTTTTCATCCGTCAATCTCCTATGTAAGTTTGTTATTTCTTTAATAGTTCTAGTTTAAATTTTTATTATTTTCCATTACGCTTCATGGTGTGGTATTTGATGATGTTTTGAATAGAGACCAAAACAAGTTAAATTTAATAATTAACAGTAAATTTCTTCCATAACGAATTAATTAGAGTGATAAATTGGTGAAACTATGGAACAAGAACAGGAGCTTCTTGAAAAATGTCTGACAGAAACAGAAAAGTATGATGTCAGCTTTGCTGATACACGCATTTTCTCAACGATGCGCGAAGTAATTATCATGAAGAATGGGCAAATTGAAACCGCTGGAACCTCATTAGAGAAAGGAATGAATGTAAGAGTGATTTTGGATGGAGCATGGGGGAATGCAACCACCTCAGTGGAAGGAGATATTGGTCCGACAGTTAAACATGCAATAAATGTGGCAAAAGCGAGTGCATTAAAACTCCGGAAACCAGTAGAATTAACAGAGGAGCCAGTGATAACTGACACTTACAAAACACCTTATCAAATTGATCCCTTTGGGGTTGATTTTGAAGAAAAACTCGAACTGTTGAAAATAGCAGATTCGACCCTAAGAGAAGCAGGGGACCAGATCAAAGTAACGGAAACTCATTGTGGTGCGTATCGAGTGAAACTATCTTTTGCAAATAGTGAGGGATCAAGAATTCATCAAACGCAAACGTACGTTGGTTCAAGAGTACGAACAGTAGCGAAAGGAACAGAAACACATGTACGGTCTGCTTACGACTACAAAATGAAAGGATTTGAACATGCACAGGCGTTTGATTATGCTGCAAAAGCAGAACAGGTGGCTCAAGAAGCTCTTATTCTAGTAAATGAAGCGAAAAATTGTCCGAAAGAAAAGACTGCATTCATCCTAGAACCGGATCAGCTCGGATTAACTATCCATGAATCAACAGGGCACCCAACTGAATTAGACCGAGTATTAGGTTTTGAAGCAGACTTCGCAGGAACCTCATTCCTTACTCCTGACAAACTTAGAACGAATTATAGATATGGTTCCGACATAGTCAACCTTGTTTTTGATCCAACGATGCCTTATACACTCGGCAGCTATAAATATGACGATGAGGGAGTAGAAGCGAAGAAATTTCATATCATAGAGAATGGAATTTTCAAAGATTATATGACGGATAGAGAAACCGCCCATGAATTGGGATACGAGCACTCTTTTGGGAATTCGAGAATGTCAAACTATAACCGACTCCCGATTGTCAGGATGGGAAATCTCCATCTTCTTCCTGATCCTGAAGGACCAAAAGACATTGACGGATTGGTTGCCGAGACAAAACACGGAGTCTTCGGTTTAGGATGGAAAAGTCATTCTATTGACGATAAACGAATGAATTTTCAATTCAGTACTCAACTCGGGTGGTTAGTAGAGAATGGAGAGAAAACAACACCCTTAAAGAATGTTTGTTACAACGCGGCAACACCAGAATTCTGGGGGAACTGTGATATGATCACCCAAGAGTTTAAAACGTACGGGCGTGGCCCAATCTGCGGAAAAGGAGTTCCCATGCAAGTGATGTGGGTAGAGCATGGCGGTGGGTGGGCACGCTTTCAGGATGTGAATGTCTTTGCAATGTGAGGGTTAATCATGGAAATTGACACTGATAATCTTATAACAATGTCTTCTTTTGCTATCAAACGTGCAAGAGCTGCTGGGATGGATGGAAGCGTCATTAATGCAGAATTAAATCAAACATTTTCAACGAGATACGCAAATTCTGCAATCCATCAGAATTTCATGGATTATGAAACAAAATTTGAAATCACAGTCATTCATGGATTAAAGAAAGTAAGGGTTATGACAAACTCCTTAGAAGAGTTAAATGTTAGCTGGGCGGTCGATCAAGGAGTAAAAATGGTTAAGTACCTTCCTGATGATCCTGACTTTCCGGGAGTTTTAACGGAACCTCAAAAATATCCAAAACTTCAGTTAAGTGATTCCAAAGCAAAAAACCTGACCCCCTCGGATGTGGCAGATAAAGTTATTAGTGGTATCAATGCTGGACATGAATTTTCTCCAAAAGTCCACAGTGTTTCTGGTAATCTAATTCTAAAGGACGGTGTAAACCTTTTCGTCTCTTCAGAAGGATTAGAACATCTGGCTCCAGTAACAGGAATCGCAACCACAATCAACGTCATGGCTGAAAAGGGAATGGAGGAATCTCGGAGCCAAAGCTCCTTTGGAGGACGACGTTTTTCGGAGCTTCCAGTTGAGAGAGAAGCAGGTGAGATAGCAAAACGAGCTGTAATGGGTTTGGGAGCCCAAGAAATAGAGGCTAAGGAATACCCTGTTATTTTGGATTTTCCAGCAGCAGCTGATCAGGTGTTTTGGCTTGGTTATGCATTCTCTGCAAAAAGGGTTTTAGATCACGAATCCTTCTTACAAGACAAAATGGGGGAACAGCTATTCTCTAAGTCTTTGATGATGGTGAATGACCCTCATAACTCCTCATTTCTAGCAGCTAGAGCATTGGATGAAGAAGGAGTAGCAAGCCAAACGTACACTCTAATTAACCAAGGTGTGATTGAAAACTTCGCTCATACAAGAATGACGGCAAATAAAATGGGTACAAAATCAAATGGATGCAGTTTCGTTATTTTTGGAGAACTTGATCCCATACCCTTTGCAATGAAGGTCGTGGCGGGCAGTAAAACACGAGAACAGCTAATAGAGGAATTAGATGATGGATTACTAGTAACTAACCTCCATTATTCGAATTTTATTGACGTGACACGAGGAACTGTAACTGGTATGACAAAAGATGGACTGTTCTTAGTAAAGAATGGTGAGATTGTTGGAGCTGCTAAGAATATGCGGTTCACAGACAGTTTACTCCAAATGTTTTCACAAGTTGATGCTTCGAAAGAATCTCATCAAGTTTTTACATTGTGGGGTCAAATCCTCAATAGAACTCTCATTACACCAGCAATACGACTAGAATCCATGAACTTTTCAAGTAAAACAACGCATTAAAGGGTCATATCAAAACAAAAAGTACTCTCATGAAATTCGCTGAAGGATTTGCACATAAGAAAGTATTTTTTAAATGAGGGAAGGAGAGAAACCTTCATTCTAGGTGGTAATGAACTTGAATTTCAAGGTCACAGATGATCAGAATCATACATTAAACCAAATCCTCAAAGAAATCGATTCCCAGAATCCCAAAGAAAGAGTAGCTAGTATCAAGCGATTGAGCCAAATGGAGATTCAAATCGAAGATTTTCCAATGGATCTTCATATAAAACTGGAAGAGGCATTACTAGACTCTGAGGCAGAAGTACGAAAAGAAGCAGTTATGGCCTTAGCATTCTTAGAAGGAGAAGTTGCCATACCGTTACTCGAACCTCTGTTAGATGACCCAACTCACTCTGTTCGAAGTAATACCATCTCAGCATTGGGTTATATTGGAGTCTGTCCACCAGATCTTATAGAAAAGATAATGGGATTCCTCCATACAGAGGAATCGGATGAGATTCGTGATCGTTGTGCCCGAACCTTAGGACGATTGAAAATATCTCAGGCTAAAGACCAGCTCCTTAGACTTGCCCAAGAGGATTCTTCCCCCACAGTCAGAGGAGGGGCAGTAGTGGCGTTAGGAATGCTGAAGGGGGATCTTCAACTGAAAACGGAAATTTCTCGGCTTCTAGAATCAGAAACCGTGGCCCATGTCCTTTCTGTACTCCGTGAAACATTAGCTCTTATTGAAGCTCATCTGAGTCAAACAGAGAATTAATGTCTATTTCGCTTTTCTTTTTACAATTATGGGTATTCCTAACGCGATAAAGGATACCATAACCATAAAACCTGGTGAAATAGATGGAGCAGGTTCTTCCTCACTTATAGGTTCTGTTGTTTCAATTTCTCGAGGAGTAACAGTGACCTAAACGGTGTCCCTCGCAAATAATCTATAAATTTCTTTCCGAATTTGATATATTTTTCACTTATTAGAATATCACAGACTTAGTGTAAAGAAAAAAGTGACATTACTCACAGTTATGGCCAGAGTCATGTTATTCGGAAATTTTAAAAGGTAAAACAATATGACAATTCATTAATGAGGGTGAAACTGATTTGTAAAAGAATTTCTCTAACATGGTTTGTTTTTCTTATTGTAGCTTTATTTCTTACTTCTCAATCACCAAAAGGTATTGATAATCATACTGACAACTATCCTCAAGGTAGCGTGGGTGCAAAAACTTGGGAATTAACACCCATCCCTGGGGATGAGTATGATTTTCGAGCTTATTATAACGGTACAGCAGCTAATCCTTCTAATGAGAACATCATTCAAGTAACAAGATACTATTCTTCGATCAATGAATATATCTGTTATCTCTCTTGGAATTTAACTGATTTTCGAAATAAAGGGAGTCTTGATTTTACAGAAGCTTTTTTATGGCTTGACTATCATTCAAATGATTATTGGGACACCTCTGACGATATTGATATTAAGCTCAAGAATTTAGACACAGGTTTAGACACTCCTATAGCCAATATCTCTGCACTAGACTTGACGCTGATTTATCATTCAGATGCAAACGCGAGTTTGATCAATATTGATGTCGATTATTCAGCGGTCTCACTGGATGTGCTTCCTTTGATTCAATATTGGTATGAAAATGGAACAGATAATTGGATTACTCTTGAATTATCTCCCTCCGAGGATAATTCTATCTCCTCTGGATATGAAACCATCAAGTGGGAGGATTCGCACCATTATCCTGGGAATGATGATGACCCAAAACTCTCAATTTCAGCGGAAATCGTCTTCCCTGAACCATTGCACGATTGGTATTACCGAAAAAAGCACACAATTCTTCCTGCTGCTGGAGCTGGTACAAACTATCAAGTAAGGTTTAATGTTCATTATGGAGCAGGATTGGATTCTGAGGGAAATGTGTTTCTTGACGGTCAATGTCAAGCTGATTTTGATGATATACGTTTTACCTTAAGTGATGGGAAAACAGAACTAGATTACTGGATTGAGGAAAACAATCCCAGTGAAAATGCGACAATATGGGTAGAAATCACAGCTGATCTGAGTTCCTTAACCCAAGTCCTTTATCTCTATTACGGTAATTTGGAGGTTTCAACGACCAGTAATGGAACAAATACCTTTCTTCTGTTTGATGATTTCGAAGATGGAATAAAAGATTCCCAATGGGATTCTGGGGGAAATCCTAACGAGTCTGGGGGAGAACTTACCTGTACAGGGATACAACCCGAGTATTATCAGTCTTCTAGTACATTTTTATATGCAGCCGCTATGGCACGGTTAAGTGTAGATGGAACAGGAACATCAGCTTCCTCTTATTTTGGTTTTAATCCTGATACAATGGCAGGAGTATTTCCCAGCGAGATGTTCTATTTTGATAATGACGAGGATGATCCCCAGCATAGGTTATGGTCAGGAACATCTGCGGATGCAGAATATACCAATATTTCCCAAGTAGAGACAGAAACTACGTACCAAGTACTATGGAACAAAAGTATGGCTCATTTTATTCGTAATGAAGAATTATTAGATACCCATACAACTTATATCGCAAACTCCGCAATGCCTATAATATTGGCATCATACCATGCATCGGGGACAATAACGTTTGAATGGGTATCCGTCCGAAATTATATCTATCCTGAACCAACATTGGGAGACTGGAGAGCACAGGAAATTAATACAGAACCAGGAGTTCCTTCTCAAAAGCTACCAGAGCACTATTTAAGAATGAATGACACCACGGATCGATATTTGTACTACTATCTAAATAATTCAGTGAGTCGAACTAATGGAGTGACTGTTGAAGCACGTGCTCGCTTAGTTACTGATCTTATTGGAACCTATGGGCCTTTGGGATTATATATTCAAGATGGAACTCATTGTTTTATTGTGTCAGTTGGCTCAGATTTCGTGAAAGTAGATTACAATAATTTACAGAAATTTATTTGGACTGATGAGGGAACGTTTAATGGCTCAATGTGGCATACATACCGATTAACAGCCAAAGAGGGAATATTGTACGTTTATGTAGATGGATTACCGATTGGTGGACCGTGGACGACACAACGAACTGATTATTTCAATCACCTTCGATTTGGATGCCTCTGGTCTCGAACATATCAGGCTATTATCGATTGGGATTATGTTCGTGTAGCTCAGGATGAAGAAACTGCTCCTCCTATGATTCCAGAGTGGAATATTATTCTAGACATGTCCAGCTCTCCCAGCAAATATAATTGGGCAGCTATTGTAGGAGATGGAAATAAGATCTCATTACCTTTTGGTTCAAATGATCTAACACCTCCGAGTATTGATAATCCCCCACCAAACATTGTCTTATCTGAAGGAGAGTCGGATTTGATTGAGTGGACAGCTTTTGACGCTCATCCCGCTGGTTATGTTATTTACAAAGATGGTATAGTTCAAGAAACCAATTTTTGGGATGGATCCTTGGTAAGTCATAGCATCGAAGGACTAGGTATTGGAGTTTATGATTACACCATCGAATTCTATGATGAGTTTGGAAATGGGGGAGCAGATGTGGTTTTAGTCACAATCGAACCAGTTACGTTTACCACAACACAAGCCTCAACAACACCTACAACAACTAGTTCTCCTCCAATTGATACCACTAGTACAACAAACTTTACTACTGATGTTAATCCTGTCATCTCTCCTGGATTTTCACTCCCAATAATGATACTTGTTGCTGTATGTGCTTCCTTTTTATATCGAAAAAATTCATCGAAATAAGAAGATGTATTCTTCAGAATGACTTTATTGGCACTTCTTCTGGTTCGGGATGTCTTTCTGGTGAGAACACTCCCCTGAAAGCCACTCTCCAAACCCTTATTTTTTAACCCAGCGTTCGGGTTGGTACCAATCCGCGCTTCTCTTTTCCTCTAGGACTTCATCTCGAAAGTCTGGAAAATAATACGTTACTCCTCCCATGGTTTTTTCAACACTGATAAGTCCAGCTACCTCTGATAATCTGTTTTGGATCTTTTCAACTTCATCATATGATGAACAGAGGAATCCCAAGAGAAGAATTGGTTTTTCTTCCACTTTCCAGCTGGAAGATGACCAATAAGCAGAGAATGTTTTTAATTCTCGCGTTAACTCATCGAATATTGGTTCTGTGAAGATAGTTAATTTTAAACAGAACATTGTCCATGTTTCTTTGGCGGTCTTTGCGGGGTTCAAGAGGATGGTTTCCTGAATCAGGTGATTGTCACGCATGAATTGCAATCGTTCAATCAACGTTTCGACCGCGATGTTCGTCCGTGTACTTAAATCATTCAGAGTCAATCGCCCTTCCTCGCGCAAATGGGTTAACATCATCCAATCTATATCTCGTAAGGCGTATATATCCTTTTTAGGTTCTTGTTCTGTTGTTAACGGTCGTACTTGATACCCTTTAATATCTTCAAATGTGGAGCCTACTTTTTGGAAATATCTGAGCACTGAATACAATTCACTGATTGTCCGATAATGTATCAGAGCAAAGCCTTCAATCTTGTTCCCTATAGAGATGAATTCAACGGTAGGATGAACTCCAAGTGAGTTGATCCGTTCTGAATCAAGAGGTTGATTGGATCGGAAGAATATCATGGCCTCTTTGCCTCCAAAGAGAGCTGGTGCTGGGATTACTGTAAACTTGAGTATTACTCGTTCATTCACTAGTCGGTGAATTCGACTCCCTACCTCTTCTATTGGGACATCTAGTCTTGTTGCCAAATCCGCGAACGCGACCCGGCCATTCTTCACTAACTCTGAGAGAAGGGATTTATCCACCAAATCCATAAGAGAACATCCTTACGGGTATTTATTCTTAGCTGTTTCAATTCATTTTTCAGCTTTTCCCCCTTCATATACTTCAAACTGATAGAGTTGTAGAGGTTGAAAAATTAAATTAGAAGTGATCTCTTCAAAGAATAAAGTCTAAGCTTTTCCAAGAAGTAATTAATAGACAAGAATAAAATCAGAAGCGGTCTCGCACTTGTATTAAATAGATGAATAAGAGAATCGTGATGATCGGATTAATAAGGGCAGAAATATATCCATTCAGGAGTAGTGTCAACAGATACTCGAAAGACAAGAGGAGTCCGAGAACATTTAACCCCAGTGAGATTAAGACTACGATGTAAGCTATGATATTCAGTTTCCAAAGTCCTAATCCCTCTAGAAACACTAGAAGTCCAAAAATCAGGATTATAAATCCCAATGTTCCAACAAGTCCCGCTGCTCCTGGTCCTAAGAGGTCTTCTATTAATTCTGCTAGTCCAGCTACCCCTCCCAAGATCATTATTCCAGCAAGAATCCAGATCGCGCCTGAAAACATGATTAAGATCGCTATTATTGCAATACCGAGAGGTCTATCGTTTTTGCCCATTTCAATCAACTCAATCGTTCTCTAATAGAATTAGAATAAAAACTTATTTGAACCAGTTGAATGTCTTGTTGGTAAATTTAAGATCAGATAACATATGAGTGTCATCAATAAAGTGATCTATTGATCCGATTGGATATTTTATTTTATCTAATGGTGACATCACGAGTTTTCTCAATTCTTGAGTAATTTTCTCCACCTTAATGACTGTTTGGTCTCTAGAAAAGTACTTACTTGGTCTTAGTGTTATTTTTGGTGTAATTTTTAGTTTATTTTGCTTTTCCAAAAGTATTAGTAAAGCCTCGCAAAGTAGATTTTCTCTATTTTTCCAATCGTCTTCTTTTAATGCTTTGACTAAGATTGGCTTGAGCTTATGGGCAATGGGTATTTGGGAAAATGCAATGGAAACCCATTTAGGATAAGGCATGTATTTCTTATGAAGTAAGAACGTTAATCGTATAATATGCCTTACAAGCCTTGCAGTTTCAATCCGTGATCCAAAATCATCACCAATGATGCCAGTTCGTCCAACAAATGCACTTTCTTCAGCGATATGGTCCCATTCAGCCATCAATTTGAAATACCATACATTGTCTGGAAAATAGGATAATGCTACTCGTGCTTTTTCAAGGTCGCCCAGTTTGTTATAGAACACTTCTCCACTAGTAAATTCTAATAATCTCTGCTCTGACAACATTAGCCATTCTACGTTTGATAATTGGGCTGATTTGATGTCTAGATGTTGTTCTAGATAAGTCTTTAAGGAATAATTTTCCACTCTATGATTTACTAGGCCAGAAGAGATAGGTTCTAAGAGCTGGGTCATGGAATCCTGTGGATCAGGGTCACTCCAATTAGTAGAATATCCCAGAAATGTATAGGGTAGTTTTTCACTCAATAACGATTTTATCTGACTTGAATATTCTTCATAATCATTCTCACAGAGAAATAATTGAATTCTGGGTCCCCAATGATGATCGATGGATATTTCATCATCAAAACCAAGTACTTCCGACCCTGGACCAATTAAGGCAGCATCATATTTTAATATGGAGAAGTGTTTCCTGATAATATCCTTCACTACTTCCTCAAAGAATCGCCTACTTAGTTCTAATCCTTTGATAAAGGAAGGTGACATAAGGAAAAATCCTTTTTCTCTGATATATATACTTGCAGTACTTGCGTATACTTGCAACCTTCAATTGTTATGCTCTCTTTGAACGATTACTGTTAAGAAATTCAGAATTATTAACGAATTTAGCAATAATAACAACAAAGATTGCATATAATGAGTATATTATTGGGGATATCATTCCAAAAGCTTCGGATGAAATTAATCCAAAGCCCGTTGGTGTAATTAAAATTATTACAAATAAGGCTGATAAGTTGGGTGCCCAAGCGCTCAGGATTTGTAATGGTTCAAATGGATAATTCAAGTAAAGCAAGATTATTAACCAATGTGTGATAAAACTAAGCGCATAGAATAAAACTACTGATATAATTAAGTGTTAAGAATCTTCTAATGATTCCATTCTACCATTGTGTCCCATAAACAGATCCATTCAGCAATTGATTTTCCCAACACAAAATTCTTCTTTTTCAATATAAATACTAGTGAATTATCTGGAAGAAATCTTTATAAGATGGAGTTAAGACGGTAGCAGGGTATTCAGCGGTTGGTGCAAATGGTCAAATTATCTATACTATGCCCCAAGCCGATACTGTTGTTATTACGACCTCTGAACGATGGTGTGATCCCTATATCGTTCCTAAACTTGTTTCTTACGCACTCCCCCCCGAGGATGTCACTAAAAGTAGCATGACATCCGATGTTACCTCGAATACGACCAGTGTAACTACTAGTAAAAAGACAACGACTGGTTCCAGTGTTACACCGAGTACACCAGTCTTTCTGGTGATTTCCAGTCTGATAATAGGTGTTATACTCCTCCGAAAAAAGAAGATTTAGAAGAAATAGATTACTTCTTTCTCTTGAATCAAGCTCCTTTCCATGATTTAATGAACGCCCATAACGTCTTATACAAATTCTCGAACACAGATAAGTACGTCACTTCAAAACCATGACTATTTTTTCGGATATGTCCGATACAGGCGGCTTGTGGACTTGCACCGACATTCCCTGCCATTCCAGCATCACTGCCACTTGTGGTATAAACTAAGTGTTGAAGCTCTGTTCCGGCATTAGTTGCTGCTTCCGATAACGCTTTGATTAAACTAGGGCTATAAAAAAAGGTACGGTCTCGAATTCGGATCCCTGGTCTATCATCTAACTCCATGGGGGATTCAGATGCAAATGGACAACCATCAACTGCAATGAAGTACGTGGGATTTAATGATTGAGCTAAATGTTTGGCTCCAAAACAGCCAATTTCCTCAGTCGTCGTAAATGCGATAATTAGATTCATAAACGGTGTGACATTCCGTTCCTTTATTGACTTCAACAATCGTAGTAATGCAACTACTCCCATTTTATCATCGAAAGTCCATGCTGCAATCATTGGATCTTCCTCCTCACCAAATAATATTGGTCCCCTGTCTGACTGGATTGGTACAATCAGGGTCCCAGGTTTGATTCCATAACTTAGCAACTTTTCAGGAGTTAATCCAGTGATAATTAATACATCCTTCCACTCTAATCTGGTTTGTGTACTACCTGCTACATGTCCTGATCCCATCGCAGTAACCCCATGAATTATCTTTTTCTCTCCATAAATTTCTACTGGTCGTTCTCCGAACTTCCAGGTGAGTGTCCCCCCTACTCTGTCTACTTTGAGACTCCCATCTGAATTAATCTTGGTCACCATTAATCCGATCTCATCGATATGGGCAGCTAAACAACTTGTCTCCTCACTTTCTTTTTGGCCTGGGATCTTAACATAGACATT
>JAEOSR010000157.1 GCA_016840285.1 Candidatus Hodarchaeota archaeon | reverse complement strand
TTATTTTATAATTTATACAAATCCTCTTTGCTATAATTAAAGAATTAAACGCTTAGATATATACTACTTAAATTTTGAAGGGAAAATACCAGGTTGAATCAGCTTTATTTATAGAAATCTTCATATGTATCTTAAGGATACCCCGACTAGGTAAAGGGTGAAAATACCCCCTTTTGTTCTAAATTCTCCTCTAATTTAGTGAATTGTCACGCAGAAAAGGACAGGATCATTATGTTCTTCTAAATACCATGAAGTTAAAGCCTTCTACTCAAGATAAATCGAAATCGGGGTGATAACCAGAAATAGATCCTTTGTAAAATCCTGGACAATATTGAAAAACTATAATAACTTGAAAGTTACCTAAGTTGATTCGCTGCGAGATTGAGTTGAGTCTCTATATACGATAATCTAGACAATAAGCGATAGATCCATTAAATGAAGGAATTATGTCAACTAACTAATAATCTTAAAAATATTAATGTCTAGATAATTTTGATAATTCTGTGGAGTTAAGGGAAAAATGATTAATAATGGATCATGACTTTTTCTCGATTTCAAATGGTACCTTCTTAAATTTTCAATTATAAATTGAAGTGAGCTACAAAAGTGAGCTTGATAATTTTTGATAAGAAAAAGCAGATAACCAACGGTAGAATTCTCACTTTTTTCCTTCTATTCTCCCCATTTGGTTTGTTATTGTCTAACGCTGTTCAACCACCTGAAAGGTATAGAGACAATATAGACCCCTTTTTTGGAGAGATTTATCCATTAAATCATAAACCAATCCCTGATACACAGAATATTTTTCCAAAGAGAGAATCCATTCAATATGTGGAATATTCTCCAATCTTTATAGCTGGAAACGGAGATTTTGCTAATACTGCTTCAGAAAATAACTGGCCTGGCAATGGAACACTCGCAGAACCATATGTGATTTCTGATTTACACATAAATGGACCATCAACAACTACATCAATAAATATACAGAACACAAATGTACATTTTCAGATCAATAACTGCTCAATAGAGGGAGGCCAGAAAGGAATCCTTTTTCAAAATGTTCATAACGTGCGAATCTCCAATACCAATATCACCAATTGTTACGAACATGGAATTCAAATCGAAGAATCTTCAAATATTTCTTTTACAAAGAATGTTATTAGAATGTGTGGAACTAATATTTTTCATCCGGGAATTTCTCTCTCAAATTCTGAAAACACCAATATCTCTTATAATAACATTTCTAGTAATTTTGGTGGGGGTGTTATTTCTTGGGACTCTTCTCATGACAATATTATTTCCTATAACTATCTATCTAATAATTATAAGGGCATAGAGATAGGAGCGGCGTGTTCAAAACACACTATTTCATATAATATCTTTTATCGTAATCTTGACTATGAGATTGAAATGGGTTTTGCCTCTAACAATAACGTAGAGTGGAATGATTTTATTGGGAATGGCCCAAAAGGAAGTTCTCAAGCTAATGAATATGGAGGAACCAATATTTTTTCCTATAATTATTGGTATGAATGGTATGGTCCAGATGAGGATGTTAATGGTATCATAGACGAGCCCTATTCCATTGACGGGGATTCGAATAACTATGATTTATTCCCACTGGTTTCGCCTTTTAATCCATTAACACAAGGTTTTCATTTTATTACAACGCCAAGAATCATTTATCCCAATGGTAACGAGGCACTTATTGATGAGATCACTATCCATTGGAGGGGTGTGGAGGATTCATTTGACCATACAGTCATTTATACAATCTATTATTCGCGAGATGCTGGAAATAGTTGGACAGAATTGGCTTCTGGCCTTAATGCAACCACCTACAAGTGGAACACCACCAGCGTGAAGGATGGAGATTTTTACTTGATTAAAATAATTGCTCGCTGCTCTAGTAATCTTTGGATGGAAGACATATCTGATACGTCCTTTAGCGTTCATAATACTCAACACACGCTCACGGTGCCATTAATAACTTATCCCGACGAAGCAGAGACCCTTATAGGTTCTGTTGATATCCAATGGTCTGTATCAACTGACAGCTGGGAGCATTCTGTTACTTATTCGATCTATTACTCCTCCGATAACGGAAACATCTGGAAGTCGCTAGTTAGTAATATAACAGCCACTACTTACAATTGGAATACCACTACTGTTGCTGATGGTTCTTACTTAGTCAAAGTTGTCGCTAAGTGCTCTTCTGCATCAATCTTTCAGAATTCTCCAGTAAAAAAAATATTTGTAGGTAATCATCTCTTCGAGAATCAGCTTTTTTTCATGATAGTTGTGTTAGTGACATCTCTCAGTTTAGTATTCGGTTACATGATTTATTCAAGAATTCGGAAAACACACCGAATTGAAATGAGGGAAAAACAATTAGAAAAATTAGTTTATATAGAGGACCGCCTCCTATTTTTACAAATATCAATTAATGAACTTAAAGAAGAGATTCAATTAGCCGAAATGATATCAGGAGAAAAAATCTTTCAGATATCTACTGAAATGAATTTTTTATCTAATCAATTAGGTTTAATAGAGATTGAGGATTCAAAGAGATTAACTGAAGTCGAAAGACGACTATTTTATTGGCTTAATGAGATAAATATCCTCTCTAATTTGCACTTTTTCCAGAAGAGAAAATTATACAATGGAAGCTTTATATCAGCCAGTAGAGACTAAATTGAATAACTGTTGATAAAGTTGTCGTGCTCAATCACATCGTGGACTCGCTAAGAATAGCCTACCGTACCGCTCCCCATATGGTAAGAAATGAGGAATCACTTAACAGAGAACTTTTTTTTGCTTACTCTGGTCACAAAAGATTTTTTCTATCATTTGGAAATATCATATGATCACTTAGATAAGGCATAAAATTGATTACATAATCTGTGCTTAATTGCATAAAATCAAAAGTCCTATACCCTCGCGTTGTAGAAATGATAGGGCCGATAGCTCAGCCTGGTAGTAGCGC
>JAEOSR010000019.1 GCA_016840285.1 Candidatus Hodarchaeota archaeon | reverse complement strand
TCATTTTCATTTGTCTAGAATTTGATAACTTTCCTTACGCTGAAGAGAGATATCGCTTAAATTGCATAATTAGTATAAATCAGTATCTGGAGAAGAAGGTAAGGATAGATCGGAGCATCATTATCATGTGATCTCCTTGACTACAGATTGATATTCCTAACATGTTGATTAGGAAATTCGCAATGATTCACACTAAATCAATGAATTCCCCAGATTTTAGTAGTTCAACGGGCTTAATGTACGATTTCTTAAGTTTTTCAGAATACTCCTCAAGGAGCTCAACCATATGTTTATAGTTTTTTGTAGCCGACTTCATTGGGCCAGGTGAATTCATTCCTGCAAGGATTGCTTCATCAATCACTTTCCAGCTTTGACAAACACCTTCTTCTAAAACTCGACATCCTTCATTGGCCTGAATTGCTGTAAAAACCATAGGGTTCACAATCCCTGCTTTTATTGATAAATTTGGCATAGGTCGGCCTTTAGACCAATCATAGAAACCTCGCCCAGTTTTTTTACCCAAATTTCCTTCTGCAACTTGTTTTCTCACAAGTTCACCTGGTGCGAAATCAGGCGAGAGGGTTTCCGCATAATATTCTGCTGTGTGAAGTGACACATCTCGGCCAACAAAATCAGCAAGTACTAATTGACTCATCGGTGCTTTTGGATTTGATATATCTGCATCAACATGTTCCCAAGGAATACCTTTCTTATATGCGAGATCATATATGTAATCAGAATAAATCCTTCCAGGAGCTAATACACGATTGACAATAAAACCAGGGTGATCCTTCAGCACTCGAGGGACATATCGTTCTCCTCTCAAGCATGGTAAGCTTTCCCCGACTTCCACTCCAATATCCATTGCTTCTGTTGAGCTTTTTTCTCCTGCAATGATTTCAATCAAGCGCATTAAAGGTGGAGGATTGAAAAAGTGCATTCCAATTACATTAGCTGGTTTACTACAAGTCTTAGCAATATCTGTAATTCGAATGCTAGAAGTATTTGAAGCAAAAATACAATGATCAGCAGAATTATCAAGAACCTCTTTGCAAACTTTTTGTTTAATATCCAATTTTTCGATTATTGCCTCAATAATATAATCTGCATCATTTACAGCATCAATCAAATTAGTTTCTGTCTTCAAATTCTCTAGAATGTCTGTTGTAGTTAATCCTCCCCGTAATTGTCCTTTTGATTCAAGCTTGTTTAGACCATTCTCGATATAAGAGACTGCATTTTTGATGATATCATCCTGAACATCCATCAAGATGACATTGTATCCAGCTATCAAACAAACTTGGGCAATACCCTTACCCATTTGTCCCACGCCGACTACAACTATATTATTCACTTTTCTCATTTAAATCGCCTTAATATTCAAAAATTCAATAACTTTTTTAATTTTTTTTCCGTCATTTCGAGTTTCTCCTTTAGTTATTTTAATGTGACAATTTATTCTGTGACAATAAACTTTTCATACTAGAACCAATGCTTGATAATCAAACAATATTCATAACCAATATCCCTCTTCTTTCATTCCCTTTTATATTTTGAAACATATTTAATTTTTAACTTAATCAACGTTTACAGACATTTTCAAGGATGACCCATTTAGAAGTTTACTCGTGATTCGAAAGCTAACTTTAATCGTAAAAATATTCAAACGATGATTTTACGACATAAATAAATCGTTTCCATATTGTTAAACAAGTCTTAATCAAATAGAGAAAAATCCTTTAACTGTAAGCCAAGCCTTGCTTCTCTCGAGCTTTTGCTTGCTGTTGTAAACTATTCTTGAACATGCTAAACCTATGAAGAAGCCCATAATGGCTAGCATAAAGGGGTGGCTTTCAGGTTCTTCAATGGTAACATTTAAGTAGTTTTGATCTAGAATAATCTCAAATCAGGTTTCCTCAATTCATAGAAGGAAGGTTGGGTTATGTATGGAGAAGATCCTGAATCTAGATTAATTAAAGCAGAAGCAATACTCTTAGAAACGTTATCAAAACTTATCTGGATCGTTTCAATTCTTTATGGAGTAGAATTACTCATTGCTGTCTTTGATAAAAGCTTTGATTTATGGAATAGAGGGGATTATAATGCAATTATATTAGCTTTAATAGCATTAGCAGTAATTTTAAAAGTACTTGGTCTGGTAGACAAGCATCTGATGGAATATTGGAAGCGACAAGACATAAAAAAAAGGTGATCCAAAACATCTACAATTAGATCCTCTTTAATGAATAAAAAATTTCGAAAATCCAAATGAACTACCATTTGCAAAATAGTAGTTTTTTCTTTCATACTATCTTTTCTTTTTTCGAATTATTATTACTAACGCTAAAAGAGAGAAGAATAAGGTCATTCCTGAGGCCTCAGATGGAATTGGATTAGTTGAAGAGGACAGCTTAGATACAGATGAAGGAGGATTAGTCGTGGTCTCTTCAGGTTCAGATGAGAGAATCGAAGGGATAATATAACGCCTTGTAGTCGTTTTAGCTCTCTCATAATATGTGAAGCTCACGACCAATTCCAGTTTAGGGTATACAAGGATATAATGGCCATCCAATCCTTCAGCTCCATAACCATCATGCTCTGGATATATCCACCATTGATACCCATACAATTCACCTGACCTGTCGCATTGGACAGTATTGGTTGTTGAATTTATTACCCATTCTTTTGGGATAATCTCTTTGCTATCTACAATCCCTCTGTAAAGGTACAAATTCCCAAATTTGGCTAAACTTCGGGGAGAAAGGAAAAGGTTGGAATGTCCTCTATTTATTCCATTACGATCGGTATCCCATACTACTTCGCTTGGGTCGATCCCTAGAGGAGAAAATAGAAATTTTTGTGCGAACTCAAGAGTTGATTGACCAGTTGTTTTTTGAATAATCGCAGAAAGGAGGTGGCTAGCCCCAGAACAATATTCCCAAACCTCTCCAGGAGCTGCAACCATTGGTTTATCCAGAATAAACTGTACACTGTTATTACTATCTACCATTTGGTCCGCAAGGTCTCTAGGGCTACTGTAACCAATATTCGATTCAGGCCAATCAAGGCCTGTCCGCATTGTCAAGAGGTGTTCAATTGTCATCTCTTCCTTTCGAGAATCAACATTTGAAAAATTCATCTCGGGGAAGAAGTCAAGAACTCTCTGGTTTACATCTGTAATAAACCCCTGATCAATCGCAATTCCTATTAAAGCAGAAATAAAACTTTTAGTCACAGAATGGAGTTGATGTTTGTCTTCTTGAGTAAAATGGTGCCACTCCTCCTGAAAGTATCTTTCTGCAACAATGACACCATGACGCATGATGACCATACCATGTATTGACAAATCATAGTCCTCGATATAATTTAATAAATCATTAATTTCCGTTGAATTCATACCCTGTTCATCAGGACTGGAAGTAGGCCAATCGTCAACATGAACAGAAGTTATTGGATCATAGTTCCCCCAGAGTTTCACTCTCCAGTCCCAACTACCTGACACTATTTTTGTTCCATCTGAAGAAAAATCAACCGACCAAACGACATTTTTATGGCCAATTAAAGTAGTTATTTCATTTCCAGTTGAAACATCCCAAATCTTGATAGATGCATTGTGATTCCGAGGGGGGAAATATCTGTCATATTCTCCTTCTCCTGACACTAATCTGCCATCATTAGAAAAATCCACTGACCAAACCCTTCTGTTATGCCCATTTAGAGTTCTTATAACAGCCCCAGAGGAAACGTTCCATAAGATAATTGAGGAATCATCACTCGCTGACGCTAAAATTTGTCCGTTCAGAGAAATCTTGACCGAATTAACCGCATCTGTATGTTCAGTTAACGTTTTTACAAGAGTTCCAGAGGATACATTCCAGATTTTAATAGTTGTGTCCCCACTCCCAGAAGCTAAGAGGGTACTATCTGGTGAAAAACCTAATGTATTAATATCGTGATTATGTTCACCAAAATATAAGAATTTATCACTCGACATATTCCACACTTTGACTGAATAGGTTTCATTGAATGCGTTTTCACAAAAAGCGATTAATTTCCCGTTCGGGGAAAAAATTATCCCCTGAAATTGAGTATCAATTTTTTTTACAGTTTTTAGTAACAATCCAGAGCAAACATCCCAAAGATGGATGCTTGTTTCTGCTGACCAATTCTCCGATCCAGGTGGATTTCTAAACCAATATTGACCACATGATGCTAGGATCGAACCATTCGGTGAAAAAGATAGAGATGTGAGTTGGTTAAATGGCTGGTGTCTCAATAAATGCACTATTTCACCGTTTGATGTATTCCAGATGATAATATTTCCATCTAAACCTCCTGATGCTATCAAAGAGTCATCAGGAGAGAAAGAAGTGGCGAAAACTGGTTGAGAATGACCATAAAGAGTAGTGGACTCATTTGTAAAATTAGTAATTTCTTGCACCTGCGTAATTTGACCATATTGCAGTAAAGAATTATTTTTTAACTCAAGATTTGAGTTTTTGCTCATTGATAGAATGATCAGAAGTGATAATACAAGGATAGTTAATATCCCACCTTTTCTTTGAAATATGTCTTTTCTACTAACTTCGATTGTCATTTCCACCTTTTTCTTTAAGTTAACTTAATACCTTTAAAAAAATATGCATTCGTGCATAGATATTTATATATAAATTGCACAAAAAGAAATATGAAACAATTATCTAATTGTATTCAAATTTCCCTATTTGGTAATTTGGAATTCAGGAGATGATCAAGCACGATTGAAAAGCGCAATTTGGATCAAAAAGATATAAGAATAATGAATGCTCTCGTTAAATATGGTTTTAACTCATCTAGTCGTTTCTTAAGCTCAAAATTGAATATTTCGTATAGAACGATTAGTTCTCGACTGAAATCATTACGAGAAAAAAGATTTTTAGAGACTTATCCCCTAATGAATGAAAGGAGAATTGGGTTGGGTGATTGTTCTATTGCGATCCAAGAATCCATAAACTGTAACTCAGACCAATTATATCAATTTCTTGAAAAGATCCCCTATTTTTATCTCATCTCATCAACCTATGGAAAATATAACGGGATATATTGTTATGCAATTTATGATATGAATTCTCCCAATCCAATAAAGAAATTTCTTGAAATTTTAGAATCTGAAGAATTGATTTCCGACTATTATATTTTTGATATCCTAGACCAAAAGATTTGTAATCCTAATTTTGATTATTATGACCCTCAAGAGGGTAAATGGATTTGGAATTGGGATCAGTGGGAGGAAAAGATAATAACAACTTTAAAACATGAAAATCTCGTTAATGATAGCATTCTAAAAGATTTAAACTTCTCATATAGACCAAAAGTGATTGATTTTGATTATATCGATGTTCAACTTCTTACCATAATAAAAGAAGTTCAACACAGTAAACGTGTTTTAGTTACAATTACTGAGCTTGCAGAACGAGTGGGTTTATCGACATATAAAGTAAGGAATAGAATACAGAATTTAACGCAGCAAGGAGTCATTAAAAGTTTTTTAACAAATTTTCAACTTCCCGACGAATCTGATATCTATTTTATTTTCTTTTACATAATATTAATAGATTCTAAATATAGCTCTACTTTTCTTACCTTTATTTGTGAATTACCATTTCAGATTGATATTTTCATTGGATCAGAATTAACTTTCTGTTTGTATTATAGGACTTCTGCGCAGGAATTTTCGAAATTTCTTCGATGTTTTGATTCATTGAAGAGGATTATAAAATCCTACTTCCTTCAGATAGTCCCATTCTTCTATAGTGGTCGTCATCATCTCTTTAACGCATATAATCAGAATACTCATTCTTGGCAAACTCCAATAGAGGATTATATCAGTTCCATAAAGGACTTTAAGAAAGAATTAGTTTAATTTGAGGCTGGTTGTTCAAATTGGAGGTTCAGCTAGCGGATAGATGTCTGTAGTGTTTGCAGATCCAGCGATAGAATAGATACCTGTACCATTCCAATCTGACCAATAATTTCCCTGTTCTAACTTCGAATAATACCAATAATTAGATGTTCCATTATCAGAAGCTTGTGAAATCCCATCTAAATTATTATTGATAAATGAATTTAGATAAATTGCGTTAGATTCAGCCTCCATCCAACCACCAGTTACAGCGACTCCATATTCGGAATTATTTTCGATACGATTGTAATTTATTTGACAGTAAGATGTGTTAGGAACATAAATTCCTTGATAACAATCTATAATGGTGTTATTAAGAAGGGAACAATTAGTACATTCGTTTAAAATGATGCCTGCTGACCACGAATACCAATAAGAAGTATTGGAGCATATATTGTTTGATATTTTGACAAAATTTGAACTTATGATACTGATAAACGAATCATAGTTGTTTTCACATTTATTATAAGTAACATTTGCAAAATCTGATTCAGTACAGTAAATCGCGTCATCACATGCTTCTAGTGAATTATTAGTAATAACTGATGAATCGGAAAACTCCAAGAATATACCTATGTATTGCTTCGAGATTGTGTTGTTTGAAACAAAACTTTCTTTTGAGTCTACAACTAGAATTCCCTCACTCCCAGCATTGGAGATAATATTGTTGGAAATATTGACTCCAGGAGATGAATAGATCGTGATACCAGCACTGGGGCCTGTTTCCCAAACCCAACAATCACGATAGATTACCGTGTTACCCCAAATATTTGCAGTTCCAGGGGCAACGTCCTCAATATGAATTCCTTCATAACATACTTCTATTGTACAATTTGTTATTATAAAGTGCTTAGTAGTGTCTTCGATGGAAAAACCAATGAATTCTTCTGTGAAATAGTAATTAGAAAGGATGTATGGATCATCTTTAGTTCCGGTTCCAGAAGAGCTGTACTCAAGAAAATCAGTGTCTGAAAAAATTTCAATGCCTGATCCAAGCGGTGGTCCGAAGAGAGAATTTAAAAAGTATGAACCTACTAGAATGACAGAAATAATAACTATTCCTATTGTTACAATACTCCCTACAATGATCAGCCATGGACGATAAGAAGCTGAAGGTCTTCTGAAGCTTCTTCTTTGTGTTACATGAGTAGTTAGTGGTTGTTTTTGAACCGAGTTGGTTAGACTCGATCCACAATGGGTACAAAATTTAGCAGTTTCCAGGGTTTCTAATTCGTTCCCGCAATGAGGACAGTGAATCATTCTACACCTCTCTAGAAGTGATTGAATTTGAAGACTTTCTTTTTTATTAACTATTTCTTATTTAAAGGGCACACTTTGAGACATTCTAGGCAGAGATAATAACTATGGTCATCAACGCCAATTGTATTCATGATAGTCTCAAAATTTACCCCCTTTCTCGATTCAGTATCTTTAAGTAAATGGGCCATAAGTGGATTACTATTAGCGTTTCGTATACATAAATTATGATCGACTTTACCGTTTTTGTCAATAGCTTTAACAGGACATGATTTGATACATTCGATACACTCAGTTGGGCAAATTTCTTTCTGGATTCTGGTAGAGGGTTTTAAATGCATTGAAGTTATAACTCCTCCCAAAAGAATTCGTGTACCATACATAGGATGCCCTAGTAATCCACTTTTTGTCAATCTACCTAAGCCAGCCTTTTCAGCCCAGAAAACAAGTGGTAGTAATCCCCAGAAATCACGATTTACGATTTTCCATGGGTAGCAAGAATAGATTGGGGTTGAAATGTACCCTTCTTTTTCTAGAAATAGACAAAGAGAGTTGATTATAGCATCAATTGAACGATATGTAATATTACAATAACGCCAATAAAGAACATAATCATTAGATTCAGAGTAAATGACTCCCTTAGGTATGGGAACTGCAAAACAAATGACGGTCTTGGCATTGTTTAAAAGTGCTTGAGGGAAAAATTCATTAGATTTCAGTTGTTCATTGTTCTCTATTGACGCAAATCCAATGACTTGAATCTCTTTTTCTTCAAGGAAATCTATAACTTTCTTGTTGGTCATTTTTCTCACGTGCATTACTTATAGTATTAGAGTCAGTTTTATTAATTTCAGGTAACCTAGCTAGCCCCATTCCAGTTACTATTACTCCAACACTACTAAAGAGGGCTGTAATTAAGATAGCGGATGAGAAGGGATATATTTTCAGAATGTAACCTCCCACTAATGCTCCAGGTATCCCAATTATCGTAGTGATGGTAGGTAATAATGAATAGATCCCATTCCTTATTTCATCAGGAACTAAGTCTAGATTCAGTCGACTTCGTAAAATAAACTCTAATGGTTCCCATATTCCAGGTAATTGGAATATAATGAATAAACCTAGAACAAGAGAGAACTCAAATCCTGTAGGAGGAAATTGGGTGTAATAAAAATAAACTAGGGAGAAAAAAACTGTGTTAGATAATGATGTTGTAATAAAAATCCACAGTTTAATACGGTGGATTTTCGAGATATATTTTACGATAAATAGCTGCCAAAAGACTCCTGAGGCAAAGATTAATGCTCTAAGCATCGCAGTGAAATCATCCTGCCCTCCAGAGTAGCCACCATATATCGGAAATAATAAAAAATTTACCCAAATGCTATTATTGGCTGCCCATATGATGGTTGTCCCGATAAAAAATAAAAAGATTCCCTTTTGAGATAAAAGAAATTTAAAACCCGATTGGAATTGTTGAAAATATTTTGTGGATGTAAATACCGATTTACTCAAATAATTATCTTTGACTATCACAGTTATAAGTATGAAGACAAACAAAATTAGAAATAATGTTACTCCAAATAAGTGCTTTCTTGAAAAATATTGAGCGATTATTCCTCCAGCAACAAAAGAGATTCCGTAGAGCATATGACTTATTAGTGATTTTTTCGCCTGAAAAGAGTTGTATATCTGACGATCAGGGTCTCTATTTTCAACAAGTTGATTATAACTATTATCAAACCATGACTCGAGTGCACCAGATTCTTGGGAAGCTCCAATTGCTACTAGACCACTGTAGAGAAGAAGAGGAACGAAAGAATCAGAGATTAATAAGAAAACGAACGAAATGATATAAAAAAAATATGCAACCAGCATGACTTTGCGGTATCCAATGATATCACCTAAAACGCCAGTAGGATAGTCAATTAATGCTAGAATAACATAATTAAGAGCAAATAACATTCCAGCTTGAGTCGGTTCTAATGTATCAAGTAAATATAGGATTACAAACATACCAGAAATATTAAAAGTAACTAACCTAGTGAAATCAATCAGAAGATATCGAGTAAGGAGCGATTTGGTTTTAGGGGCTAAATTCATAGTTGGGCTTAGATTTTCTGTGACCTCACTCATGACAGTTACACCTAGGAAGTAATTGAAAGAAAGTAGATTATTATCTTCAAAAACAACAGACGAGTAATAGCTAATTAGAGGCATAAATCCTAAGGAGTTTTATTTATTTTTGGGATGTGGTAAAAAAGCTAACAGAATATTTGATTTTACAGCCTAAGTAAGGATTTATACAGAATTTAAGTTTCCTAAAAAATAGGTTTTCGTTTTCTATAAAGGATTATTCCAGTAACAATCAAAAGAACTTCGAAAACTCCTACTGGAGTACCTTTTGGAATGATAAATTTCATCCAAATTCCAATTCTTTTGTTCTATCTTCTATTGGAATATCTAAAAGGAGTAGCCAATGCCAATAAACATCTTCCATACTTAAACCAGAAACGCTGAACTCTAGAACCTCTTTTTCCTGCCGATCTAATAAGTCGTTCGTAATATGATCAACTTCTTCCTTCGTTTTGGCATAAAATTGACACATCTGCCCCATCAATCGGTATGAATACCCCAATTCTCTAGTGAACTCCCTAATATCAACAGAGGGGTGTGGAACGACTTTAATATCAAAAGAATATGGAATTTCTTTAATGATCTCTGAAGTATTTCCATATTTCATTACTTGGCCATCTACAGTCAGCAATAATAATTTTTCACAAAGACGATCGACCACACTAGGATCGTGATCAATCAAAAGAATTGTGAGGCCTCGTTGCTTATCTAGCTCGTAAATGTATTGAATGACTGACTCTTTCTTTTTCACATCTAGTGTTGCCGTGATTTCATCGAGTACAAGGATTTTAGGGTTCTTCATCAATGCAATAAGGAATCTGGTCATTGCTTTTTGGCCTTCAGAGAATCCTTCAATGGGAGAATTAAGCATTTTTGTCAGATCAACATCATCCATTAAATCTTGTTGATTCTTCCATGAAACCCCTTGTAAATCTGAAAAATACTCAAGAGTCTCTTTAAGGGTTAATTTCTTTTGGAATGATAAATTAGGAGAAACATAGGACAATAATCTTCTTGCTTGGGGTGTTTGAGTGACTAGGTCATATGGACCAATTCGGATTGATCCTTTGTCAGGGAGATAAATTGAGGCTAAGATCCTGAGAAGGGTTGTTTTACCGCTACCATTTGGGCCAATGATTGCTAAATTCTCTCCATCAGGTAAATGAAAATCTATTCCTTTCAAAACATGCTTTTTCTTTCCAAAATATTTGTGAACGTCTTCTACAACGATTTCTCGGTCACCTGTTTGTATCATATGTCATTTCACCTTAATAAAACTCTAATGTTCCACTGTAAGCTGCTTTCCGAGTAACTAGCCGCATAATGAATAGTGCAAAAAACAGTAGAATAACTGAAATGAAACCGTTAGCGACAACTATAGGGAGAATACTTGAGGGAATTTTGCCAATAATTAACATTGAGCGGAGGCTGTAAAGCATTCCTGTTGTAGGTATCAAGTGTAATATTTCTTCAAGCGCAGACAATCCAAAGGTACGGAGAACTTCCAAGGGGAAAAAATAACCACTCAGCATGGTTAATAAATACGATAGAAGGAAAGTCAGCGGGCCACTTTTCTTAAAAATGACATTCAAGGTCGAGGCGAGAATGGTAATACCTAACATAAAGATCCAACTTATTATAATAATTAATAAAGTAAACAGGAGTATTTCTGGAGAAATAATCAATGGGTGGAGAATTGTTGTTTCTCCCAAGGGAATGACTGACAACAACATAACTATGGGTAATACAAAAATGATTAAGGTCACCGTTGTTTTTATTGTACTTGAAGAAAATTGCCCAGCGATTAAATCACTTAATGTAATGTCATTTGTTATAATGAAACCTAGAGCTCCAAGTGCTGCTTCGTTGGGAATGACCGAAACCCCATCTTTGTAAGCCCTATTGAATATCACCCAGTATATGACTCCCACCACTAAAAATTCTTTTAAAAACCCTTCATACAGAAAATTGTCAATATCACTTGAAGCTACGACTTGCCCAAGGAAAAGAAATGTGATAACATCCACTGCTAACCATGCTAGGTCTGTGACGAAATTTAATTTATACTTCCAGTCAATACGCAAATTTCTGATCATATTTGCCTTAAGAACTGTTATTGTTCTACTTACCATCTTGTACGCCCCATTAAGGATTTTTGTGTCAATTCAGTGATAGACAGAAAAACGCATTCTATCTATTTAAGAGCGTTCCTTAATAAAACTTCCTTTGTTGTTGAGGTTTATTTTGATTAGAATCTGTATTATCCGCTTCAAATGAAAAAGCTATTTGCTATCCTTACAATAAATCACTTAAAAAAAGAAGAAACAACCTTCTACACCCCCTAAAGAATATGATACGTTCCAGTTGGACATAAAACTATCTTGATCAACTTTTTATGACCTCGGAGGTACAAATCAGTGAGAAAAGCGAGTTTCCTTAATTCAAATATCATTACTCTTACTTTTACTCATTTTTTATGGGGATTTGTGAACTTCATTTATTCCATCCAAATTCAACCCTATATTCTGACAATCTATGGTACTACTACTGAAGCAGTTCAAATACTAGGTATTGTACTCTCAATTGGAAGTTTCTCAGCTGTTATTCCGCTACTCCTTGGTTTTTGCGCGGATCTGTATGGAAGAAAGAAACTAATAATTTTTGGAGAGATAATTAGCTTTTTGGGTATTTTTGGGCTTTCTGTGGCAAGTGCAGAAGTTTGGCTATCAATAATTAGTATTATTATTTTTAATGTAGGAATTGGTTTTTATGATCCTCCATTGCACGGTCTTATTCATGAATCCGCAATTGATAATAGAGGATTAGCTTTTTCGATAGTCTACAATTCCTCATCGATTGCTGGTATTATTGCTTCCTTTATGATTCAGAATGAAACTTATGGAGAGCTAATTTCTTATTTTCAGATTAGTAGTATTCTATTTGCTCTTGCGATAATCATAAATCTCTTAGCTCTACGTAATAATTTCCCAAAAAAGAAAAAAATCTCATTTCCTTTAGTTAAGATATTTAAAAAGCCACTCTCACGGTTAACAGCAATCGCATTCTTTCTTGATGCTTTCTCATGGGGATTACCTCTTTCTATTGCGAATGGTATCTATATCATTCTATTTGGGGTGGACGTGTCCTTTATTGCAACCTTAACATTTACATTAAGCATTATTCTTGTTCTTTTTCAATATCCTGCTGGTTCCGCTGTTGATCGGTTTGGGCGACTCTTTGGGCTTGTAATGGGAGAAGTTACGGGGATTGTGTGGATTATCTTAACCCTTATTTCAATAACAATTCATCAAGCAGAATTGTTAATTCTTGCTTATGCAATGTTAGGAATTAGTGTTGCCTTTTGGAGGCCCTCCGTAATTTTAAGTTTCATTGAAGTAGATCCCTCTGCAGTTTCTACAAACTTTGGGATTCTTTCTTTTGTCCAACGACTTGGTAGTGTCCCTACTGCAGCTGTAGCGGGAATTATTTTTCCCATAATTGGTTTTTCACCATTACTTATCGTGACTTTCATTGGAACTTTGATTGTTATCATAATTTTCTTTGAAATTGACAAGCTAGAAAAGAATCAGAATTCAAATGCTTTTCTTCAATAATCAAGATGTGGTTCGATGACTGTACCTCAAAAAACTTCAATTCGTAATGCGTACATGCTCCTCTTCGCTTCTCAGATCGTTAATATTGGATTTGGTTTATTAGCGATATTTATTACCCTACTTGCGGATGAAATTCAATTAAGCCCTTTTGAAATCGGAATTATTATCTCAATATTTATGGTTGCTCGAGCTATATCTGCAGCATTCGTACCCAATATTTCTGATAAGGTTGGTAGAAAAATAATATTGATTATCTCGCTTATTTTTTATGCAGCTAGTACAACTTTACTAGGTTTTGCCCGTTCTTTTTTTACGCTATTCATTCTTAGAATAGTTGAAGGTGCAGCAGCTGGAGCAGTATTTCCGACAGCCGAGGCATTACTTGTCGATTCTGTGCCGAGAAAAGACAGGGGTGCATGGATGGGAAAATATTTCACAACATTCAACTTTGGTTTCATTATTGGGCCCGCTTTGGGTGGTATTTTGTTTACATTCGGAGAAAGCGTCATGCAACTTGATACGTTAACCGCTTTCTCAATTCCTTTTCTATTCACAGGTTTCCTTGGTTTTTTATCATTAATATCTGTGATATTTTTTGTTGAGGATATTATTACAAAAAATACTATTGACGAATTAATTACTGACGAAATAGCAGATATCCCTAGCTCAATTACTCCCCATCTCAACTCATTCCTATTTATAGGAATAATAAGTGGATTTTCAATTGGATTAATCATACCAATCTTTGCTTTGCATATGACTGATGCGTTTCAATTAAATGAAGGTACCATTGGTTTCATCTTTACTATTAGTGGAAGTGCAGCACTTCTTGTAAATTACCCTGCTGGTAAGCTTAGTGATAAAATGGATAGAATGAAGATAGTCGTAGTCGGAATGATTTTTACTGGTCTTGCTTTCATCGGTGTGGGCCTCTCAACCTCTATTTTTATTGCATTAATCTTTTTTATCTTCAGATCTTCTGCGTTTCAAGCATACTTACCCGCGTATAGAGCTTTTCAGGCTGATAACATACCACCCTTGTTGCGCGGGAAGATCATGGGTAGAATCCAGTCAGCTTTTAATGTTGGGGCAGTCTTTGGACCCTTAATTGGGGCTGCTATTTATGAGGTCTATGTTTCAGAGATTCTCCAGATTTTTGAATATAGTTTCTATGGTGGTGGAGTCCCATTTCTCATTGCAGGCATATTTGGTCTGTTTCAAGTTTTCACTGCTGCATACATCTTGCGGAATGAGAGAAGGAAAAAGTTAGTAGCTATCTAAAATGCCTATACCTGTATATCTAATTTTTTAAAAAGTATTACAATCAGACATTAAAGATCAAACTTTCATCAAGAACAGGCATCATACCGTTCTGGGCTTGATCTTTGTTCAATTTATAACAAGTGCAGCCAATGCAATTACTATTGAGACAGGTTTATCTTATCTAGATTATCCCATTCAATATGGAAATGAATCTATTGAGAGAAGGCCAAAGAAGCTAGAATCTTGGGTATTCTTGGGGCTATATGTTGGCTGAAGCGTTTTATGAGGGAAGTATTTCTGTCGGGGCATGGTGGGCAATCATCCCACCTGGAATCTGTCTCGCGTTAATGGGCGCTTCTTTCATGTTTATAGGTAATGCCCTCGACCTAACGTTCAATCCGTTAAAATTCCAGGATAGGTCGTTTAGTTGTAATTTTCAGGAATGAGGCTAGCTGTTCTTTTAAGTCTTTAATATTGTTCTCGGTCAATTTGGAACTACAATTATCTTTGATAAGTAATCAATTTCCAAACCATATTGTGTGAATGTACAAGCTTTTTAATTTAAATAAATACAAACGGCTTCAGAGTAAAAAGCTGATAGAGAGCCTTTTATTAGGATAAATTCCAAATAGGTACAAAATATTTACCCTTTAACTGTGTCCTCCCCGTAATACGCCATTTTCCTGAAATGTCTTCTAAGATTTGGTGTGTACTAGTGAGAAAAAAGATCAAATATCGCAGAAGTCGTAAAGAGCTGTACAAAGAAAAGATTCGGGCATTTTCTAAAGAAAAACGTGGAATGTTTGGGCTTTGCATATTATTCTTTTTCGGGTTAATGGGGATCTTTATTCCATTATTAGCGGAAAATGGTGCTTTACCCCCTCCAAATGGCATTGATTCGTATGTTACTTCCAATTACCTTCCCCCATCGTGGATAGAATTATTTCCAAAAAGCTTAATCCCCACCTCAGGCAACATTGTTCCTGATACAAAGTTTACAAAAGATGATAGTTGGTCTTTCAATGTTTCAGATCCCTCAATTATGGAATTCAATTATGATTCAGAAGAGGTCATAGCAGGAAGAAGGTCAGTTCATTTTTCTTTTATAGATAATAGCAGCAGTCTCAGCCATCAGGGGAATATTAGGGGAAACATGATATTTCCATGGGCCTTTAACCCACCAACCAATGCCTCTCTCAGTTGGTACATGAAAATAAGGGCAACAAACATTAGCATTTCTTCTTTCATCCCATATATTAAACTTCATCTTCCAGAAGGGGCTGCAATACCTCCTCACTCCACTCTGTTCTCATTGTCTCCTCCTCCGCATTCTGAATGGATGTCATATACAAGGTACCTTACTTGGATTCAATTATATTACCTTTTCCAACCAAATACGACAGTTAATCTCGAAATTGGGATCGATTTTCGTTATACGAATCCATCCTCCGTTGGAAAAGTTGAGATTTGGTTTGACCAAATTGAACTCCATGTGACTCGGCCAACTCATGGATTAATGGGTTCCAATCACCAAGGACAAGATGTTTTTGTGCAGCTTTGTTACAGCTTTCAAGCATCATTCTTTGTAGCCATTTTAGCTGGAACAACCTCCCTTGTCATGGGTGTGATTATTGGAATCATTGCTGGATATCGTGGAGGAATATTTGACAACATAATAATGCGAATGACTGATTTGTTCCTAGTTTATCCTAATTTACTTATTATATTTTTACTAGCAGCTCAATTCCAGATTTCATTATTCTTCCTCCCATTCGTAATCGCATTATTTTCGTGGCCAGCAACTGCTCGAGTCATTCGATCTAGAGTAATGGTAGAACGTGAACAACTCTACATCGAATCAGCAAGAGCATCTGGTGCAAGTGAGTGGTACATCATTTTTCAGTATATCTTACCTAATATCCTTGGCTTAATTTTTGTACAATTTACTACAAATGCAGCGAGCGCTATCAATATCGAGGCTGGATTATCTTTTCTAGATTACCCTATAGAAAGTTTATCTTCTCCAGATCTTGACCGAAGAACGAAAAATTTGACTGTTTGGCTTTCTTGGGGTTTTATGTTGGCTGAAGCTTACTTCGAAGCGGCATTCTTTAACCGAGCGTGGTGGACTATGATACCACCTGGGATCTGTCTTGTTCTAATGGCTGCTTCATTCATGTTTCTTGGAAATGCCTTCGATCGCGTATTCAATCCTCTGAAATTCCAAGATAGGTCGTTTAAACGTAATTTTCAGGAATGACCTATAATATGATGAGGTTTATATGGGTCTTCCAGTTGTTTAATCTCATCATCAGACAATTTTATCTCAAGAGCCTCAACAGCTTGCTCTACATGTTCAATTTTTGTCGCTCCGATGATTGGGGATGTTACATACTTCTTTGAAAATAACCATGCAAGGGCGATCTGGGCTGGTTTCACATCTTTATCTTGAGCGATTTCTACTACCTGCTCAACGACGTCAAAATCTTCTGGTTTAAAGAAGCGTGGTTTCATATAACTGTCTGTACGAGCTCTGATATGATCATCTGCGTTCCCATCACGAGTATATTTCCCTGATAAAAATCCTCGCGCAAGGGGTGACCATGGGATAACACCAATTTCCTGATCTTTACAGAGAGGTAACATTTCACGTTCTTCCTCACGGTAACAAAGATTATAGTGGTTCTGCATGGTTCTGAATGGTTCCAACCCGTATTCTTCTGCAAACCACAAGCTTTTTGCAAACTGCCAAGCAAACATTGAGCTAGCACCAATATGGAGAGCAGTACCATTATCTATGAGAATATTTAAGGATCGCATTATTTCTTCAATGGGTGTATAAGGATCTAACCTATGAATTTGGTAGAGATCCACATTATCCATATCTAAGCGTTTCAATGAATCTTTAATTGCACGAGTGATATGATATCGCGAAAGACCGCTTTTATTTGGTTTGGGTGTAGTGGTAAAACCTTGTACTGGGAAAAAAACTTTTGTTGCTATAACCAGGTCATCACGATATTCTTTAAGTAGTTCCCCAGTGATCTCTTCCGATCTTCCCCGAGAATACACATTAGCAGTATCAAAAAAATTTATGCCTAAATCCAAGGCCTTCATAACAATCGGACGGGCGGCATCTATGTCTAAACACCATTTTAATATTGCAGGATCACCATAGGACATCATACCTAAGCAAATTCTAGAAACATCTAATCCTGTTTTACCTAGTTTAACATAATCCACTCAATTTCACCAAGAATTTTCTGTCTTAATCTTACTGTTTTATCTTTTATCCTTCCACAGTTTCAGCTTTTAATCTGTTTGCCTGTTTGTGGAGGAGAGCGATACGAAAGTTCAGAAAATCAAGTTGTTGTTTTCCTATCGGTGCTGGAATCACTGATGGTAGTTTTTTCAAGGTACTTGCTAATAATTCATAACCCACCAGAGTTCCCCCGTAACTATCAGCACGAATCTCTTGTAAATAAACTCGATATCGTCGGGTTAACGCCAAAAAGGTAGAGGTGAGAAAGACAAGTACTATCAGAAAAGAAAAAAATAGAGAAAATGTATCTAGGACAAAAATTGGTAAACCATTTAAAATCAACATTAATGCTGTAAGTATAATAAAAACTCGTAAAGTTCGGAGAAATCCCTCTGTACCAAGAATTAGGTAAGCTGTTCTTATATGGCGTCTTGCTAGATGTCCCTCTTCATGACTTAATACAGCAATGAGTTCCTCATCAGTCAGTTTCCATTTGAAATATTGAGAGATTAAACAAATGTTTTTCCACATTCCAAGGGTCATGACTCCCGCTGAAAGAAATAAAGATGCCAGTTCAATCTCCGCAAATCGAAACTTGCTAATTAAATGGCTATTCGGATGGTTTTGGCGCACTTGATTTACAATATCATGTTTAACTGGTGTTTGAGCTGTGGCTAATAATTTCCTTTTAGAATTAAGTGATAGAGAAACTAATATACTCTGAAATCCTAATGAAATGACTAATGCTATCCCCAACAATTGCCATTGGGGTAAATCATCACTTATAGTTCCTAAAATTACCGTAAGAAGAATTCCTTGAAAGAAAATAAAATAAACCTGTGAAATTAAACTAATGACTATATCTCTCCAAGAAGGTTGGAAATGAACGTAAGCCACTTCGATTGCATATGATCGGAGCTCTGTATAAGATTTGTAGTAAAATATCAGTGTGATAAAGAATAAAAAAAGGGATATCACTGTTAAACTTATGTAGAAGAGTATATTATTGTTAATCAGATAACCCAAACTAATGACTAGGATTCCAACGAGTAAAGGATAGATTAGTGTATATATTGCCAGTAGGCACAAATCACTTAATGGAAGGGGAACAACTTTTTGATCACTCTGTTCTACATCCATAAATACTCGAGAATAGACTCATGGATTCTACTTTAAAATGACTACTCAGTTTATCTTCAGCTCATCTTTTGAGCTATTAACAAATTTCTTGAACTGATAGATTTCTGATAATATTTTAAAAGCTAAAATTTCGATTTCTATCATTCAGAAAAGGTTAACTCTAGGAGATAACCTCATAGTGAAATTAGGCTCTATGCAACCCCCAAAAGAATATAAATTCCTTCAAGAACAAGTTTTCGAGGGAATTTGGCCCTTTAACAAGTTCAAATCTCCAATGAACGTCTTTTTACTGTTAATACTATATTTTATCTGGGGTTTCGCACTTTTAATTTACTATGATATTCCATGGTATTATTTTATCGCTGGATTCTGTGGTGTTTTGGGCCTTTTTTTATGGACTATTGGAATCTTTAGTTATGCAGATCATTTGAGAAGTGTACAAGTTGAGAGAATTAATGCTGCTAATAAAAAGTTTCTAACAGAGTTTCTAGAAAATTTATTTCATCCCTCCTCCCTGGTTGTTAGCGTTTTAGTGTTTTCAGTTGTTATTACATACTATTTTACCTCAACTTCCTTTGGTTTCGAAAGTATCCTAGTAAAAATTCAACAGGATATGAATATTAGTACCTTACCTCCTATATTTCTACTTTACATCTTTTTACTTACATTTGATCTCTGTTATAGATTAGGATTATCTCTTTACGTCATCTTGACGCAAATTCGTCGAAATATTCGACTTGGAGGCTATTTAAAATCACCTTTGTTGAGGACTTCTTTCTCCCCTGTTGATGTTGCTAACCTAGAAAAAATGGATTATTACAATTACTTGGCTGTATGTAGTAGTTTCGCTCTCCTTCCTCTTGGAATTATAGATTTAGTTCTCTTATATGCTCTAATTCTGTTTATTATAGTGATTTTTTCTCTTATGTTGTTCAATATTGTTCATTTACGAATTTTATACACGCGATCCTTTCCTCAAGGGTTGTTGAACTTACTTCATTCAGCAAAATTTGCTAGAGTAGGTACAATTTCTACTAATAAGTTTCCTCATGTTGTTCCAACACTATTCGTCTTTGATGGACGAAATGTTTTCATAGCAACTTCTGTAGTCAGCCAAAAAGTTAAGAATCTAAGAAACAATTCCAATATAACGATTTTTATTGATTCACCACCAGACGGGGATTTAACAAAAGGGTTTGGTGTATTAATCACTGGTCAAGCCAAACTTTATGGCCATAATTTTTGGTTGGGGATTTTTTATTATCTAGTAAGAGGGTTTCGAATGGTACGGCTTCTCATGTTATTTAGAAGAAAATATCCCCATTATATATCCCATTATCTAAAAGGACAAAAAAATCTTCCACGGTCATGGCAATTATTTCCAGTTATCAGTAGAGCAATAATTGAAATTATTCCTGATCAATTATACTTCTGGAAGGCTTCTCGGCCTACTTTAATCAAATTCTAGTAGTTTGTGATCGACTTGAGAATTAAATGTGAAATAAATGGTCGTGTTTGTGATTTTCCAGATTTCTTGAACGACTTTTTCATCAATTCACGGATTCTATATTGTAGTACTATCACGAAGAAGAAGCGTCCTCACATTCAACCAACGATATTCATTAATGAACCTGATAAATGTTCAATAGTTTTTATAGCAAATAGTCAATCTTTAATGGTAAAGAATCTCATTCAGAATACACATACGTCGTTGACTATAGATAAAGTTCATCCTCTCAATCCCTTTTTAAACACAGGGATCATGATTGAAGCTATTTCGCATATTAACGACTCTAAGGAAGCGATTGAAGAAATTTTGAAAGATTTTGCAAGAAAATATTCTTTTGAAGTTGTCTCCAAGATACTTGGGATAGATATTCTACGTCAGTGTGTAAAAATCAGATCATTGCCGCGGAAAATTGTTTATTGGGAGGGGCCAACTTTTCATCGTTTTAAATGTAGAAGACGAAAAAAAATCAACGTCTGACTACAACACCATCTTCCATTATAATTTGTCTTTGCGCATAAGCTGCTATGTCCTCTTCGTGAGTAATCACCACTATTGTGGTTTTTGTTTCTTCATGGAATTTCTTAAGTAAATCCATGACTTGTTTTCCTGTACCCGAATCTAAATCTCCCGTGGGCTCATCAGCAAAGATAATTGTTGGACGATTAGTAAGAGCACGAGCTATTGCAACCCGTTGCATTTGTCCACCACTTAATTGCGCTGGAAACTGTTTTGCTTGTTGATCAATGCCAACACCACTTAAAAGATCTTCTATTCGTCTCTTAACTCCTTTGTTCAACCCTCCAGCCAGATCTGCTGGTAGAGTAACATTTTCCCTGGTGTTAAAATGTGGTAACAGCGCATAACTCTGAAATATGAATCCCATCTCCCTTAATCGTAATTCAGACTTTTCAGAGTCTTTCATTCGATGGAGATCTTTTCCACGGAAATAAACGGCACCATGATCAGGGGAATCAAGACTCGCCATACAGTTTAACAATGTTGTTTTCCCCGCGCCTGAACTACCAACAATCGCAACAAATTCTCCTTCTTTAATATCAAGATTCAATCCTCGTATTGCATATACTGTGGTTCGACCTAAATTATAATTCTTGAAAAGTCCTCTCACAGCAATGATTACACCTTCATCGACTTTCACTGATTCACTATCTGTTCCATTGAGTAATTGAGCATTAAAGCTGAAAAATGGTAGATCTGAACCAAAGTAATCTGACCATATTTTCAACATTTCTGCTTCAACAAAAAGATCAATACTTAACTCACTTATTGAAATCAATGCCTCTTTAAAGTCTTTGACTGATTCTGCTGTTTTAACTCCATTGACTCCTTCATCCAAGTAATCCCGAATGCATAACTGACACCGTTGGATCAAGGTGCCGACTTCATGGAGCTTAGATTTTCCTTCTTGGATTTCCTCTGAAATTCGAGCAATTGCTGTATTGAGGTCAAGAAAATCACTCTTTAAATTGTATTGAGTCAGAGACATTCGGGGAATGTCAAACAAATTGAAAATTCGATAAATTAAATTCTCTAATTCTTGTAGTGCACTCAATTTTGCGACTAGAATACGTAAGAAAAGCTCAAATTTTGATTGTAATCTCTGATCATTAGTTTTATAATGTTGATTCAAGATTTCTTGTTCTAATCGCTGAAGGACTGCATTCATTTCCTCTAAGCGCTGAGTAGTTGGTTTTAAGAAGGTAACAAAGAAATTTGCGATAAGCATTTGATCAACAATATCGCCTATATTCATAGGAAGTTCAGTAGTCTTGCCTGTGAACACAGGAAAGTCAAAACCAGACAAAAAAAACCGATATTCTTGGGTTTCTTCAATATCCCAGAGGGTAATAAAGCTCTTTGTGCTTAGTTCACAAAAAATCCTTGGTAAGTCAGTATTTATTTTCTTTAACTGTTTATCGAGCTTTTTGGGTAGGCTTGAATCAATTTCCTTGATAAAATTCTTCACAATTTGAGAGGTTTCACGCAATTCTTGATTATCTGTCAAATGCTGTCTGAATCGTGCTTCATTCTTTTTATTGTATTTCGAAAATCGCTTGTAAATGATCCCTTTTTCAACTTTCTCTGTTAATTTTGAACTAAAAGTTCCATTTTTCTTTTCCCCAGACACAAAAATAAAACTGTTTAATTCTTGACTTGTTACTGCTCCTCTACGTGCACTTAAAGCTTTCCTGAGATCTGAGGCGATGTTTCTGCGTAAATCACTATTGATAGACCTTAAAGGTTTGTCAATTAAGGCTGCTGTATAAACTTTCATGATTAATCCTCCGAGAAAGGTCCATGTTCGACATGTGATATCTTTCCATCGATCATATGAATTATGTAATCACATTTTTCAGCAATCCAGCGATTATGAGTAACGAGTACAAATGTTTGACGATTAATTTTGTTTATTCGTCGGAACAGGGCCATTACTTCCCCACTAGTAGTGGAGTCAAGATCCCCAGTGGGTTCATCACCTAATATTATTGCTGGATCGGTAATTAATGCTCTGGCTACAGCTACACGCTGTTGTTGACCTCCTGAAAGTTCTAGAGGGTCATGGTAGAGTCTATCCCCCATTCCAAGGTCTCGTAGAAGCATTTTGGCTTGTTCTCTTGAAACAGCTGAATTTAATCCTTTTAAAAGTAGTGGAGTCTCAACATTCTCCACTGCAGTGAGGAATGGGAATAAATTAAAGAGCTGAAAAATGAAACCAATGTTATCACGGCGAAAAGCTGTCATCTCACCGTCAGAGAGCTTATTTGTATCAATATTATCGATAATAATTTCTCCACCAGAATTCTTATCTAAATGACCAATCATATTTAGCAAAGTGGTCTTCCCGCATCCTGATGGACCCATGATGGCCATCATATCTCCCCTTTTGACGTCGAGATCAATACCTCTAAGAGCATGGACTTCATTCGATTTTCCTTGGTTGTACTTCTTATGTAATCCTCTTATTTGGAGAATGGGCTGTGATTCGTCATAAATATTAAACTTAATTCCATCAATAACTATATCTTCGACATGTGACATTTTTTTAACCTCCAAATCATCCTACATATCTTAATGCTTCCGCTGCTGGTATCCTAGATGCGACCCATCCTGGGATCGCTCCCGCAAGCAAACCAATAAATGTGATAAGAGACAAGTAGAATCCAATGGTTCCCCACGGGATAACCACTGGAACATCTAGCATATTTGCGAAACCGACATTTATAAACAACCCATTGGTTACACCAATAATTAGTCCAATAATCCCGAGAACTAGTAGTTCTAATAGGGCTGCCAACATCACTTGGAGTCGGGGAAAGCCTATTGCTCGCATCATACCAATTTCACGTTTTCTTTCTGCAACATTCCTTACAGAGATCACTGCCATCCCTACTGCGCCAATTACTAAACCAAAATTCACATAAATCTGAAGAAAGTTTGTCATTTGTTCCATCATTTCAAGCTCTGCTTCCAGTTTGGAATAGAGGGACGTGGCGGTTACTACAATAAATTCATCATCGATCAATTTCCGATATCCCGACTTTTCGGTATTTGTAAATTCTTCAACCTTTCTCGCAACATCTTCTATCGCTGGGTCGTCAATTACATATTTTGTCTTAATTAGGAAGGTGTCAAATTGATCGGGAGCTCTCGAGGTTGGTGTCAGACCATCTGCTTCCCCAAAGAAATTGGTATATTTTGAGAATCGATGAGGAATGTAGAGATTACCTAGTTGACTTCCGAAACCATCACTTGAGAACCCTTGTGCCATCCCAGAAGATGAGAGAGGAAATCCACCTGCACGTCCACTGTCGAGTTTTCCGCCAATGGTGAATGGTTGATAGATTGGAACGACCCCAAACCCAGGGATCATCGAAGTGTTCATTGGAATCCAAACTTGCATACCAATTGGGAGAATAAATGAATCTGTGAAAACTATAGGATTTGAGGTGTTGAGTTGTTCTATTTCATCTAAATCCTGTGAAAAAAGTTGACTCATTTGACTGAAATCGAGATCAGATATTGTTTCTAAATCAAAAGTTATGTTATAAGCTGTCATTTTGTAGGATGGATCAAAGAACGCATCCCAAGCTTCTTTAGATAGTTTTAGTAGTTCTTCATCAGTATACTCTGAACCTCCACCAAATCCCATACCTGAAGATATCATTCCTGGTGGTCGAATACCATCAGGAAATCCTGTTAGATAAAAATCATATCGCCAATCGTCCTCTGTAGCATTTTTCGCTTCTCCGCGTATTTGTTCAGGTCGTAGTTCACCAAAACCAATTGGTAGGAGGTGGGATTGACGGTCAAAATCTAGTGATGTGGGATCCTTCGTCGCTACAAATTTAAAGGCATCAGTAAATGAAGGAACGAAGGTTTTCAATCCAATAATATCAGATATGCTAGAATCCAGCTCATATAATTCATCTGTATATGAAGTATTTTCAAGGACAGTTTCGGGTTTACTTAGAGTTACGATTAAATCAATGCCGCGTGAATCTTCTTCAGATTGTCCTACCGTGCTATCAATGTTAGTTGCAACCAATGAGGCCACAGTAACGTTTAGCGTTAAAACCACAGCAAAAATAGCAAAAGTAAGTGTTGAACGAGTCTTGTGAGATGAGATGAGTGCTGGAGCAACTTGTGCTACTCCTTTAAGGCCACTGATCTTAATTAGACTTCCCCTAAGAAAACGCATCAATGGTGGTAGATTCATTCCTACAATCAGAACTGAACCTATTACTATCTCAACAATACTTATGATTAAGATATCCAATGCTTCTCCAGACAGATCAGATATCCATCCTTCACCCATAGCAACTACAAACATAAATACTGGAATAAACCAAAGGACGATAGCGCTAAGGTTGAATGCCTTGGAGCGGCTTATATATCGTGATAATATAATACCAAGACCTGAAAATAGGAAGCCAGCTCCTAAGAGGATGTTTTCCCATTCTTCAATACTATCCCAGCCAGTTGTTTCCCAGATATACTGTAGATCCTCATTGAAGAAGCCATTATTCAAAAGGAAAATAGATCCGAGAAAAGTTAAGAAAACTCCCACTAAAACCAGATTATTACTTGACTTCTCCTGGAATATTATCTTTATCCCTCTCAGGGCTTCCACTATATTTACACGGGAAGCTCTTAATGCAGGAAGTAAACCGGTAATTATACCCAGAATTACACCTACTAATACAGAGAATATCACCACACTTTGCTGAACTATTGGCTGTACACTAGCACTACCTGAACCAAATAGACCTACAAGATAAAGTGCAACTACTTGGCCGAAGAGTAAACCCCCGAAAAGGCCGAGAATACCACCAAGAACGCCTTGAATAAGTGTTTCTATTAACATCGAGAAAAAAATTCCTCTCCTTTTCTCACCAACTGCCCTCATTACCCCTGTTTGGAATTCTCGATCCTCGACAGACATTAATTGTACATTTGTTATAAGAAGGACACCTGTGATAATGATTAGAAGACCTAATACATTTAGAAAGGCCGACATCATATTAAAAATCAGATCGATTATACCAATATATTGTAAACGTGCTGAATCTATAGCATAGACTGATGTTAATTTCTCATCAACCATTTTTTCTGGTAATGCTTCTTCTAAGTTGTCAAATTGCGCTTGAAGATAATCTTCTTCGATTGGCGTTTCAAAATGATCAGTTTGGTAAGTTATAAGGTAAGCACTAATAATATCTTTATTACGGAGAAAATCACTCAAACTTACCCAGTCCTGTAATCCTTCTAAGGAAAAAAGTATCCCCCGATATGAAGCTCCGATACCAGGTCTTCTAGAATCAAATATTGCAACAATGGAGAGATTAATTCTTTCCGTAGAAAAGACGGGGATAAATATGGGAAAGCCAGTAGTCATATTGATAATGGGAAGTCCAGTGGTCGCATTCACCATCATTGTGAGTGTGAGATTAGTGAATTCCGTATTCAAAGTAACAGGGAGCTTTGAGCTTTTATTAAGTCCTAAATCCTCGGCAAGAGAACTTGACATTAAGATGCTCGTATTATCCTCTAAATGTTTGCTAATTTCCAATATTTCATCTTCTGTTTGCCAATCATAGAAAGATCCAAATTCAGGAGCAAAGTCAACAGGAATCCCAGCCATTTCAATCACGGGTTCAAACTGAGAACCCACCATCGCTGGACCATAGGAGGTTAATTCAGGCATTATTGCTAATTCGTTCTGTACGAGTTTCGAAATGTTTTCTTCATCTGCTGCTGTCAAATAAGTTCCTGTAGCATTCGTAATTCGTATGTCTACTTCCCCTTCAGTTCTAAGGAGGCTGGTGAGGAAAGCATTCTCCAAGGTATCGGTTGTAATCTGGATACCCACCATTAAAGTAACCCCTAATGTGATTGCAAGAATTGCACTTAGATTCTTTGTTTTTCTGCGAACCAATGCTCTCTTAGCTATTTTTAGACTGGCTTTTAATCCCATAATAACACCTATTTATTGTATGATCATTTTTGATGTACTACTTTTGTACCTGCAACGAAATCGAGCACTCTTTGTTTCCTACCCCGAGTTTTCTCTGATAATATTCCAAATAGAAAATCAAACGGTAAAAATGAGGCTAAGATAGGAACCTTAGTTGTGTTTCGTATGAGAGATTGGGTCCAACTAATATTTATTCCTGACTCATCTACAACTATTAAACCGAATAATTTCTTTCCAAGGGTAGTAGAAAATGTTTTCTCTGCAATAATGAAGTAAATTAGAATAAATATAACCATTGGAATTCCTGCAAAGAGAAAACCAAAGGGAATTCTCATCTCATACCAGTTTATTTCATCGATATGAAAGCCCACCAAGATAAGTTGAAAGACAAAGAATACTGCGAATACAGCCAGCAATGATGCGATATCAATGATGAATGCGATGAATCGAGTTCCCCAACTAGCAGATCTTGTGCCCCAGTTTTGAGCGATACTTAGATTTTTTGCTACATCAGTTGGAAAACCAAAAACGACAGACGGGGGACGTTTTTCTGTTCCCATTGCGTCTTGTACATCTTTTTTTAGTTCTTCGAGTACAGGAATCTTAAGTGCCTCTGGATATGGAAGAAAAGCACTAACCTCTCTTATATAGCTATTTATAGGGTCTAATGCCTGTTGTTTGGACACTTTCTTATGTATCTCCTTTCTTTTTATCGGTTAAATCAAGCATGATCTCATTGAATTCTTTTATGGATTTTTCCAGCTGTTTTAGGAATCCTTTTCCACTCTCAGTTAGCTTATAGAACTTTCGCTCGCTCTCATCAAGTTGACTGACTATCAATTTATCCTCCTCAAGTTTTGCGAGCATAGGATAGATGTTGGAACCTGCAATAGAGATTTCTCCATTTGTAAATTCCAAGATCTTCTTTGTAAGAAGATACGCATAACTTCTCCCAATTTCAGCAAGGGTAAATAGAATAAGAGGTTTTGAAAATCCTTTCTTGTATTCCGTTTGCCATTTTTGGAGGAGGAGATCGTCTGACAAATACATTCAACTCTATCTATAGCTGAATATATAACTCAATATATAGGTTACTATATCGGTTAGCGTATTTTTGTTCCCTTCCCATATATGCTGGTTGTAGTTGTAGTTTCGGTATTACTCTGATTACCTGAATCTACTTGATAGCAGGAGAAGGTCCTCCAATTGATCTTAAAAAGACTTCTTATTACGGAAATAGTAATTCTCTTTGAATGCCTCGGGAACTGAATAGTCACTGAAAATTGACTTGTTTTTCCATAAAGAGGTTGGAGGAGCCATAATATAAGGGATCATCAAAATCTGGATATCAAAAAGTAAGACCCTTTTCATTCTTTTGATTTTTTTATCCTTGTAGAGATTATCTTTTCGAATAATCTCTTAAGTAGATCAAAAGGTGATTTTTTCTCACTCGGCCGAGAATAGGAAAATGCTTTTTTTCCAATCCTTCCTCCCATATAACCAAAACAACCTGTGTAAAATCCAATAATGATACCAGAAATCACAAATATAATGAAATATGTAAAAAAAAACCCTTGGATGATTATTAATCCACCATTAGCTAGAATTGAAAACAGTATGATCCCACTGAGAAACGTGGTTTCAAATCCATCTGTTGAATTTCGGGTCAGAAGGCCACTAATTAATCCAGGAATCGCAAGAATAATCCAGAACAAGTATATCATTAAATTCCAATCTCGATTTGAAGAAGGATCAAAATTAATAAAGAGTAATAGATATGCTATAAAACCGACTTGAGGGAGAAAGAAAGCAATAATATCGGGTAAATATAGATTTTTATTTCTTTCCTCAATCATCTGATAGCACTCCATGTCTTCTAAGAGTTTTTGTTGCAGGGCCAATTATCTTCTAAAGATTTTCTTTTATTAAAGTGAAGCATTTTGAAAATTGGTGTTTCCTGGTATTGGTTGCCACAATACTAAGGGAATTGTTTGCCATAATTCCTTTGAACTCTCATTAGACGGGGTATCAATTCCAGTTACGACAGTCTGATATTTTGATAATAAACCCTTAGCAAGGTATGAGAATGATTTTGCTGTAAGAAAAACTCTCTTAAGATTCGGAAATTCCTCAAAGTTAACATTAAAAACTCTATTCGCTAGTTTTTCCAAGTTATCGATGTCTATGTCCTCTTCTATACAGTAAACCCATGTTTCATTCCCTGATGAATCAATTATTTTGAAATCACAACCTTCAGCCATTGTTGATGTTTCTTTTATTTTTCCTGACATTTGTGAAGAACAAAATACTGCAAATCGTAATTTAAAAGCATCTAGTTGTGAATCTAATTCAATTAAGGATGAGTATAAAAAGGGGATAATAGTGGGGTTCTCTTGTGCTAAACTAGATAATAAATCACGAATATCCCTGCTATCTTGATAATCCTGAGGATTGTTCATATCAAAGCTACTAATAAATTCTATGATTAAAGGGATTTTTAAACCCTTAACATCGCATAATTCACTTATTTGTGACTGTTCATAACTGGATAATGCTGTTACACCCTTACCTGCTTTTTTCCACCATCTTTTTTTTGTTTTTCTTTTCTCTTTTGTTCCCATAAGGTTATGATAGATGTCTTCTGTCTTAGTACGTTTCCCTGGAACTGAGCTCTTTTTGATAATGGATTTATCAACTTCTTCTTTGATTAATGGCCTTCCACAAATATTGCATGAGTACATTACCTTCCCCTCATGATTATAACCTTGCGCTACTCCAATCTCACACAAAAAATTCTTTTTACAGCTTGTACAGAACCAGATTAAATCATTAACATCATATTCCTGAATTCTCCCTTTTTCATGATAGCACTTACTGCATGAAGCTTGACATTTCACCTTCATTTGGGATGGAGCTCCAAAAAACAACCAGATCCTAGGGATCAATAATTACATATCAATGTTCGTAATTCGACTCGAGAAATTAGAAAATTATATTTTGAGCAAATTCTTGGTTTAAGAAATCTACAATCAAGGTTTTTGGAAACCGGATTTTCCCTTTTTTCCGGAATATCTTAATGCTTTTAGCAAAAGAGGCTTCAACATAAGTTAGAAATGACTCTGCAATTATACGTGAAGTTATAGGATCAGATTCTTTGTCAGTTACGATAGCACACATTACTCCTTCTCGCTTAACGGTTAAGATTCGGCCATGCTCAGTAGATATCGAATTTAATCCCTCACTAGGGCCGATGACACCACTGGCAAATTGATCAAGGGCGTATAAGAAACCAGGAACCATATCCTGGTCGAATTCTTCCCCTGTTTTTGTGAATCGATGGGATGCAATTGGGATACCAGTGGGAAGGTACAAATAAATGCCAATTAATTTAACTTTCTTCTGGGTAAGAATTGGGATGATTTTTTCAGAGAACCATCGAATAGCTTCATCTATATTTGTACCTTCTTTCATTGAGACCTCAAAAATCCGAAAAGATCGTTGTGGGTTTTCTTGGGGAAGTTGATCTAATTTTATTTTCTGCATTAATTCAGTTAGTTCAATATGAGCCAGATCTGACTTATTTGCCAGTACTAAAATAGGAGCTGTGTGATTCCACTTAAGGCATTTCCAAAACCATTCACCCACTTGATCAAACCTCTTGGTGTCACTTGAGTCAATAACGAATATGATTCCTTGGGATAATTGCACATAAGTTTTCCAAAACATTTCCCGAAATGAAATATGTCCTCCTAAATCAAAGAGTTGGAAAAGGCTTCCCTTTATTTCTACTGATTCTATATCTAGTCCCTGAGTCGGGCTTATAGTGGGAACGAATTTACCTGTTTGCAATCGTTTTGCCAATGTCGTCTTCCCAGCATTTTCTAGACCTACAATAGCAATGGGGATTCGTTTTTCAGACACGTCTTCCAAAATTTTCTCTTCTCCTTAAGGGGAGTACTCTAATAGGGGAATCAGATTTTTAATTTTTCTACTTTTTTAATAGAAAATTCGAAATAAGTGTTAAAAGATATTCTAGGGAAATTATTCTTTCTGATAATATATTCTTGGGAAGAATTTTATTTTCCTATTGGACATACCTTGATACACACTCCACAAATAGAAACACCTATGAATTCCATTTTACTGATTTTTTCCAGCCTTGTATGACACTTCTTCGCATCAAATACATCTTCTCTTCTTACTGGATATCCTTCGAATTCATTGGATTTTAGTGCTTCAATTGGACAGGCATCAATACATTTTGTACAATTTCCGCAATTCTGATCCATTAATGGTTTTCCATGTTTCAATGGGATATTCGTCAGTACTGTTGCTAGTCGTACACGTGGTCCGAATTTTGGTGTTATCAGTAGGAGATTTTTCCCTATCCATCCGAGGCCAGCACTTCTAGCAAATGCTTTATGTGAAGCATTAGAAAAGAGTTTATCTTGTCCTATACTCAAAGATGCAGGGATGGCAAGAGCTGAATAACCATAATGGAGTATTTTTTCTGAAACGCGTAATGCTATTTGATCTAGAAGGACGTTTGCAGTTTTATAATAATGAGCATAAATTTCTCCTGGATTCTTATTTGTAATTAGTTTAAACACACTTTTTGGTATAGCGACTGCTGATGAAATGGCATAATTATAGCTTTTCAACAGGTTTGGTGGGTGTGTCTTTAGTGATTGTAATGATTTTAATTCTGCAACGCCTGCTAGAGTAGCTCCCAGTGTGAGGGTGTAATCTATTAGATTATCGGTATAATCTTTGTTCATCTTCATTGATATCAAAATTTTTCATTTATTCGTATTATTATACTTTTCTCGACATTAATTTCAACCCTTAAAACTACCGAAAGCATAACTTTGACAAAGGAAATATAAATTATTATTCGGAATATCCAAAATCAACTGATCAATTTTGTTACAGGAGACAATAACATGAGTAAGTGGAATCATTTAGATCAAACGTTAAATAAGTATCTCAGACTTACCTCTTTTCCAATCGCAGTAAAACTACTTGAAGATGACCAGGAATTAACCAAGATTAACTACTTAAAACGACCAAAAAAGAAACTCGCTCTTTGTCAGATATTCAGCTATTCTAGATACTATGGGTGGACAATGGGCTTAACTAAAGAAGATAACATTTGTCCTCTTGCAGATATAGCGATGGGGTTCGAACAACCTTACAAATGGTTTGTTGATGGAGAATTTTTTCTTCAAAGATATAATAAAACTCCAGAAGGAGCCAAAAAGACGTCAGAATTGATACCTAGAATTCCATATGGAAAATATTCGGGTATCGTTTCGGGCGCTTTACATAGAATTGATTATGATCCCGATTTCATTTTGATTTATGGGAACTCAGCTCAAATAATGAGGATAATTCAGGGTGCCTTATGGAGAGAAGGAGGTAGAATGACAATCTCTACTTTTGGTGATGCTGTCTGTGCTGATACAATTTCAAATGTCTTCCTTACAAGAAAAGTGCAAGTCTCTATCCCTTGCCTAGGAGATCGTCGTTTTGGATTAGCTAAAGACACAGATTTAGTTGCTTCAATACCTTTAGGAGAGATTGATTCGGTAAAAGAAGGTTTGGAAGGAACTCACAAAGCTGGTTCACGGATTCCTGTCCCACAAGAGCTTTGCACTCCTGAATTTTTTATACAAATACAGGATCACATAGAAGAAGCAAAGAAAATGTGAAAATTAATTATGTAAAATTCCAGAGGAGATCAGATGGTACTAATTCTGGTTCAGCACGTTTCATCTCGTAACCATATTCATACGAACTAAGGCACATCAAAGTACGTGACCGCGCTACACCAGGCAGATTAACAATTTTCAGAATAATATGTTCCAAAGAATCAAGGTTACGGGTTTTAACTTTGATGATAACATCAGAATCACCAGTGATGTGATGCATTTCAACGACGTCCAATTCCTGTTCACGTAGTAGTAAATGTTGTTCAGTAAGAGCCCAAGTTTGTCTAGCACGGTCTAGAGAAACAAGAATGAAAGCTGTTATTTCTTTGCCAAGCCTCTTCTCATTTGTGATGATTGTATAGCCTAAAATAATCCCCCTGTCTTGAAGAGCGTTAACTCGATTTTGAATCGTCTGGGGGGAAACTTCAAGTTCTTCAGCTATTTCTCGTCGTGTCATTCGGGAATTCTTTTTCATTAATGTGATAATTTTCCGATCGATTGAATCTATATCATCTAGGTTCGTCATCAAAGATAATTCTTCCAGTTAATTTTTTTGTCCATTTTTCTATATAAACTTTTACATTTCTGTCAATCAATTCCCGACATATATAAACATTCGTCCATCAATTATTATATTAGAGTGACTATTTTCATAATTTATCCAGATGAAATTAATATTCGTCTATTTAGACTGAAGGTAATTAGAAATGGATAGCAACGTCTTAAAAACTGAATACCCTCCTCTTTCTCTTAAATATGCAGGTTGGGTCAAAAAACTTCCTGAAAGTGAAATTCGTCGTTTATTGAGATTTTCTCCTAAGTATTATTTTGGCGGAGGAAAACCAGGGATTCTTCCAATTGGAACGTTCCATCAGATAATTGAAGACATAATATCTGAGGAAAGGATCTTATTAAAGCAGAAAGATAGTAATGTCCTAAATAAGTACAACTATGGGGCTACAGAAGGTAATTTTGAACTCCGTGAAATATTAGCAGAACGGCTCAATAAGCGCGATCATGTTTCGTGTTCTGCGGAAGATGTTCTTATTACAACTGGTTCCCAACAAACACTTTATGCAATAAATGACTGTTTAATCAATCCTGGAGACATCATTCTCACAACAAGGCCAACTTATCTAGGTTTCTTATTACCTGCAGAGAAACTTGGTGCAACAATCGTCACTCTTCCTTCAGATGACGGAGGTTTGATACCTGAATTCATTGATGATGCAGTAGAGCTGTGTAAACAAAAATTTGGTAAAGTTCCTAAAATTCTTTACACTATACCTTATTCAGATAACCCCAAAGGAACAACTCTTTCATTTAATAGAAAAAAACAGATAGTGGACACTGTATTTAGTTATAAGGATTTGCTAATTGTCGAAGATGTAGCATATAAAGAAATTCAATTTGGAAAGAAAGGAAATTCCATTCATCCTTTAAAAGAACGTGATCCTGAAAATCAGCGAATAGCATACTTATCAACTTCTACAAAAGAAGCAGCTTCTTTTAGAATGGGTTATAGCGTCCTTCCTGAAGGTTTACGTAATGCTATGGTTAAAGCTAAAGGATATTATGATTTATGTTCCTCAGAATTTGTACAAGCTATTCTAGCACGCTATTACGAGAAATATATTGATTTAAATCTTCCATTAATTCGTCAGGGTTATGAAGAACGATGTAAAGCCATGATTAGCGCGATTGATGAATATATGCCTGATGGTTCCTATACTAAACCTACTGGAGGATTTTTTGTTTGGTATGAAACTAGTAATCAGGATTTTGATTCTACGTTGTTCGTTCAAAATGCAATAGACAAAGGAGTGGCTTACGTGCCTGGATTTGCCTTTTACCCACAATCTGGTTATGCTGTTACTGAAGAATCAAAAATAATTCAGTTAGAAAGGCCAACAAATTCAATGAGATTAGGTTATTCGTTATTATCTCCAGAAAAAATTACAGAAGGCATAAAAGTCCTAGGGAAACTATTAGAGAGAGAATCAAGAATTATCCCTAGCACCCATTCACCTTCTATTTTCATGGTATAATGTCTGTGGGTCTCGATGGAAAATCGTTCTTCCGCATATATTGCAGTATTCATTGCAGCAATATTATGGGGAACACCATATGCTGTTGTTAAAATTGGACTATCAATCCTCTCCCCTCCCTTATCTCCACTTGGTTATCTTTGGCTTCGTTTTTTGATAGCCTTATTGTTATTGCTTCCTCTATTACTTTACACCCCAATCCGAAATGATATTTTCAAACTCTTAAAGAACAGATCCATTGCATTTCTTGGATTAATTAATGGCTCAACCTATGTTTTACAATTTTTAGGACAAGTGGGGACAACAGCTGCAATAGCTACTCTTTTAGCGAGTACATATTTAATTTCAACACCAATCTTCTCTTCTTATTTTCAAGGGACGAGAATTACTAAAAAACTAAAATTAGCTGTTATTGGAGGGATTAGTGGAGCTTTAATCGTTTCTTGGAGCGTTTCATCTGATATAATAGTTTTAGAGGATACATTGTCTTTCATTATTAGTACGTTTTTAGTGCTTGTGTCAGGACTTGTATGGGGTGGTTATGGAGTAGCGTCTAGTAAGATTAGCAAGAAAGCAGCAGAAGAGGGTATTGAAGAAATGGCCAATTCACCCGCTGTATTCGCTTCGTCCAATTTTTTCTCTTTACTAATGGTTAGTATTTTGATGTTGATATTAAATCAAACCCCTAGTGCTGAATCATTAAAATTAGAAGCATGGATAGCGGTTACTTATTTAGCGGTATTTTGCACGCTTTTACCATTCATTCTGTATATTTACGCAAGTAAAATGATCGAAGCAACAGAAATGAATGTTATCCTTTTATTAAATATCATTGTTGGATTGATTATTGCAAACTTGGTTTTAGCCGAAGTACTATCATTCTTTGGATTACTAGGGAGTTTTTTAATAATTTCTTCAATTTATTTAGCTAGTTCATCCGAGATCAGGTAATATGAAATGATTTGATCTAACTACTTTTTTCTTTTCGCTTCTCAGAACATTAGCAAACGAAAGAAGTGATTTCAGAAGAAGAAGGGTTCTCTTGAGACATCTATAAGGATTTTTACTTAGATTTATGTCTTATTAAGCGTTAAATATGCGTTTCACCCTATATTTCTTTGTGCAATTGAAACAGATCTGGGATATAATAGCGATTGAGGGTCATCTTAGGGGGTTAACAAGAACACCTCAACGAAAAATTTTCGTAATAAAAGATCCACATACTAATCCATCACTAGTAATAATGGAAAGTACTGATTACTTCGATAAAGCGAATGGAGACTTATTTATTGGGAGAGAACTACCAGATAAGGATACCTTGATCGAACTCATCCGAGAACATCAAAGTTAAAGTTGCCTTTTTGGATAAATCTCATTAGGAATACAAAAAATTGATCAATTATGCAATTTAGTAATTCTACTTACTCAAAAAAAAATAATGAAAGATTTAAAATTGGTCAACAAATATTAAACCTACGGATATAGAATTGAGGAAACCATCATGCTTGATTTCTTATATGGAGTAGTATTATTATTTGAGGTTATACTTTCGATTATAATCGGAATTTTCATAATAAGGAGAGATAGAACTCAACTTCTGAATAAAGTTTTTTTACTTGTAATGTTCTCTTTTGCAGGTTATCTTTTCTTCGAGTCAATAATATATCTTCTTAACATACAAGATTTACCAACTATTAATCTTCTTCGTGACCTAAGCATTATTTTCTCAACTACTGCAGTGGCACTTCTAGTATTGTCAGCATTGATTGTACAATATGGTGAGGTCATTATCCAAAAGAAAATTTATCCAGTAATTGCCCTCCTCTCTATTGTGGTTCTAGTGATGGTTGGAATGCCATTTGATTCAGCAAATACCTCCATTAGTGATATATATGTCATTTTTGAGCAAGCTGACCCACAATATGGGATCATTGGGAAAATAGCATTATTGTTCATTCCTATGCTAGGTATCTTTTTTGCAATGATTCAATATATAAGAATTAGACAATCTAGTGAGGATAAAGTCTTGAGGCAAAAATTACTCAGACTTACTTTAGGATTATTCCTAATTAGTGTAGGTATAGCATATTTTGCAATTTTCCCAGAGTTTCGATATCCTGGCCATATTTCATATATTGCTGGTTTAGTAAGCTTATTTTGGGCTTTCAAATGATTGAAAAGCTTTCAATGTTCTTGTAAAAGTGAATTATTAAAGAGAACAATGAAATTTCGAACGGAGAAAAGTGATATGTCAAAAGAATTGAAGGAGAAGCTCTTGAAAGAATTTCCTGGTAAGATGGAAAACGAGCAGGCATTTGTCATCCAATTTATAATGAATGAAGCTCAACAAGGGAATAAACCTCCTTCTAAGGATGAAATTGACAACTGCCTCCAAGAGATGATTAAAGATGGAACTTTTGAGAAAAAAGATTCGCTTTTAATCTTGAAAGTAACGAAACCTTCAGTCATGCCGCTTGAAGAAGTGGGAGAGGAGGAAGAGGATCTTCCAATTATATCAGTGAGTTCTATCCAAGGGGATTTTACTGAGAATCAAAAAAAAATACTAGCTGCCTTTCAAGGGAAATTTGAGGATCGTACTGCTATTGTTATGAATATAGCAATGGCCGAGTTGTCTCAAGGGAGAAAACCTCCCGAAAAAGAAACACTAGAAAGAAGCATAGATGAATTACTAGAAAATGGGACATTAGAACTAAAGGGGAGTTTATTAATCAAAAAATAAGTGAAAATTTCTCGGAAATAGCATCTAGACCTTTTATTTCAAAATTCTTGAGAAAGTGTTCAAAAAGACGAACAGTCCGTTCGTACTTTAAGACGCGCTGTACTATTTTTACAATAGATTGTTCGACTCTATAGGTATTTAAACATGTATTTTGTGGGAATAATTACATTAAGAAGAGACATGGTGTTGATTTAATGAAACTAAATGGTAAATTGAGAAAGTACGGCCTTCTTTCCTCTGTTGGTGGAGGTATTGTGGCATTAATAATCTTTATTCTAGCTCTAGGTTTCTTCAATCCTCTAGATTTCCCAATAGATACACCTTCATTTCCAGATGCCGATGATTTATTACTTAATGGAACAGCCTCCACTTACAAAATCAGAAACAGCCTTCAAACAGAGTTCGGCCTTTACACACCGTTGAATTTATCTTATAATCCTCAAATTGTTCCTACCCAAATTCAATCAAATTTAGCTAATGTAGATATGCAAGGATTGAGTATTCAATCTGGTATAACAAAAGATTTAGAAAAATATGGTTTTGCTTTAGTTGATGAAGGTTATGAAGACATCTATGAGATCTACCCACGTTTAGAATTTACACCCAAATTCATAACTACAGATCTCTGTTTACATGCGTATCACGTGTTATATGATATTAGTTTAAGAATATTGGAAGGGACTCACTTCAGTGATGATTTTGAGATTTTATTACAAACACTACAGGAGAACCAAATTACTTTAAGTGGTACAGTTACTGAAACCAGCGTTCAGGAGGCATTATCCAAGAATATTGCTTATCTTACAGTCATGTTGTATTTAATCGATAATACTACAGCAGTTCCTCAAAACGTTGAGGACCTTGTAACCTCAGAACTGACGAAGATTGAAGCTGGAGTAAGAAGTGAATCAGCTATCTTTGGTTATGATGAGGATTACACCCAGTATAAAGTGCGGGGGCATTATACACGTAATATACTTCTCGCAAATTATTTCAAAGCAATGATGTACGCTGGAAGGATGGGATTCTTACTTCAAAGTCCAACTGGTGACATAGAAATGGGTATCAATCATACTCGAATGGCTATGTTGCTTCTATCCTCCTTTAATTCTACAATAGGCTCTGAAACTGTTTGGGATTACTGGGATCGTGTGTATCAACCAACTGCATTTTATGTTGGAGCTAGCGATGATTTAACCCCATCTGAATATTATGAAATTTGGTTGAAAAAAGATTCCCCTGAAGGTGATCTTTTAGCTAATGATGAATTAATTATGGATATAATCGATGAGGCTAAAACCTATCGCAAACCAAAGATAAATTCCATGTTTGTTTTAGACGCTTTTGATCATGAGAATGTGACTCAAGGATTCAGGTTAATGGGTCAAAGATTTATTCCAGACTCTTATATTTTTCAACAGCTAGTTCATGATAAAGTTGGTAGGCGTTTGTTCCCGAATGGTTTAGACGTGTTCTCTGTTTTTGGCAGTCCACGAGCAGAAAATCATCTTCAGTCAGAAAATGAGAGTTACTCTGATTATAATTCCCAAATTCTAAAACTTAGAACTGAATTTTCCAATCTAACTGATTACGATTGGACACAAAACTTGTATTGGTTATGGCTATATTCTTTATTTCCACTACTAAACCCTGCAACAGAAGGCCATCCTGGATTTATGCTCAGTAATGCCTGGTTGGATAAAGCTTTAATGACCGTAATGGGTTCATGGGCTGAATTGCGACATGATACGATCTTATATGCTAAACAATCTTATACATTAGAAAGAGGAGGAATTGAACAATTAAAAGGATATGTTGAACCTTATCCTGAAGTTTATGCCCGATTAGGAGCTCTAGTTCGCCTCATGGACGATGGATTAGAGGATAGAGGATTGGTCATTGAAGGTTTTAGCTTTAAGCTGAATTCAATTGCAAAAAAATTTGATCGTTTGGTGGAGTTAAGTATCAAAGAACTTGAAAACAACCCTTTGAACGAGAGTGATATTAATTTCATCAATAATTTTGGGGAAGAAATTGCCGCTATTGCTAGTTTTCAAGATCCTGAAGCTGATCCGTGGGTAAGCGAAGCTGATGACCGTATGGCCATTATCGCAGATGTTCATACTGATCCTAATACAGGCCAAGTATTAGAAGTGGGTACTGGTGATCCATATGTTATCTATGTTGTAGTGCAAGATCATAATGGAAAATTACGTCTAACTCGTGGAGGTACTTTTTCCTACAACGAATTTAAGTATCCAATGACTGACCGACTGAGTGACGAAGAATGGCATGAAATTCTCGATTCTAATCCTCCCCCGTTACCTGAATGGATAACCAATCTATTAACTATACACACAGATGAAAGTATTTTGAATATGATCGTGACAAACGAAGATTAAGAGTTTCTTTCATCTATTAGGGATAAGAAATTCATTCCCCTCTTTTTTTTTGTAAGGAAAATTAAAAGCTTATATAAAAAATATTCTTCGAGAGTAGTCACGATCGTTATTGATTATGTTAATCAGGATTTTATCTATATAAAGGATATATGGACAGATATATGGGAGCTAAAGTAATGGAAGAACTATCAGATGAATTATTACAAGGAAAAACAATGAAAATTTATTGGTTCTTACTTACTCATGGTGAAAGCGGTATCCGCGAGATTAAACGCCATCTAAAGATTTCCTCTCCTTCTACAGTTTCTTATCACATGAATAAACTCGTTGATGCGGGTTTGGTTTCAAAATCAACAACAGATAAGTATACTGTTGAGGAAACAGTTAAAACTGGTATTTTTGGACTATATGTTAAAATTGGAACCCGTATGATTCCTAGAATGTTATTCTACATTTCATTTTTCACAATAGGGTGCTTCTTATATCTGTTAGTAATGTTTAATAGAGGATCCATTGTCTTTCACACAGAAGATTTCCTCTTTCTGTTCTTTGTATTATGTGGAGTTATTTTCTTTTGTTACGAAGCATATCGTATTTGGATCATGAAACCATTATAGCTTGTGCTAGATTAAAGAGAAAAATGAGGAAGTCCTAATTTGATCACTAGGACTTCTTATTGAATTTTCTTCTTAATAGTCCGCTGCTCACAAGGACAAGTATAATTAAAGGAGCTTTATAACCTGAAATTCCAGAAATAGAAGGAATAACAGGTTCAGTTGTCTCTTTTTCACTGGTTTTGGTCTTGCTAGAGCTCTCTTCGCTGGTTGTTGTCTCACTAGACTCTTCATATTCGGAGGTTGGTTCTATTTCTGGAGTGGTAATGTGAGGTTCTTCATACATCAATCGAGGGTCATGAGGATTCATACCCCAAATCGGAGAGTATTGGTTATAACCCAGTTCTTGATACCCCCATTCAGGATAAAAAACTAGTTTTCCCCAATCTGATTCAATTATTTCAGCAGCAGGAGGTTGGATGCGCATCTGAGCATCAATGAAATCGTAAACTCCAGTTTGGAGACCTGAAATGGCACTAGAAACCTCTTTGACTACATTAAAAGTAACCGATGTGAAGTGGGGGTCTGGTAACCAGTTAGGCCCTCCAATCATTGTAGGATCATGACCCAAAAATGTCCCGTTGTAGTGAGGATTTGGTTTAATGATAAAAGTACTTGGATTTGGAAATGAATCGAACATGTAAGCCCCACATCCAATTGGAGGGTAATTAGTGTTTGTAGCATGAGTTTTCCACTCAACGAACGGTAAAGTTTCCATTTGAGCTTTCTGTAATATTTCGACACCAAATAAGACAGTTTCTACAAAAGGATAGAAAGCGGGTAATGTAAATCTAATATTATAGGTGCCTGTTTTTTCAATGGCACTAGTACCGCCAAGAATGCTAGAATATATGTCATAGGAAAGATGACCCACGGCTGGGTTCAATGCAGCGTGATAGGTGAATACAACATCATCAGCTGTCACTTCTGTACCATCACTCCATTTAACTCCTGAATTGAGGGTGACATCCCAAATCAAGTAGTCAGGACTATGAGACCATGAATTAGCTAACCAAGGAACCGCGTGAGTGAGATTATAGGCCCCTCTTCGCCTAGAAAGACTGCAGAAAATGTTTTTTAATATCATTGAATCGTAATAACTATTGGATATCAGGGGATTGAAATTGAAAAAGTCTCCTGGTTGTGCTATACTTATGGATGTTTGAGTGCTCATAGTCCAGTTTTGGATATTATAAAGACCGAGAAAGGGATCAAATCCATGTAAGTCAGGATCCATTGCAAAAAGTTGCATTCGTTGGCGAATAATTGATGCTGGTACTTCGCCATAAAACCATGCTTGAAATTCCCTCAAGGCCTGAATTCGCTCTTCTAGTCCGTACGATGTCATTGTAGATTCAAGGATAGCTGCTACTTCCTCATTTTCAATCCAATAATAATTCCAACCGTTAGGTACAAAACTAGTTGGTGAAAATATTTCTACAAGCCCCTCGGCTTCTGGATTGAAATTAAAACCAACAAAAAATGCATCAAATCCTCCATGCGTATAATCAAATCCAGTGCCAACTGGTTCATCGAAGATGCGGGGTGACCCAATATTCCAACCCCACCACGTCAAGGTAACATCAATTCCAATATCTTGGAACGATCTAGCAACTAGCGCTGCCCATTGAGATCGGTCAGATTGAGTATTTGGAACAGCTAAAGTCATTGAGAAATATGGTTCAGCAGTATGAAATTCATCACTTTCGGCCCCATTGTAATTGATGTATCGTTTCCCAAACACTTCCTCCATCAGATTTTTCGCTTGTTCAATATCGTAATTTCTTGCTTGAATACTCGGGTCATAGACTCCAGTTAGTTGTTGGTTTATTACTGTAGCAGTTTTTACTGCGTAACCGTGGTATAGTTCGTCAATAACCTGATCACGGGGAATTACATAATCCATGGCTTGCCTGATCTTCTTCCGATCCTCTGGAGTCAAATTATCATAGTACCATTCCAAGTTTCTATCTGGTTCTGGAATGGGATCGGGATACATTGTTCGGGGATCACGAGGATTCATTCCCCAGATGGGAGAGTATTGATTGTAAGTTAATTCTTGATAACCCCAACGTGGTGTAGTGATTAGTTTTCCCCATGAGGAATTTACCTCCTTAGCTAGAGGTTGAAGACCCATTCTGGAATCCAAAACATCATAGCTCTGGTTTTCAAGACCTAAGATAGCACTGTTTGGATTTTCCCCAAATCTTATTTGAGCTGTTTCGATTGTAGCGTTTGACCACCAAATACCACCTCCAACTGCATTCGGGTCGTGACCCATCAGTGTTCCATTATAAGTATTAGCCCTCTTTAGAGTAATGGTGTCGAATCCATCAAAGTTATCGAAGTAGTAGGGACCACAACCTATAAGCTGGACAATTCCGTTGTTAGTATCATCAGTTCGCCAATCTGAAAAAGGGATAGCTAACATTTGTGCTTTCTGTAAAATGGGTAAGCCAAAGCCTAATGATTCCACATAAGGATGGAATGATGGTAATATGAATCGAACTTTGTAAGTATCAACTTTTATGATATTACTTGCTTCACCAAAAACCGAGATCAATATATCACGTAATTTTGCATCAATACCTGTTTCTTCATTAAATACGGCTTGATAGGTGAACACAACATCATCCGCGGTTACAGGTGTACCATCATGCCATAAAACTCCTTCTCGAAGATTCACTGTCCACTCTAGATAATCAGGGCTATGATTCCATGAGTCAGCCAAGAAGCCAACAGGGTGCGTGATATTATCTCCACTTCTTATTTTTGTGAGAGAACCATGAATATTTTCTATTAGGGGAAGCTCAGCGTAGTTTATTGACAAGAGTGGGTTAAAATTCTGAAAATGTCTTTCCTGCACATAAAATAATGTATCTTGAGTATCAAGTGTCCAGTTTTGAAAGTTATACCCCAAATAGGGATCAAATCCAGTTAAATCGGGGTCAACAGCATAAAGGTCTAGCTGTTGGCTAATTATTGTCCTTGGTGCTTCGTAATTATACCACCACTGGAAATCCTCCAAAGCTTGCAAACGATCAGTTAAATCTGATGAATTAATGGCTCTATCCCAAATGTCATCTACCTCCGCGTTATTAATCCAAGCTGTATTCCCATCAGAAGGAGAAGAATAACTAGTGAAATCATAACTAAAGTCTATTCCTTTGGCCCAAGTATTCAAACCTCCAATAATATCTGGCCCTACACCTACAAAATATGCATCATAACCTCCATGATCGTAATCAAATCCTTCACCAACTGGTTCATCGAAAATACGCGGACGGAAAATGTTCCAGTTCCACCACTTCATCTCAACATCAATTCCAATGCGTTGGAATTCTAACGCAATTAGTGATGCCCATCGTGATCTTGCAGTATTAGGAGTTGGAACAGCAAAAGTCAACGAGAAATATGGTACTTCTGATCCATCTGTGGCCCCCTCATTATATCGGTAGCCAAAAACCTCTTCAAGGAGATCTAGAGCGTAATTGGGATCATGATTTCGCGCTTGAAGGCTTGGGTCAAACCCCAGCATATAAGGGCTGAGAGAAGTGGCTGTGTTTAAAGCATAGCCCCTTAATATTCCATCAATGATCATTTCACGAGGAATTGCATAATCCATAGCTTGCCTGATTTTTCTGCGGTCAAGAGAATTTAAGTTGTCATAATACCAAGCTGCATCTCTTCCATTATCATCAGAAGCTAACCTAATCGTTCTATCTGTTGTTTTAACTAAGGATTTTCCATTTAGAAGTAATATACTTGAGAAGATAATTGTAAACAAAAGTAGTATTTTCATTTTTTTCATTCTGATTCCCCAGTCAAAAGAAGATTGTGAAACAGAAAGGCGTGGATTTTCAACAATAAAAGTTTTTTGAATTAGATGATTCTTGACTGGTTTCCCTCTTAGATATCTGATATCTGTTGC
>JAEOSR010000018.1 GCA_016840285.1 Candidatus Hodarchaeota archaeon | reverse complement strand
TATTTATCCACACTTAGAATAACCACAAACCCGACAAAGTACGCATCCTTCACTATGCTCCACAAGATTCCCACATTCAGGACATTCTGGACGTAATCCTGAAGTAGTATGAGAAAGATAAATAGAGTTGCTGTCCGAACTAGAAATATTTTCCTCTATTTTTTTAACAGAAACAACCTCATCATTATGATTATTGATACTATAGCGGTTTACGAATCGTTCTACGGACTTAGCGACTGCATCAGCACAAGACAGAATTGGGCCTTCTGAACCAAATGTAGGGGAAGGACAACGTATGGATTTAAGCTGAATTATTATTTCATCGGGTTCAATCCTGCTCCGAAGGGCTAGTGAAATCAATCGACCCATTGACTCAATATGCGATGCGACACATCCACCAGACTTTCCTAGTGATAAAAATAGTTCAGCTAATCCCTCTTCATCTTCATTAATGGTTATGAATAAATTGGTTCCACAACCCACTCGTACCCGTTCAGTGACTCCCCGAGTAATATCTGGCCGATATCTTGGTTTTTTCGATGGGAGAACCTCATCTACTTGTTTCACTTCATTAGTGCCTTTTTTAGATAAAACATCGTAAGTTCGAGACCCAGATCGGTATACTGTTATCCCTTTACAACCCAATTTGTAAGCTAACATGTATGCATTATTGATATCAGCCTTTGTTGCTTCAATGGGAAAATTTATCGTCTTTGAAACCGCATTATCTACTCCTGATGTCTGGAATGCTGCTTGCATCCGAACATGCCACTCTGGGGAGATGTCGTGTGCAGTAACAAAAGTTTGACGTATCTCTTCAGGTATTTCAGTGATTTCTGCGATTGAACCAGTTGCTGCTATTTTTTCCATTAGTTCGTCTGAGTAAATTCCTTGGTTTTTGGCAATCTTCACGAAAAAGGGATATCCTTCAACTAAAATATCGTCGTCCAAGACACGTCGTTCATAAGTCAACATAAAGAGGGGTTCAATACCACTAGAACAGCCTGCAATGATTGAGATAGAACCTGTTGGCGCAAGCGTTGTTAATGTAGCGTTTCGCATCATAGGGAAGTTTTCAGCATGAATACTTTTTTCAAAATTAGGAAATGATCCACGTTCTTGAGCCAATTTTTGAGATTCTCTTATTGCAATAGTATGGATATATTTCATTATCCGTTGTGCTAATTCAATCCCTTTTTGAGAATTATAAGGAATACCCAATTTTATGAGTAAATCTGCAAACCCCATGACTCCAAGCCCAATCTTTCTGTTAGCTTTTGTCATTTGCTCAATTTCAGGGAGAGGAAAGGTAGAGACATCAATCACATTGTCCAAAAAGCGCACAGCAAGGGTAATAACTCGTTTAAGCCGATTATAATCAACATGAGATTTCAGTGGATCAATGGTATCCTTCTTTGCCATCTTACTGAGATTGATAGACCCTAAATTGCACGACTCGTACGCTAACAGAGGCTGTTCTCCGCAGTTCTGTGTTTTAACGAATTTGATCTTTTTTCTCTCTCCAACTTGTTCTTCAAACCCTCCGATGAAGAAAGAATGATATTCATCAACTGTACCATTATAGACATCTTCCTCTCCAAGAAAGTCAACTTTTACAACTCTGTGATTATGCATAGAGGAATATTCTTTAAGCTCTCTATAGGTTTTAAATCCGAATTCTGTCCTTAATCTGAACGGGACAGAAGATTGTCTGCATAAACTTTCCCATTCCTTTTTAAAAGGTTCTCTATCTAATTTTTCCTTCAACTCAAGATAATTTTGTATCTGTTTCAATCTTTTTTCTTCAGCAAGATTTTTATATGTCTTTCTTACACCAGTAGTTCTTTTGATAATCATTTCTTCTTCTGAATTGAAATGTTTCATAAAACATTTTCTGTTACAATAGCTGATTTCTCTTTCATTAAAACTAATATAAAATAATTTACCACAATGCTCACAAGTTTTTTCTACCATCACACTATTGTCATCTAAAAAGCATCTGAGATCTGTTTTTTGTTTACACTCTTCTAGTTTTCTTAAAGCTCTCTGACGAAAGCCCTTCTGAGCTTTTTTGATATAATTTGGATCTTTCCAATTTTCACGAGAAATCTCTGATAGGAGGAGTTTTTGCTCTGGATTATTTTCATAAGATTTCTTCCGTGATGAGCTAATTTTTTTCTTTGTTTCTTCTGAAACTTTAATACCATATCTTGGGTTATTTTCTCCGATGGGATGATAGAAGGGATTTTCTGCTTTGTACTTTTTCCATTTCCTTGGATCAGCTTTTATTTTGAAAATTGGATTCTTTTTTCCTTTCATGGACTTACTATGAAATGCATCATGTTCATGAACGTGCATTATCCTAAGATTTGCTGGTGAGTTATTTTCCGAATCAAAATCTATATGATGAACAACATGATCTTCAGGTATTGATTCATTGTTATTATGGAAAAATTTTGCAATTAGCGTATGTTCTGATTTTTCAGAACGACCTCGATTATACATTCTCATGTATTTTTTGTGAGGATTAGCTGAATATTTCCCTCTTTGATACTGTAATACTTTTGTTAAGATATGCAAACTATCTCCAGATTGTAACTCATCTGTTCGTTTTAAGGTTCCATTTCTAAGATAAAAATTATGATTGGCTGTTGTCTTTAAGATGTCCCCTGAATCAAGATGTACCCGATATACAGGAACTTTATTTCCTGTTAGTCTTGGCCTTCTCATGAATCTAACCGTAATTTTACCTTGATCATCTTCGGTAAATACAGGAACATCATTTCCTTCTTCAGCTAATTGTCGTATTGGAACCGCTGATCTACCATCAGCTGTTGCTATCAATGTATCTCCAGTTACGCAAGGATTCGTTGCTTCGATTTTACCCACTTTAGGGGTTGGGTTAGTTTCATTTATCCTATCCAAAAAAACTATGCCTGGTTCTCCATTGGTATGAGCCATTTGGACAATTTCATCAAATACCACTTGAGCTTTAAGTCGAGTTACCTCTTGAGAATTACGGGGATTGATGAGAGGATACTCGTCATCCTGAATTACTGCCTCCATAAATGTCTCAGTGAGCCCCACGGAAATGTTAAAATTATTTAACGTACTCAAATCTTCTTTACAATGAATGAAATCCATAATATCGGGATGATCAACTCTTAAGATCCCCATGTTTGCTCCCCGACGCCGATTATGAACAAGAATGCCATTAGCTACAAATTGACTTGAACCTGGAACTTCAATATCCATCGTATACGATTTTGTCCATAAGATTTTCTTAACCTGCGTAAAATAATATTTTTGATTAGAAATCTTGGCAAAATGCTCATTATTACGAATAATATCATATTTTTCTTGTAGAAATTTCAACCTCTTTCTTGTTAAATTCCTTCTATGGGATGGATCACCTATATAATGCTGAATAGCCCTATAGAACCTTCTATCAGCTCCTCTTTTTCCTCTCCCTTTACCTGATCCCCTCCCAACATAGTTGTAAAGCTGTTTAAGTTTCTCTCCTTGGTTTGGAATTACATCATTGTACTCGAATGCTTTTTCATGATATCTAGATTGAAATGTTTCTGTCTTCCTTTTTGATATGAATCCTATCTCCTCTTTAAATACTCTCAAACTTCTATTAGAGACGATTCTTAAGGTGTAAATTGGCTTTTTCCCGTAACTATTATCTCTTTTCCGTCGAACACTATAGCTAGATACAACATTTAATCCTAGTAATAACTGTTGTGTCTGTTCTATTAATTTTCGAGATGTCGAGTAGAGTCTAGGATACCCGTTTGTATGTATATTCCCATCTCCCTCAAATAAACCCCTTATAAACGCTTTTACTACTTCTGGACGAGACTGAAATATTTCGCGTGGAATAAAAGCTTTAGCTGATGATTCCTTCTTCCACTTCATGTCTTCAAAAAATCTGTATAAATCGTGAGAATAGAAAATTATATCGCTCCAAGAAACATTATCCTCCTTCCTTCCAATTTTCAGGCCAAAAGAAAAGAACATTAAATCTTCAATTCTATGTATTAAATCAGAATCTTTGTTATCAACACTAAAAATCATTCTTCCCCCAGTACTCAAACAACCATCAGCCATATATAACCCTAAAATTTCACCCAGCTCAGATGTCATCGTTTCTGGAATTTTAATAGGAGTAGCATTGAAATGTTGTTCATCGATTTTTGGGAGGTGAACCTCTTTACCCCTATGACCTCCTAATACGACAATTACCCAGTCTCCTTCGCGAATTTCATGAACAGCTTTCCATATTCTTTCCCCTTTTTGATCAATGCAAGCGATTTGATGATTATAAGTCGCGTCTAAGTACAATCCAATATCAGTTTCAAGTTTTAGAACTTCAGCTATGCCATTATCCATTGAAATTAAAGCATTATTATAGGAATTTCCATCATAAACAAGCTCTTTTGTGAAGTTTTCTCCCATTGGGGGACAATCAAGCAATTTTCCGAGTTTTCTAACTCCTTCAGGAGTTCGGATAAAGCTATCAGCTGATACACATCCGCCTTGTTTGATGATCTCTGTAGCGGAATTAAAGACGGTCATGAAGCTAATCGGGCCACTAGCAACACCGCCTGTAGTCTGGACTTTATCATTAGCAGGCCTAAGATGAGAAAAAGTAAAACCTGTACCTCCACCTGATTTATGAATTATAGCTGCATTTTTAATAGCGAGGAAGATAGAGTTCATATCATCATGGACTGGTAGGACAAAACAAGCCGAAAGCTGGTTGAGTTCAGCCCCCGCGTTCATTAAACACGGTGAATTCGGGAGAAACTCGAGATTAATCATCATATCATGAAATTTTTCTTCATATAAAGCTGGATCACTGCCATACCTTGCTTCATTCGCTGCAATGGATTTAGCTACTCGCTTAAATAGCTGGTCAGGTGTTTCGATAACCTCCCCACGTTCATTTTGCCTCAGATATCGTTTCTCAAGGACTATCTTTGCGTTGCGTGTGAGATTTGATTGTTTTGTTCTTATAGACTTCTCTGATTCTTCTGAGATGAGAGTCATAATTTTAATCCCTTTATTCAGAATGTATTGAGCTCAGGTTGCCATAGTTCTTATTAATGAGTGGACTTGATATATAAAAGGAGTCCAAACTAGAATATCTTTTCAGTAATAGATTGTGAAACCTCATTTAAGAACCCAAAAAACATTGATGAACTGATAATGATTGAGCTGATAAAGACACAAGCAGCTCAAACCATTTTTACTCCTCAAATAGCAGAAGGGAGAATGATCTATATTAATTAAAAATTTAATTAGCTCAGCAGTAGTACGCAAAAATGTCGGATACAATATTGTTGAACATCCATTGATCCCAGGTAATATGCCTATAGTACCATGTAATATGCTTGTATTATGCTTGTTTTAAACCATCCATAATATCAATTTCGTTAACCACCAAAAAGAGGTTGATAATTTAAAATGATGAAACTTATTACGGTGCATCTCCCAAATGATCAGGTATTAGGACTTGATGAGTTAGTACGCAGTGGAAGGTATCCCAATCGCAGTGAAGCAATTCGTTTTGCCATCCGTGACATGCTGAAAGATGAATTGTGGAGTCTTCGTGCCAGTGCATTAATTCCTCAATCTTCCTATTAATAAGAACTGGATTAACATCCAGTTCTCCTCCATTAAAAATCTAAGGATATTGCCTTGTAACAACTTTTTTAAAAACTAAATTAATTAGACAAGGTAATGCAATCGCACTCAGTGCATCCTAATGAACGATAAGAAAATAGTCAAACGTTGGCGAACTGTCAAGTCTAAAACTCCTATAATTGGAATCGATGACGGAGGATTTGACCGTTTTTCTAAAGAAGATATAAATATTCCAGTTTTTGGTGTCATTATGAAGGGAGCAGCTTACGTTGATGGTATTATTCAATGTCACCTCAAAAAGGACGATCCTCTAGCCACCACTATTATAAGTGAAATGATCTTAGAGTCTCCTCATAAATATCAGCTAAAAACAATTCTATTGCAGGGGATCACAATAGCAGGATTCGGAGTCCTCGATATTGTTAGTTTATATGAAATAACGAGAATCCCTGTTATTGTAATACTTCGAAAATATCCTGATTATCCTGGAATTAAATTCGCTTTAGAGAAGGCTTTTCCTAGTGATAAAGAGAGATGGCAGAGCATTAGGCTTGCGGGCGAACCACTAAAAGTTCAAGATGATCCTCTTCTCTTCCTCCAAATAGCAGGAATTCATCCAAAGGATGCTTATCTACTTATCAAGAAATGCACGGCCATTGGCACCATTCCAGAAGCTCTAAGGATCGCTCACTTCATTGGAGCGAGTCATTATCATTCTACGAACTAATTGGGATTATTCACCCTCGCGTGGAGGGAACACTTCCTCATATAGAAGCATTAAGGGGGCCAATACCCAACCGATAACACCCCCCACCATAACTGGAGCAAATTGATGTGACCACTTCAACAAGCCAATTAGAATAAGGGTGAAACAAAAACCAAGAGCTATCAGAGAATTACGAATAACTCGAACCTCACGAGTCCAAAGTGCCCCGCTACTGAGCGTTGTGGTCTTCAAAAGCAATCCTTCAATCACTCCAGATATCAAGAACAGAAAAGTCCCTAATGAAAATAAATAGAATGGAATCAGTTGTATCAGTCTTTTCAATAGATGTTGTTGTCGTGGTTCCCAGAGAATGGCTAGAAATGCCGACATAGTGTATGATACACCAACTAGGCTCGGCATTATATACCCTGAATGTAAACCAAACAGCTGAGGACGTAAAAACGGAATATCTCCCAAGATGAGAACAGCTAGAATTGTCATCAGCAACACTACACTGATTCCAGAGAAGAAAGCCATCGTATTCAAGATTAACTCTAATTTTTTAAACCAACTCAGATGCTTTGATCCTAGAATCATTCGGTACCTTAAACGAAGCACGCTGGTAGCTCCAGTACCCCAACGCCACAATTGAGCTATCTGGGCTTTAGCTGATTCGGGAACTAATCCATGAGATCCCACAAAGTCTAAATACCTCCCTTCATAGCCCTGAGATAGGATTTTCATTGAAGTATCTATGTCTTCAATCAAAGTATCCTCTGAAAATCCACCAACTTTTTTAAGAACTTCTTTTCGAAAACAACCTGTTGTACCATTGAACAGTACAACCCCTCGTTGTTCTTTCGCTGCCTCAAAGACTTCATAGAACTGAGAATATAAAATAGAGTTAGCAGCTTGATATAATTTCTGTGTATTTCGATAAGCGACTTTAGCTTGTATATAACCAATTTTTTTATCTGATAATGCCTTAGAAAATTCTGTAAGAAGGTTTGGAACTGCAATATGATCTGAGTCTAGAATTACTATAAATTCTCCATTGGTCTTATCAATCACTGCATTAATATTGCCTGCCTTGAATCCTCGTCTATCTTGTTTATGATAAAATTGAATTTGGTTCTCCTCACAAAATTCCTTTAACTGTCCAGTAACATTGAGATCCTGACCATTATCACTGACAATGATTTCATATTGATCATAATCTATTTTTAGGGCTCCTTCCAACGTTTTTTTCAGGACAGGAAAAGACGTCCCATGTGATGGGATAATTATACTAAAAAATGGACTTTCCAAGGCTTTTCCTTTGTAATTTATCTGAATTGATCTATATCGAAATTTAAAAGCACCAGAAATCATGTAAAAGAGATAAAATGCGAAGAGAAATCCAAACACTTCAATGATAAGAAGAAGTATATTTAGAAGTATTGTGGTAAAGGTAAGATTAGAAAAGATTATCACCATGCTAGATATAATATAAATGGGGATTGAAATGAAGATTAGAATTGAAATGACTAGCGTAATCCAGGAAAAAATACGATATACCCACATTAGATGAATCTTCCAGATTTTCTAGGAGCACTAGTTAAAAGTCGAGTTTGCCAGCTAAGAAATCAGACCAGCCCAATTTATACTTCTCAGGACTATTGATATGATTCCAATAGACAGGATGACTTGGGATGTATCCATAAAGGAGTTCCTCCTTAGCCAACGCAGGAAACACATCCTTTTCTAGGGAGGAAACTGATTTTTCTATATATGTGAAGATCTCTGGTTCAAAAATATAGATTCCTGCATTAACATGGTTTAATCCCTTCTTTCCTCCACTCACAAATTTTACAATTCTACTATTTTCTTCATTAAATTCAACTTGACCATTACTATTCTCAAGAATAAACATGGTTGCAATTCCACCCTCTTTTATTTTTCGGCGGTGGAATTCTATGAGCAAGCCAAGATTTATGTTAGTAATTAGATCTCCATTCATTACTAGGAATGTGGATTTGAATTGTTTTTGGGCATTCAGTACCGCTCCTGCAGTATCTAAAGGTTTTTCTTCTGAAATAAACCCAATTTCGACACCAGGGATATTTTTCTCTGAAAATTGTTGTTGAATGTGTTCTTTTAAATATCCTATGGACAAAAAAATCTCTGTTAAGGCATGTCGTCGCAATAAGTCAATAGAATATTCAATAATTGGTTGATAACCAATAGGTAACATGACTGCAGGAGTAGCAACAGCAATTGGCCGAAAACTGGTTCCTCGACCTCCACATAATATTAAGGATTTGATAGTATGGGCTTCTAGGGCAACTTTCAATGCTGAAATAATAAATTGTTTGACATTACCATGACCCGCTACTTCCACCAAGTTCAACCAAAAATTATTCGTAAACTCTATCGTATATTTGTGAATATCCTTATTTTTCACTGGAAGTCATTTCCACATTTTCTTCTTGAAAGGATAAGATTATTTTTCCCGTTCAGCAAGAAACTTAACTAAGATTTTTAAAAATTCAAATAACTCAATTGTTCTTGTATCTCTATTAGTTAACTCGTTCTGGATTTCTTCTAGCTCTTGGATACAGAAGTGAGCATATTCATCTCTTACCTCTCTTACATTCTGATTGACGGAGCGGAAGGCTTCTATGATAAATTTAATATCCTTGTCTGATTTCTCTCCAACTGGTTTATTATAGATTTCCTTAATTTGAGAAGCATATTCAGTTTGCAAAGCAAAATATAGGAACAGGTTTCTCTTTGATTCTTGGATGTCCCAATAAGGAACTTTTCCAAATTCTTCTGGGTTTCCTAGGATATCTAAGTAATCATCTTGAATTTGAAAAGCAATACCAGCAGCGACAATAGCTTCATGCAATCTATCTGTAAAGATTTCTCCGCGATCAGCTGCTATACATCCTAACTTTACGCAGCCTGCAAAGACAATAGCCGTTTTTAACTCCATAATCTTGATTACATGATCTCTATTAAAGTCAAAGTTTTGATCCAACCTATCTTCTAACTCGATAGCATTACCTAAGCTAACTTGATAGGCATAATCAAGGACAAGGTTGAGAGTAGGCTCATTTTTCAGTAAAGTCAAAGCATAGGCATGAAGGACGTCACCATCATGAAGTGCACGATCTGCTCCATGAAGTATATGAAAAGCTTTTTTACCACGTCTAATCGGAGCACCATCAATTAGATCATCATGAATTAATGTCATATTATGGAGAAGTTCTATAGCGATTGCAGCATTATGTGATCTCTCCATTGCTACTTCATGAATTTTTGTATCTCTTACTAATAAATTAGTTGTTACTGAAATTAGAGCTGGACGTAACCGTTTTCCCTTTGTTGTAAGAATGAAATCACGAATTCGCTCTTTTGTTGGACTAACCAGTCCCTCAATTGCTTGAGTGAGCTTCTTGTCCAATTGTTCCATGATTTCAGCGTCTAAGAACTCTAGTACCACGAAAAAAGACCCCTTTTTTTCATTGAACAGAATTAAATGTTTCTTCGGTTCACTACTGGTATATCACTACAGAATATCCTTCTGTCTTTCAATAGGTTTAACTTTTCGGCTAATATTTAATAGGTTTTCTGTAAGGGTCTCTCTGAATAAGTTGCATTAAGTTGTTTTTGAGCATTTAACGGAGAAAATCAGTCAAGAAGTTGAATCTATCGTATCTCTTATCCTCTTTTCGAAGCTTGAGGTTCTGAGGACTCGCAGGAAATCGTCGTACTCTAGCGATGATAGTTCATTAGGTTTTCTCAAACAATCGGGTTTTTTTATATGATCGAAAGTATTTTTCAATGTAACTGGGACTCTCACGTGGATGATCCAACAATCGCCCTCTCAATTCTGTCCATATTGTAAGAAAAAAACTCCAGTAAAGAACTTTTGTGTCTATTGTGGAAATAAATTGTCAAATACTACTATTTGCCCCTATTGTCATGCAACAATTCCCATCGATACCACTTCATGTCCTTTTTGCGGACATAATTTTTTTCCCTCTGAGTGGAACAATACACCAAAAGACTCTACGCGCCTTAATTCGATTTTTACTAATTTTCGGTATGCTATTCTGGTAATATTTCTTTTATCAGGATATTCGTTGACTCAAATGATGCTTGGGTCGGTTTTCCTATTCGTTTTCCCAACTAACTTCTTTCTTGATCCCATTAACTTTGCTCTTCTTTCCTTGGTGGTTTTACTAATAAGTAATACATTATTCATTGTGATTATGTTGAAATGGAAACCCTTCATCTATCAAGAAATCCCTCAAAATAAGAGTCAATTTTCACTCATTGTTCTATTACTCCTTATACTTATAGCATCTATCTCTGTCATAGAGGTTGGAGTCGCTTTGATCGATTTCGGATTGGATTTAATTCATGTTGATCCCTCGGTCTCATCTCCTTATGCTGAATTTTTTAGTACTCCTCTCAATATCCTCGCTTTCACGTTTTTGATTTCCATATTTGGGCCGATATTAGAGGAGCTCATTTTTCGTCGTTATACAATCTCTGTGATGTTGAACCAATGTCAATCGAAATTCCTTGTGGTTTGTACAAGTGCTCTAATCTTTAGTCTCTCACATACTGCATCAAACGTTGTAAATAGTGTTCGATATGCAATATTACATTTATTTGCTACTTTTTTTCTTGGGATAATATTGGGAATCATCTTTCTTCAGTGGGGATTGAAATACGCAATCATTTATCACTCTTTATGGAACGCGTGGTCATTGATCGTCCAATTATTGACCAATAATGAGGCAACACAACTAGTTGATCTGATGTTTTTATTGTTCATAATAATTACATTAATTCTCACTATCTATCTCTTCTTTCGGTTTCGAACATCCATTAGCAGAATTATTCGTGAAATCAATCTCCCATCAAGAACTGTTTTTCTATTGGTCTCTGTGAATCTCGTTCTAATCATCATTTACGAGCTGATTTTTCCTTTAATTTTACTATCGATACCCTCAAACATTTTAACTGCGAGCCTCACTTTTCTATATCAATTTTGTGGCTTTTTGATAGGTTTAATATTAATTGACAAAGAACAGAAATTGACAAACAGGTTTAACAGAAATCAGTTAGATCTTGATGCATTATATGATGAGATTTCCTCAATAAAGTAATAATTTAATCTAGAAAAAACCTTGTTATGACTTCAGAAATAAAAAAAGGGGGAAAATGGGAAATTGTTATCGATTGAGACTAAAATGTGATTTCGGATCCTCGATAAAAACGGGAACTGCAGCCGCTCCTCGTTTCACCTCAATATCATCCATTCTGAGGACGCGGACTATTTCTTTGAATCTGTTGCGAATGGTTACCGGTGTTGTTTTTGCAGCTCTAGCGATTTGTTGTTGCGTCCGTCGTTCTCCTGTTTTGACCCCTGCGATGTACAAACAAGCAGCAGCTATAGACATGGGATTTTTTCCTACAGTTATGCCAAATTCTCTTGTTTGTATTGCAATATTAACTGCTATCATGCGAGTAGGCATCGAAAGGGACAATTCCTCTCCTAAGCGATGTATCAGTGCCTCATGTCTTCCAGAATCAGGTTTTGTTTGAAGATGCTGCACTATTGTCCTGACACATCGTCCGAGCTCCTTGAAAGAAACATTGGTATTAATAGAGACATCCTTCAAAGTAAGTGGTATCTTAGTTTTGCGACATGCTAGATATAAGCTTGCTGCTATCATCCCATCTATCGATCGTCCTCGAATAAGGTTTTTCTTTAGACACTGACGATAATACGAACTAGCCATTTGTGCTGTACGATCAGGCAATTCCATTTGGCTTCTTAATCGTTTAAGCTCCCGTAAAGCGATCCTGAGATTTCTGATTTCGCTTTCGTGAGCATGGTTATCAACATTTGTTAAACGATTAAACGCTAATCGTTTTGAAGAGGATAATTTTCTTCCCTTTCCGTCTTTTCGGGATCTACTTATCTGTGTTTTAATACCGAAGTCTGGTTGGAGCAATGATAAAGGGGAACCTCCCCGTGAACGATCTTGTTCCTCTTGATAATCATAGGCACGCCATTCAGGGCCTTGATCAAACATTTTCGAATCAATCACTACCCCACAACATGAACAAATGAATTGTCCTAACCTTGGATCAGAAACAACATTATCTAAAGCACCGCACTCAGGGCACTTTCTGTGGCGTCCGATATCATGCTTATGAACCATAGTAATCGTGACTACAACCAATAATATCTTTTAATGCATTTCTAGATAAGTTCTACGACAATTTTGTTTTTCAATTAAAGACTTTAGATTGAATTAATTTCACATTCATCTTGGTTCATATGTCAGAAAGGGATTTTTTTGTTAATTTGCTTTCTACAAGCCATAATCTCATCATTGTCTAAATTTTGTTCTTCTAGTTAATTCTTCCGAAATAAGGAAGTTTTAACTAGGTAGTCAGGAAAAACTTCTGCATTGGTTTTATTCAGAGGAGGTTTGCCAAAAAAATTGCTTATGAACAAATTGATGGATGACTCTGGTAAATTATTTTGCTTTTGCTTTTCTTTCCAAAACATTTTCGACAAAAAATTCCCCAGCACGATAAGAACTTCGAACAAGAGGCCCAGAAGCCACATAAAGAAAGCCCAGTTCAAGAGCCCTTTTTTTCCAATTTTCAAATATTTGGGGTTCTAGGAACTCAACAACATTCAAATGCTTTCGTGAAGGTTGGAGATATTGCCCTATTGTTACTATATCGACTCCCGCGTGTCTTAGATCCTGAAGAGCTGCTAGGATCTGTTCATCAGTTTCTCCTAATCCTAACATGATCGAAGATTTTGTCAATATTTGGCGATCAAGTTTTTTAATATTTTTCAAAATAAAAATAGATTGTTCATAGTTTGCTCTCTTATCACGGACTATTGGAGAAAGTACTTCTGTAGTTTCGATGTTATGTCCAATAACATCGGGATTACTTTTAACAATCTTCTGAAGAGCGTCTAAATCACCTTGGAAATCAGGAATTAGGATCTCAATTCGAACATTAGGATTCTTATTTTTTACTTCCTTTATACATTGGCTTAAGTGTTCTGCTCCTCCGTCAATTAAATCATCTCGGGTAACAGAAGTAAGAACTACATATTTCAATCCAAGCTCGTTAACGGTGTTAGCCAAGCTTTCAGGTTCCTTTACGTCTAGATTTTGCTGAGGATTACGGGTCTTTACAACACAAAATTTACACGAACGAGTACAAAAGGGGCCCATGAGTAAAAAAGTCGCGGTTCCTGATTCCCAACATTCAGTACGGTTTGGACAAAACGCTTCTTCACAGACCGTATGAAGATCTCGTTTTTTGAGCAATCTCTGAATTTTTCTATATTCTTTCTCTGTTGGAAGTTTTGCTTTAATCCATTTTGGTTTTCTTTTCACTCTTTTAACGCCTACAGAATTAAACAATTTTAATTATGTTAAAAAAAATGGAAAAAAAAGGAAAATAAATATCTTGAGATCAAAGTAGCCATTTTAAATGTAAATGCTTATGGCTGATTTGGGTGTAAAATCCCGATTTTAGCCTCAATTTTAGGTGATTACTCCATTGATTTTACAAAATGATCTCCAAAGTTTCCTATTGGAAGTTCCTATTGAACAACTCTTTGCTGGTGGCATTAGTGTTCTTCTAGCTGTAATTTTCCTCCTAGAATTGAGAAAATACTTGAAATATCGTTCTTTTCCTGATTTAATGGAGCTTTCAGGTGTTGGCGTTATGGCCTCTGGACTTTTTGCTCTTACAGGCGATCTTCTCCTTGCAGGTTTAGCGGGAATCTTAGCGCTAATGATTATTGGATCGTTCGAAGTGCGAGAAAACCTCATTTGGTTTCGAATGATGGTTACTTTCACTATTAGTTACGGCTTTTTTTTCATAATGGTCGTTATAGGTTTTCTAACAACAAAGGCATTTCCTACAATTGGAGAGACCATCAAGCAATTCTTGATTTCCCTCGGATTATCCCCAAACATCAATATCAATCAGTTTTTTGTGGGAATCGGATATAATTTAGTTCTTTGGATCATGATTTTAACAGCATTCATAGTTTTTGGTAAAAAATTCATAGTAGTAACCCGTTTCATTAGCCCACAAATGGTTTATCTTGTGCTTTACTTAGTTGCTCTATTGCTAATTTTACAATTAAATCTTCCTGATATAGCAAAATATTTCGCAATTTTTGTCACCAATATCTTTATTTACCTGATTTCAGGTCCATTACTAACGTTTTTGTTTGGAATTCAAACCTTAGAAGATGAACGAGCAAAAAAGATAATTATAGAAGTCCAAACAAGAATTCATACACCGATTAGAAAAATCGGTATTGTGAAGGCACCTATCCTAAACGCTTTCGCATACGGGCCATGGTTTGATCAAAGAATTGCTTATATTGCCTCTGACTTAGATCAATTTTCTGATGCAGAGATTCGTGGAATAACTGCCCATGAATTAGCACATGTTGGGAAAAAACATACCCTACTGTTGTTGGGTCTAACCGCGGTTGAACTTGCTATTAAAGCTGTGATTGATGCTCCCTCTACTTATTGGGAATATGTTTTGGGGACAAATCAAACCTGGGATTTTCTTAGTTTCTGGTTATTCAACATTATGTTATTCGCATTTTTACTTACTTTTGTGAAGATGCTAGAAGGCCAAGCTGATAAAATCACGAGAGAAAAAGGCTTTGGAATTGACTTAGCAGAATCTTTATATCGTTTAGAAGGCTTTTATTATGGTATTGCAGGGGAAATTGGCTTTAATACCCAATTAATGACTGGAAAAACGCGATCTAAGGATGAAAATATTCGTTTTATGGGAGATCAAGCATATTATCTCTATCGAAATCTTGCTCCAAGTCGAATGACCTGTTTTATGAATCTAATTGCATCACATCCTTTAACCACAATTCGGTTGGCAATGCAGATAGATCACTCTATTGGGTCAATTAAAGCAGGATTTATGATATGGATGCTTTTAATTCCAGGATTAAGAAAAAGGACAATAAAAAAACTTCAAAAGAGTCATCAGAAACTTGCAGATTTGTTATCACAAAAGTATATCCGAGATTTCGGTACAATAGATGATTATCTTGAAATAACTTTCGATGAATACTGGGCTAAATATTATGTTGGCCGACATGTTCTTGCAAAACCTTGGTTATCTCAAGGCACTGCTCTTTGGGGAAAAATAACCAGCTTTAACCGCACTAAGAACATAGTTTCACCTATTGAATTAGAAATGGAACTCTCAAACGGGGATACCGTCAGAATTTCTAAAGCTGATTATTCTTTCACCATAACAGAACCACATCATAAATATTTCACAAAAAAGGGAGATATTGTAGTTTTAGATCAAGTAAAAATCGTGGATGGAAAATTCCGTGGATTCAAATTCATTAAAAATGGAAAAGAGATATCATCACGATCAATCGGACTTGCTGTTTCTGAATTTCAACAATTAGCATACTGGTTAGTTTATAAAAAAGGCAAGATTCAGCCATGGGGTCTAAAAGAAGTTCAGGTGGAAGATAACTTCAAAAATACTGTATTTATATTTGAGGATGAATCTCAGAAGGAACATCAATTTTCAGGACGAGATTTAATTATCTCCTCTCCTCCTATCGTCCAAATGATCCATACAAAAAACTGGAATAAGGAAAAATCGCTTTTCAAACTTCTACAACAATTGGATGAACCGTTCATTCTTTATGATAAGGAAGATATCGATATTGGAGCTCCTTGTAAAATTAAAAATGTACTGGACAATGATACTATAGAATTACTAGAAGGGAGGACTCAGCGAATGATAACACCTAGTATGATTGACGCATTAATTCTAGACTACCCCTTCTTCCTTATTAATTTTAGAAATGAAATGGGGTTTGGTAACGTTCTCACCTTAAAATTATTTAATAGAGGGCTGAAAATTAAATACATAGGCCTTAATAGTTACTTAATCTAAAAGAATGGATTATTAAAAGGCTATTCGGCTGCTATTCCTCTAATTCTAGCACTTCTTTCGCAATATCTTTAGCTCGCTGATGTCTTTCGTTAAGAGAATCAGATAATTGAGTTAATTTTTTCTTACTAAGACTAATTTCTTCCTCTTTTTCTTTTAAATCTGTTATTCCTATTTCTATTTTCTTTTCACACCGATTCAGTTTCTTATTGATTGATCTAAATTCTGAAGATTCTCCAATTGTTTCTTTTTCCTTCGAATGCTGTTTCCATTCTGTTTTCCACGAATCCATCTTTCCCTGGTGTATAGCTTTTAACTCTTGGTTTAAGTTGTTAATGTCTTTCTGCTTTAAATGAAGATCAGATGAACCAACTTTAACCAATTCCTCTAATAGTGCAATAATTTCAGTATTGTCTTCTTCCTCTTTTAGAAAGCTATGAACGGGGGTTTTTTCATAAGCTATAGCGGTATTCACAATACCAAAATCACCTGAAATTGATCCCCGTTGAATTTCACGAGCATATTTTTTAAAAATCTTCTTGAACGAGTTTAAATGCCTTCCAATTTCAATTTCCAGCTCAGTCATTCGAACTCCGTGATCCCGTGAGCCTTTAATTAAGGGGTTTTCCAATATAAGGTTTCTCTCACTCTCAGTTTCCCCTTTCACCTTTTCTAGATCTTCATACTCCTTTTGAAATTTATGTATATCTGCATCAGTTTCCGAAATCTTTTCTGTCAGTTCTTTAACATCTGTTCTCAGTACTTCTAAATCTTCTAAAGCTTTGATGATACGATATTCCTCTTTTTGAAGATCGCGTAGCTTTGCTAATTCTGTGCTTAATTTACCAAGAGGTGAATAGATTGTTCGTTTCTTGATCACGTAATCTATGCCCATTATTCGGTCAGTTATACCACGCTCCCGATTAATATCATTTATCAGCCGTGAAACAACTCTAATGAATTGATTTAATTCATTAGAAGTTAGCTTTTTGGAGGAGTCTAGAACCTGAAAATCAGAAAATCGTTCAGCAATAAAGTGTGATAACGCGTTAATCGCTTTTAGTGACTCAAATTGAGAGCGAAATTTAATTTTCTTCATCCCATCCTCGGTAAGCTTCGGTTCAGTTTCCCCGATAAGTTTTTCGCATCCTTCTTTCACCTTTTCTGTTTGTTTTTGCATTGATATGAGGATGTTCTTGTTTTTTTTATAAGCTAGATCGATTGTTTTCCTCTTTTTCATTCTGATCTCTTCAGCGAGGCCCCCAATTTCTTTTTCTGTCATTAAACCACCTGTTTTTTGGAATAATAGATTGAAGAGAGGTATAGCTCCTCTAATCGCGTTACCATCATTTCTAGCTGTGGATTGGCGTCACCTTTATTCTTGAACCCAATAATGAGATGATTTATTTCTCTTTCATTTGGCACAAACTGTAAACTTTCTGAACTTGGTTTAATGGCTTCCCACATTTGAGGAAGAATCGCATATATTTGCTCGAACTCTTCGATTTTCATTTCAACAATAGATCCATTGTTTCTCTTCAACCCCGTTAATGGAAAACCGCTATCATCGCTTATAAGTGAAGTTACCATTTGATGCTTATCTCCTCCTCCCGCCATTTGTTTCGATAAAATTGCCCTAAGAGATAAGCGCATCTGGTCTTCTAGATTTCGGCTCATTTCTTGTCTCATCAATCTAACTCTTAACGTTTCAACAGAAGATAGATTGGATTTTTGTTATTAATTTTTTTGAATTTCGACCAGAAATTTCGATTGGTTCGAAAGGATAATATTTTCAAAGAAGGTCAAAGGGAGATGGCTAAGTTTTTCAAACCAAGTTGTGTCCAATCTTTAATCGGCACAATAGCGCAGCTAGATACTAAATTATGTGAAAAGTACATGAGAATCCTTAATAAGTTACCAAATATAACGAATTCTTCTAGGAAAACAGTCGTTTTCATCATACTACTTATGATCTCTCTAACCAGCATTTCTAGCGCACATAGTATTCTAAACACTAGCAAAGAGAGAATACAAGAAGATTCACTGGATTTAATTGAAAATGATTTTAAACTAAAATCCATTGATAATGATAATCAAATAGAAAATGATTCATTTGATATTGAAGCTTTATATGAATACCTAGGTTCACTTTATCAAGAAGAGGGAATTTTTTTAGAAGCAGATAGAGGTTTTGCTACATCTACTGCCACTTATGAAGCTCTTTCAACGTTAAGATTCTTTGGACTCGATTATTATCAGTTTGGATCTGATTGGGAGGAAAAGGAGGTAACTCTTGCAGATAATTTACTTAATCTTAGGGATAAGGCGGATTCAGGAGGATTTTACCTCGGCTCTGACCCAGAAGCGCAAATACTTTCGTTAGAGGGGACATTTGGTGTCACAACATCTCTCTGGATAATGAATGAACTACCACTGAAACTTAAACCGATAACTCCAGAGTTATTGGATTTTGTCATTAATACAGCTTTTGATAGAGAGAAGTTGAGTTTCCATGAATATGGACATGCAAATTGTTCAATCAAGGCAACATTTCAAGCATTATCGATATTGGATATAATTCGCAAAGTAGTGATTATTCCAGAGTTAATTGATGCAGAGAAGACTCCTTATGTAAATGAAACTGTTCTAGATTTTATAGCAACTAATTCAGTAGACATTTTCGAATTTCTAGAGAGTTCATGGGAAAATAACTCATACTTTTATTCACAGAGTCCTTTTCAAACTGAAATAGAAGATACATGGTATGCTCTTCAATCAATCAAGATATTAGAGCAATTTGGAGACCTTTTAGAGATATCGTTACCTAAAAATCTTATTGATTATCAAGAAAGCGTATTAGATTGGTTGAAATCACTAGAAAAAACTACAGGCCCTACAAAAGGAGGATTTGGAACATCTGAGTATGCAACTGTCTTTGAGACTGGAATGACTTACTCCATCTTTCGTCTCTTCAATGCTACACAAGAAATTAAGGACACTCATTCTGATACAATTTCTTTTATCTACTCATCTCAATTTCTAAAGCGTGAGAACCGAACATACCGCAGCTCAGAATTGGTTCATATAGGAGGATTTGGCCCTAATAATCTTACTTACAGTAACAGCGAAAGTAGTAAACAGGTAAGTATCCATACTACTTATTATGCAGCACTGACTCTTCTTTTATCAGGTGATATTCTTAATTCAATTGACCTTACATTAGAGACAACGCACTATCAGGAAATTATTCAGGAGCTTCCTAATAGTATAAATAAAACAAATTATATCATTCAAGGAAAACCCTCTTCTATCGAACAGCATTTTAAAATTTATAATTATACGTCTCATGGATCTTTAGAGTTGACAACGATTGTAGATAATTGGAATCTTACCCATCCTGACTATTCTGAAAATAATCCGAGTTTTTATGGAAAATCGAACGCATTATATGTTGTAGATTTGGAGGAGGATTTACAGGCAGATTTCAATTGGACATTAGGTCCTCATAAACTCACTAATATGATTTCAATCAGAAATTTACCAGTTATTGAACCTCAAGTCTATTATTGCAATTCGACTTTATTTGTAGGCTATGACCACAAAATGGAATATGGATCTCAAGATATTAAACCCGGGGACGATGTGAATGCTACAATTTTCTATCAAAATCGTTCTGTCCCTGATATATCAATAGAAAATATTACAGATGGAACTGTAAGTGCTATCCTGGAATCGCCTGATGAGAAAAACTATACATGGTTTGAACTAGAACCGATCAATACCACCATTGGCGCGATATACTATATATGGAACGTTCCTGACCAAGCCCTACTAGGAACATGGAAACTAATAACGACATTTAATCAGTCAAACTTTGAAATTATGTTTATAGATCAAATTGAGGTTATTGATAATGTAATTCTAGATAATATATCATCAATGCCTCAATACTACCCTGGAGAAGACATGAACTTAAATATTTCTTTAAAATATACAAATGGTAACTTCACGCCTAATGCGAATGCATCAGCAGTGTTTACTAGTAATGAAACACAAATAGAAGTTTTTAATCTCACGCTACGGCACTTACAGGGTAATATTTATACAACAAGAGGGCGAAATTGCCCTAATCGTTTTCTATTGGGTTTTTACAACGTTTCTGTCCGATTAGTATGGAATTCATCTTTAAAATTGACTGCAGATTCTATTTTTAATAGTAGTTTTCCAGTTATCTCTATTGGAGGTATTCCAACAATCTCAAATGCTTCTTATCGGACTGATTATCGAAGCCCACATCTTTTAGAAGAAAGTAAATTGCTTTATTATGGTGAAACAATCAATTTCACCTTAGTGATAGGATTTAAATCTAATTCAATCATCTACAACGTTACCGATGAAAGAATAGTTGTAAAAGGAGGATTCACAAACATTACTCAACCAACATCTTTCATCCAACTATTTCAAACCTCACGTTCAAACGAAACACTTTTTCTGAGCGGATTAATCAACAATAACCTTCCAAATACCACATATGGAACACGATTTCAGATATTATCTGAATGGAATAATTCGTATGTTTTTCTTCGAAATCCAATGAACCCTGTTAGATATGCTGCTTATAACTTCTCTCTTGTTGGAACTTTTAAAATCAAAGACATTATTTATGTTGCAACTGAGATGTCTAATGGACTTTATTGTTATGCTCTTGATACTACATCAGTTATTTCGATTTCTTTCAAAATAATTAACATTGAGTTTAAAGATCTTGATATTTCAGTACCCAATCTTAATTTATATGGAATTCTAGACGTCCAAAACAAGAGCGGGACTTTGAACCAGACGCTTCCTAGTATTACTTCAGCAGTAGATCAAAATGGAACAGCGATCTACTTTTTATCTATATCTACTTCAAGTCTAGACCAATATGATTATGAAATCTTGGTTTATTCTTGGTCTTCAATCAAAAGTCACTTATATATTGGCCAACTATCACCAGGTTTTAAAATAATTAAGACCTTTTCTCCACGGCCAATAATTCAATTACATGAAGCCCTAATTCTTATTACCGGATTAACTTTTATTTTACTGGCTTATTTGAATTTGAAGAAATTTCGGTAACTATTTGCTGCCCTATATCAACAGACCATCTTTCAAGAAAAGATATGATCTCTCTTAAATGAGATTTTGTAAGTTTAGGAAAATGAATTCCAAATATTACAACAGTATGAAAACGTGTGATTTTTGAGATAATTTGAGCAATACTACCAGCTAGCTCTCCATCTCGATGAGCTGGGAAAGATATGCAGTGGTAATTTGCAGATTCTTCACCATTTTTGCGGACGTATGGCATTCCAATTCCAACTCCCCCCAAATGATCATTCGGGCCAGCTATATCAATTATTAACCCTTTCTCTTTGAGGAAAACAGTAGCAATGAATTGGTGAGATGAAAATTCAGTTTTAAAGCAAGCTAATTCTTTCAAGATATGAACCCGTTTTGAAAAAAGAAGAGAGAGAAAGGAAATTTATATCCTTAATACCCACCTTCATCCGTTTCAGACCTAGTTTCAGTATCTGGATGGCTATCTAATTCTTGTTGTCGGTCCTCTTCCTCACGCTGACGTCGCTCCTCCTCCTCACGCTGACGTCGCTCCTC
>JAEOSR010000017.1 GCA_016840285.1 Candidatus Hodarchaeota archaeon | reverse complement strand
TTAATTTTGCTTACTCAAAAATACTTAATGTATAGGAAAAGAGTCGTTACAATCCCTCTAATCTGACTAAATCATCAGGAAACATGGTAGAAAAGCCATATTCAGTTTTGATTTGATGAGCATTAGAAACAATTTCACGGTCTCCAGATACAAAGTAATCAATAGATTTACCCGTCAATTTGTCAATAAGAATGCAAAAGGCAAGATGAAGATTGTCTAAAGTCTTTAGATGGAACTTTGAAGCAAGATCAAAAGATTGCAGGTTAATCAGTGACAGTTCAAATTTTGAACCTGCGATTATCGTGGTAGTTGGATAGACAATATCTAGGATCTCTAAATGCGAAATCATTATAATTCTTTTAAGATACTCCGCACTTAGAGAGATTTCTGGAGACAACTCAAGTGAAAATTTACTCTGTTGTCTTTCAACAACAGAGGACACTTCTAAAAGACCTAGACCTGAAAATATTCCCGAAATTTTTTCGTTTTTTACTGCTTCAACAATTTTAATACATTCTTCATGGTAAGGATCAGTTGTTACCCACTTAGCGAGAAGAACGCTTGTATCAATATATACACGTTTCATCTCTCACGACCTTCAGCAACATGAGTAGCTACAGAAGAAGGAAATAATCGAGAACCGTATTCAAGTAATTCTTGCTCAGTTAAACGAGGTTTCGTTTCAAGATGTTTTTGTATGTCAATCTTAGCCTGCTTTTTTGCTAGTTCTTTGAGCTCTTTGGAAAGAATAACTCTAACAGCCTCACTACGATTAGCAAACAGACCCATTTTAATAAATTTATCTAATAATTCAATATCTTCCTGTTTTAATCTTGAAGTAATCGTTTCATGCAAATTAATCATCAAATAGTGAAGTATACAAATGTATATAAAAACATTTGTAGAAATTACTAAAAAGGCATGGATTGAAACTAACTCAAGCTACACGGGTTTATTACGTCTATTTAGGAATACAAACACTGCTAGTACCCCAAGAATGCTCAAAAATAAGCTAATTCGGAATCCATAAATCTCCCCCAAAAACATTTTTTTAAAGTGTGAGTTATGAAAGGAAAATTCGATTTTTCATTGGGGGAGGCTCTCCAGAGAAGAAATCATATTTTTTGACCTCCTCCTATTTGAATTTCTTCATCCCTAGGAGAATAACGATAATGACCGCTAAGAAGAAACCCCCAACAAGAGCATTTGATGGAGGAATAAAAAGAACTATTTCCGCTAAAATTGATTATAAAAACCTAAAGACCAGGTAGTGAAGTATATTCCTTTTGCTTATTAACATGGTGTTAATAATGTCCGAACCAATTTTAATAATAAAAGGACTTGCTAAAAGTTATTTTGATGGTGAAGAGGAGAGAAGTATTTTTAAAAACTTGTCTCTTGAAGTCAAGAAGGGAGAACAAATTGCAATTATGGGTTCCTCTGGATCAGGAAAAACTACTCTTTTGAATGTGATGTCAGGACTTGATGATGCAACTAATGGTTTAGTTATTATAGGTACTAATCGGATCACTGAAATGGGTTTGTCTAAACGGACAAAATTTCGAAGAAGGAATGTTGGCTTTATTTTTCAAAGTTTTAATCTTGTTCAAAGTCTAAGTGCAATTGAGAATGTAATGCTTCCCCTATTAATGAATGGATACTCCAGGTCAAAAGGACAGAAAGAAGCCGAAATACTACTTAAGCGGGTCAAGCTTGATCATAGAAAATTCGCTTATCCAAATAAACTCTCAGGAGGAGAAAAACAACGGATCGCTATTATTAGAGCACTAATTCATAAACCCCAAATCATATTTGCAGATGAACCTACAGGGAATCTAGATCGCAGTTCATCGGAGGAAGTTATTAAGCTCATGGATGAGCTGTGTAAAGAATTCAAACAAACTCTGGTACTTGTAACACATGATAAATCGATAGCTCAAACCTGTGATCGAATATTTCTCCTGAATGGAACATTATCTGAGATTTCAGCTAATGAAAGTTAAAACTCGGAAGGGTGATTAAAATTAAAGGGCTGAATTTGTGGATCGCATGGAAATATAATCGTAAGAATTGGAAGAGGTTAGTATTAGGTGGATTTGGAATTGCCATTTCTTTTCTTTTAATTTCTGCAGCCTTCTTTGTTAGTGATAGTATTCGAAATACCTACGAAAATGAAATTCTTGCCCCCTTAGACGATTTAGATTTAGATATAAGGCCCAATTATGAAAAAGCATTGACATTTAATCAAACTCTTGAAGATGATATAAGAAATAGCGATAAGCTAAAGGACGAATTAGATGCAGTTTCTCCCCGTCTCTTATTTGGAGGTCAAACAACTACCAATCCCGAGAAAGAACTAGTCAATACTGGAGCCGTCTTAATTGGACTTAATCCAGAAAAAGACAAACAAATTGGAGAATTCACACAAGAAGGGGAACCTCTTTCATTTGATTTTGATGATCTTAAGTCTGAGGATGATAAAATAACTTTAAGTGCTATAATTACGGACAATTTTGCATTTCGTCTTCAGTTAAAACAAAAAGATCTTTTTAATATGCAGTTTCAACCCTTTCCTGACGTTGCTCCCTTAGAAATTGGACTCAAAGTACAACAGATTATTGATTCCCAAGGAAAAGCGATATTCTTTAGTGATGATAGTATTTTTGTGGATCTTGAAGATCTTCAAGCAATATTAAACCTGGAAAATCAAATTAACTCGATTGCACTAAGCTGGGAGGATGTTTCAGGTGAATCATGGATCGATCGTCAAGATACTGTAGTTAAGATACTTGAAGAATTCTTAGAAGATGATTGGAATGAATTAGTCGAAGTTCTACACATTAGAGAGAACATCCAAAATGGTATAGACTCAAACTCAAATTCAATGCTACAATTTATTTTTCTAATGAGCCTTCCTAGTCTTATTGCAGGTACATTTCTTATTATTCTGATTTTCTATTTAGTAGCAGATGAAAGAAGAAAAGAATTGGCCAAATTGAAAGCAATCGGATTTCGATGGTGGGAAATATTCATTCATCTCTTTATTGAAAATTTAACTCTCGGAATAATTGGATGTTTATTGGGAATGGTCGGAGGGGCTGGTATAACAGAATTGATGCTCATGCAGTTCCGAACCGAACTACCTGAGGGCGTTTCTATGAATCTTGCAGGAGCACAATATGGTAGAGATTATCAATTATATATCTCAGCTACATCAATTACTAATGCTATAATAATTGGGTTTTTTGCAATTCTATTGCCAACCTTAATTGTAGCGTGGCGTATTTCAAGGTCAAACATAATTGAGGCATTAACGGCACAAGAAATGACTGTAATACCCCAAAAAAACCGAATTGTTGGTTTAATTTACTTTGGGCTTACAATCTTATTATTCATCTTTGCATTGTCACAAATCTTCTCATCATTCACGAATTTTCTTTTATTCTGGTTAATTGGCGCTTTGCTAATGTACCTAGTTTTAGCTTATTTCATCCCAGAAAAAGGATCATTACCAGTCATCTGGACATGCATTAACCTCGTTTTGATTATTTCGATATTCCTTTTCGATATCTTTTCAATATTTACAACTGAACCCCCAACCGAAATCTATTTTGTTGGATTTATGTATGCTGTGATCTTAACCTGTATCCTTTTTGTTCAAATCCTACCATTATTGATCACAATCTTTTCAAGAACCTCCTCTCAGATAAAGCAAAGCGCTTTATCGATAATGTATGCATTAGCAAATCTAAGACAGCATCGCATTAGAACACTACTGATTTGTGTTATTTTTTCGTTAGTTCTAAGTATTATGTTTATCTTTAGCCTGATCTCTGGGGCTTTTAGTGTTATCATAGATTCAGAAATTAATAATATTACTTTAGGTTCTGATTATATTGCCATAACTTCATTACCTGTTGAAAATCGCTCCATAATTGAAGAACGATTGGTAGAAAATGATTTGGATAAAGAAGTATCAATTTTAGACAGTTGGTCAGTGGCTACCTCTAAACTTAATTTCAGTGAGCTTTCCGATGTTGCGAATCGTACACTCTATGATAGGCAGTATTATAATACAATAGGAGTTAATACTTCAATTAAAGATGGTCTCAATGTAAAACTTTATGATACGGGCAATACAAATTCAGCACGCTATTCTGAAAAAGAGATCTGGGAAAAATTATTTCATGGTGAAGGGGTACTCCTCCCAAATTGGTACAGATCATCTCTAAACATGCCATTAACTGATATAACAATTCACGGTGAAACAGAAAATCATACTTTTGAAGTTCTGGGATATCTCCAAGTAAGTGAGCAATTTACAGATGTAATTATTAGCGAATCACTCTTTAATGACATTTTTCCGTCTTTTAAAGGTACACGGTTAATTTTCTTTAATATCAAGAACAATATTGAGAATACTAATGAAGAAACAATTGTAAAAATACAATCTGATTTAACAAAAGCACTTTACGCATGGGGGCCTTCAATTCTTTCATCTCATACGCTCACAAAACAGGCAAGGTTGAACTTGAGTCAATTTCTGGGTACTTTAGAGAATTTCCTCCTGTTGGGAATAATAATCGGTATTATTGGGATTGTTTTAATAAATGTCCGTAAAATCCAAAGTTCTCAATTTGAATATGGGATTCTGATCAGCTTCGGTGCATCCAAACGTGATCTAATGCTTACCACAGCCATTGAAGTAGTATTTCTTGTCAGTGTCAGTATTTTGATAGGATATACAGTTCCTGTGTTCTTTCTCCTCCCAATCTTCTCAACACTATTTGGAGTAGAAACTGTAATCCCACTGGAAAAATTACTAATTTGGGCGATTCTAACATTACTTACCGCTTTAATTGGATCTATTATTCCGGTATACCAAATACTCCAATTAAAACCAACAGAAATTCTCTGCCAAGTAGAATGAAAGAATTTTATCTTTAAAGGCATTAGCAAACTACGAGGTCTAAGAGAATTCTGGCAGGCTTTTTTATTTACAAAGACTATGGTAGCTCGACAGCCAACGATGGAGATGATTAGCCTCATGCCCGTGGATCTCGACCGATTCTATCAGAAGCTATCCGACCATGTATCTTCTTGTCATAATGGAGCTCATTTTTTTCCCTCAACTGGATGATTCCTAAGATATCCTGAGAAATCACAATATAAACATTTGGACAGTCGATTATTCAAGTTCTAGTAGAGGTTCTCAGGAATTTTGATGACTGCATATGTTCTTTCGTTTTTTTGTACCAGAGAGCGGAAGCTAAGCCCTGGCTTATATAGTAGTACCTTCTTAGTGGGTTTCAATCGAATAAACCCTGTCTCATTTTCCGTTGAGGCCATAACATCTTTAAGCTCTTTTTTCAGCTGGCGGGTTTCCTGAAATACTTGTAGGGCTTCAGGGTCGTTGATAGGGATAATTTCCGCGTTAGATTTAAAATAAACGGTAGTGAATGGCAAAAAACAGATTAATCGGTGGCAAAGCGGAATTGTAAAGGATGTTTGTGGAGTATGCCTGATATTTCTTAATTTAACATCATTTTGGTAGGTTAATACAAAGATTCTAAATTTAGAGTCGGGTGGAGAGACTCCATACAGAACTCCTGACGTTTTTGATTCTCCTTCAGGAGAAACAGTCTCCAGTAGCCCATATATTTTCCTTCGAATTTGTTTTACAACAAAATCGAAACGGGGTACTGCTTTTGTCATTTTAGATGGCCAGCATGAAATGGATATGATATTCTACTGCTTTCCTTTGTCTGTGATTCTACATATCTTGTTTAGTAGTGTACCTGATGCTCCAGTTGCTCTCCTGTTCATCTAGCAATCATAATGATTTACTTATCGTAGCTTGCTAAAATAAGATTGTTTATTTCTAAAAGGTTTGGGACTTTAGGATGAACAGAATAGTTTTTGAGTTTCATTGTATCATCCCCAATTGCTTTTAGTTCACTTTCAAGCACGTTTATCTGCCTCAAATTAATCCATAAACCAATTTTTTTCAGAAACCCATCCATTTCATTGCATGATTCTTCTGCTGCCACTTCATCAGATTCATTTTTCAAATCAGGATTAAGCATTCTACCTACTGTTGCATATTTTGATTTTGCATGCTTCCACGTCCATTGGTTAACTTTAGGATACATTGCTGCTAGTGCTTCTCCATGCATTACATCTGTAACATACCCTCCAATAGCCATACCAATTCCATGGGCTAGTGTAGTACCCGCATTTGTAATACAAATCCCCCCAAGGGTGCTTGCCCATGACATTGCCTCTCTTGCCTCTCTGTTTGAACCATCTTTAACAACAACTGGAAGATAATTAATCACTCGTCTTATTGCCTCTAAAGCGAGAAGGTCGACATAATCTGAAGCTCTTTTATGCAAGAAACTTTCAAATGCATGACAAAAAACGTCAAAACCAGTTGCCGCAGTAATATACGGTGGAAGGGTCAGTGTAAGTTCAGGATCAACAATACTAATCCTCGGGGATAGACACCAATCAGCAAGCGCAGACTTAAACTTTTCATCAGGATTTTTTATTACTGCCATTGGTGTGACTTCGGATCCGGTGCCTGCTGTTGTAGGGACAGCTATAATTGGAAGAACTTTATTCTTTACAACTCTTTTCTGTCCTAGACGGTAATCCCACACTTCTCCTTCATGAGTAGCACCAACAGCCACAGCTTTAGCAGTATCAATACTTGAACCACCACCTACTCCTAAAACAACATCAATTTTATTTTCAACAGCCATTTCAGAACCTAATTTAATGCAAAATATATCTGGATTGGGAATAACACCATCAAAATGAGTCACATCAACTCCTGCTTCAATGCACAATCTTTTTACTTTGTCAAATACAGGTTGTAAGGCTGGAAAGGATTTAACAGTGACAAGAAGACACTTCTTTCCAATACGTGAAATCTCTTTTCCAATTTCATTCACACGCTGCCAACCGAAAAGAATCCGAGTAGGTTGATAATAATTGAATTTTCTCATGCTTTTTCATCTTAAAGGTCTACATTTTCAATATCAACATGTGGGTCAGAGAACACTACAATATGCATTTAAAGGTCACTTAGTAGATAAACAGTTGTGAGTACTTCATAAACCATATCGCCTATCTATCTTTTAATACAGGATTTGTATAATAGAATGATCTTAATATAAAAACACTCTACGCGTATTGCGATAGATACATCCTGTGTGAGGCAACCTGCATTCCTAGTCGTTTGAACGCCTCAGTGATATTTTTTCCTGTCTTAGCGCTGGTGGGTAAATATGTCACGCTAAACTGTAGTGTTTCTCCTGTTGTTGTTGTTATTCCCCTAGCTATCCCTTGTAATGTCTGATCTGGAATACTGTAATCTCCATTGGATCTTAGGTCTATTTTATTACCTAGAATCACGAACGGAATTGGCCCGTGCCCGTTATTTTTCCACAATTCATCCATCCAATTATGTATGTTCATCACTGATTCAGGATTACTGACATCACAAACAATGAAAGCACCTCTCGCACCACGATAATACGTCTTCCTGATTGTCTCAAAGACAGGTTGTCCTGCAAGATCCCATATTTGAAAGCTGATCTCTTCTTGGCCAATTATCTCATTTTTTACTGAAAAATCTGCTCCTAATGTGGGTAAATATTGCGTTAGAAACCCACGTCCTAGATATCGTTCACGGATCGAGGTCTTTCCTACTGATCCATCTCCAATCAAGATTATTTTCAGTAATTCCATGTGTTGATCCCGTCGAGCTTTTTCTCTCTCTATGGTCCTTTGTGTCCCATGATGGTTAATGAGTACATAACATCACCATAATACGTAACGTCACACACCTACGAATAAAATTAAAAATTCATTGATGGAGCACCCAATTTTCCACAACGAAGTTTTCGTCAATATCTATAAAACACCTTGTAAGTCATCCTTTCTTCTACTGAGTCTTGGGTTTTTTCCCATTCGAAATGTAGTGCCAATGCGAAAAATGTTCCAAAAAGCGGTGAATTCTCTACGGAAAAACCGACCCCCCTCCTTCGAGGAGTGTATAACTCCCCTAAGTGCTCACATGGCTCATCTTTCCCCCCTCTCTTTGGATTTGTTTTCTATGTGGTTAAAACCATTCAAATAATTGTTAAAGAAGCGAATTCCACAGCAAAACCGACCGTTCAGAAGGAAATTCCCAGAAATTTCTGGGAAAGACATTTTCCTAATTGGAGAAGGAAAACACATTAAAGCAATCAAACACTTTATTTGAGAAATGGAATGGTTAGGAGTAATAAGCGATGAACAAACTCTCTGTTCTACTACTGATTCTATTTATACCAACTTGGACAATATTTTCAAGCTGTCAGTTAGAGGATAAGCAAAAAATACCTGAAGAGATAAAACACAAAGAGCTAAATCCAAGGATGCTATGAACTCAAATGAAAAAGAAAGTTTAGTGTTTATTCGATTGAAACCCACCAAAAAGGCATTGCTATATAGACCAGGGCTTAGCTTCCGCTCTCTGGTACAAAAAAACGAAAGAACATATGCAGTCATCAAAATACCTGAAAAAGGATATTAGCAATTTTATAAACAACTGAATTTTTAGCGGAAGTTCAGCAAAAGGATCACAATTTCAAAGAAATTATGAACTACATTTTATGTCTATATAAGCCAATATTTTTGTTGTCACCATTATGAGGTAGAAACAATCCAGGTTTATACTGATTTATTGCGCCTGTTAACGAGGGATATAACTAGTACTAATCCACAGACGAAAACAAATAACCCAATTCTGAATAAGAGGAAAATAAAGCCATTAATATCTGTTTCACTGGGTATAGAGGTATATAGATCACTAGCTGGATATGGATCACTAGCTCCAGCTGACCCAGCGATCATATAACTACCAGAACCATTGTAATCGGACCAGGAATTGCCTTCCAAGACTGTCTCGTCATACCATTGATTATTCATACCGTGATCACAGGCTTGCGAGATTTCCTGGCCATTCGAGATAAAAGAATTATGATGAATGGAATTATTAACAGAATATTCGGATAATTCTATACCGTAACCTCCATTCTCACGCAACGTGTTCCACACAATAAGGCTGTAATCAGAATACCAAAGGTCAATACCATTCCCATTATTGTTATTACAGGTGTTGTTGACTATAACCGAAGACTTGGAATCACCAAGGTCAATACCACAATTGGTGCAGGTGTTTTTGGCTATAATCGAAGACTCAGAATCACCAAGGTAGATTCCAGAATTGTGGCAGGTGTTATTGGTTATAACCAAAAACCCAGAATACTCAAGGACGATGCCTTCATTACTGTTATTAATACAGGTGTTATTGGTAACAGTTGAAGACCCAGAATCCCCAAGGCCGATACCAAACCATCTGTTGTTATAACAGGAGTTGTTGGCTATAATCGAAGACTCAGAATAACCAAGGTAGATGCCTATATTATTATTATTACAGGTGTTATTGGTAATAGTCGAAGACCCAGAATGCCCAAGGTTGATGCCATTCCATCCATTGTTATTACAGGTATTGTTGGTAATAATAGTCGTTCCTGGGGTAACATCATCTACAAAGATGCCATGATTGATAAAATTGTCTATCCAACAATCCTCTATTCTAAAATGCTTCGTTGTCCCTGAAATGTAAATACCATGAGTTTTAGCACCTGTAATCTTCCAACCAGCAATAATATATGGGTTACTACTGGTTCCTGTGCCATTATTCGCCACAGCAGCCAGTTGATTATCGCCAGTGATATGAATGGGGTCATGTACCAGATAATCTTGTGAAATTGATCTTTCAGCCGAAACAAACGAGTCAGATAAACTGATTGGGATTATTGAGAAAATAAAACCCAGATGAAGCAATGAAATCGCAAATAACAAACCAATTTTTGAAAGGTTGTTCCTGAACATCGTCAGTCATTAACTAATCCTATGAGTCGAACAAAATTGTGAGATTTGTCCTTTATCAAGCTCCACACCGCATATCCAGCACTGTTTCATAATTATTGCTGTCCTTCATTTTGTTTCGGGATTGTCAATCTCTCTTCTCCAAAATATCAGGAGTAAGATGGGAGATAATCCTTAGTGAGGTTTTTTTGTATAAAGGTTTATATATCTTGTAACTTTATTTTGAGAAAAATCTGGTAGGACGATCCATTGGATTATATTTTTTGTGAGGAGTCCAGCCAATATGGATACCAGGAAAACCTGAAAAATCGTTTTGGACTTTTTATGGGTATAAATGGAATAAAGAACTACAATGCTCAATTGAAGCATTTAGATGCGAGAGTTGTGGTTACCTGGAATTATACGCGCTTCACGTGGAACAGTAGAGGAATACTGTCACTCACGGGAGGAGATTCTCCAGAGAAGAAATTGTAACTATTACTCACTCCTCCTAAGTATTCCTTAGAGGCTTATATGCTCATAAAATCCAAAACTCTTAACACATAACACATACATTTCAAGAAGTAATCCATCATGAGAACAGGAATAAATCAGTTAACAGTATAAGAAAGAAACGTTTGTCAAAATTAGTGAGGTTGTCCAAAAACTATTTAACTAGGATTAATATCATCAGGTTTTCAAAGGATAGAATATTCGTGGGAATCTTTGATGGAAAAGTTATTGTGATCACTGGTGCAGGTAGGGGTATTGGTCGTGCTCATGCTCTTGGTTTTGCTCGTGAAGGAGCAAAAATTGTTGTTAACGATTTGGGTACTGATCTCAATGGGTCAGGTTCAACCGTTTCCATAGCTGACAAGGTTGTTGGAGAAATTGAAACCCTTGGTGGTGAAGCAGTAGCAAATTACGATAATATCGCTTCTATGGAAGGAAGTATCAACGTTATCAAGACTGCATTAGATAATTATAACAGGATAGATGTTCTGGTTAACAATGCAGGGATCCTCAGAGATAAGACACTCCTTAAAATGGAAGAGGATATGTGGGATCGAGTAATTGACGTTCATCTTAAGGGAACGTTCTCTTGTACACAAGCAGCTGCGAGAGTCATGAGAGAACAAGGATTTGGAGGAAGTATCATTAATACTACATCATATACTGGACTTAAGGGGAATTTTGGTCAAACTAATTACGGATCAGCTAAAGCAGGTATTGTTGGATTGACTATAAATGCTGCAATTGAACTTGAGAGGTATAATATCAATGTAAACTGTATAGCCCCAATGGCTCTTACACGTATGAAAAGTCCAGTAGTAACTGAAGAAATGTCTCCGGAAAGAATCACACCCATGGCTCTTTTTCTTGCCAGTGACAAAGGAAAACATATTACTGGCCATATAATAGGAATCCATGGACAACAATTGTTCCAGTATCAAATAATCGCCACAATAGGAGTAGAAAAGGACAGTAATGACTTATGGACTGTCGATGAGATCGCCGAGAAGTGGGAAGAGATTACGAAGATGTGAACTGGCGTTAATGCATTACTAATGAAATTCATCTGTTTGACTGTATCCACTTTTTTTTCGAAAAAATCCGTTCTTGGGTAGGAAAGGGCTTTATACTGTCATAACTTCGTATTTGGAGGTCACTTATCGTAGCTTGCTAAAATAAGATTGTTTATTTCTAAAAGGTTTGGGACTTTAGGATGAACAGAATAGTTTTTGAGTTTCATTGTATCATCCCCAATTGCTTCTACATTTTTAATATCAACAACATCCTTTCCTCTTATAATTCTTGTTTTTAGGGAAGATGACCAGAACCCTTTCTCTCTTCCCGACTCAAGATCCAGTCTACTTCATTCGTAGATCTTCTTCTGGTTGATTAATCAAAAAGAGAAAATCAGATTCAAAGTGTTCTAGACCTTTTCACAAATGACAGTAGTGGATTCACAATAATCTTGCGACAACTCTAAAATTGTGTTATTATATTTATTATGAGTTAAACATCAACGCTTTCTTTATTGATTTTAAATGAAACCTGCTAAGGCTAGGATTGAAAGATAAATCCCACTAAGGATTAATAGGACAACAGATATGGGTAGAAGACAAAGGATAAATGCTTTAAATTCCAATGGACGTCGTTTTCTAGCAAGAAAAGAGACAGCCAAAATTCCTGCTGCGGAACCAAAAGGTGTCCACCCTCCTCCCAACGCCCCAGAAAAAACTAAGATAAACCAGAGATACCGAGGATTAGAATCAATATATGCTGTATTCATATCTTCTACTACTGGAATAAGTGCTGCTGTGACAGGAATGTTGTCCAGGAGGCCACTAAAAAATCCTGTAATTATAAGAATGAGAATGCCAGAAAGAAAAAGATCGCCTCCACTTATCTCTTTAAGCCAGTGAGCAAGGTCAATTAACACTTCAGTCTCTTCTAATGTGCCAACTAAAATAAAGAGTCCTGCAAACAGAAGTAGAGCACTCCAATTTAGTTTTATAATTAGTTCTTGTTCTTTTGGCCTTGTAAGTACAATTGCAATTATTCCACCAGAGATAGCTACAACCCCAATAGGTATATTCATGGGTTGAGCAAGAGCAAATCCGATAATTGTTATTGCTAATGAGACGAATGCTAACCTAAATTTCGTAATATCATCTACTACTACCCATGGATCTAAAGATAAAATCATTTGAGTGTCAATACTTGATGCTTCCTTAAGGGGAATTTTCTCTGGAGGGAAGAATTTTTTCAAGTAAAAAATACATAATGGAATAGACAAAACCACAAATGGTAATGAAATTATAAGAAATTCAATAAAACCTATTTCCGCCTTTGCTCCTACTAAAATTGCAGGTAAAGAAGATACTACTGTTAACATACCTGCAAGGTCAGTAGCAAGAACAGCACCAAGTATAAAGGGAGTAGGATCATAGTCAAGACTTTTACAAGTCGTTATAATCATTGAACCAACGAGAATCATTGCTGTAACGTTGGCTAGCATAGATGATAATAACATCGTTAATATAAAGGTCAGAACGAACAGGGGAAAAATCTCTCCTTTAGAAATCTTCAAGATTCTTATGATTAACCAGTCAAACAATCCTGTTTCGGATATTGTTTCGACTAGGAGTGACATACCAAAAACTACAGCTAAAACTTCCCATTCTATATAGTGATCAACCACATTATTCCAAGTAAAGTCTTCTAACAAAAAAATTGCTAAAGTTAACACGATTAGGCAAGAAACTAAGATGATAGTAAGTTGTTCATAATGATATTTCGCAACAAGGAGGAAAGTGACAATAAAAACAAATGAAAAAATAACCATTTTTCCAATACGTGGATTTAGTAAATAAAAAATTATTAAAAAACTTAAAATTCCAATAAAAAAGAAAATCAGTAGTATCTGTTTTATCCGATCTGTTGACAGATTCGATGAAATCATTGTTACTTATCATAGTAAGCACATCACTTTTATTTTTTTTCTAAATAATATTCACCTCCTTATTACCCTTCATATTGAAAGAATGATTAATGAATATAATTTGAATGTGACAGGGATTGAAATAAATATAAGGGGGAAAATTCACATTATTTAATAAAGGAGAATAATGATGACAATTGATAAAAATCTTAGAATTGATCCAGTTGATATTAAAGCAAAAATCATTGATTTTATTCGTGTCAAGCTAGAGCAAAGAGATATCAATGGACTTGTCGTAATATTTAATGATTGTATCGAATCATTAATCAACGTTCACATTGCTAAAGAAATAGTAGGAAATGAGAATATTAAACTTATAGTGACTAGAGGACGATCTATTTACAAGGCACCAAAGGAAAGAATGTCTTTAGCAGAAATAAATCGATTTATTAACCTTCCTAAGGAGAATATTGTGTTTGTTAACATGGAAGGAGCCCTCAAAGAGATTAGGAAGATGTTTTATGAAAGGGAGCCAATGTTTCATGATACTAATCCTCTTCTTAATTATAATTTGAGTTATTTTCTTTTGAGAAGTATGGCTGCTCCAGAAATTGAAGAGAAAACTTATTCTCCTCCCATGGAAAAGCCATCATCACCACGAGAGAACTTCATTCAGAAAACCACTGCCTATCATAAAAGCCAAATTCGCTTAGGCGTGTTGTTAGCATTCTTACTAGGAGAGACAGAAAACAAATCCGTCATCGGTTCTACGAACAAAAGTGAATGGCTTTTAGGATTTTTTACAAAGTTTGGTACTTATCACGCTTGTGATTTTTTACCGTTGGCCAATATTTACCGAACTCAAGTCATTCAACTAGCTGAACATCTTGGACTACAAGAATATTTAACTACAAAGGAATTCAAAAAACCTCCCGCCTATAACTTCTTTTTTGGATTAAATTCTGAAGAAGTCGATCACATTTTGATAAGACTAGAAAAAGGTTTCTCGTTTCAAGAAATATCTCAAGAAACTAATTTCTCTTTAGATGCGATTAAAAAAGTGAACTTCTATTATCAAGCTTCAAACTATGCACGATCGGTTCCTTTGATTCCTAAATTTTAATGAGATCATGATCTATTTGGGTCTTTCCAGCCTATTGTATTCTTTACAATGAAGATGGCTAGTGACCTTTACATCAAAACCTGGTCTTTATGATTTCCTTTTGATTCAAGTAGTTATACAGAATTTCTGAAGAAAGTGATAACTAATTAATTGCTAGTTCGAAATAACATGAATTTGGTTTTACAATAACAACAATCATAATATCTGAACTCTTGTCGGACTCTTTCGTGCCTTGACCTTGATAGGATTAGATCGAACAAGATGTTATTACGACATACGATTTTGACACAACAGAATATTTAGATGGAAATTATTATCTAGAATTTTCAGTAGGGAATTTTCCTTCAGAGATAATCGAAATTGCTTTATATAATCCCAAGCCACCAGTTATTCAGTTGATTTCACCCTCATCTGAAGAGGAATTCACAGGAAACATTCTCATTTCTTGACAGATTATCGACCCAAATCCTTCTGATGTTCATCGTATTAGAATATACTACAGTAACGATAATTCATCGTGGGAACTTCTCAGATCTATTCGCGATGGTTCAGGTTGGACTTGGAATCCTGAATCATTAGAATCAGGATACTATTATATTCGAGTAGTAGCTTCTGATGGGATTTATACTGTAACTGCATTTACAGGGCCATTCTATATAGAAAAAACAGAGGAAACAGTGAGTAAATCAGGAACTCATCCAAATTTTGTGTTTACACTTGTCTTTCTTTGTGTAATCATTATATTAGTGAAAAGGAAAGGCCTTCTTAGCGGTTTACTGTGTAAAATGCCTTGAATTCATCTCTTTTTCTGTTGCTTGATAATAATTACAAGAGTAATCACAAAGAATAGGATACTGCCAAGTCCTAGAATCTGGAGGATCGGGAAGAAAGAGTTATTTTGAGCTAGGGGACTCTTTCCGTTCCAAGAACTACTGATAATTTATTCCCATGAATCTCTGTTACAATAGTATCCCAAATAATTTTCACCCGAGAATTTTCTAAAATGTTCTTCTCAAAAGGCTTCGCTGCACGCAACTGATTACGTCGATGAATTAAATAAACTTCCCTACATTGACAGCTATCAAAAAAAAGTGCTTCCATGACTGCAGAGTTTCCTCCACCAACCACAGCTACTTTCTTACCCTTGTATAAGGGGCCGTCACAGGCTACACTATAGGAGACTCCTTTTCCGTCAAATTCATGTTCACCAGGAACTTTTAATCGACGACGTCTTGTACCAGTAGCAAGAATGAAAACTTTTGTTGTGGTTTCGCTTTTATAATTACTAAAAAGTAGTTGTTGTCCTAGAACTCGTTCTGCTTCTGGTGTAAACTGAAACGTTATTCGCATTGCTTCCCAATCTATTATATCCATTGGTGTGTGTGTAATAACCATGGGTACCGTGTTAATTCTAATATCTGTTACCCATTTATGATATATGGATCATTCTGAGATAGGGAGAAGAGAGGTGCTTTTTAAGTCAAGAATTCGAAAAAAGTGTCATATTTGTATTAGATTTTATTTTTTAATTATCCAATTCAAATGACTAGTTGAAGAAATTATTGAAATTCCTTAATTAATTTTGGAAGGATCGCATTTGAAAACTAATTTATTCAAAAAACAGAATTTAAAGGAATTAATGGAGTTAGAAGAGTTAAGATCGTTGATTGGATCATCAGATGATACAATAACCACGACTTGGCAGATCCTTAAATTTATGCAGGAAGAATTGAGCTTACCTGCAAATATGGCGATGAAAGACCTCTATAATCTCTATAGACGATTAGAAGACATAAAAAAGGCTTTAGATCTAAAGATTAGTAACTTCTCCCAACTAAATCAACTAAATTTTGAACTAATGCAAGTACGAGAAATTTTTGGTTTTTCTGATAGCACGAGTATCTCTGATATCTTTGCGAAACTTAATCCAGAGATAGTAACCATTCTAGGGAAAGACTCACTGCTGTGGAAGCTATTAGCCTTCAAGCAATCAGTTGAAACTGTTTAAGTCATAGGAGTCATCATCAAGGAATCTAACCACACCTTCATTTAGGTCTTAATCTTTACTGTGTAAAATACCTTGAATTCATTTCTTTTTCTGTTGCTTGATAATAATTACAAGAGTAATCACAAAGAATAGGATACTGCCAAGTCCTAGAAAAACTCCCTGATGATACCCAAATAACAATTTCGCATGAACCTGCAAAGGGATTAGCTGATGCATATAGTGATTCCTTTAGATTGCAAATTATTGAGAATTCTGGAAATAGAAGAATCCGAAGGCTTGTTGATAAGTATAAACCTCTGATAATAATTTCGGGTCATGTTCACAAATTTCAAGAGACTAAGCTCAAAGAAACTACTGCCATTAGCTTGGCACCAGCCTTGAATCCTCCGGTAGTAATACTAAATGGGTTAAAAATAGAATTTTTAAGCAAATAGAAGGAAAATAGAAAGTGATGGATTTTCTTCCAGCTTCGTGTAAATCTCGATAAGAAAAGTCAAAAGGCATTTCTTAGAAATAATGCAAAAGTCATTTTAAGAAAGGTGTCAAGATGAATATAAATTCAACCAATATGAAAAAAATTTTGGAGAAATATTCAACGATTCATGCTCTAGGAATGACCACTGGTCTAATACTTTGGGATATGCGGGTGAATATGCCTAGGGATGCCTCAGAAGATCGCGGAAAAATGAGGAGTATCATAACAGGACTTTCTCAAGACATGATGTTGAGCAAAGAATTTCTAGATCTGATTAAGGCTGCTGAAAAAGAAGAATTAACTTCGTATGAAAAAGCGATTATACGCTCCTTGAAGAGGGAAACTAAGTTTTTTCTAGCAATTCCTTCTGATGTATTGAAAGAATACATAAAACTCACTACAGTTGCTTATAATGAATGGGTCAAGGCCAGAGCAAAATCAGATTTCTCTATTTTTAAACCATATTTAGAAAAAATAGCTGATTTTAGTCGTAAAGGCGCCGAGCTGCTTGGATATGAGAATGAACCTTATGATGCTATGCTTGATCGGTATGAAGAGGAAATCCTTGCTCGAGATTTTGATGAGATGTTTGCTGGGATAAAAAAGAAGATTGTGCCTGTTTTTAAAAAATTGGCCGTTGACAGGAGCCATAAACTAGAAAACGAACCGTATAACGAGGAGAAACTTAAAGATTTCATTACTTACGTTATTAGAAAATTCGGGTACGATTTCAATCGAGGAAGACTAGATAAGACCACACATCCGTTTACAGCTTCAATCGGCATGAATGATATTCGTATAACTACCCGGTACGAAGGTGGGAAAGATTTCAGGATGCCTCTCCTAGGTTCGATTCATGAGTTCGGTCATGCTATCTATGCTATGCAGATTGATCCCTCATTAAACTGGACCCCGCTAGCTAGCCCGAATATTGTATACTCACTTGGTATTCACGAGTCACAATCACGGTTCTGGGAAAATATGGTTGGCCGTAGTCGAGAATTCATCGAAACATTTTATGATGTGTTGGTAGCTTTTGTACCAAATATTGCCCAGTATGATACCGAAGAGATCTTCCGTTATTTCAATATTGTTAGACCGAACTATATAAGAGTCGAAGCTGATGAGCTTTGTTATTCTATGCATATACTCCTCCGTTATGAGCTGGAACGAGACATGATGAATGAAAAAATTAACATATCAGAGTTACCACAGGTCTGGAATGAAAAAATGGAAAAATACGTGGGAATAATCCCACCAGATGATGCTAGAGGGTGCCTTCAAGACCCCCACTGGTCACGCATGTTCGGTTATTTTCCCACATATGCAATGGGAACTATCTTAGCAGCACAGATCAAACATAAAATAGAAAACGAAATTGGACCACTTGGAGAATTCATCAAAGCAAAAAACTTTGTTCCAGTAACTAATTGGCAAAAAGAAAATATTCACAAGTATGGTTCACTCTATACTCCGAAGAAATTAGTCAAAACCGCCCTTGGAGAGCCAATGAACGTACAATATTTTGCTAAGCACGTTGAAAAATATGTTGAGTTGTGGGGTTAGATATAGATTATCAATTATCAAACTCATGATACTCTGATAAACTCACACTCAAATCCTCAAGAAAATTTGGTTATGGACTTAAAAGAATTTTTCATTTAATCCCTGATATTAGTAAATACTTTTGTAATCTAAACCAGTCTTTTACGGAGTTTGCTATATTCGATTATTTTCACTGATTGAATTAATTACATTTAAGAATCATTCATCATCTTATACCAGCTAATTCATCATCCCTCTGAAAGATTCCCATGAATTAATTTCAGCTGTACATAATTGTTTAAAAAATTATACATTGTAGTTCCTTCCTTTGACCTTGTTGATCTA
>JAEOSR010000156.1 GCA_016840285.1 Candidatus Hodarchaeota archaeon | reverse complement strand
GTATATTTCATTCAATTATTTTCTTTAATATTCTTTAATTTCTTCTTTATAACTAAGGAACTATTGAAGAGCTTCAATGGCAGTCAAGGCATAAATTGCGATGCATTTGTAAATATCTTCGATCTTAACAAATTCATTAGGGCTATGTGAGACTTCCAATAATCCTGGGCCATAAGCAAATGCAGGAATTCCTTTTTTTATATAGAAGCGAATCTCCAAGAGTCCAGGACACATTTCAAAGCATGGACGGTGACCAGTAATAGTTTCAATATTCTTTACTAAAGCTCGTGCTAATGGGGCATCTTCAAACGTGCCTGAAGATTCTCCTTCTTGGAGAATCTCAATATCGAGGTTAATCCCCTCCTCCTTGAATTCTTCAAGTAATCCAAGTAATTTTTGTTTTTCAACTTCAAGATCCTCTTCTGGATTAATTCGACGGTCTAGAGTAAATGAAACTTCTTTTGGGACAAGATTAAAATTCCTCCCACCTTCACATTGACCTCCTAGCATCAAAATCGAATGTTTGGCAGGTTCTGGATGAATATTGTACCTAGTGGTTCTTGATTCAACCTCGGTTTTCAGCTCAAGCAGTTTATTGACAACCACAATCATGTTTTCAAAAGCGTTGACTCCTTGATATTGTAACGCTACATGCACAGGTTTTCCTTTTACGGTGATTCGAAGTGAAAAAGCTCCACGATTTGCATTCCAAATGACTCCACTAGTTGGCTCAGGTAAAAGCATACCTATAGCATTTTTACCAAGCATATCAGCGTCAGATAGATATTTTGAACCCATCAAACCACCAGTTTCTTCATCTGGAACTATAACCAAGCCAATTCTGCCATTAAGCGGGATTTTCAATTCCTTTATTATCCTAAGAGCATAAATTATTACTGCTAGACCGCTCTTCATATCCGAACTCCCACGTCCATATAGTCTACCTTTTTCAATAAATGGTTGGAATTGGGTTTCGTTTGATGCGGGAACAACATCATAATGCCCATGCAAGTATAGAGTTTTCTCTCCTGGTCCATAAAAACTGAGAATACAATATCGTGGAAACCTTCCATTCTTTGATGCTGAACTATAATTTGGAACTTCAATTATTTCATAATCAAGACCAATCTCGGTTAATTTCTTCGTAATTATTTCAACACATGTTTTGTACAACGTGCCTGGGGGATTCTCTGTTGCAACTGCAATGAGGGCTTTTGTGAATTCTAGAATCTCAGCTTTATATTGTTTAATTGCATCTAAAATTTGAGTTTTAATGGTTTCTTCCATTTCTCCTCTCTCTATACTGGAACAAACGAACTTATGAATTTATCCTATGTTTTGATTCCTTTATTCAGGGATTATATAATCGCAACGGAGAATAAACTAAGAAATTGCAATATAAACGAGGGATATACTAGGAATAACTTGGGTTCTATTTGAGACTCACCGACCCATTCTAGAAACCTTCTTCAAGACCCTAATTCGTCTCATGCCCTCAGTCGATCAGATCTTCCTCTCTCAAAATGAACTTCGAGAGGCTCTACAAACCACGTTTGGGGTGAGGCAGTGACGAAAAATTTTCATCTTCCCCAGCATTTTGAGAAAGCTCCTTTCTATGAATGCCAACTTCCACTAATTGATTGGGTTCATGGGACATACCCATTAAGTGACATAGTTACAATCTTCACTCAACTGACTAACATGTTTCAACAATTATATCAATGGAAATCACAAGGTCTGATTTTCCCCAAACCAACTCTCAGTTCACGTTATACATTTGTTTTTTGGGTTCATGACTCTATCATCAATTCAGTCTTGGAATTTTCAAGTATTCGAGGTGGATTTCGTGTTCAATCAAAAAGTACCAGCTTACCCGATTCCTCAACATATAGGGGGAAAAAACAGGATCCTCGGCCTCGTCGTGTCCTCTTGGATGTTGGAATTGATTCATCCGAATTAATAGCTGAACTAAAAATCTTAGGACTCGAGATCGAATGTCTATGGCCTCATGTAGCCGATCTCCTTCACTATGAAATCATTGAACTCTGTACCGCTCAATATATCGATTTAATGGTTACCACGAATGAACGATTACAAACTCCTCCTGAAGAATGGTTACAATATTTGATGCCACACAGGACAAGACTGTGTATCACCCCTCACCACTTACTAGAAGATCCGAAAAGTTTAGCTCATTCCATTTACTCTCGAACATACTCTAAACGGAAATTTAAAACTCAAAACAAGCCGATCATACTAAACGGAGAAAATTTGAAGTTAAATAAAGATGACCTGTAAGAGGTAAAGATAAGAATGAAATCGAAAAGCAAATCTAAATCAAATGCCGAAAAAAAGGTTCAACACATTTTTACTCAACAAGAAATATCCATTCAACGCAAGATCTTGAAAGTCAAGGCATATACTCCGATCTGTAAACCATTAAATGGTAATGTCTCTGGGTCAAGTATTTCTCATCTGTTAAAGTTATGGAACTTCCCGTATCAATATAAGGATAAGAAGCAAATCAAAGAGGCCACTGCAACTGCTTATCTCATTAAAGGACTGCGGGGGACTATCCGTCACCGAGTAATGGCTCAATGTAATGAAAGGGGGCTCGAAGTATGCCATACAAGTGATAAAGAGACCGATAAAAAAGGAAATAGATTTTTACCAGAGGGGTTCCACTTGATTGGAAACTGTGTGGAGAATGGGGAATGTATCGTTCATTCAATCTTCGGATCAAGAGGTCATAGGAGTAAAATACGGGTTTCTTCCTTACCGATCGCTTATATTACTCAAAAGACATACAAAACTGATTACAAAATCCAGAATGTGCGAATTTCGACTGAGAACCGGGTAAATCTAAGTTATGATGGGAAATCGATTCAAGATTTCGGGGAACGGTACTTTACAGGAGACTTCGAGTTTGAAATCGATGTGACAGAGTGTAATCCGTCAGAACTGGGATTATTAGTAGAAGCGGTCATGTATCTCCAGAAATTAGGACGGGGGTACAATAGTGGTTACGCAGAAATCATAGTCAAAAGTTTTGGATTGGTTGCAAGATCTATTAGTCGAAAGCCTAAGTGGCTCACTACCAATGAATTCACTATCGAGGAAGAAGTGATTGAAGAGCCCATCCCTAAGGAAGTAATACAAGCATTAGAGGAATGGCAAATCTTCCTAGAGAAGGCGACAATGGATTCATCGAATTGAAATGTTCATGGAAGTGAGAGAAAATGAAACTTGTGGTCGAAGGAAGTCTTGTGACACCTGTTATATCAAAGAAACCACAATTTGTAGTGAAAGGGTGTAAAGTGACAATTATTCAACCGAAGAAAAGATATTATACCAAGATAAACACTGCTAAGCCAATGTATCCATACAGTTTCATCTGTTATCTCGGAAACATACGAATTGAATACAAACATTCCTCAGCTACCAAATTAAAACGAAAGTTAAACGAATTGTTAGGGATTACAAACATCGGGAAGTATCAGCGGGACGGGCTAGGCCAAATACAATGGACACGAGGAAAAATAGAAAGAAAATCCACGTACAGCTCAGACATTAACCCAAAAAGAAAACTCCGAATACGAAAAGGATTGCCATTGAATTTAACATCTGTACAACAAGAGTTGTTACGATACGCATTACTTCATGACTTCTTCCATACACCCATTCATCAATCGAAAATCTATGTAGAACCACCTTTAGACGACGAAAACTTTGTAGAGCGATTGAGAAACCATCATGAGAAAATTTACGATCCGCTGATAAGCATCTTCCAAGTTTATGATCAATGGGCAGCCATGATAACACGAAAAATTCGATCACCAGTAACAAGTCGCTATACTTGGCAGGCTAAGAAAATGAGGGAGAAAATAGACTTTAATAAACTCGCACATGAAATTAAGGAGGTTTCTACAAATATTTGGGCATTATATGGGTATATTTACAATAGTAAGAAACTACAATACTTAACAGAATCAATGAACCATGGTCACAACACGTTAAGAAACCATTTGTTGGTAATCGCCAATTTGATAGTGCAAGACCACAATTTGTTCAGGAATTGAGGGAAAATGCACAAAAAAACGTCTAATAGCCGTTTCCAAATCGTATGACGGTAGTAGGGCCAGAGGTTTGGGCAAGAGGATTAGAACGTGAAACCCTCGAAAGGTTTAAATAGATGAGGGAACCTAATAAAGACGGCATCGAAGCAGAAGTCTGACTCCCGGGTTTCTCTGGAAACCTGAGGAAATTCCAGCCATTCATGTAAGCTGAACAGTGGGGTAGTGCCATTTGGTGTCTATTCGCTGTCAACCGAGAGGTTGGGCTCTGCTACAGAAACGACACGCCCCTGTTCTCATGGCTATGATGGAGTGAAGTCGCTGGTAACAGTGGACGAGTTAATCTCCTGAGGACGAGCAGGGTATCGATGAAACGAGCATCCTCGGTGAATGCAAGCTGAAATAATGGTCTCTTCGGAGATCGTGGAGAGCAGCGCTAAGGTTGATGTCAGAAACTCTGATGGGGTGACCCTGACGAGCTAACAGAAGCTGGATTACTCTCTGGAGCGATGCCTTTCCCATTTGGAAGCAGAAAACCAATGCAATGGTTTAGGATCTACTAAAGGACAGGAGTTTAAATCGATATTTCCATTGTAGAGACTCATTAGTCCAAAAATTTCTTAAAGCCTTAACCTTCTCAGAATTTTGATCTGGTCTGTATAATGGTTAGACTGAATGAGTATAAAAGCCAATCTGGCTGGGATCTTAAAACTATTACTTATTTAACAGGATTCTTATTCTTTCAAGGAATAATTAGTATTCCTCTCTACTTTTTCTTCCTCATTCCCAATTTTAGTCATTTTACGAATGAGTGGGAAATTTATCATGAAATCGAAGCTGTTTTTTTGCCTCTGTTTTTATTTAGTAGTACGACCCTATTTCTTCAAATTCTAGGAAGTATCATTTTTGTACAGAAATGTAAACCCTTTAAGGAAACCGAACCATTTAAGGCACAATGGGTCTGGAGCCACCTCATATATTTTGGAATTACCTGTCTTCTGATCCTTTTTATAGACATTATTATCCCTGAATCACGGCAGTGGTTCCTCTGGCCATGGAGTTGGTTTGTACTCTCAGGTCTAGCATTTTCTGGCATTTTAGTCACTGTCTCCTTCGTCGGACTTATGTTTTTTTCACTCTTTGTATTTCTTCGAGATTATTCAGTAATGCTAATACCAAGTACCAAAATCATAGAAGATTACTCTGTAAATCAGACTATTCTGGGAATGGAGGCTATCCTTGTAGGGGATTATATTCCTGCAGGCGGAATATGGGTAATGATAACTATCCTTAGATTATTTAGTCCAATGCTCCTATTTTTTCCTATAATACTTTTTAAAATTAGCCTAAGTCAACTAAAGAAGCCAGTTCCCTCCATAGAGATAGATCAAAGGACTATTGGTGATAGGGTTAAAAATAATCTTAGTATATATTGTTACTTCCAATTAACTGTTGCTTATTGGGCTGTTCTCCCTATTTTTTTAATGATTTTTTATGTACAAGAACATTCAATGAACAATGAAACAGCAATTATTGTAGGCTATTTGTTTTTAGTTATCATTACTTTTTTATGTATTGCTCTTCCACTTCTTTTACTAGTTAAAGATCTGAAAAAGTCAATTCAATTATAATAATAACTCGTTATATTAGCATCCTCAGTGAATGCAAGCTGAAATAATGGTCTCTTCGGAGATCGTGGAGAGCAGCGCTTAGGTTGATGTCAGAAACTCTGATGGGGTAACCCTGATGAGCCAACAGAAGCTGGATTACTCTCTGGAGCGATGTCCTTCCATTTCCTTTACGGAAGAGTTATCACTGAGGTAGTAATTGACTAAATAGTGATAGAAAAATGGTGAGATGTTTTTCATGCTATTCAGATGTTCTTTAACAAGGGAACAGAAATCTCTTCTCGCTAGTCTTGCGATGTACTGGGTGGCTTTTATCCCATTGTTCTTTCTCACAGTCATGTTGTTTTTTCCTCCAAGTATATCTATATATCATTTTCCTTTGGCCTTTACTATTGGGGTAACACTGAGTACGGTGTAGATTTTTCCTATCTCTTTAATCATTCTCACTTTCCTTTTTTCAATCCCAACCATTGTCAGTTCTCTTTTTGTGAAGTATTCAAACAGGAAACATACTATCAACATAAGAATTGTTAAAACCATAGGAATAGCAGGAATTACCTTTCTCTTTGTAATGTCTTTCGTTCCAGCTCAATTGTTTATAGAAATTCTCTTCAGTCCATCGCCCAATCACTACCAATCCCCTGCAGAAGTAGGTATATTTATAATAATTCTCTTTTTCTATTGTTTCTTTGTGCTTCCTGTCATTTCCTTTTCTCTTTTCCTCGCAGCACTTATTGAGAGATGGGATTCAAACATTACCAAATCTTAGTCCTTCGATCAAAAGAGACAAACTTACCAATGTCTGGGAAATGACTATGATGGAGTGAAGTCGCTGGTAACAGTGGACGAGTTAATCTCCTGAGGACGAGCAGGGTATCGGTGAAACGAGCATCCTCAGTGAATGCAAGCTGAAATAACGATCTCTTCGGAGATCGTGGAGAGCAGCGCTAAGGTTGATGTCAGAAACTCCGATGGGGTAACCCTGACGAGCCAACAGAAGCTGGATTACTCTCTGGAGCGATGCCCTCCTCTTTCATTTTCCAAAAAATGTGTGAATTTCACCATAAATTGATGTCATGTGACCTAAGGTAATGCAGGATTTCCATATATCGATATTATACTCATAGCCAAAGTCACTGTCGTTGTGAAGGATGAAAAAAGCTTGATAAAATGAACTGTCTCTTAATGTGATTAAGAAACATGATTTCCAAAAGAATAGGTGAAAAAAAAAGTAGCCCTTGAGGCTGAATTCTAAAAAGGACTGGAGAAAAAAAACGAACATTATAGGACTTGGAAGCATTTTGAAAACAATGTTTATTAAGGTAAATAGTATAAACATTCTTATTTCTTTTTTACACTAAGTTTTTGGCTTGTCTCCATTGAAGGGGAAGAATTTTCTTTGTGTGACCAGATCTGTATAGTGAAAAACCTCAGCAAGTCAATTGGTGGCCAGCTGATTATCAACAATATCTCCTTTATAATTGTGAAAGGAAAAATTACTGCTATAATTGGTCCTAATGGCGCAGGTAAGACAACTTTGATGAAATTGATTATGGGGACAATCAATCCTAATTTAGGAAGCATCTTGGTATTAGATGATATGATTGAAAAATCAAGTATCCGTGAACAGGTTGGGTATATTCCTGAACATTTGGAATTTCCCCCAAGATCGACACCGAAACATTTTCTTCGCCATCTCTGCATATTGAATTCTTTCACCTTCCAACAGGCCCAGAATCATATCTGTCAGGTTGCTAAGAACCTTGAATTCGGTTCACTTCTAAACAAGAAATTTTCGACTCTCAGCGCAGGGATGCGGCAGAAAATTCGTCTAGCTGTGGGGTTTATGCATCAAGATCTTCAATTGTTATTAGTAGATGAGCCAACCACAAATCTCGACATTCTTACAAGAGAGGTTTTCTTAAATTTCCTTGAACAGAATGTTCGCGAGAATGGTTTAACTGTTTTTTATAGTAGTCATGTATTTCCAGAAGTCAAAAGAATTGCGGACTATCTGTTAATCTTGCATGAAGGTTCTGTAGTTGGGCAATATGATTTCAGTAAGAAAGCTCTAGAACAAAAAACTAGAAATTACTTACTCCATGTTGACAACAAACAATTGGCAATCAGGGTTCTAGAGACTAATGATTTTTCCGTTTCTCTGATTCACAATGACTCTCTCCTCCTTAAGTTACAATCCCAACAGAAATCAAACGATTTTATTGATCTGCTTCGTGAACATGAAATCCAGATCCATTCTTTCACTGAAGATCCCCACATGGAAGTTTTTAGTCAACTACTGAAGATTCAACAAACAACATCAGAAAAACTAATTTTGGAGAATTAATTATGCCAAACACTTGGAATTTGGTCAGAATAGAATTTTATCATGTTCGCTCCCGAATTTTGGCCTTCTGGGGCATCTATCTCGTCCTTGGAGCTCTATTTAGTCTATTTTGGTTCGACAGTTTACCTGGCCAGAAGAACTCTATTAAATCTCATCTTAGATTTGATTTGATATCAAATGCACTTCATCCTGTTCTCGAAACACCCCCTTATCCGATTCTGGCCGCATTTTGTGCTGGTTTAATTGGCCCTTCGATAATCCTTCTAGTTATAGATATAATACCTACAGAAATAGCAACTGGCCAACTTCTGTTGATGAAAACTTCTGGAACAGGACTGCGACGAATATATAATACACGCATTCTGCTCATTACATTCGGTTTTCTCCTCCCTCATCTTCTAATATGGGCATTTATCCATATATTGACTGTAATATATCTTGTCAATGGAAGCGTTATTTTTTATGATGCGTTATATTTATCATCATTGCAGTTTGTATTTTTTAGTTTCATATTTCTCGTGTTCCTTGCTTTTTGTCTTTTATTGGCCTTCCTTCTTTCAACAACCTTAGAGAATCAAGTTACCTCCTCTTTTTTAGCAATTTTCACCTTTCTAATTCCAGAAATCGCACAATCATTCTTATATTATCAAGAAATTGATTTATCCCTGTCCATTTCCTCAATATTTACAAATTTGTATTATTCTGTTCCTTCCCCAGATGGAAACATTGAGTTTCTATCCGCTTCTAATTCCTATGCTTTTATAGGACTAATAGGGCTTGTTTTTATCGTAATTGGGGTGATATTAGTATTTAATTGGGTGATCCAGAAGAAGGAAGTTTATTAAAAGCAGAGTATCGGTGAAACGAGCATCCTCAGTGAATGCAAGCTGAAATAATGATCTCCTCGGAGATCGTGGAGAGCAGCGCTAAAGTTGATGTCAGAAACTCTGATGGGGTGACCCTGACGAGCCAACAGAAGCTGGATTACTCTCTGGAGCGATGCCCTCTCTTTTCTTTAACATTAATAATATCAGTTGGCTCTTTCACAATAGTAGAAAGAAAGAAAAAGATAATATTGTTTCGCCATTTGATTATCTATAATTTGATCATTTTTCAGTTAATTTTTTTTATGTGTTTCACTTTTTTATGGGTCTTTTAATACTAATTAAGTTGCTACCAAATGTATTCTCCAGCCAGAGATAATCCCAGAACTATTCAGTAAAAGTGGGATGAAAAAACTTAAAGGTGGGGACTATTAACTAGAGGAATAGGAGTGCAAATAATAGGGAGTCAAAATGCGCCCAGCAGATCACCTCCATGTTTTAGGCTGTTCTATTGGTTTTACATTCATGATTCTCGCAGCTATTCGTGGAGATGTTCAACTATCACTATTCGGATCTAATTTATTCATTTTGACATGGCTAGTGTTTGGGTTGCGGGAACTTCTAATATTTTTGCTGATTTTATGGAAACAAACGAAGGAAAAAGGTGTTTTACTCATCGTTGGGTTAAGAATTGGTTTCCTGATTGACTTCACCCTTTTCTATACGATTACAACGGGGATTACCTTTGACGTCCCGCCTTTTTCTATCCTCGGATATGATCCCACCTGGTACATGATTGGTATGATCCTCCCAGCAATTCTACTGCTCGTGATAGGATTAGTTTGGCTGATCGCAGAACAAAAATTACCTCCAACTCTACCCATTGGCAAAGGTTGGGTTTCTCAGTGGCCGTTTAATGAAAAATGATTTCTTTGAGTAATGAAACAGTGATTGAAAAAAAAATCCAAGTGATAGAATGAAAATCAAGCCAAAATTTGTTAGAAGAGAGTACTACGACAAAGATACTGAATTAAATATCGATACAATAACAATGAAACGACTAAAAGCAAAAGGAACTGTTTTGACAAAGCTGGCTATTACTTTCCGCCCTCTTTCTATTCGTGTTTTCTATCACTCAGTAATTATTACATTCATTTTAGTAATTCTGGTTATTATGTCAAACACTGTATCAAGCACATTTGCTTTAGCTGTCACACTTCTTCTTGGTATGTTAATTCTACTCCCCTGGGCATTAAGTAGACAAGTTTGGGACAGTGAAAAAGCCAAAGTAATGTTAGAATATCATAGTAGTTCATTCCGCGCTGGAGCGTATCGTTTTGCAACCCTTATTCGGTGGATATATGTTCTAGCCATAATTATTGTTATATTTTTTCTTGTTGGTGGTTTTTTTCGGGGTTATTGGTTCCTTTAAAGCAAGAAACCCTTTCCTTCCCTATTCGCATAGGAACCTCTGGTGATAATTTCATAAATTCCGATTTAACAGCTGAAAACCAAATGTTTCATTCTTGAACGTAATTAAATCTCTGGAATACAGAGTTTAATAACTCCTCTACTATGGGGTAACCCTGACGAGCCAACTGAAGCTGAATTACTCTCTGGAGCGATGCCCTTCCATTTCCTTTAGGGAAGAGTCGTCACTGATGTCAATACGCAAAAAAAATCGGAAATGAGCTCTAGCTAAGACTACGATAGTAAATAATTAATTTACTTAAGTGTGATTTTTTGAAATTTTTCACTTATCGTAATGAGTTTTCACCTGTTTGGAGGGAAAAACATTAGACAAATCATCAAATAGTAATTTTTTGGAGAACTCAATATATGTAAACTACATTCTTTTCAAAGAAGAAGCTTTTCCAGGAAAAATTAGTGTTTTTGAAAAACTATTCTTTCGTCAACATATTCAATCAGTCGTTCCCCTTCAAAGGTTTTAAAAAAACTATCATTCACATAAACTTTAAACTTGGAACTTCGATAAAAAGGGAATGGCTTCCAGGCGAACTGAACTTTAACCAAATTTTTTTCTTTCTCCCCTACAATTACTGTCATAGGTAATAGACCTATTACACTATCAGCACACCCTAGTATTATAACCAATAAATATATCTCTAGAAGGTTAGTTTGAAGATCAGGCCATTGTAACAAACGATAATACAAAAAAGCAACTATAAGAATAACCCCAGAGAAATTCAAAATAAGAGGAAGTATTCGTCTTTTAACGGTTTGGTTATCAACCATTATTGTTTTAGTTCCCCAAATTTTCGAATAAATAAATCTTACATTGTGTTTTTCATCTTGACCAATATCAAATTCAAAATTCATTCTTTTCACACAGTTTAGCATAAAAGGTAGCAATTTTTATTGATGTCAGGATTATATTGCATCTTTTAGTATATAAGTTTTCATTTGATCAGATATCATACTAATCAAATTCAATTACTCATTTCTCTTTGTGTTGAGACGAGTTTTCACCCTCAAATCCTCTAACCGACCTGTCAGGGTTAAATCCCGTCATCTCAGGCAGGAACGGTTTTTGAGGGCTTTTATTCCAGTTCAATTATTAATAGAAATTCTCTTCACCCCATCGTCAAATAATAATACCAAATCCTAGTTTTTTAATCAAAAGAAACAGACTTACTAACGCCTGGGAAATAGCTATGGTGTGATGGAGCAATAACAGTGGACGAGTTAATCTCCTGAGGACGAGCAGGGTAACGATGAAACGAGCATCCTCAGTGAATGCAAGCTGAAATAATGATCTCTTCGGAGATCGTGGAGAGCAGCGCTAAGGTTGATGTCAGAAACTCTGATGGGGTGACCCTGATGAGCCAACAGAAGCTGGATTACTCTCTGGAGCGATATCCTCGTTTTTCTTTTTTTTTACGATTATTTGGTTATTGTTGGAGGGAGGAAAAGAAAACTCGAAAAAAGACAATGGGGCAGATGAATACTTTTGCTTATTCAATTATCCTTTCTTGATTAAATGAGCTATTTGGATGTTTACTCTGTATATGTTGTTTATATTGATCTTTTCTGCAAATTCTAGAAGATATCTTCCCCCAAGAAGGTTTGTAATAGAAAATTGTTTGGAGTAGAATACCACCAAACATCATTAAGATTCCAATAAATGTTAGTAATAGATCACTAATTCCTAAAAAAGAATGAATTTTCGATTCCTTAATTTGGATATACGCGTCAGCAGGCCATACATCAATATATGATTCTCTAAACTGTAAATAATGGATTCCAGAAAATTTAGCTACAAAAGATCCTATAAAGAGACAATCTCCCGATTCTCCTTCAAAAAAAGCTCTAACTGAAAAATCTTCCTCGAGATGTCCGTTTTTAAAATAACACGATAAATCTCCATGCACATAACCTCTTGTATAATCTTTTCTAATGATAACGACTTGATAAAAATTCCCCTCTTCTAAATAAAAAAGCTCACTTGTATCTTTTCTTTTAAGATCAAATTCAAGAAGCGTTGTTTGGAGAAAAATACTCCCTAGAAAAGCAATACTAAGCGATACAACTCCAATAAAGATTAGTATCCAAGAAAGGAATTTTTAAAACCGCATTTTAATCCGATATCGTGAAAAATAATTCTCATTTTATCATTTTATTTAAACTTTTAAACAATTTGTGATCAGATACTTCTAATTGAGATATCGGTGTATGACCAGCATTCTTGATGGAGAAAATATATTTCTATATAGAATAAAACGAATCCGAAGTTAAGGTGTTAAAATCAAAGAAAAAAAGAAGTCTCCAATTAAAACCAAAAAATATTTCGTAGAATGCATTTGCTCTGTTTTTCATTCAAAGTATGACTTTAAATACTCCATTATCATGAGAAATAGACACGAGAAACCATTTGATTTAACATGGAAAATACTACCAAAGTGTTTGATGTGATTGTTGTTGGTGCGGGCCCAGGTGGCTCCATGGCTGCACGAGCGGCAGCAGAATATGGATTATCAACATGCCTACTTGAGAAAAAAAAACTGGGCAAAGATGGGAGATATAAAGCCTGTGGTGGGGCATTAGATTGGAAATTAATTAAGGAGATCAAATATCCAGAGGAGAAAATTGAGCGTGTAATCGACTCTTTGGAGCTACATCATGTAGATGGTGAAACTTATTCCAAAAAGGGAAAGGGAGCTGTTATTTGGCGAAGTACATTTGATAAATATCTAACAGACATAGCTGTAGAAAGCGGCGCCATCCTAAAAGAGAATGAACCCTTAATCGCCATAGAGAAGATGGGTGAATTATACCAAATTATAACTGATAAAAAGAAGTATATTACAAAATATGTGATTTGTGCAGACGGAGTGTCTTCACCAACTTTGAAAAGGTTAAAATGGAGCCCTTTTACCAGAGAAAACATCATTCTAACGCTTACTCAAGAAATGGCACAGTCAAAGTCAAAAATTAATAGGATCCTAGGTCATAATACAATCCATCTATTCTTCGGTATCAGAAAGCTCATTCCTGTCGGATACGCGTGGTTATTCCCGAAGACAGACATTATTACTGTCGGATGGGGAAACCAACTAACATTAGTCACCAAAGCGAGAGAAGAATTTCAAAAATTTCTTAACTTGCCTTTTGTAACAGAAGCATTAAGACATGCCCAATTGAATCGGTTTAAAGCTCACCTTATTCCAGTTGGTCTTCGATCAAAGCTTTACAAGGAAAAAATCTTTGCGGTAGGGGATGCGGGAGGATTTGTCGATCCTATCAGCGGTAAAGGCATTCCTTTCGCTATGATGTCAGGAACCATAGCTATAAATACAATAATTACGTGTGAAAACCGAGACAAAACAGACAATATGGGCACTTGTTATGAAAATATGTTGGACAAGAAATTTCTCCAGATTTTAAAAGCCAAAAAACCTACCCGTGATCGCATATTTCAAACAGATGAAACCCTGAAAAAATTTTTGACCCTCTGGGAAAAATATCGTAGTTCAGAAATAGTTGAGCGGCAGCTAATTTAACCCATATGATCACTTGGATCTAAGGACAAAGCCATGAAGGCATTCATGGAAGATAATAATAACTAATGCGATAATAATAAGCTCAATACTGTTTATTTCGATTCTCTCGGGCTTAATTTTCAAGGTTATTGCGACAAAAAGCCATCCTAATGAACCAATGATAATACCTGCAATTGTTATCGAGATAATAGTTTCACGAAATTAATTAATACCACTTACTTTTCTGAATTAAATCTTTGAAAAGCTCCTCTTTGTAAAAGACTGATTAATAATGATAATTTCTATTGAAATTCCAGATTAAAATCATATG
>JAEOSR010000155.1 GCA_016840285.1 Candidatus Hodarchaeota archaeon | reverse complement strand
GATAATAGTTTCACGAAATTAATTAATACCACTTACTTTTCTGAATTAAATCTTTGAAAAGCTCCTCTTTGTAAAAGACTGATTAATAATGATAATTTCTATTGAAATTCCAGATTAAAATCATATGAGTAGAAAAAATTGACGAAAATTAAACTTAAAGACCTCAATATGGCAAATATCGATGATTTGATCAACTTGTGTATTCCAAGTGATCAAAAAGATGACCCCCTTCTTATAGAAGGATATAAACAGAAGAAAAAATGGGTAGAGCAGAATATAAAGAAATTTGGAAGCATTGCAAAACTGGCTTTTTCCAATTCAAAACCTGTTGGATTGATTCAGTATTTACCAGATATCAGTGAACGAGTAATTAAGATAACATGTATATTTGTGCCTAAAAAGGAGTATCATCGTAGAGGAGTGGGTATCGCATTATTAAAGGTATTAATTGAAGATATGCAACAACCTCAACATTATTTTAATACCAAACCACCGTTGGCACTTGTAACACACACATTTGATGTGCCTGGTCTGTTCTCTCAGAAGGAATTTTTTATAAGTGGAGGGTTTCAAAAAGTTAGTGATCAATACCCTTTTCTCCTCTATTATCCTATTAAAAAGGGGTTTGTGTATGTTCCGAAACATAAAGGCTATATTCCTCAAATAGAGGATGAAGGAAAAGTGATAATTTTTGTTGACCCCTCATGTCCTTTTTGTGTTCGTTTCACTGAAAGTATCAAGAACTTGATAGAAGAAGCGGTACCACAGACTCCGATAAGAATCATCAATCAATTCAATGAGCCTGAGGAATTTGAAAAACGGGGTAAAATCTCTTTCTGCATCGTAAACGGTAAACCAATCAAATCATTCTTCACAGAAAGAGACTCATTTCTAAAAGAGGTTAAGAATGCTTTTTCAGACTAAACTATAAAGTATTGATGTTGTGTATCGACATTATACTCACAACCAAAGTCACAGTCGTTGTGAAGGATGAAAAAAGTTTGACAAAATGAACTGTCTCTTAATGTGATTAAAAAGCATGATTTCCAAAAAAATAAGAAAAAAAAAGAGTAGCCCTTGAAGCTGAATTTAAAAAGGACTGGAGAAAAAAAAGAAAACAATTTCAGAACAGAAATAGAAATCAGAATTAAATTACTCTTTTAGAAAAAGAGAAAATTATTGACTTTAAGACCGCATCCTTCTTAAGTTTTTAAAGGCTCAAGTGATTATGTTTTTTGTTAATGAGGGTCAGTTACCTTAAGTAATTAATATTAAGTATTTTGACTCGTTCTACAAGGTCGATGCAATGAACTATTCGTTGGAGTGTGCAGTCTGGGAAACCACCCTTAAATGCAATTTACGTTGTTCTCATTGTGGATCATCCGCAGGTCAAGCCCGAAGTGATGAACTAACCACTGAGGAAGCTTTTTCGTTATGTGAGCAATTAGCTAGGTTAAAGTGTACTAATGTTGCATTAATGGGAGGAGAAGTGTTCTTACGAAAAGATTGGTATGAAATTGCCAGATGTATAAAAGATCTTGGCATGGAATTAAGCATTGTTTCTAATGGGTTTATTCTTAATAAATACATTAAAGAGTTGGCTGAATTAAAACCAACCGTAGTTGGTATCAGTCTTGATGGCCTACGAACAACACATGAATCCATTCGCGGTGTAAAAGGAGCTTTCACCAAAACAATTAAAGCAATCAATCTTCTCAGAAGGAAACAAATCCAAGTCACTGTCATCACAACAGTTAGTAAAATTAATTTTAAAGAGCTTCCCAAACTGAAAACCCTCATTTATAATAAAGGTATTAACTGGCAAATTCAATTAGCAACGCCTTTTGGTCAATTCACAAAAGATAAAATGCTTTCTTATGAAGAATTCTACGCTATAGGTTTATTCATTGCTGCATTAAGAGCTAAACATCACATCCAAAACATGCCCGTTATTGGAGCCCATTGCATGGGGTATCATTCAAGCGTGATGCCAAATTTTATCTGGAATGGTTGTACTGCTGGAATCAGTTCAATTGGAATCACAAGCAATGGTGGAATCGTTGGATGTTTAGCGATGGGAAATGATCGCTTCATTGAAGGGAATATACGAGAGCAATCATTAACATCGATTTGGAATAGTAAAGATAAATTTTCTTACAACAGACGATTCTCGAACAATCAAATAGGATCATACTGTAATAACTGCCATCACAACACGACTTGCAAAGGTGGTTGTAACTCGGTTTCTTACGCACTGATGGAACAATTCCACAACGATCCGTACTGTTTTCATCGAATAGAAACAGAAATTATCCAAAATCAGGTTAGTGAGGATTAGCTTATATTATGGCGTATATTGAAAAAACTCCAGAGATTTCTCTTCATGTAGGCTGTGGATTAAATTATCACGTTGGCTCCCTGAATGTGGATCTATTTGATTTTAGAGTTGCAGATATTGGTGCTCACGCAGCGTTTTTACCATTCAAATCTGATATAATTGGGATGATTGAAGCCTATCATTTACTTGAACATTTTGACTGGGTAGAAGTCAAATATCTATTGAATGAGTGGTTCAGAGTATTAAAGGAAGGTGGGAGTTTGATTATCGAAGTACCCGATTTAAAGGCTTCAAGTAAAAAACTCTCACGTTTAAGAGATTTATCATCTCAAACAGCCACTTTACAGTGGATTTATGGTATACAAGACCCTGGAATGCGGCATAAAACAGGTTTCACAAGAGAAATTCTTTTTAACTTCTTGTTGAAGGTAGGATTTGTTGAAATCAGGAAAGAAACTCCTCAAAGTCATCAATATGAGAAAGGATTACGAATTGCATGCAAGAAGCCTTTTCAAAAAAAGAATCAGGATAAAAGTCTCATTCATGCTTTTAGAACAAAAATTACCCCAATTATATTTTCTAGACATATGAAAAGCATCCACCTATTAGAAAAAAATCATATCGAAATAATTGAGTCCTTATTAAATGAAAAAAAGAGCATAAACATGGTCAACAATTACATTCGTGCCCTATCAAGATTGGCTATTTGTAATCCATTATTAGCAAAAATATTATTACAAATAATAACTAAATACACCGACTTTTTAGATAAATATCGAACTAGAATGAATGAAGTTATAGAATTTTTAAAGGGGGTCAATTTTCATCAAAAAATATTCACGTTATGGTCAATACGAAAAAAAACACCTGGAGAATTAGAAAAAGATTATCAATCTTTTATTGTTGATCTGGAATCTAAGCTTTTCCAGTCATTCACAACTGACTCTGATTTAAAAAAGACTTTTTCTTACACTTGTTCATTGAGGTCTGAATCTATCCATTTTTTTGACTTTTTCTTCACTATGAATGAAGCAACTGCTTGTTTTAATGAGGGTCTTCAAAAGTTCTCTTTAGGACGGTTTGAAGAAGCTAAAGACAGGTTTATTTTATCATCAAGATTGAATTCTGATAACTATGTTATCTACTGGAATTTGGGTCGGTTAGGGATTTTGACGGATGATCCTGAAACCTCATACTTCTATCAAACTGCTTTGACTTTATCCTCAAGTAAAGCTGATAAAAAAGAAATTCTCAAAGAACTTCACGGAATAAAAGAAAATGTACATGGAATTGTAATTGATACGCCCGTTTTTCGATGAAAGAATAAAATATGGTTTTCTAATCCGCTAAAATATGCCATTTTGTTGGAGAAGAAGAGATGACGATTTGCTAATGGGAATTAATGATTTCATTACTGTAGACACCATATCTAGTAGAGCTGTATATTTGGTAAGCGTTTGTTTTCATCGCCATACCAATGGTATATCCGCTAAACATCCCAATAAGTAAAATTATAATTGAGATAAAACCTAGCAGAAATATTGACTTTTTTTTCTTAATTTGCGTGCTTATGGACAAATTACTTACCATGATTAAAGGAGTAAGAAATGGATATCCTATAACTTCGCTCTCATGAGCAGGAGCTATACTATAACCGATGATGAAAGATAATACACCAAGAAGCAATTCAAAAATGGTAATAATTCCATATTGTATTTTCTTTTTCTTTTTTGTCTGAGAAATCATTTCGAGATCCGTTGGGGTGAGGTTGAGTTGATTTGCTATTGTCTCAAGCTTTTTTCTTGATAATTCCATGAGTACCCTCATAAACATGAGATTTATATCTTATAAGTTTTTATATATCTGTCTTTCATATAATCAAAAATATGAAAAAAGAGGTCTAGCAGAAAGAATATCAAATGACTTGACTGATTTACTAAGAGCTTTTTGTCTTATAAACCTATTAAACACCGTAATCCAAATCAAACTAGCTTCCTTCCCGCTATTCTAACACCAAAAGGTTCGTAAGTCTATTGATTTAGCTATAATTTCATGAGATAGGTTTAAGGCTTTGTTCCCTTTTTTATTATTATTTTTGGCTTTTTTTTTGCTTTCAATTTTCCTCCTTCCCTTCAATTTTTCTTTTCCTTCTTGTCCTATTTGACTATCAATGTCCATATCTGCCTATCTATCTGACATCAGTTGTTTACCCTTTGAAACTTCACCTCTTATTTGGAGGAGGAGAAGAGCCAATGATTTATTAATGTGAACTAATGATTTCATTGCCATAAACACCATACATGGGATAAATCTTTGTTGTTTTCGCTGTAAAACCAAAGATATATCCACTATAAATCCCAAAAAGTAAAATAATTAATGAGATAAAACCAAACAGAATTAATGGCTTCTTTTTCTTAATTTGCGTGCTTATGGACAAATTACTTACCATGATTAAAGGAGTAAGAAATGGATATCCTATAGCTTCGGTATGAGCAGGAGCTATGCTATAACCGATGATGAAAGATAATACACCGAGAATTAATTCAAAAATGGTAACTGTTACATATTCTATTTTCTTTTTCTTTTTTGTCTGAGAAATCATTTCGAGATCCGTTGGGGTGAGGTTGAGTTGATTTGCTATTGTCTCAAGCTTTTTTCTTGATTGTTCCATGAGTATCCTCATAGTCCTATGATTTGCCTCTTAAAAATTTTTATAGGTCTTTCTCTCTCCATAATCAAAGAATATAAAACAACAGGTATAACAGTCTTTTCGATTATAACTTTGATTTAGGATTCATATGGTAATCGCTCTGCTTTTAATGGGTGTATATTTTTTGAATAAGAAGAAAATTAATGAAATTGGAGAAAAGCTTGATGTCTCTGTATCAACCATAGAGCAAGGTAAGAATAAAAGACGTATTACTAAACCATTGTATTTTCTTATCCAAATAACGATCTTTATAGTCTCATCATTAATTGGTATGACCTTGGTTGTTATTAAAGAACGAGCTGCTTATCCAGTAATGTTCATATTTAATAGCATTCCAGTATTACTTTTTACTCTTTCATTACATGCTGGAAACGGGATCTTTGCGATACCAGGCAAAAAAAAGTATGGATTGAGTAAAAATATTAGAGTTACAGCTTTTTTAGTCAATCTATTAGCCTCGTTAATAATGATTAAACTATATCTGGATACATCTCAACCTTATCCTACAGGAGTAGATTCTGCACCAGCATATTCTGTTTTTGGAAAATCACCGCAATCGCTCTCAATTAGATATCAAATCAAAAAATCTCTTCAGTATCTCTTCTGAGATCGTGGAGAGCAGCGCTAATGTTGATGTTAGAAACTCCGATGGGGTGACCCTAACGAGCCAACAGAAGCTGGATTACTCTCTGGAGCGATGCCTTCACAATCCTTTTCCATTAACAACATGTTGTGAAAAATCGAGAGCGAAGGATTTCTAAAGAACTATCTTATTTTGTATCCTTACTAATAAGAAAAAACATGTTCTTCAGATGCCTGAAGGGCTGAAGCTGCTTTTTCTGATACATAAACTCTTGTAATGTCATGGTGTGTTATCCATCCCACTAACTTAGGGAACTCATGTTTTTGATACGGTTTTTCTACTACTGGAAGACGTGAAATATCCTTGTTCTCCATAGTATGAACCGCATGCATTAATGTCGCATCTTGGTGGATACAAATAAGAGGTCTTTTTTTCATTAGTAATACATCAAATACATTCCAATCTTTTGGAGAGCTATACAATGCATCTTGAACATCACTCAGTGTGATTACCCCAAGTAACTGATCTTGTTCTACTACAGGAAATCCCTCGTGACGGGTAGTACGAACAAGTTCCATAACTGTTTCTAATCTTGTCTTGCTATCGACTACAACCATTTTAACCCTTGGGGTCATTGCTTCTTTAACAGTGATTGTTTCAAGGATATCAGCAATAGGTTCCTGTAAGATAACACCTCTCCTAATAAGTTTCAAAGTATAAATATTGTCTTTCTCAAGAAGAATGGAAATAACCCAGCTAATTGAAACGACTACCATAAGAGGAATAGTTAAGAAATAATCCCCCGTCATTTCTGCAGTCATAATAATGGCCGTTAACGGCGCACGACCTGTTCCTGCAAAAAAAGCAGCCATTCCCAATAAAGCGAGCAGAGGTATCGGAACATTGGTAATGATGATAATATCATCGACAATAATGCCAAATATTGCCCCTAGCATGACCCCTAAAAATAAAGAGGGAGCAAATACTCCTCCTGAACCACCAGTACCAATCGTAAATACAGTACTAAGGGCTTTCAGAACAAATAATAAGATCAATGTAAGGAGAACAAACAGAACCGATCCTTGTATTAATGAATCCTGAAAAACAGCATCCATGGGAAGATAGGTGCGTCCCATAATGGTGAATGTTTCCCACTGATCACCAACAAAGAAGTATGTTAAAACTAATGTCAAACCCACAAACAATCCTCCAAAAGCTGGTTGTAAGATATCAGGAATGCTAAGCTTCTTAAATAGAAATTCAAACATGTCTTCTACTTTATAAAAGAATTTAATCCATAAAGCTGAACCAACTCCACAAACTAACCCTAATATCACAAAAAGAGGGATTAAATATGGTTCATGATATTCTAAAGCTGGGAACCCAATGAAAGCTGGATCTGTTCCAAGTAAAAATTGTCCTGTTACCACCCCAACAACCGCTGCGACTATTATTGGAATCAACAGTCCTGTTATACCCCCTTCTCCCATTAATACTTCCAAAGCAAATAAGGATCCCCCGATAGGAGCATTAAACGTAGCTGCTATTCCTGCTGCAACTCCTGAAACAACTAATGTTCTTAATTCTTTTGGAGAAAGTCTTAATTTTTGTCCCACTAACGAAGCAAATCCAGCCCCTATTTGGGCAATTGGCCCTTCTCGCCCTGCTGATCCACCAGAGCCAATAGTTGTTGCAGAAGCAATAATCTTGATGAAAGGAATCCTTATATTCATTTTTCCATTATTTAAAGCGACCGACTCTAAAACCTCGGGAATCCCATGCCCTTTCGTTTCTTTTGAGACTCTTGAGGTGAGATAGCCAACGATTAAACCACCAATAATTGGTGCAATAAGAAAAGGTAACCAATCAATAGCAGATAATCCTAAAAAGTTCAATACATCCGTTGGTAGAGTAAAAAAGACCTCATAAATAAGTGTAATCGCTAATCGAAAGATCCATGAGCCCAGTCCTCCTATCACACCCACTCCAATTGCAAGTACGTTTAATTTGACTAAAGGAGAGAGATTTTTACTTTGTTTCTGCAAATACTTTTTAATTTTGCCAAGTGTTTTATCTTCTGTGATTAAATCCTTTAAAAGTCCTTTCCTCGTTTTCTTACGCCTCCAAAAGGAAGTTTATTTTTCCACTTGCTCCTAGGGTAAAATTCTTCTAAAATCCCTCTATTATTATTGAGGTTTAAAAGGCCTTATCTTCCTATTGCTATCCTAGATGTTATTAACTTTATAAGCTTATTTTATTAGTAAATTCTGCTTCCTCTATAACAGCACAACCACAAGAAAATGAAGTTTCAGAATTAATTAATTTTGATCTAATGTACGTACGGAAGATTATGTTCCAGTTTACGAGAGATTTTATAGACTGAATGAAAATTATATGTTATCTTTAATTTCTATATTATCTGTATCAAATAGATGGAGATAAGTCTGTTTTGGAATCTGATACACTATCTGAGCCAAATTCTGAAGAACAAACACCAACAAAAACCACTTGGATTGATATTCTCTTTATTGGACTATTGATTAATCTTGCAATCGTAATTCTTGTATCAATTGCTGCCATTATTCTAAATCGTGAGTACTTAGATGACTTATTACTATTGGGGATTATCACGGTGATAGTATTCATTTTTGTGATTATCTTGACCTTAGCTTTGTCTCTGGGTCTCCCAATGCTTGCAAAACGAATATTCAACTGGGATGAAGACAAAGAAACTGATTGGATTGTAAATCTTCTTTTTATATTCAGTTTTCTACTAGTAATTGGCTCCGCTATTGGGTTGTATATACTCGTACTTCCCTCTTTTCCACAGGTACAGGATCCATTTAATCTAAATGCTATTAATTCATTGTTAGATACAATTTATTCAATCTGGTGGTTCTTTGGGTTTATTGTTTCAACCTTAGTTATAACCCTCCTTTATCTCCTACTTGAAACTGGCCGTTATGGATGAAGAGAGCTCCTGGGGCCTTTTTATTAAATTCAATATGAACAGAATAACTAGAAAAGCCACATAACAAAGAGAAATTTCAAAGATTATATTCCAAGTAAAGACAAGGAATTCAACTACAGGAGGAGCTTGCACGTAACTAGTGTTTGTTTTCACTTCTATCCAACGAGTATTTGCGACATATTGAGCAATTGACCAAATGGAAGAAAAAATACAGGTTGATATAAACATTTTTTGTGCTCTTTTCTTTATTTGTATATCCTTTTGCAATATAAACCAAGTAGTGACAAGGACTGCGAAAAAAAGAAAAAATAATACGGATGGCCAAGCAAAAACCTCTCTAAGAGATAGGACATCACCCCCGATATTCTTATTTGGAAGGCCATTGATAAGAGTTCGTGAAACAAAGTAAGCAAGTAATAGAATGGCAGCTGGAAGGGCAATTTTTATATGATTTCTACTCGGAATATAATCCCCAAAAAGTATGCCAACAATTGCAACGACTGCGCCTTCTGATGATCCACGTATAATGCCCGCTAAGACCCAATGTAAATCAATTCCAAAAATTGAGGCCTCAACACTGGATCTAATACCTAAGACGGTAATCATTAATTCAAATATCGACCAAACGACCACTCCTGTGATAAAAACATAGAGATAATCATTTTTCTTGGAAAAGATAAAGAAGAGTATACACACAGATAAGCCAATTAGAGCTAGAATTAGCTTCATTTCATAATCGTGCCCAAAAAGACCGTTCCTAATCATGTAAATAATAAACGATATTCCAAGCTCCTGATAATTTTCTAAGTATTGCAGTGCATTCTACTCCTTATACCTCTTAAATCTATCCAAAGACATAAATTTGTTATATAGGCGCGTCTCTTTCCTTATAATCGGTTATTAAATAAAAGAATCTAGAATGACCATCGAATAGATGAAAATATTATTAGACATGTCTATATTTCTTTAATCGGCCTGTTAGTTTCATCTTGTATTTTTCAATACAAATAAATTTATATAGACATGATTATATCAGTTTCATTACCTTTAATTAAACTTCTATTGATAAATTGAGAGAGAAGAAATCTATTTTAATTTAGACTTGTCTATATGATATTTATAGTAATATAAGAATGAAAATCAACCACATGGATGCTTTTAGATTTGCCAAAAGGTAATGCAGAAGTTACAGATCAAATATTGCGCTCAAAAATAGAATCATTTGAGCGTCCAGTCACAATCAACGATCTTGCATCACGTTTAAATTGGAGTCGGGGGAAAATTGATGGTTCAATTAATCGTTTACAAGAAAAAAAGGAAGTTGCTGTGGTCAAAGTTTCATTACCGAAAGGACAACGTCGAAGGTATGTTGGCTTGCCTTATAAGACCTATTGGCAACGATTCTATAAACATATTATTGTCCAGGAAGAACACATTCTTTTAAACGATCCTGTTGGAGTTTTAAAAGACTCAGCACCTCAAATAAGTCCTCTACAGTCATCTCTCGTTGAAGAACTTCAAAAAACAGTTGATAATCTTTACCGTACACTAAAAGATCGAGAAATGCAAATTGAATTTCTCAAACAACAAGCTTTAGATAATAGTTCTGACATCGATCCCTCAATAATTCAGGTGCTTAAGGAGCAACAAGATCTTATTACTGCAGCGGCAAATCAACGAAACATTACCCCTGCTGAACTCTTGAAATTAAGTATACCTCAGATTGCGGATCCAAATTTTGATTTGATTACTAAGATCGTTACGGTCGTAATCAATGAAAGTCGATCCGAGGTCGATTCAATCGAACGTACAGTGGCACGTAATTTCCTGCGACGTGCCCAGTCTTTAGAACGTAAATGAGGCGAGTATAGTGTCAGATAAATTAGAACAAGAGACAATTAGGAAGCTTACTTCCGTTGGAAGCGTTCTGAAGAATCCTCTTAAAAACTTAGAAGATATTCTCACTCAATTAGGAGAACTAGATGAAAATTCACTACATGTAAGGGAAGGAGTGTATGAAAAAGAATTTGAAATCAGCACTGTTGGCGAGGAAGCGAGGAGAGCACTCATTGCTGTTGAAGAAAAGTCAGTTTCTCCAAGTGAAAGCCTAAATAAGGTATTACACGATCTTGGTGAGATGTTTAAAGTTTGTGGTGTTTGTGGGAAAGGAATCATAGAAGATGAGCTACTTTCAGGAGTTTGCTATGATTGCTATCGTAAAGGGGAAGTGATTCACGTTCAGAATAAGAGAATAGGAGAATTAGAAGAGCAAATTCGAAATATGGAGTCTAAATTAAGCACTCCCCCACCAAGAGACTATATGAGTGACATTATCGATGAAATCCTTACAACGATACGTAAGGATATTGAACATAATTTTAAATCCATGAAAAGTGGAATTTCTCCAACTCGAATTATTACGCCCCCTCCGCCTCCTCCTCCTTCCTCGGGGAATACAGGAAAAAGTGAGCTGGATACTTTTGATATTAATTTTTCTCAAATGACCCTTGAAGAATTGAAGCAGTATACACCTTCGTTTCTTTCTGAGTTACCTATTTCATTACGAAATCAGTACAATACCCGCTTAAAAGAATTAAAGTTAATTAAAAAGATGACACCAAAGCAAAGGAAGGATTATTTCAAGAAGAAGAAAAAGGAACAAGAACAAGCGACTAAATTGGATGATTTAAAGGATTCTTTGAAAAATTTAAGTGGATCGGATAACCCCCTATTTTTAAAAATGAAAAAACAGGCTGAAAAATCAGTTCTAGCAGGTCAGGGCACTTTAGGTAATTTTGGACAGAAAATGATCTTCATGAACTGCCACAAATGCAATACAACGAATAAAATAATAGAAGGTAAAAAGACTCTGTGTAAAAAATGCCGTACTCCCTTAAGAGTCTAAGACACGGGTATTTTACCCAAAAACGACTGTTCACGGGAATTAAAAAGCACTTTTTTCTGAACGTAAGAAAATACCGATATCTACTAAATTCTGCAGCCAAGATTTGGTCGCATTCGTAATAATTTTAGCATATCCAAGTGGAATGTCTGTATTAGAAAAAATCATGATAGTATCGTTCTCATCAAAATGTTCTATTTGTTTCTGTAATGAAACAGTATCGATCTCCACATCTTTACCAAAAATAAACTTTGTTGTATTACGTGCGTCTAATTGAATTCTTCTGCGTGCATATGGAGCCAAAAACGTGAGCGATTCGATACCAATTAGGAATCTCTCATGAATGAGGAATCCTAGCTTTACTCGTGCGTGTGCGATGGAAAAACTTAATTCAGGAAATACAGATGATAAATGATCGAATAGAGACAAATCCTCTTGTTGAACTAAATATATATCATTTCTACGGTCTATTATTTTGATAAGCTTATTCCCTGCAAAAATATTGGGGGCATTGGAGTCGAGAAGATGGTTGATTGATGTTTCAACCTGTTTTATTTCTTCTTTTGATAAAATTGTGTAAAGTTTCATATTATCACTTTTTTCAAAATAGCGATGAAAAACCCGTCATATCCTTGTTTAGGAAAGATCCGTTTGGTTTTTGACAATTGAGGATGGAATGAACATGTCCAATTTGTCTTATTACCTGGTACACCAGTGTTAAAAGAAATAGGAAGAAGAACAGCTTCGTTATCATACTGTTCAAGAAAATTATTGATCTGTACTTCCCCCTCTTCAGGTTCTAGACTGCAGGTAGAGTAGACCAGAGTCCCATTTGGTTTTAATTGACACCAAGCAGCTTGTAATAGAGCTTCTTGTCGTTTGGCTTGTCTAGGTATGTCATTTAGCATTTTAGGTTTTAATCGATTGTTTTTAGTAAGTTTAAGTCCTGAACCTGAACAGGGAGCGTCTAGAAGGATGTTATCTACAAAAAAACCCGATTTAGAAAATAAAATGGCGTCAAAATTCAAAATTATTGTGTTTCTAACCCCCATTCTCACAATATTCGCTTTTAATGCGGGTATTCTCTGCTTAGATTTTTCAATAGCAATAATGGTTCCTTGGTTTTGCATATGCTGAGCCAAAAAACAAGTCTTTATACCTGGAGAGGCTGTTAAATCTGCAACAATACTGTTTGGAGAAGGGTGAAGGCTGAATGGAGGGATTAACGAAGAAAGAGCTTGAATAGAAAACATACCTGCCAAATATTCTGGTGTAGAAACGATATTAAAAGGCTCGAAATTAACAATTAGTCCATTAAATTCTTTTACTCTTTCAAATTTAAATCCTCTTTTCTCTAATTGACGTCTTAAATTGGTTGAATTAGTTTTTAGTGAATTATGAACAATAATTCTGGAGTCAGTTTGCTTGAGATTGGTAACGATAGCTTTAGTTCTAGATGTTCCATAAAATCTCTCCCATCGTTCAATAAATGCCTCTGGAATTATATCCTCTTTCATAATTCAAGTTCCTTGAGTATTGAACTGTTTTGCCAGTCTCATTTCTAAGTATGATTTCCTTTCGTCTTCCCCAGACCAATTCGGAATAAGTTTCTTCACAAAATGAATGATTTTTTCCTTGCTTTTACGAATTTTCTCTGAATTTTCAGAGGCAATCGCTATCTCAATTTCCAGAAATGATCCTAGGTCTTCCACTTCATCAACGGAAATAACTAAATCATTGACAAACCAATTCATTCTTTTCTTTTTTACAACACCAAAGACATGAAATCCTAAATATTGCAGAATTTCTTTTGCATTTTTACTATCAGTGATTGCAATCGTAATTTCTTCTCTGATTTTCATATTTTTACCCTGTTTTGGACCTTTATAGGTGATTTCAATCGTTTCTTTTCCTGATATGGTTTGAATTTGTCGTAATCGAAGGGCTTCATCCGAAATAGCGAAATTATGAATTGGACTTGAAAAATAATAGTCTATCTGATTAATTTCTTCAGAAGAGTTACCAAATTCATTTATAAGATTTGATATTACATCTGCAGGAGAAAAATGCGCTTTTAAAGGTATTTTTATTTCAATTTCCATGAGGTACCATCCGAAAAGTAACCAAATATGTTATGAGGATAATTAGCAGTAACAGTTGCTAGATATTACACAAATAAATAGATTTTTTGTAAATGACATCATTGTAATACAATCAGAATAGAGAGAGATAGGTCAAAACCAAAGCAGAAAAGTGTTTTGAAGAGAAAACAACAGTAATTTAGAGAGTATTACGAGAAATTTAATTCTATATTATGGAAGGAGGTCTCTCTCTGAAAAGTCTTTAACTAAAAAAATCAGTGTTTAACCAGTAAGTTCGGGAGATATGTGTTGTGGTCTCTTTAACGCGAACAGAACAGATATGGATCCCCCAAAATAAGAACCTTTCTTGGCTCTGTCATTTATCAAAGAACCTTTATAATGAAAGAAGTTATCAAATCCGTCAGGAACTGTTCAAGCACAACAAATGGATTCGTTACAATGTTCTGTACCATAGAATTAAGACCTCCAAAAATTATCAACTATTACCAGCTCAGACAGCACAACAGGTGCTAAAAATTCTTGATAGAAACTGGAAATCCTTTTTCAGGGCTATCAGAGAGTGGAAAAAGGACAAATCAGAATTTAAAGGAAGACCAAAACCCCCCAGATACAAACCGAAAGATGGGGAGTTTATACTGGTTTTTACCAACCAACAAGTGAAAATAGAGGATAAAATCCTCAAATTTCCCAAGAAAATAGGATTTGAGATAAAAACGAGACTATCTGACAAAACTGATATGAGGGAAGTACGAATTATTCCAAAAGGGGTAGGTTATGTTGTAGAAATAGTCTATAAGAAAATAATTCATCCTAAATACTTGAAAAAGAATAATATAATAGCTATTGATTTGGGGGTACGCAACCTCATAACTACAGTAAACAACAATGGCTTAAAGCCATTTGTTATTAAAGGTGGGGCTGTAAACTCCATTAATCAATTCTATAACAAAGAACGCGCCAGAATTCAATCAACCTATGACCATCAGGGAATAAAAACGGGGAAAACACTACAAAAATTGACCAATAAACGTAATAAGAAGATAAAGGACTACTTTCACAAGATCAGTAAAAAAATTATTGAGTACTGTTTACTTAACAACATTGGAACAATAGTTATTGGGTACAATCCCGATTGGAAACGAAACTGTCACCTAGGTAAAAAGAATACCCAAAATTTTGTCACTATTCCTTATTATAAACTAATTCAACAATTAGAATATAAAGCTGAAGAACAGGGAATAAACTTCATTAAACAGGAGGAAAACCATTCCAGCAAGTGTTCTTTTTTGGATAATGAACCAATCGAACACCATAAAAAATATCTAGGTAGAAGAATTACTAGAGGACTATTCAAATCCCAAGAAGGCATTATTATTAATGCTGATGTGAATGGTGCTTATAATATTCTGAAAAAAGCATTCCTGAACGCTATTGACGCTGACAGGATAGAGGATGTCGGGTTACATCCCTCACGATGGAGGCTAGCTGTGGTAACGAGCTAGTTGATGACCTCGCATAAATGAAATTGATAAAGTTTATATCAATTTAAATGACCTACGTCTTTGTAGTAGAATCCTGGTATTTATTTTTGCGGAGATGCTTCATGTCACCATCAAACCGCCCTATCAAAAGAAAAGACACAAAAGCTGAGATTAAAGATCTTCCAACACCTCCTTCGGTGTTTGGTCATCCCCCTCCCCCCTCACAATCGCAAGATATCTTATCACGTCCTCCCCTTCCTGAATCTCCTGCAAAACCTGCACTCCAAGCCCAAGATGTCTTAATCATCCAAGATAACATAACAAGTGACATCCTCAAGGAATTACGTCAAGGTGACTTTGGGTCTTTACTCCAGCAGGTTCCAGAGGAAAAACGTCAAAAAACTCTAGATGAGATAGAAGGGCCTCGATTCTTAGCTGCTAAGGATGATTATTTAGCAGCAGGAGAAAAACATTTTGAACTCAGTTTCTATGAGAATGCTGCAATGAATTATTCATGTGCTATTCTCAGTATGTATCTGGGGAAGGATATTTTTACAGCTGCTCATCTTATGTCTGAATTAGCATCAATGTTGCCTCCTCCTATTGTTAATAGCTATTTCTTTCAAGGAGCAAGATTATTGTTAAAAGGGATTTTGCTAAAAACCCCTTCATCTTTAACTCAAGCAGAGAAATGGCTTCTAAAAGACACCGATCATTTGTACAAAGAGGATATAGATCTCATTCGTCGTGCTATACGGCAAGCTGAAATGAATATCTAGACAGCTCGATTTTATCCAGTCAAGCTTTGAAGAGTTGAAGGTCGACCAAACAGGGCTTTTATCTGATACATATCCATAGAAACCTGTCTTCCTTCTTGTATTGCGTCTGCTAGCCAATAGATCCCCTTATGGATTCCCTCTCCTGTTTTTGCACTTGTCCTGAAAATATTCAGAACTCGACTCATTTTTTTATTTATTCCCATAAAGTTAGCTAAGTCCTCTTCATTAAGTTCTGCTTTGTTCCTTTCGAGAAGATCTACTTTGTTTGCAAAAATCGCTAATGGGATATCCTTCAAATGGTTCATCTTTAACATACGCCACAGATTGCTCCTAGCTTCAGGATAACGGGCTGGATCACTTACATCAACTACATAGATTAATCCTGCAGAGTTTTTGGTATACATTTCCCAAAGAGCTCTTCTGAACTGCAGTTGCCCTCCAAGATCCCAGGCTGAGAAGGTTACATCACCAATTTGTATCGTTTCAGCGTTCATACCTATTGTAGGGGTGGTATCAGGTATCCAGCGACCTGTCTTCAGTCTTTGAAGCATCGTTGTTTTTCCAGCTCGATCTAATCCTAGGACACTAATCTTAGCATTCTTTTTAGACATTCTTACATTTTCCTCGTGATTTGAATCTTTAGCGTAATCAAGAACATTTCAACCTTTATACTTGTAATTTAAAAGATTAACGCTTACCTAGGGAATTTGTTGTTTATCGTAATTGAACGAATTTTAAGCTTAACTTCACCAGAAATACCCTTTCTTCACAGTGTTGGGGGATGAATGGCAAAACAAAAATTGTCTCAAAGACAATAAAGAGGGGAAATAAAGAATAATAGGATTAGATTGTTTAAAAGGGGGAATGATTGTAATTTAAAATGGAAGAAGTGGTTAAGAAGGCTTATATAAAGTAATGAACATAAAATATCTCAGGTTGGTAGCATGGTAACTCTCACAAGGAAGTTCACGATCATTCCCACACTAAAACAGGAGGAGGTCCTATGGAAATTATCAGAGACGTGTCGACTACTGTACAACCATGCATTAGCAGAAAGAAAGTATCTTTATGATACTTACAACTATTGTGTTACTTATAGAGAACAACAGAATGCCTTACCAAAGGTGAAGAAGCTGTTCCCAAGGTATAAACAGGTTTACTCCAAAGTCCTTCAAATGACGCTTAAAAAGCTTGACACTGCTTACAAATCATTTTTTGGGTTACTAAAGAGCGGAGATCATACAGCTTGCCCGCCAACCTTCCGAGGCAAGGCTTATTTCTTCACCTTATGCTACAATCAATTAGGTTTCACAATAACAAACCAGACTATTCGCTTCTCTCACAAACATCCGAGTAAGACGGAATTGATCTTTCCTGTCCCATTTGACTTTTCTGCTTACCTTATTAAACAGATTGAGATCTTTCAAGATCACCATGACAAGCAGTTCTACTTAGCAGTTATGTTTGAACACGAGGATCCCCTTTTCATTGATAATGGATTGTACCAAGCGTTTGATCTTGGTACAACCAAACATACCGCCATTAATCTGCATGGTAAATTTCTCGAATCCACGGTCAAACGTCCTGATAGATATTGGGAACCGAAGATTCGCTCCTTGCAACGGAGAAGAGATCACTGTAAACAGGGGAGTCGCAGACACCGCTTGTTCAGTCAACGGTTAGTGACCATCAAGCGTAAATGTCGAAACCAGACGAGAGACTGGCAACATAAACAAAGCCTCAACTTCTTACAAAATACCAAAGCCAGTACCATTATCGTGGGTGATCTATCACCCAAGAAAATGACTAGAAAGAAGAATGGGAAGACTCAAGGGAGGACGAAGAAGTATCAGAAAAGTGTTAACCGTGGTGTCCACAACACTGGTCATCTGGGTCGTTTTATCGAATTACTGACCTATAAAGCGAAAAAGCTAGGTAAAAGAGTAATAGTAATTGATGAACGGGATACTACCAAAACCTGTTCAGTCTGTGGTCATATAAAAGAGCGGATGCCTCTTTCTGAACGCATCTATCGCTGTGATGCGTGTGGAATCATCCGTGATCGCGACCAAAACTCGACGATCAACATTATGAAGCGATTTCTCTCACACAATGCCCTGTGGACGGGCTATCAGTACTTCATCAGTCGTATTGATAATCTACGACACACAGTCAATGGTAAAACGAAAGTTCCCCCTCATCTTATTGGTGATGGGTTTGGTGAACTCGTAGGAAGCCCCCTGCTTTAGCTGGTGGTAGTTCACGCTACTCTATAGGTCGGGTAGGAAGAGTTATCAATATTAAAAAGGGACACAATATCATCGAGGTGAAAGAAAGCATGGTGAAAACGGGGATTATTTGGTCAGACCAATATCTTGAGTACAATTTAGGAGAAGGACACCCTATGAATCCTAAACGTTTGACTATTCCTTATCAACTATTTAAAAGTCTAAAGGTGTTCGAATTACCAGAAATCCAAATTCTCACTCCCTCACCAGCTGTGGATTCAGAAATCCTTCTATATCATTCCCTTCCATATTTAAAAGCCATGAAGGCATTATCAGAAGCTGGAGGAGGAACACGGTTGAGAATGGGTTTAGGGACTAGCGATTGCCCCGTATTTCCAGAAATGCATGAAGCAGCTAGCTTAGTGGTGGGAGGAGCACTTGAGGGTGTGAAACGAATTCAAAGTGGAGATGTAAATCAAGCTTTTGCCATTCTTGGAGGTTTACATCATGCTTTTGAGGATCGAGCCGCAGGATTCTGTTATTATAACGATGTAGTTATTGCAATCAAGTATCTTCAACAAGAATATGGAATTAAGCGGGTGCTCTATATTGATACTGATGTTCATCATGGAGACGGTGTTTTAGATGCGTTCTATGGGGATAAGAAGGTTCTAGGGATTTCTACTCACGAGTCAGGACGCTACTTGTTTCCTGGCACAGGCCATCATGATGAAATCGGGGAAAAAGATGGACTCGGTTATACCATTAATATTCCTTTTTTTCCTGGAACGTGGGATGATCTGTATATCATGACTTTCGAGAATATTATACCATGCATCTGGGAAGAGTATGATCCTGAATTTGTCATCTGGCAGTGTGGTGCAGATGGGCATTATCATGACTTTCTAGGGCATCTTGCGCTAACGACGAAAGTCTATTCCTACCTGGGCAAAAGGATAGCAGAATTAAGTAGGCAGGGTAGTGCTCAGGGCAGGTTATTGTTATTAGGAGGGGGAGGGTATAATCCTGACTCTGTTGCTCGTGTTTGGTTGGCGATTTTGGCTAGTATTACAGGTATAGAGATACCCACAACATCCCCTCCTGAATGGATTGACTTCTGTTTACAAAAATATAATTATAAGGTCAGTCCTCATTTAGAAGATCCAGAACTTAATTGGAAAAGCCTTGATGGCTATCCTTTCATTGAGGATGAGATCTTAGAAGCTACCCATGAATCTATCCGCTATCTGAAAAAGGTATTGAGCGGTATTCCTGATTGGAAAAGTTGTGAAAAGTTTTTCCAATAGAATCCCTTCATTGTAACAATTATAGTGTAATATTCTAAAGATATTGTTGAAATTATTGTGTCTATTAATAATAACAAGGCATATTTAACAGGGAAGATCTTCAAATAAATTAAAACCTACTGCTTTAATAATGCATATTTTTACGTAACACTCCAAGAAACTGGAGGAGGCTCCTATAAAACATGAATGATAAGAAATCAGTTGATATAATTCGGGATGCAGTGTTTTCGTCATCTATCTTTAAAGAAGGGGGGGAAAAAACACTTAATCAAGCCTACATTCCTGAAGAACTGAAATATAGGGAGGATGACATCCGTCGTTTAAGTCAAAACTTCCGACCTTTATTTTTAACAGAAAATAGAGGAATCGAAGGTTTTTCAACCAACGTTGCCTTAACTGGCCCTGCTGGTGTGGGAAAAACAGTTACAGCACGATACACGGTAGATCATCTTCGAAATATGGCCAATCGCTACCATATCAAATTATACACTGATTACAAGAATTGTTGGACAACACGCACTAAGACATCCATTCTTAGAAGCTTCCTTCGAGATCAATTTGGTGTAGCGAGTCGAGGTTTTAGTGATGAGGAATCCACTGACATCTTAATTCGACGATTGAACTCTGAACAAGCCTATCTAGTTTTAATACTAGATGAAGTGAGTGTATTACCTCAAAAGGATATTCGTGGATTCATCCATCTTCCTGAGGAGTTTGGAGCTGAACATCGTATTTCACTAATAATGATTAGTCGGCCTACTGAATGGAAAGTAACACTATCCTCCATGGTCTCCCAGCGGATTGCTGATGTAATACAATTTCCTACATATTCATTGGAAGAAACAGAGAAGATACTTGACTACCGAGCACATATGGCGTTTAAAACAACAGCCCTCTCGGAAGACATTCTTAAAATGGTGGCTGAAATCGCTGACCAAACAAAGAATTTACGTCATGGAATTGAGATTCTCTATAGATCAGGCCGAGCGGCAGATCAGCAAAGATTCGATGAGCTGACACCAGATCTGATTAGGAAAGCCAAGAATGATGTTTTTCCTGAATTACGTGCTGACATCTTAGAAGAGCTAAAAACTCACGAGCTGTTTGCTGCTCTAAGTATTGCGAGAAGATTGCATCATAAAGGGATCACTGCAACAACAATAGAACATTCATTCAAAAATTATCGAATAATTTGTGAGGAGTGGGGTGTACGACCAAATGCTGAAGCAGCTTTCCGAAATTACCTATCAACATTAGAAGCTATCGGGATTTTAGGAAAAGTGACCAAGGGAGTAAAAGGACGGAAAGGTGTTCGTGCGCGCTTGACAATTCATGATGTACCAGCAGCTGTACTTATTGAACGTATTGAAGTATTTCTTTCCAGACGGTTCCAAAAAACCTAGCTAAAACCCAAGTAAAGACTTGATTAAGAAAAGAACGGAACGGAATAGTCATGTAACTCTAGAAATACCCCTATTTTAATATATTAGTACAATAAAGAGTTATTTATAAATCTCGAAAGCGGATTTGATTTTTTTTTCTAATTGTTAATACTAAATAGAGTTAAATTTAATCTAGTAGAATAATTTCTTTTTGATTAGAGGAGAAAGGTCTTTTATTCTAGAATCGAAGTATCGTACTTGTTGCTAAAAGAACTACAATGCCCAATATATAATATTTAGGATAACAAAGAGATTATACGGACATTTACTAGTGAGTTTTTTGCTGAAACAAATCGAAACATTCCTCAATCCACTGATAAGAAGTGAAATTTTTGCCAGAAGTCTCTGAATCCATAAAAAAATCTGTTAAACAATTAGAAATGACAAGAGAGCTGGAAAGAATACGATTCGAGCTTACTGAAAGTAGTGTACCTGTGAAATTTGTTCAGAACTTCTCCGGATTTTCATTTGAAAATATTAATATTCCAGCCTCCTCACAAGGAAGTCAGGTTGAAGTTCCTTTCTTCATTGCAGAGATATTGAAGAAGAGATCAATGATTGAAGACTTTAAATCGAATTTTCCTATTACGTTACCCGAGTTAGAAGGTGCAGTTCGTAAAGAAGTTCGGGTGGGTGAATTACAACCTCTTCATCCCCACTTTAATATATTGTTAAAAGATCACTTTTTCTTGTTGGAGGACAAGGATTCACAATTTAGCGAACTAGAACAGAAAAGACAAAAAACTAAGTTTAATCAGCTGATTCACGAAAGAATCTCAAAACTAGTAAAAATGACTGATAGTAGAAAGATACTTGCTCAGAGAAGTAGAAATTTGACGTCATCAGAGCAAATTTTATTCGATAAGATCGTAGATTGGATTCAAAATTGGAAAGCAGAATTTATCCAAGAATAAATTGAAGGGTTGCACATGGGCTTTTCGTTTGATATAAGAGGTCGATTTGAGTCCTTCATTGAAGAATTCACAGATGAAGAAGGGCAATTACGGTATCAAGAAAAAATCCGTGAGATGGAGACAATAGGGGCTCGGAGTCTGTATATTTCCTATAATGATTTACTGATTCAAGATCCAAAACTGGCCAGGGAGGTTCTTGTGAATCCTGAGTTAAGTATAGCTGCAGGAGTCGAAATTTTAAGGTCAAAAATAACTGAGATGAGTCCAGGTTATTTAGAACGATTGAAACAAGCACACGTTAGGATAACAGATTTGTCTGAAAAGTTAATGTTGCGTTCTCTGAAGACAGAACATTTAGATATTCTCACATGTTTCGAGGGCATTGTCATTGGAGTTACTGAAGCTAAACCTCTTCTGATAAGTGCCCATTTCAGATGTGCTTCTTGTGGTGAAAACCAAATTGTGGATTTTCCAGAAGGAATCTATGCTCCGCCTTATCAATGCCGTAATGAACAGTGTCAAAGAAAAGGCTCCCTTCAGCTTCAACTAGATCGGAGTGTTTTCATTGATTGGCAAAAGATAACTCTTCAGGAGAAACCAGAAGAGCTTCCACCTGGGCAATTACCTCAAAGTACATCCATCCATGTTCTTGATGACCTCGTTGATCATGCCAGACCTGGGGACCGTGTGCAGATTGTGGGAATTCTCAAAGCAAGAGCAACTCGTCTTTTAAAAAGGGGACAGTTAGCTACCTATGGGAAATTTTTTCACGGTGTTTCAATATCGAGGGAAACCGAGGAATTTGTGGATATTGAGATTTCTGACGAAGATGAATTAAAAATCATAGATCTCTCAAAATCGCCATACATCATTGAAAAAATACGAGACTCATTGGCACCTTCAATATATGGGCATGATCTCGTAAAAGAGGCAATTGCATCATTATTATTCGGTGGATCGGCAAAGGAAACGCCAGATGGAATGAAATTAAGGGGGGAATCGAATATCTTAATTGTAGGTGACCCTGGGACGGGAAAATCGCAAATTTTGAAGTTTGTATCACAACTGGCCCCACGGGCGCTGTATACAACAGGAAAAGGGAGCACTGCAGCTGGACTATGTGTTTCTGGAGATAGTCAAATCTTTCTTTCTGATGGAGTTACATGTATATCTGATCTTGTTATTAATGAATTCGAAAAAGGTGGAGTAGAGAAATATAATGAAAAAATAGAATATAAAAAAATTACAGCTGGCTACAAGACCTATCATTCAAAAAATCTGAATGTAACTACAGATCCCATCTCACGTGTCTGGCGAATTAAATCCCCTGAAAAACTATTCAGAATAATTACTAGAACAGGAAATGAAATTGTTTTAACTCCAGAAACGAGTCTTCTTTCGATAAATGATGAAGGATTAGTCTGGAAACAAGCAAAAACCATGAAGAAAAATGAAAGAGTAGCAACCTCTCGTCGTTTGTTAATTAAAGAAAGAAAAGAAGTACCTTCTGTTTACAACCTGATTGCGGATTACCCGAATGATATAATCCTGACCAATGTTGATAAAATTATTGCCAAATTACTTAGTAGGATAAAGAAAAAATCCTCGATGACAAACAAAGATATTACTGAACAGTTAGGTGTTTCAGAAGATGCAATATATAGGTGGAAGAATAGTGAACGACTAGGGAATATTTCATTAAGACTTTTTGCGGATTTATGTCAATTAGCTGAAAGTAATATCGAAACACAACTGCCAGAAATAATAGAAGTCGAAATTAAAAAAGGACAACGGTTAAAATTACCAAGAAAATTAGATGAAAACTGGTTTTATATACTTGGGGTGTTATTTGGAGATGGAAGGGTCTCGGTGGACAACCAAGAGGGTAGATATGGAGGCGTGTGTATAGGACTTTCTAATCGTGAGGAGAGAATCTTAAAAAAATTCAATGAATTCTGTGAAAAAATCTCTATCAAGGTAAATAAAGGGAAAGAAACCGAAGAAAGACCAATGGAATACCGAATTTGGTCTAAGATACTGTATCATATATTTGCAAAATTTGGTTTAACACCCTCTCCAAAATCCAGCACTCTCAATCCTACAAAAGATATGTTATATTATCCTGAAGAGTACCTTTACAATTTTTTAAGAGGATTATTTGATTCGGATGGCTGGATAAGCATCCGCGAACGGGGATCTTCTCAAATAGGAATAAGTTCAACTAGTAAAAATCTAATCGAATTCGTCAGGTATGCTCTACTGACCCTTGGTATTATTACATATACTCGCCAAAGAGAGCCTAAAATCACAATAGGGAAAACAGGAAAAAAAATAATCAGTCGTAAAATGAAATATGAACTAACGTTTAATTCTTATTCAGATTTTAAAATATTTGAGCAATATGTAGGCTTTAGACATCCTAAAAAAAGCGACAATCTTCATAAATATTGTTCAACGAAAAAACAAGACCATAGAAATGTTGACAATATTCCATTAGCAAGAGTATTACTGAAATCAATAATTAATTTTTATGGATATACGAGTAGGGAATTAACTGGTTATAAAGGAGCATTTTCCTGTTCGCAACTTAAAAAAGCGATGAATTGTTTTCAATTAAAATCAATTCTTGAAAAGATCGACCCAAATTGGATGCGTCATAAAGTTAGAATACCATATGAAGTGAGGTTCCAATTGTATAAGGAGCTAGAGACTTCTATTAACTCTTTTCGAACACAGATTACCAAAGATAAGATTTATGAGTATTTTATAAGAAAAAATAGAAATCCCTGGATTCCCATTGGATTGATAGCGAGAATATTGAATGAAACTGAAACTGTTCCTTCTAAGAAGATCTCCAAATATTTCAATAACCTATTTTCTTCTATTATAAAGAAAGAAGAAGTGATTAAGAAAAAATATGACTTATTGGTGAAATTCTGTGAATCGGATATATTCTGGGATGAAATAGCTCTAGTTAAGGAAATTGTTTCTCCAAAGGATGAGTACGTGTATGATTTAACTATCCCTGAGACTCACAACTTTATTGTGAATGGATTTGTTACACACAATACCGCAGCTGTGATTAGAGATCAAGATACCGGGGAAATTACCCTTGAAGCAGGAGCTTTGGTCCTCGCGGATCAAGGAATTGCGATGATCGATGAATTTGATAAAATGCGTGTGGAAGATCGAGCTGCCATCCATGAAGCGATGGAACAGCATTCATATCACCCCTCCTTTGAATTAACTTTCTCTAATGGGAAGAAACATCCTATTGGCCAATATGTAGATAATTTATTTGACCGTAACAAAGGTAAAATGATCGATGGGGTAAACTGTGAAATTCTACCTCTTCATGATGATAGCAATACAGTTAATACACTGTTTTCAACAGATTTTGATAGGTTCTTTCATATAAAACCAAGTCAGGTAAGTCGTCATGTAGCACCTAATTATTTTATTAAACTTAAATATTCCAATGGTAGGGAGATTATAGTTACACCAGATCATCCCGTTTTTGTGTTTTCTAGTGAACACATTGATGAGGTTCCAGCTGAGGAGGTAAAAGAAAGAACATTTATCCCTGCTGTCAGAATGATGGATTTTCAGACTGATGAGTCATTACATACATCAATAGACCAGGGTAGGAAAAAAGTTAGGTTACCCACGCAAATGGAGGGTTCTCTTGCACGATTCTTAGGATATTTTGTAGCAGAAGGGTATTCCTATAAGGGGTCCTCCCTAGAAATTGGATTAAGCAACACTGATCCAATTATAACTTTAGATATGAAACAATGTATTCTAGAAACTTTCAATATAGAACCCATTGACAATGTTAAACAGGGACGCGTTTTACGCATTATATCTAAATCTATATTCAATTATATGCAGAGAAATTTTCCTGAATTGATGAAGAAAAGTCTGGAGAAGAGTATCCCTCACAAAATCTTTATTTCTAATGAAGACAAGAGAATAGCCTTTCTAAATACATCATTTCATGGTGATGGAGCAATTGAGAGTGAGGCTGCAGCATACTCAACCTCTTCTAAAAAATTGGCTAATGATTACCAAGATCTACTCTTAAGCTTAGGTATTCATACAAGAATCCTTTCAAGTGAATATCTTACACCAAAAAGTAAGCAAAAGAGAACGCGATACAAAGTTTATATTAGGGGAGACAGTTTAAAATCATTTTTCGAGTTAATTATTCCCGAAGTGAAACATCAGAGATTAGATTATTTGCTAAAACGAAGTCTTAAGACTAGGGGGCATGATGTCCTACCATCAGGTGTTGGTCATATAATTAAGCGATGTATGAAGAAATTAAGTATTCCTTATAACGGATATTTTCAACAAGCATTTAAAGAAAACTGTGGAATTACTATTCCAGTTATTGATCGCTATTTAGTCCTCCTAAACACTAGAATTAATGAGTTAAAGCATGAAATATCATCTGTTACGAATATTCAAGAGTTCAGGAATATTACAAATTACTCCCAGCAAAGGATTGGCCAAATAACTGGAAATACTCGTGGTTCCATTGATTACATCGAGAGAGGGGGATATGTCCTTGAACAAAGAAATCAGGTCTTGTTACAAGCAAAAGAGGCATTTGCAGAAGAAATCAAGAAAGTTCAGAAAGCATTATTGTATATTGAAAAGCTAAAACAGTTTCGCTGGTTACGGGTTAATGAAATACAGCGAATTGGGAATTCTGGTCAATATAAAACAAATTGGGTATATGATGTTACTGTTACTCCCACTCAGACTTTCATTAATCATGGGGTTGTTCTCCACAACACGATATCTATAGCCAAAGCAGGGATCGTGGCTACCCTTAATGCCCGAACATCAATTCTAGCAGCTGCTAATCCCCGAAGGGGAAGGTGGAACCCTTTCAAAGCTACTGCAGACAATTTAAACCTACCTCCAACAATCCTATCCCGATTTGACTTAATTTTCGTATTGGAGGATAAACCTGATTTAAAAGAGGACCATGATTTAGCCACTCATGTTTTAAAGCTCCATAAATCGCAATCTCTTACCACAAGTCCTCCAATTGAACAGGATTTGTTACGAAAGTATATTGCTTATGCGAGACGAGAAATCCGTCCTCGCCTTTCAGACGAAGCTGAAGAACGTTTATTGGAATATTACAAGGAACTACGCCGATCAAGTGGGCAGGTGGAAGAAGGACAGCTGGAACCAATTGCCATTACTCCTCGACAATTAGAATCATTAGTTCGATTGGCTGAAGCACGAGCTAAAATGCGTCTCAGCACTGAAGTGACATACGATGATGCCTCTGGTGCTGTTAATTTGATGAATGCTACATTAGAAAAATTGGCAAAGGATACCGAAACAGGGAAATTAGATATTGATAAATATTCCTCTGGGACAAGTGCAAGGTCAAGAAGGCAATTGGATCGGATAGATGCCTTAATCGATAAAATGCTGGAAGATACTGATGAAGATGAACCAGTGGCAATTAAGGACATAATTGATCGGGCAATGGAGGAAGGTCTCAATAAGAATCAAGTCGTGAAGGCAATTGATGAAATGACACGCCGTGGGATATTGTTTGAACCCCAGCATGGTTTTGTCAAACGCCCCTAAGAATGGTGAAATTTGGGTTAGTTATGCTTATTGAGTCACTAGCTCTGGACGATCGAATTAAAAAGGTGATAATAGAGCAAGATGGCATCAAAGAGCTTTTCCCCCCACAAAGTGAAGCTATAAACCAAGGATTATTGACTGGGGAAAATCTTGTTATTTCTATCCCCACAGCTGCAGGGAAAACACTACTAGCGGAGCTGGCAGCATTAAAACATGTGGTTGAACTTGGTGGGAAAGTAATATATCTGTGTCCACTACGAGCATTAGCATCAGAGAAGTTTAATAATCTGAAACGATTCGAAACTCTTGGAATTCGTGTTGCTGTCACTTCAGGCGATTATGATTCAGCTGATAGTTATCTTCCTAGATACGATATTATTGTTTCAACGAATGAAAAAATGGATGCGCTTTTACGTCATCAAGTCAGTTGGATAAGAGATCAGGTAAGCCTTGTTGTAATTGATGAATGTCATCTATTAAATGATCAGCATCGAGGCCCAACTTTGGAGATCTTAATAGCTAGATTGTTAACTGAAAATACTCAATCTCAATTACTCGCTCTAAGCGCAACTATTGGAAACGCGGATGATCTAGCTGAATGGTTAGAAGCTAAGTTAGTTCAAAGTGATTGGAGACCAGTACCCTTAAGAGAAGGAATATACTTTGAGGATCAAGTTACATACTCAGATTATACTTCAAGAGAAATACCATTCAGACGTAAAGACCAATTAACCAATATCGCCCTTGATTCAGTTCATTCCCAAGAACAAATATTGATTTTTACTCCTTCAAGAAGATCCGCAGTTTCAACAGCAGAAAGAATAGGAAAAAATGTTGAATCCCTAATTGAACCAAGGGATGCAAAACACTTAGCTGAACTTTCTTCTCAAATTGTACACAATCTTTCTGATCCCCTCTCTTTAAAGCTTGCTGAAACAATCAAACGGGGAGTGACATTTCATCATGCAGGACTTAATTCACAACAGCGAGACCTAGTTGAGAAAGCTTTCAAAAGAGGATTAATCAAAGCTCTATGTGCCACGCCAACACTGTGCCTGTCTGAAGAAACAATGATATGGCATGGAATTTCTCAAACTAAGGTTTCACAATTAGATAACGTCCAGCTTATCTTTACACTACAAGAGAATTCTCTAGTTCCAATGAAAGGTGCTGGAATCAATATTAACCATAATTATTCAAATTTAATAGAGATTTCATCTATTTCTGGATATATTATTAAAGTTACACCAAATCATAAAATGTTAATTAAAAGAAATAACCAAAAACTGATTCTCCGTGCTGAATTAATCCGTAAAAGTGATAAAATCGCCACAATTGGAAAATTAAAAATCGAAAAACCTATGAAATATAGAATTGAACACTTTATCGATGATTTTGATATTGATGTTAGTGAACTAGATTTCGATTCTAACTTCGCCTATTTCATTGGATTGATGCTAGGTGATGGATATTCAGGAGCAGAAACAAATGGAGGTAAAATCTTATTCAAAGGTTCACCCTCAATTGTTAATTCCGATGAAGAAACTTTAAACCATTGTCAAAATATCTGTACTTCGCTAAATATATCAGCTAGAAGGAAAATAAATTATTATGGGACTCCTGAACTTGTTATGGGAAAAAATAAATGGTTTAGAACTTTTCTAGTATATTGTGGAGTCGAAAAATCTGATAGAAAACACATTTCCGAGAAAATCATGGAAATGGAACTAGAAAATATCGCTTCATTGATGAAGGGTCTTTTTGATGCAGATGGTTATGTTAATAAAGGACGATTAGTAGGATTTGCCAATACATCAGAAATTTTGGTAAAACAAGTCCAAAAATTGCTACTCCGATTTGGTATAGTATGTAGATTGAAAGAACGAAAAGAAAATTTTATGAGGATTGGTGAAAAAAAGTATAAAACAAAAAAATATTATGAACTGTTGATTTCTCAAAAGAAATGCTTAATAGCCTTTTATGAATCTATAGGATTCGGAGTTCAACGAAAGCAAAGCGATTTAATTGAGTTAATTTCAGAAATTGAATTAAATATCCATTACTTTTCATGTCCAAAGTGCAAGTACAAAATCTTCAAAGATCTATTTGGAGGTAGAACAAAATCCCAAAAAGTGTGGGGTAAGCAGAAATTAGAAATTATAAAGTTGCTTGGGATACAGGGTGAGTTAGGTTCAAGAAAAATTAAGGAAATACTTGGATTTGAACCTAAAAAAGGAGAAAGAAGATTAAATCATCATTATGAATTAATTATAAAGAGAAAAGTAGGAAAAATTAGTAAAACAGAATGGTTTTGGAGTCTAAACTCGCTTGGAGAATGGGTTTTTCATAATTTCCTTGAAAACGACAATGATAACTTTGATGACATTTTTAAACTGCGTATTTGTCCTCTATGCAATGAATCCATCGAATATTCACTAAAGAAAGGCTGGAGGGATTCTGATTTTGATGGTGATATATTTTGGGATCTTGTGCGATCAGTGAAAAGAACCCTGAGAGAATCTCCTGTTTATGATGTCGTATTACCAGATTATCCAAAAAATGATCATATGTTTGTTGCTAATGGTTTCATTGTACATAATTCTGCAGGTGTAAATCTCCCTGCTAAGCGTGTTGTCGTTTCCAGCGTCTATAGGTACTCCATCGAGGAAGGTTCTCATCCTATCAAGACCCTCGAGTACAAACAGATGGTGGGACGGGCGGGCCGACCTCAATTTGATACTGAAGGGGAATCCCTCTTATTAGCCAAGCAGGATAGAGCTGTGAATTGGCTGATGGATCGCTATATCCTTCGTGATCCAGAAGCGGTATACTCGAAATTAGCAGCCAAGCCTGCATTAAGACGAGCTGTTTTAGGATTAATCGCATCAAAAGTAGTTCTGACTGTTCCTGATTTATTCCAATTCTTTGAGAAAACATTTTATGGTTTTCAATTTGAAGCTGTATTTTTAGAGGGAAAAATCAGAGAAGTAATCGATCTACTCATCGGATGGGAGATGATTAAACCTCTTGATGCCAATGAAACTCTTGAAGCTACTCTCTACGGTCTTCGGGTAAGTCAACTCTATCTAGATCCCGAAACAGCAGCAACTATTGCAGATGGCCTTGCTAGAGCCATCCAGAAATCTATGTCAAAAATTCATCCTGTAGCGCTTCTTGATCTGATTATGGGCACCCCTGATATGGTCACATTGTCATTTCGTAAGAGTGATGAGAAAATCACCGTAAAAAGATTTGAACGATTCACTTCTAGACTAATAGAAGATGTTCCTGAGCCTCTAGATATTGAATATGAGTTTCGTTTGCGCGATTTTCGTACAGTGCTTTTTCTATGGGATTGGATAAAGGAATTGCCAGTTGAACGAATTATCATGCGGTATAAGATAGGTTCGGGTGATATTCAGAGGATTGTAGAAACAGCAACGTGGATCATATCTGCATCAGCTGAAATTGCTCAATTGAAGAGAAGAAAAAATGAAAAATATCAAATTTATATGAAAGCTACTCAATCCCTTAGTGAAAGAGTTAAATATGGAATAAAGAGTGATGCTGTAAGCTTGACCCGGATTAAAGGAATAGGGAGGAAAAGAGCCCGTATTTTATTAGAACACGGGATTCGTGACATTAACATGCTCTTAAATCTAAATGTTTCTGAGTTAAGCCAAATGCCAGGTTTTGGATTAGAACTTGCTAAAACTACATTAGAATTAGCAAAAAAATTAACAGAACCAAAAAATGAAGATCCATCTGATTATAATTTAGAGGATTACATCTTTTAAAATCTGAGTTAAGATCCTCTTAAAATTTTGTATAATGCTCAATAATTTAACAAATTTCTGCATTGTTAACATTTTTAAACAAATTAATCTTTCTAATCCTAGTAAATAATTTTTGAACTCAAGAATTTAAAGGGGAAAATGGTCAATTGACCTTAAAAGAGGTGGTTGAATAAATGTCAAAGCGTGGTTTGCTTTCGATTGTCTTCATATGTTTAATTTTAACAATAGGAGGAGTATTTTTTCTTTCCTTCATTTATGTTAGTACCTCAGAGGCCTCTATTGCTGAAACTTGTTCAACCTTAGATTCACTAAGTTCTTATACCTCTCATGATCCTATTAACATCTCTAGTGATTCTGAACTGGCAATGATGTCGATCAGTGGTTCTGGGATTGACTCTAATCCTTTTATCTTAGAAGGATGGAAAATCATTACTGATGGAATTCATGGTATTTCTATCCAAGATACTACTCAACATTTCATCATCAGTAATTGTTGGATTGAAACAAGTAAGCTTTCTAAAGCAAATGGGATTTACGTTGGAAATGTTACTGCTGGAACTGCAAAAATTATTAATAACACAATTCAAAATAATCGAAGAGGAATAGATGTTCGGAATTCTGATTCGGTTGAGATAGTTGGCAATATAGTAAAATATAATGTGATTGGTATCAATGTTTACTTCCAATTTACTGATCCTTATCATTATATCTCTACTAATTTAATTATTAAGAATAACACCTGTAGCCAAAATTATGATAGTGGTATGATTTGCTGTACAGTAAACAGTTCAATAACTTGGAACTTAATTTCAGATCATATCAAGCGTGGACTTTTTGTTAGAGGGACTAGCAACCAAATTCATCACAATTCATTCATTAATAATGAAATCCAAGCTGAAATTATTCATCATGAGAATGAGTTGTATAATCCGCTAACCAATGAAGGTAACTATTGGTCTGATCATAGTGAGACGGGGAATTACATTGTAGGTTGGGATGAATTTTATTCCCCAGAAATTGAAATAATTGACCCATTTCCCCTTAAAGCCCCTCCACATAACTATATTCCACCTAAAAACCATTTCATTGAGTCACTACTCATTTTATTGATTATAATGACTGTAGGCATTTTGGGAGGAATAATCATCGTTACAACATTTCCTCATATTATTGGAGATAGAGAGACAATAACTAATATCTATACTTTACAAATTAGAACGGGCTTTTTGATCCTATTGATCCAAAATATGTTAATCCTTGGTATTGTTTTTGTTTTCACTGAACAAATCCAAGTTCTTCGTGAAATTCCTGCTCTCCCATTTCTTATGCTTCATTTAGATTTGCTAGGATTCCTATTAATAGCCTCGGGGTATATCTTCTATTCAAAACAAGGATCTAAAAAAATGTCATTGAATTTAATTGGTGGAATATCCCTACTTGGTTGGGTTATCTGTCGTATAGTTGTACAATATATTGTACCCTATGGAATAAACCTTAGAGAGTATCAAGAACCTCTAGATTATGTATCTTTCATAGATTTTCTAATCCACAGATGGCCAAGGGGATATATTTGGGTGTCTAGATTACCTCTTCTACTTCGGCCTGATCTTGATTTTATTTTAATTATGAAAATATCATTCCTTATCGGAGGATTTTTGTTGTTTTTTGGGTCAAATAACATTTGGCGCGCCCAGAAAAATCGAGAAACAGCCATCTTTATGTTGTATGGTGTAATAAACATGATAACTGTTCTCTTGATTGTTTTTACTTATTCATCTTGGGGGGTTCTCTCCTCCTTTAAGTTCTATTTTACATTCATCTATTTACTATTGAAAACAGTTGCTATTCCTCTATTAGGAGTCATTACCTTCTTTCTCATGTGGCAAAAGGGTTCTAAAATAGTTGAAAAAGTGAATGGATCCTCTTCTGAGCTGTAAAAGTAAGATGATTGGTTTGGAAAATCAATATAATGCTAGAGGAATAAAGTATAGTCAAACTATAGTTTGAGTTAAGCCAGATGCCAGGTTTTGGATTAGAACTTGCCAAAACTACATTAAAATTAGCAAAAAAATTAACTGAACCAACAACTGAAAGTCCCTTTGATTACAATCTTGAGGATCATATCTTTTAAAATCCGAGTTAAGGTCATAAAATATTATGATTTTATGTCGTCAATCTATCCTTTTACGACCTTATGGACACTAACTTAATCCTTTCCCGGGAGGACTATTGAATAACAAACTTCTTCTCATGTGTTGAATTTTCGTGAATTACTTCTATCTAAACAAATTTCATTATGAGAGGACTGAATCCATGTCAGAAACCATTAAAAAACCTGATTTCATGCTCTCTGAAATGTTAGAACAACCAAAAATTCTTGATTCGCTCTATAATGACACTAATATCAAAAATATTGGGCAATTTTTATTCCAAAGCGATATTGAAAGAATCCTTTTCACTGGGTCAGGTGATAGTTATTGTGCTGCATGGTTTGGGGCACACCTTGGTCAGAGATGGCGCCCTGACCTTGACATACGATACTATGCTCCATTTGAATTTGTAAATTATTTCAATCCCCAACACTTACAAAAAAGCGCTGTTATCGGCATTTCTGTATCTGGAAACACACCAAGAGTTGTTGAAGCACTCCGTTTTGCACATAAATATGGAGCTCACACAATAGGAGTCACAGATAATCCTCAAGGGAGAGTTGCTAAAGAAACTGACCATACATTATTCATCCACGCTTCTCCCCCTGAAACATTAGAAACTTCCTCATATGCTACCGAAGGTGCAAAAGAGTATAAGGGTTACCATCACGATGTAGCGCAAACCAAAACATACCTAGCAAATCTCGCAGCTCAGAGTATGTTAATGGCATATTTTTCCTTACAGGAAGAACCTGCGCTCGCTCTTATACAAGAGGCATTCCAACTAGTCACCAAAGCTATTAATCAGCAAAATGATTTTGTCAAATTTGGTATCAACATCGGTAGAATGGTAGATAGGATTATTTTTGTTTCATCAGGAGCCAATGGCCCAACTGGATTGTTTGGAGCATATAAAATGTTTGAATTCTCGTTAAATGGCTTTGCTTGTGATATAGAGGAATATTGTCACACAGACTATTTTATTACTACCGAAAACAGTCTTGTGATATTCATAGCCTCTGATTTTCCTAGTTTTGATCGTATAAGGGAGATTGAACCTGTTATTCGAGATGTAATTAACACCGAAACTCTTGTGTTAGTGAATCCAGATCTATATAAAGATAATAAGACAGCCTCTCATTATATTCTTGTTAAAACACCCAAGAATGAGGTCTTATCTCCATTAGTTTATACCATTCCAGTGGAATTTTTGTCTTATTCTATTGCCAGGAGTAAGGGGTTCGATACAAACCAGTTTCGTGGAGGCCAAGACACCGAAATATACGTTTCAGGTTCTTATAGGACTATTAGGCAATCTAAAATCTATTACTGATCTGTATGTTATAAGTTAATTTCAGATTCAACGGTGTTTATGAACACCAATTTTAAAACAAGAATCATAAATGACACATTGACTGCATTTAGGACTGATGGGCGTACAAATATTCTGCCCCCATCTCACTAAGATGTCATTAATTGGGATCCACCATTTCTTTGGTAAAATCTCCCTAAGGATCATTTCAACCCTATCTGCATCATGGAAGATAGGTTTATTGTCTTTTTCCCCTTTGATCGTTACAATCCCAATCCTTTGTGTTATACGAGCAACATGAACATCAACACATATCCCCGGTTTATCAAATCCTTTCGTAATGACCAAATTAGCAGTTTTACGCCCCACTCCTTTAAAGCTGAGTAATTCACTCAAAGTGTCAGGAACTTTACTAGCGTACTCATCGATTAATCGTTTACAAATTTCATGTATGGTTCTAGCTTTTTGACGGTAAAAACCTACAGAAAAGATAATTTCCTCAAGTTCTCCAAGTGGAATGGCAAGAATATCAGTGGGAGTATCTGCGCGGGCAAAGAGGCGCTGACTCGCTTTGAAAGTCATTTCATCTTTGGTTCTCAGACTTAAAATTGTAGCAATTAATATTCTAAATGGATCTTTCCGAGTTTTAGATATACTCGTCACTAATGGATCACTTAGCCCTTTAGAAGCTTGTGACAATTTTGTTAAAACAATGTCTATTGATTCGGAGCTTAAGGAGGAAGATAATTTTGATTTCACTATTTTAACCCTGTTTTTTAGATTGATAACACAAGGAGAGATGTCATATAATAGATCTATTTCCCAATTAATAATGAAATGGGATCATTGTTTTCTTTGCATGACAAGAATCTAATATGTCTCAGTCTGAACCGATTAAATTGAGTGAATTGACTGAACCAAATCAAGTAAATGTCGAATTAATGCTCAAAAAACTACAAAAGGATCCTGATAAATACGAACGGATGTTTGCAGCTCAATATCTTGCGAAGTATAATTTCTCCAAGTGTAAAGAGCATTTAATGAAAGCTGTTTTAGAGGATTCCGATCCTGAAGTAGTCCATTGTATTCGTAAAGTTCTGGAAGATAACAAATTTGTTAAATAATTACGAGAAATAGTTATTTAGGTTATCTCGAATATCAGAGAACTTTTTAATCCCAAAACGCCATTGAAGTTTTAGTCTCAACTTTCTTTCAGGGATTCCTAAAAATAATTGTTTTTGTAGCTGTCTAAGCAAAGGCAAATCTGAGATAGAGTCAGTAATGGCTTGAATAGTTGGAAATTCAGAATTTTTAATTTGAAGTTGTTCGATTGGTAGTGAATGGGGTAATTTTTCGAAAGAATAAACTAAATTATATGTTTTAAATGCTTTTTTATGACTTGGGGAAACCATTGTTTGAAAAGAAAAAGACTCATTCAACGGTGGAGGTACTAAACGATCAATTGTTCCAAATAATTGAATAAGAACCAATGGATCTATTTCTTTTTGACTTGTTAATTGAATCCGTTTCTTACAAAAAATAAGCTCTGTAAGCTTGGAAGATATGGGATGAATATCTAGTGTTTCAAAATCATTCTTTTTTAATATTCTATTGTCTTCGATATTCATAGATCCATTTATTAGTGGGGAGATAAAGTATTGAGGAGTCTTTTCATTATAGAAAGTATTATTTATAATAAGGGAGTGGGTTTTAATTGATTGACGTCCAAAACGGTCGATTCCATCATCAAAAATGAAGCGTAAGACAATGTCTCCAGAAGAGTGATGAAATTTTGTCAAAAAAACGTTTTAAAATTCAGAAAATTCCTCTTCAGGAAGAAACAAGGAGATATTCTGGATTTGACTCTTTTGTAGGTTTGTAGCAACAACATCAAGCCCTTTTTCATGAATATTACGTATAATTACTTGATGTATTTTTTCCATTCCAGCCAGAATCCACTCAGTATAATGCCTGTTTACACTTCTCGAAAATTGAGTCAATTTCATCATATGGGGATTTGTGAACACTAATAAATGCTTGCGCGAATTTAGCAAACGGAAATGTCATTTTATAGTCTTCGATAACCGTATCGAAGTTTTCAAGAAAAATATGTGCTTTCTCCTTGTCATTATCAATAGTATCCATTTTATTTACAACAAAAAAGAATAGAGTTTTTTTCTTCCTTGCCTTCTTATCAGCTTTATCAGGATCTAAACTTAAACTATCCAAAAAATAGTTGAAAGAATCTTCCATCGCAACTCTTTGGCTTTCAATACCTTGGGAAGGATCCAACATAAATAAGATTCCATCAGTTTTATATTTTCTCATTGCTTCACGCCATTTTCGACGTAGTTTGAAGTCGCCAGGATTATCCACTGCTATGACATTATATTTTCTGTACCGTTCCAATGATAGCTTTGAATGCTTACTACTGGATAAGAGAGTGATTTTCTTCTTTTCGATATTGATATCCATTGTTTTCTCGGACTTAGTGGGATCTTCTCCTTTCAAACGTTTGATAAGACTGGTTTTTCCCACACCTGTATTTCCAAGTATTGTTAGTCGAATCTCTCTATCTAGTACCATATCGTAATTCCCCACTAAGTTATATTACTCCTAAGAGGAGTAAAACAGGGGATGTTGTTTGATCAAAAAGAATTGGTCTAAGGAGTGCTTTATAAGAATAACCTTTCAGTAAGTTGTTATCGGTTTAATTATAGCTCTTTTTCCAAAGTTATTAATCTTCTTTCATGATATATTCAATCAAATCAAGTTAAGATACCAATCTCTGAGCTAAACTACTTAAGTTAGAGTTTTTAAAATTTTTAAAAACTTTAATAAGAAAAACCAAACTGAGAAGAGAATTATCAAATTTTTTGGGCAAGTTTAAATGAAAAAAGTGAAATTTCACGATAGATGGTAGATTGGATCCCAATAAAAGGGTGTCTCATAGGTTTTTTAACAAAAAATTATTTTTGAGGAACTTACCTCTCAAGCCCTCACAAACACACCTAACTTCACCCAGTTTTAAGGATTTTTGATATTGTGAGGTAAAGGTTCAATTCGAATTTCTCGCAAAAAAATTTGAAATTCTCGCGAAAATAAAAACCTTAATAAATAGATGTCAATCCAAATTGTTTGTAATAGAGCTTTTGCTATACAAGTAGCTCAAAATACAAGAAACCCTTTAAGATTATAAAGAACAATAGAAGAATTAGCGGAGGCTAAATGATAAATGTCTGCTGTTACTATCGCAAAAATGATTCAACTTCAAGAGTCAAAACCGATTTCCCTTCCAGCCGATTTTCTTGAGACGCTTCGACCTAAGGATGTTGAAGAAAGCTCTGCAGTAATGATCCTTGCACCCTCGACAAAAATCATTAGGATTATTCCCACGAAAAGCCCTGAAGTCGTGAAAGTTGCAATAGAAATCGGTGAGCTATCACCTGACTTTTTACAGGAGTTAGGTGTTGTCTTCATGAGAAGTAAGATTAAGACCCTTTATAGCACAGGACTGTGTTTCACGCAAGATAGTTGTACGTATGAAGGCTACCTGGATTCTAGTGACTTAACAATCTCACAAGAGCAACTAAAAGATGAACTAGCTGAAATAAAGGGCGTAAGTAAGGTAGATATCACCACTCTTGTTGCGTGATTGCTTTTTTAAATTAAATTCGATTGGATTATGAGAGGTACATCCCCTCCTCATTTATCCGTCCACTCAATTTTTACTAGTATATATTTTACTAATGTATTTACGTGTGGAATCCGCAATCTTTGTTTCTAAAAAGAAAAATAGAACCATTTAGAGTCCCAAAGCTTAAATAATAATCCGTTAAATTTGGTTTACATATAATGTAGAAAAAGAAAAAATAAAAACCGAGAGTATCACAAAACCCCTAATTAACAGTTCCTATTTAAGAGCTCCACTAAACACTTCCTATCGTTAAATAAAGATTCTACGAGGAAGATGAATCATAATATGACCTTTACTTCTGATGATAGAGATATTAGTCTTCTTTTACATCCGCTTAGACGGAAGATTTATTCAATCCTTGCTGAAAATCCTGGTTCCTATTTCTTTGATTTAGCAAAGTATCTAGAATTACCCCAAGGGACTTTAAATTGGCATCTGAAACGTTTAGAGGAAGACCACCTAATTAAATCGCTGAAGTATGCTGGAAAACGAATTTATTATCCCGCAGGACTACGATCAGCCGAAGCTGAACGTATCTTTGCCGTTTTAAGGCCAGAAACTGCCAAAAAAATCTTCAACTATGTATTAAATAATCCAGGTTCGTTTCAAAGCCAAATCGCTCAAGGAATCACCCCTACGGTCCATCATGATACGGTAAGATATCATCTAAATAGATTAGAAATCGTGAATTTGGTAACCACTAAACGGGCTGGCCGTAAAGTCCAAATTTTTCCTGGACAAATGGCTGAAAATCTGCAAGATGGATCTTTAACTGTAATTTCTGATTCCTACGTTCGTTTCTTATTAGAAAAGCTACGAGAAGGATGTTTGCATCCTGAAGTCATATTGCAGAGTAGAAAGCAACTAGTTCTGAGGATTGAATGTCCAGATGGAGAAGATATGATGTTGAATCTTAGAATGAGTGACTGGGAAATTCTTACTCCTGAACCTGTATAATATAGATTAATTAGAGAAGCTATCGAAATATTTCCCTCATTATCAATAAGAGTATTAATTAAAGGGAATATATGTTATGGTCACTAAATTTGATTCCAAAGAGTACGCAAGACAACGACTGTTTAATACATTTTCAAAATACTTTCCAAAAGACCATCTAAAAATTAATGCTGGAAAAAAGGGTTTTCGTCTAGGAGAAAGCACTCTTGCATTGATCGAAAAATCTAAAGCTATTGTCACAACAGCACAGGCCACAAATGACAAAATTCCAGAATCTACTATTAATGTTTTTCGATATGGGACAGTATGTGCTGAAATTTTTGAAAACCTAAATCAATATCAGATAATTTCTCAATTGAAGTCACGGTCACGTCGAGGATATCGAAAAGAACTTGAAGTTATTGATTTTGATCTCAAGAAGATAGAGCTTGAATTTAAGAAAAGTCCAAAACCCCCAATAAAATCTCAGAAAGATATCAGAATAATTTTTAATGCTCGAAAATCCTATTTAAAACCACTCGATGAAAACAACTTTTCATTTGTGCTTAAAGATGTTATAAAGAAGCAAAAACTTTTCATAGTTGATGACTCTGATGGAAAGGAATTCTTTGATTCTCTTTTTAGATTATTAAATCTCTTAACACAAAAAAATACTGAGAAATTCGAAACTGAAACCCAACTGAAACAGAAAAAAAAAGATTTAGAAAGGACTGAAAAGGTATTAGCATCATTAAATGAAGAATTATCTCAGTTTAAAGAACAAATTGCCTTACAAAGGGAAAATAGTAAAATTGTTGAAATCATTAATGAGAAAGAACACCTTTTATTAGATCCAGAGCTATCACTATTTCTAAGAATAATAACCACGAGTCTTGAACGTTATATGAAAATGATTGAACGACGTGAAAATCGTAGTATAGAAGAAAAAGAGGATTATCTTGGACTGATACTAGAACCAAGTAAGTTTCGAGGATTAGACGAGACATTGTGGCGAAAAATCGTTTTTATCATCGAAACTCATGGTTTTGAATTATTAAGTGGAAAAAGTTGGTTTAAATTCGAGGATCCAACCGAACTGCGGCAATTCATAGTATTAAAAGATGTTTTAGAGAAATTCGCTCGTCTAAGAAAACTTGAGGAGGAATTTAACATTGTTGAGAAACAATTACAACAAAATTCCCAATATGCTGAAGCTCAGAATAAGATCCAAGAGTTTGAAGAAAACGAGTCTATTCTTGCTTTATTAAAACTAGAAATTCCGAAATTGCAGGAAAAAATTAGCTCCCTTGCCCAAGAAATTGAGATAGATAAGGAAAAGGTTGAAGCGTTTTTATATTAAAGGGAACTTAAAATCTGTGTAAGAACCTCTGAAGCTGTTGATTTTTTTAAACGTTGTACATTCATTTCTTCTGTTTTTTGAGTGATTTCGTCCTTACTCAAACCTTCTATCTCCCCACGAACACGAATCTGCTCAATTTTTGTTTCAAGTTCTCGTGAATCTTTTTGAAGATCAACAAGCCACCTTCTTGCCTTACGTTCCTCAACAGCTACTTTCTGTTGAACAGTAGCTAATTCTGAAGAATATTCATCTCGAAGTGAAGTGTACACATCAATAGAAACAGCTTGAGCACGTTTTTTCTCTTCTATTTTTTCGAGACGTTTGTGCCATAGCTTCTCATCTTCAACCAACGTTTCAAGTTCCAGAGGTTGAGTTTGATGAGCCTTCTGTTCTTCTTGAAGTGTGGTAATATTAGATTGAATTTCTTCGATCTTTCCTGAAGATTCTTCTTCAGTAATAAGACCAATTTCAACTTTTTTTGTTAATTCATCAATCTGATCAAGGAGCTTTTTCAAATCAGCTTTAATTTGGCCTTTTCTTTTCCGTGAATAAAGCAAATCAACAATGTCATCTGGAATTTTTACAGAAACTTCAGACGGAGTGATGACTGGTTCTTTTATAGGTGCAGGAGGTGCACTAAGTGGAGGTGAAACAGGTTCAGGACTCGGAGCTGCACTCCGAGATTTCTTCAAAGCGGATCCACAAAACCGACAAAAACGAGCAGTTATACTAATTTCTTTCCCGCAATTCGTACAATAAGTGTGAGACATGTTATGACCCTTCTCTTATTAATAATCGTCTATGGAAGGGGGAGCAATTCCATCCTTTAAAAGAGTTCATATCGGTATTTAACACCAGACAGTTTTGGTTCAAATGCATAATAACCAGTTCTGGGTGACTTAAGATGATTATTTATAAATTGTAATACATTATTGAAGGGAAATATGTCCATTTTTTGCAGTTGTTTCAGTTTCACTGTTTTTTGTCCTGCTTATTTTATTTTGGAGAGGGAACGCTCAGTAAAAATACTTCTGAAAGTATAAAGGTTAAATAGAATCAATTAATAGATTTGTCATTCGGGTCTTCATGGGTCATCAACCTCAAAAAATAAGTTAAGCTGTTGTGCCACAACAGTTGGACTGGTTGATGCGGAGAGCGTTCCTCTCCAACCCACTTCCTTGCTAGGATGATGGCAGGCATGGCATAGTCTCCCACAGAGAACTTAGTAGCTTGTATGGAACACGAGAAGGAGAATGGAAGCCAGGTGATCCGTTTCACCATCCTCTATATTAGAGGAGCTTTTCGTTTGAGTCCATCAGTTTCGAGTCTTCCCGCCAAAGACCGTACGTTAAGGTCTCGCGTTTCCCCTATGGGGCGCCCCCAGGAGATTTCTGTTCTGGCACAGGAATCAGCTGGACCCACAGGCTCACTACGGATCGGGCCAGGGTGTGGGCAAAGTCATCCAAGGGAAGAAAAACGGAGAAGAGAGGTAGTTGGTCATCTCTCCTCACGCCTGCATTAATGTTTCCTGTATCCGCCTTTTCCTCCTTGAATAAGGTAAGACACTCTTCTAGTGAGTGGAAGAGAGAAATAGTTGAAGTGATACGATCTGGTAACCTAGTAGACTTCTTCAGAGGAGGTTACTTATCACAAAGTGGTATATCCGCTTTGTGGGGGCTGTCCGTCAATCAGTCTAATGTAGCACAAGCTTTGCTTGTAGTTATAAACCCTCCACTACTTTGGGTGGTAATTGACATCGGTATTGATATCAAGAACTTTCCTTCTTTTAGAAGTTAGAAATAGATAGAATACCATCTTCCTCCCTCTCATTCTCTTTTTTATAAAGGACTGAATTGAATTGCTTCCTTTAATTACCAGCTTAATCATAAAATATTGATTAATATGCGTGACAACCTTTTTTAATGTTTATTTTATAATTTATACAAATCCTCTTTGCTATAATTAAAGAATTAAACGCTTAGATATATACTACTTAAATTTTGAAGGGAAAATACCAGGTTGAATCAGCTTTATTTATAGAAATCTTCATATG
>JAEOSR010000016.1 GCA_016840285.1 Candidatus Hodarchaeota archaeon | reverse complement strand
TTTTTTGCAGGGATTCTCATCCTGATAATTGCTTCTTTAGTAAGTGGAATACTTGATAATATTCCTGTAACTGCAGCATTAATCCCCGTCGTTGCAGATATAAATGAGCTCCCTGCTGCGGCCAACAATCCCCGTTTCTTGTGGTTTATCTTGATTTTCGCAGGTGCCTTTGGAGGAGGTTTAACTCCATTTGGTAGTGCTGCATCCATTCTAGCAATCTCTATATTAATGAAAGAAGGCCAGCCATTAGATTTCAAGTATTTTATGGTTCGTCTTGTTCCAATCTCTCTTGTTCTGCTCGTGTTCAGTGGTATTTACCTTTCAATCTTTGCATTTGTGTTAGGGATTATTTAAAGAAAAATATATCGTTTTATAACGCCTCATTGGTTCAGATATTAGAAATTCAAATTATATTCTTTAAAAGGGAGTTTAGAGAAATCATCCTGATCTAATGCAATCACTACCCACGCCTGGTAAACCGACAAGGCTATTATCTGAATCAAAGGATACGTTCCTCAATCACCACTTATAGGAGTAGGCTCTTAATGTTTAAACAAACTTAGGCCTAACGTAATACCATTTGGATGCTGGTTTAGACTCCCTGATTTTTATCCTTGACGAACCATCGATGGGCATGCATGAACTTGAAAAGAACAACCTGATGACCATACTAAAAGAAATTAAAGAACTTGGAAATTCTGTGATCATCGTTGAACATGATAAAAATATTATCTCAAAAGCGGATCAAATAATTGACCTAGGGCCAGGTGCGGGAAGAATTGGTGGGGAAATCGTCTTTCAAGGAACATTAAAGGATATCAAGAAATTTGAGAAGTCACTTACAGTGAAATTCTTGAGTGGTGAAATTCAAAGACATTAAAAAGAGTCCACAATCAAAAATAGCTACCTTTCTAGTCCAGTAACATTGGAGTTCTTGAATATGGCAAGTAATGACAACGAAATGAAGACTTTTTCGATCCCTAATTTTCGTCACATCCCTGGTTTACATTGCACTTCCTCAGCCATACGCGATGTCTTTGAATTTCACGGATTAACAATGAGTGAGGCAATGATTTTTGGATTAGGCAGTGGCATGGGGTTGGGGTATGGAAAACTTGGTAGTGAGAATCCAATAATGGGTGGACGACAATACAAGTTTGAAGATAATCTGTGTAAACTATTAGACATTGAATTACATAAATTTATGACGACTAATAAAGAAGAGGGATGGCAACGACTTAAAGAACGGTTAGAAGATGGCACACCTATGGCAATAAATGTAGATATGGCTTATTTACCATATCAACAGTTACCCGATGGATTCCACTTTGGACAACATGCAATTGTGATCGCAGGATATAATTTTGAGACGTCTAACGTCTTAATTGCCGACACACAATTCCCTGATTTACAAGAAATCTCATTAGATAATTTAACTAAAGCGAGAAATTCTTCATACAGTCGCTGGATGGATCCACGAAATTTTATATACGAATTTACTTTTCCAAAGAAGGTTCCAGATCTTAAGGATGTCATACCCATTGCCATTCAAAAGAATGGTCAGAATATCCTGAAAAAAAGTAGAATGATGCGAATATTTGGGGTGACAAACGGTCTTGATGCTATCACTAAATTTACCCAGGATTTAGAAAAATTATCACCCTTGAGTAATCCAGTACTTCAAGAACGCTGTAAAGAAATAACAGGATTTATCTCTGAATATGGAACTGGTGGGGGACTCTTTAGACTACTGTATTCACAATTTCTGGAGGAATCTGCAGAAATTTACAATGATCCTTCTTTGAGCCAATTGGGAGAGTATTACAAAAATCTAGGTGAGAAATGGGAAGAAATATCACAAACCGTATTAAGAGTACCTGAAACATCAGATCAAGAGAGAAACCAAGTGATATTGGTTGTTGTGGACATTCTAAACAAGATAAAGATACTCGAACAAAAGGGGGCTCAAAAACTTCAGGAATACTCTGGGTAGAAAAGTGAGTAGCCAAGTATTCTTATTTCTCTAACGATAAATCAAAAACCAATTTAGAATATGGATTTTTTTAATCATCAATTAAGCGATAGGGAGGAATTTCAGTGTAGGTATCTTTTCCTTTTGTTAAATCAAATAAATACTTTATTCCATCTACAGTTGGGGGAGAATAATAAACTTGATCGAGTTCAAGATTAAGTAGAGTGTAATTTTCATCATCTGCAGATCGCCAATAACTTGGAAAAAATGCAATAACCTTAGATATGTCCTTTTTAATGTCCTTATCTTTTATTATTTTTACTCGACCAGTCGCTCGTATACATCCTACCATTTTGTCCTTTATAAAGACTTGAGAGAATTCCATATTACTATTCTTTTGAATTTCTGTTATTTTGTTCTTTTCCGTATGAGTTACCATCCAGATTTTTCCATCGTAAACAATGAGAGTCATTGGTCTTACACGGGGATGACCATTATCTACTGTTGCTAGATGAACCGTTGGATAATTACGAAAAAGTTTCCATATTTCATCGAATTTCATTTGATATCCCGAGTAAGAAGGGAAGTGCGAATCCCTTTATAGCCTTATTTTTGAATGCAATTGTCTGTGGAATTTACAATGAGCAGTTGTTATTGTTATCCCGATGTTGATTCGTGTTTTGATAATCGGGGCATTTTAATGCTGATATTGGACGAAAAAAGTTCAGCATGCAATTTAATGTTTTCCATACATTTTTAAACTATTGACGAAATTAATCCATTGGTTGTACTAAGTGACCATCCGAAAAGTCGGTCACCCCATCCAACCTCACCTCACCTCTCTTTCTTTCTTTTTTTTCCTGGTTGATGTCAATGAAATACTATCAAATCTCTTTTGATAAGATGAAACAAATCAATTTCTCCCAATTAGGCCCCTTCCTTATGAATAGAGTTCCCAAAGACGAGATTATCTTTCATTATATTAAAAGTGACACAGATGGGTTCACTGTAATAGCTGCAAATGTTGAGGCGATAAATTTTGCTGAAGAGCATGAGTTCACAGAGTTTTCGTTGGCACAAGACAAAAATGTTAAGCTTAATGAAGTAGCAGTTGACGTTTTAACAACAATACGAAGTTTCCTCCGCCGACCTGGGGATGAAACCATCTTAAAGAATAATTCTGATTTAATCATCGAAATGTACATCATCTTGAAAGAGTTGTTTGATTTAGTTGGAATTCCAGTAGACTACTGGAAGCGATTCTTAGCAAAATCTGATAAAACAGAAGGGGGAAAAATTCAGGAAATAATTACTGCTTCAGTTACTCCACACATATAATTAATCTTATTTTGCAGGTTTTTGCTGGAATAGAACTATCACTAGGATTTGACCCCTATTACGAAGTTAAGTCTCAATAAACTTATTATCTTCGTAACTTTCACATACTCATCAAAATATAACATAGCTAGATCTAATATCTTCCTCATTCAACAATTTAGGAGAATTTCCCACCTTTGCTGCAGGAAACGTTTGATGAAAGTGCTCTTTTAATTTTCACCTTAGAAATTGGCGCTGTTATCATCTTTTCACTCATTATAGCAAAAGTCCTAGCGAAACGTGGGATTCCACAAGTTCTCGGGTTAATATTTGGGGGAATTGCTCTACAAGCTTTGATGCTTTTAACTGGTTTTCCATCCCCTCCCACCCCTGAACTTCATTACATTATCACCACTGGAGCACTTGGATTCATTGGCTATAGTATAGGTGCCCATTTAGACTTATGGAAACTCCGAGAGGCCTCTTGGGGATTAGCTCTGATATTACTTGGTGAAGCGTTAGGAAGCTTCTTCATTGTCACTATAGTTGTATATTTTCTTCTACAAGACTTTATCCTAGCTATTTTGTTAGGCTCGATTTCAATGGCAACAGCACCAGCTTCCACTTCAGAGGTAATAAGAGAATATCAAGCATATGGGTCACTTAGTCAAACAATTCTATTTATAATCGCGTTTGATGATATATTAGCAATAATTTTCTTCAATATCGCCCTCGGGTACGCTGAATCAGCACTTTCAGAGGCTGCATTATCTTTAGTGAATATTTTTATTCCAATCTTTATCGAAGTGGTAGGATCAATTATTCTAGGAATTCTCCTCGCCCTACTCATGAGACCGTTTCACATTGAAGGAGTGTCAGCTTATCAATCAGCAGAATTCGTTTTTCCCTCTGTTTTAATATGTATAGCAATTGCTGGACTTCTCCACTTCTCAGTTATCTTAAGTTGTATCGTTTTTGGCTTGGCATTGAGTACAATGGCTCGATGTGAGAATAAAACCTGTGTACGAGGTGTGGAGAGGCTTTCTGGTCCAATACTTGCTCTTTTCTTTATCCTTGTTGGATTTGAAATGGACTTAGGCCTCCTATTAACACCTGTTATTATAATCATCTTTGTATATTTCTTGGCTCGTACAACAGGGAAATCTGTAGGTGCTGTTACTACCTCCTATATTTCCAAGATGCCAGATAAAGTAACTCGTTATCTACCATTTTCTCTCCTCACTCAAGCGGGTGTTGCATTAGGATTGGCCGCCTTTGCCTATTCACGCCTCCTTGAACTTAATATTCAGGCTGCAACAGACATTGCAATTCTTATAATTGATATAGTTGCTGTTAGTGTTCTTTTAGCAGAGATCCTTGGCCCACTATTTCTAAAGAAAGCATTGGTGAAGGCAGGCGAGATTAAAGAACCTGTTAAACGGGAGATACTAAATTTATAGCCATTTACGAATCTTAACTGACTTTATGGAATAATTATGGGTTGTGGAGGAATTGGTTGGGCTTTGATCAATATCAATTCAATCGTCATTGTCTGGGAAATCGCTACTGATGAGAAGCTTGGGTCATATACAGGTCTTTACTATCTCTTCAGTAGTTCTGCTGCTGTTGCAGGTCCTGCAATTATTGGATTAATTTTTGACCTATTTGCTGCTGGAATTTTCTCCCTGCTTTTCCCAGTAAGCTCTGTATGTTTTGTAATTGCGTTTTTAATGATGTTTGGGGTTAAGTCTGGTGAAATGAAGGGTATTGAGGATTCAGAACCCACCTTGGGGTCTTAGTAAAAAAGGGATGAATAGGGGATTAATCCCAGAGTATGTGATCAAGAACTGAAGAGGCAATATTCACACCAAATTCCCCCACCAATGACCCTAAATTATTTCGTACTCCACCAATATTGAGGACTTTATCCCTTTTAGCGATGGTTATTCCCTCTACTGGATCAATCTGGACTAATTTATATTCTCCTTCACGGATTGAAATTTGTTTCTTATGAATTAAAACGAATTTTTTACTATGAATTCCTCCAATAAGGAAAAAGTTTCTCCGACCAAAAATCATGTGATGAAATTCATCATCATCATCGTCAAGGGAAATATTCATATTTGGGTCTTCTACTCGACTTTTAAACTTTGAGATTATAGCTTCAGCCTGACTTTTAAACTCCTGAGCTTCTTCCTCTGAAAGGTTACTCTTCCTAAGAGAGCTTTCTAAGTTAGCGATTGAAAGTCCTAAGATGACCAAGTTAATCCCGGAAAAATTGGTAGTATTACCGACAGCTCCATGAGACTTTGTGTAAACAATCGAATCGACTATCACCTCTAAACCTCCTAGAATTACTATTCCATCCGTTGATGGTAGGTCTGTAGTGATTTCCATTATTTTAGCCGGGCTTGTGAGAGTAATCTTATAATAAGGAGTCGAGAGGATTTCTGGTTCTCCATGCCAATCGTAGAGAATCTCTTCTAATTGAATGGTCTTCACTCAGCTATTCCTCCTCTTCTGAGAAATCCTCTTCTTCCTCATCACTAGCGTAGATAGGGATGGGAATACGTTTTTTACCACGAGAGTACAAGAATTCTACTAGTTTTAAGGCTTCTCGTCCAGCGTAAGTAAGCATATAGCGTTCACGAACCCCTTCTTGTCTGACAAGTCCTTCATCTTTGAGGATGGTGATGTGATGCTTGAAATTCCCACCACGAGTATTTGTTTTTTCCGAGAGATCAGATTGTCTGAGGGGTTCTTTTTCCAGTTCTTTCAGCATTCTTAGACGAGTTTGATCAGAAAGGGCTGCGGCAATTTTCGACCCCTCTTGATAAAATTCTTCTAAATCTTCTTCAGGAACGAAGAATGGCTCTTTTCTCTTTCGTTTCCAACGCCTCTCACGACGTGTAGAGGGGGAGTGAAAAATTGAACCTACAGATCGATCAATTGTGTCCCCTATTGAATCCAGTATTCCCCCAATATAATGTTCAAACGAATTGCCAAATCGTTCTCCCCAATCTTCCCAACCTTCATCGTCTATTCGAATATCAATTTCCCCACGAGGTCTCCTAGGATGTCGTGGGGGTCGTGGTTTTCTAGGTCGATGGGGTGGGGGAAAATCCTCCTTTAAATCCCCAAGTTCGTCCTTGAGTTCCCTCATTTGATCTCGTAATTCATGTTTCATTTCACGGATCGATTCTTTGATGTCTATAATTTCATCTACTTCATCTTGAGGTTCTTCAGGATCTTTTTCATTATTATCCATTACGATTAACTCCTAATTAATCATCCTATGAGCAATGTAAAGATGTGGTTGGATTTTCCTTTTATTTTTACAGTTTCATGGATGTTTATTACAGTTATTATTCTGTATTAAAATTACACTAAGTCTTTAAATAGACTATCTTTTTGGCAAAAAGTTTCTTTCAACTCTAAAATCCTTAACCAGGATGATTTAAGATGTATTTTAACTTTAGATAATTTAAAAATCTTTGAATTGAGCAAAACACCATTTATTAATATATCATGAGAAACTAAGTATAAAGAGTGAACAAACGATTCCCAATCCAACAAATGCATATTTGAAACTAATTTGGTCTTTATTTCAGCGAAAAATGATATTCTTCTTTTCTGTAAAAATTCATTTTTGTTGAAGAGTGAGGTCAACACCAGAGCGACGACTACCCAAACAATACGAAATCGGAATACCAAAGGTTATCCTCGCCCTCTCTCTTGGAGGTCGTATTAACACTATTACGAAGAAGATTTAGTAAAATAATAGGCGATGAGACTAATTATTACGGGAGGAGACTTTGCTGGTTCAGGGGATGGGAAAACTCACAGAGATTACACTTGTCATATTCCTGAATCTGGGTCAATTGATACAAACTTTCTTTTCCAAACCAGATATTTATTCCTCTAGTTATTACTCTCCAAAAATATAGAAACTAACACCCATTACTTCCGTATCTTCTGAATATTGTCGAATAATACTGATTAACAGAAGTATTCCGACCCCTGTGCCGAGGACACCAAAAAAATCGGCTAAAACAGCTAGTAAGCCAATCAAAAACCCGAGGATTACAGTAATTTTGTGAAAATAAATGTTAAAGCGAGCTTCAAGGCTTTTCTCATCGCTGTCCTGATTTAGCTTACGTATCTCCGAGAAGAGGGATTGTTTCATGATTTCATGGGCACCTATTCCAGTAGTCTTTAAATTCATGATTGAAAAAAACATGGTAAGAACAATGAAAATGGCAGCGTAGATTAAAGTACGAACAAAGGAACCGAGGGGATCGTGTAAAGTAATCACCCCGAAGTCTCCAACAAGAGATTGGGGGGGAGTCATGTAGTAAACAAGTCCAGAATTAGGAACAAATTTGTGAGAAGTTGGATCAACACGAAATGTCCCTAAAAACAGAGTCAGTGGATATGTTGTGCTGGTTCCACCGCTTGCATTCCAAACCGTAAAAGCAATAAAATAAAAATTTGCTAATACGGTAGATGCTAGGATCAATGGAATAATTGATAAGGAAAATAGTTTGATTGGATACTTCAAACGAATTTCTCTGTGTTGTTTAAGGGGAATCTCAAGATGTATTGATTCCAAATAAATTACTATGAAAAAAACGACTATTGTTGCGATAACTGAAAGAAGAGAGAGGGAAGGGAGATTTACATTTTCAGCTGGACTATAACGGAAAAATAATGCTCCTGCTGCTTCAATCGGCCCCCGTCGTGTTGCCCATGCAAGAAATGCTAGAGCTATTCCTCTCATCGAGGTTACACCTGGTTCTGGTCCTTCCAAGAAAGGCTGTGCCGCGAATAGTCCTTGAAAAATCTGTAACCCAACTCCTCCTGCGATGAACAGAAAAATACCTGGTCCAAATCCCCACCCTTTTCGAAGAATTTCATCGAGATATATGATGATCACTCCTGTACAATATAATTGAGCAATTATTGCCAATTGACTAAAGGGGTTAAGATTAGTTCCATAAGTTCCTCCAATCACCAAAATGATAGGTACCACGATTGTTATCACTAATGCTATGAATTTTTCCGAGCCATGATAGAGAGATTTTTCTTTTGGGTCTTCCAAATTTACTTTAACAATCTTTAATCCTACTAGAACATGCATAATAAGGCTTGCTGTTACAATAGCTCCAACTCCAACCTCTGCTAATGAACCATGAGTTGAAGCTGTAACAGTACGTATTAAGGCAAAAGGGTCACCCTTTTCTCTTCCAGCACCAATAATTGGAATAGAAGACATTAAAAAATAAATGATAAGAGCTAAAAGGGTCCATAATACTTTTTCATTATAAAAAACTTCGCGATTCGGTTTTCCAATGTTTGGAATCATTGCGACGAATGGTCGAATAACCTGAAGAAATCTCGATGGCATCCCCATAACCTCTAATGATATAAAAGGTACAGTTACTCAAAATTTTACTAATCTTCTTTTATTATTTATGGTACAATTATCAGACTGTTATACCTTAAAGGTATCTTATAACTCTGTCATTAGATGCAAGTTGTATAACTCAGGATCGTGACTATGTTTAGATATTAGAGAAAACCAATTGTGGAAAGAAAAATCAAGTAAATCGTACCTATTAGAAGATGGAGAAATCCCAATAGACCGCCTATCTTAAAAAAATCCATGAAAGTGATGGTAGCACCTTCACTATTAGAGAGATTAATTGCTAGAATATTAGCAGGACTACCAATTGGTAGAACATATCCGCCCAGGTTCACCGCTATTACTAATGCCCACCATTCAATAGTGCCAATTACACCTGCACTTTGGAGATCGGCAAAGACAGGAGCCAACGCAGCTGATATAGGAATATTATCAACTACTGCAGATGTGAACCCTATTCCAAATGAAATAAACGGTAGTGAGAGGATTAGCGGGAGTTCCAAAAAGGGCCTCAGGATTTCACTCAAAAGATCAAGTAATCCTAAGATTTCGATCGACCCCACAAGAACAAAGAGGCCGATAATGAAATAGACCGAGATCCACTCAACATCTCTGAAAATGTCTTTGGGATGCATGCCTGAAAACAATAATAATCCCGCAGCTATCAACAACGCGATCTCTGCTGCCTTTAAATGCACTATTCCTCCAAAAATGAATCCTATAACCAAAATAATTAACCCTATGATCACAACATAGAAAGTTCGTTTATCTTCAACGAGGATGTATGGATCTAATAAGATAATTTCCTGGACCAAAGACGTTGGGGTGTCAATAAAAGTCTTTTTTGTTGTGAGATAGTATATAGGGAGAGCTGTTGCGAGTAACATAAGACTCAGAGGTCCCATTACTATTAAAAAGTCAAGAAATTCTGCACCACTTTTATCTGCTAAGACAATATTTGGTATACTTCCTACTAAAGATGAGATTGATGCAAAATTAGCTGTAATTGCTTCTACAATGAGAGTTGGTCTAAAATCGTACTCTAGAATCTTATATATCTCAACTGTAAGTGGTGCAATTATTAACATCGTGGTAATGACATCAAAGACAAAACTGATGATGAATGTCAGCATTGACAATGAGAGCAGTAATGTCTTTGGATTTCCTCCTGTAAATCGTACAATGATGATACTGATGTATTGGAAAAGGCCTGATCGGCTTGAAATTATCGTGATAATCATCATTGCGGTAATGAAAAGAAGAGTATTCCATTCTACTCGTGAAACGATAGTATGGAAAGTTGTTGGAACTCCTTCATATTCCCATTGTGTAACAATCAGCAAGATTGATATAATACTTGCTCCCAGAAGAGCAGAAATTGGTCTATGTAATTTCTCTGTTGTTATCAAAATGTAGGTTACAATAAATATTACTAGACCAATCACCTGCACAGGATGCAGTACCATAATCAAACCACCCGTAATAGTATTTTTGTCTAATTCTCCACTTTTTTTCACCATATTAAGGAATTTCAGTGGAAAAGATGACCGATATAATCAAAATACTTTATTTTTATAAAGACAATTATTCTTTGAACTATAAATCATTTGCAATTAATAATATCGCAGCGCTGAGACTAGTCAAAGGGAAAATGGTTCCAGAACTGGATCTCTTCAATCGTTTTAACTTAATAATATCATATTTGACGTTAGCAATACATTGTAGTTAAAGAATTGATTTAAATGATTAGTTATATTCTTCGTTGAATGTAAAATAATTCCGAGTTGTTTTTAAATGGAAGAAATTATTCATACCGAAATGGCCATCCTTGGAGGTGGGCCAGCAGGTTATGTGGCAGCTATTCGAGCAGCTCAATTAAGTAAAAACGGGGTTGTACTGATCGAAAAAGGTCAGATTGGAGGTACTTGTCTGAATCGCGGATGCATTCCTACTAAGGTATTCGTTGAGTCCGCGAAACGATGTAAGGCACTAAGGGAAATGGCACGGTTTGGCTTGAAATCTGAGTACATCGGAGTTGATTTTCTCCGTATCCAGAAAAGGAAAACAATGATCGTCCGTCGTCTTGTGAAAGGTGTCAATTTCCTCTTAAAAAATGCCCAAGTTCGTGTACTGAATGGAGAAGGAAAATTCATTGATCCTCATACACTCTCTGTAACCGTATGGAATAGGACATACCGTGTTTCTGCTAAAAATGTCATTATTGCTACAGGAAGTCAACCTTTTTTTGTACCTATTCCAGGAATTGATGGTGTAAAAGTTCTAACAAGTACGAAATTGCTCGAACTAGATCATATTCCTAAAAGCTTGATTGTAATTGGAGGAGGTGCTATTGGTGGGGAATTTGCATGTGTTTTTAGATGTTTTGAGGAAACAAATGTTACTATTGTGGAAATGCTTCCCCGTTTAATCCCGATGGAAGATCCTGATCTTAGTGAGGAGCTTGAAGCTGCCTTTAAACGAAGTGGAATCAAAGTCCATACAGGTTCACGTGTAACTCGCATTTCAGACACCCCCCTTGGCAAGAAAAGGGTAACATTTTTGGATCCTGAAAATATCGAACGTAATATTGTAGCTGATTATGTGTTAGTCTCGATTGGGCGAACTCCGGCAATAAAGGGTTTAAACCTTGATAAGGCAGGAATAGAACATGATAGAGGAATTATCGTTAATAATAAGATGGAGACAAACATTCCCGGTGTATATGCTGCTGGTGATGTAGTTCAAGGAGTGCCCTCACCTATGTTAGCTTACACAGCTTCACATGAAGGAGAAGTTGCGGTTGAAAATGCACTTGGTCATGATGTTGAAATGACTTATAATGCTATCCCAACCACTATTTTTACGAATCCTGAAGTAGCTTCGGTTGGCCTCTCTGAGGAAAAAGCTAGGGAAAAATATGGCGAGGTCCTCATTGGGAAGTTCCCCTTTCAAGGAAATGGGCGAGCGATTATTGCTGGGCAGAATCGTGGATTTGTTAAGGTAATTCTTGAAGCAGAAACTACTGAAATTGTTGGTGTACATATTATCGGTCCGAGCGCGACAGAGTTGATCGCAGAAGGTGCTTTAGCTGTAGGTAATCGAATGAAAGCAGCAGACATAATTAAAGTTGAACATGCCCATCCTGTATTCTATGAAACAATCAAGGAAGCAGTTCTTTGTGCTCTAGGCCGCCCCATCCATAGATAAAGAGAGCTGAGCCTAAAAAGGCCTCTACTCCTTTTTTCTCTCCAAAATTCTCGGTTTCTTTATTTTTGGCTTTTCTAAGTCAATAATCATATCCCGAATTTCTGCAGCCTTTTCAAACTCGAGATTCTTCGCAGCTAGTTGCATTTCAGCTCTCAGCGCTTCAATATATTCCGGTAAGTCTTCTGCAGAAATTTTCTCTCGTTGGATAGCCGAAAAGGACGTTTGTAGTTCAACAAGTGGAGAACGGACTTCTTTGAAGATTGTTTGCGGAATAATCCCCATTTCCTTATTAAATTTTAATTGTTTCCTACGACGCCTTTTTGTTTCCGCTATAGCCATTTCCATGGATTCTGATACTTTATCCGCATAGAAAACTACGCGTCCATTGACATTTCGAGCTGCTCGACCAATAGTTTGAATTAAAGAGCGCTCATTTCTTAGAAATCCCTGTTTATCTGCATCAAGAATGGCAACTAGAGAGACTTCTGGTAAGTCAAGTCCTTCTCGTAGGAGGTTAATTCCAACAAGGACATCAAAATCTCCGAGCCGTAATGATCTCAAGATATCAGTTCTCTCCAAGGTTTTGATTTCTGAATGTAAATAACGAGCTCGAACTTTTATCTCATCAAGATAATCAGCAAGGTTTTCAGCCATTCTTTTGGTCAAAGTTGTCACTAATGTCCGTTCCCCTCTATCTATAGTTTGTTTAATCTCCTCAAGTAGGTCATCGATTGGATTCGTTAATTTTAACTTAACTACAATCTCTGGATCAACTAATCCTGTAGGTCTAATTATTTGTTCTGCTATACTATCTTTTTCACTTTTTTCTCGAGCGTATTTACCAGGAGTAGCGCTAACAAATATTGTTTGTCCCATTCGAACTTCAAATTCTTTGAAAGTTAGTGGCCGATGATCATAAGCAGATGGGAGTCTAAAGCCATAATCTATCAGATTTTTCTTTCTAGAGAGATCACCTGCTCTCATTCCTGCGATTTGGGGAATTGTCATGTGAGATTCATCAATGATAAGGAGATAATCTTTAGGAAAGTATTCAAGTAATGTTGAAGGTGGTTCTCCTTCCGCGCGGTTGTCAAAATATCGGGAATAGTTTTCTATGCCAGAACAATGGCCAATTTCTTCCAACAACTCTAAATCATACAGTGTTCGTTGTTGGAGTCTATGTGCTTCAACAATCTTGTTTTGTTGCTTTAATTCCTTTAGGCGTACTCTTAATTCTTTTCGAATTCCCCCTAGTGCCGCTTTAAGCTCGTCTTTGGGTCGGACATAGTGTTTTGCTGGAAAAACAATTGCACGATCAAGAGAAAGCAGTGTTTTTCCCGAAATAGGGTGGATATAAGTTAGACGATCTATTTCATCTCCGAAAAGCTCTATTCGGACAGCTTTGTTTTCTTCATATATTGGCCAAATATCTATTGTGTCTCCACGTGTTCTGATTTTTCCTCTAATGAAATCCATTTGATCGCGTTCATATTGAATATCAACAAGAGTAGAAAGGATTACCTCCTTTGAGATATTCATACCACGTTCAACAAAAAGACTCATATCTTTATAGAAACCAGGCGGCCCGAGACCATAAATACAGCTGACACTCGCAATAACAATAACATCATCACGTTCGAGGAGACTTCTTGTGGCAGAGGCCCTCATCTTCTCTATCTCATCATTGATACTGAAGTCTTTCTCGATATAACGGTCAGTTGTTGGGAGGTATGCTTCAGGTTGGTAGTAGTCATAAAAAGACACAAAATATTCAACAGCATTAAGAGGAAAATACTCAGAAAATTCTTGATACAATTGGGCTGCTAATGTCTTGTTATGAGAGATTACAAGAGTAGGTTTTTGCGCTTGTTCAATAACATTAGCGACCGTAAATGTTTTTCCACTCCCTGTAACTCCTAAAAGAGTTTGATATTGTTTTCCATCCTTTATTCCCTGAACCAATTGCTCTATTGCTGGTATTTGGTCACCACGCGGTTGATAAGGAGACTTTAATTGAAACTCTGGCAGGATGCTTCTCTCCAAAGTGGAACAGACATCTTTCTTTATATTATAACGATAGATTACCTATTGATAAATAAAAGCTTATTGGCAATTTAATCTTCTTCGTATAAATCAATTAATTTTTAAATGTTCCATTTTTTTGTCAATACAAAATAGAGAATAACCATCAGAGTTTATCGTTCTACATGAGGTTAGAATGTGTTTGATCGTGATATTCGTGTAACAGTGTTGGGGAATACAGGGGTGGGTAAGACAACACTGATTAATCGGATGATAGGAACAGATGTTAAGAAAATTGTAAGTAAAAAGACTCTCGAAATTAATATTGAAGAAAAAAAGATTAACTTGAAAAGTTCAGAAGCTTATCCTTGGTATTCACCAGAAGCGCATAGAAAATATCGAATAATTGCAATTGACAACCCCGGCGACTATAAACTTCGACGGAAATGGCGTGAGGCTATGCGAAAGTTTAAAACTGACGGTATGCTTTTCTTACTTGATCCTGACCAATCAGTTGAGGTGCAACGGGTAGCGATGGAGGATTCTTATAATTATTTTCTAGATTCACTTGATTTAAAACCCGAGAAAGCGGATAAGAAAGCAGCCGACACGAAATATATCTTCCATTTTGTCCTGAATAAGGTGGATCTTTTTTCACCCCAAGCTCCCAGCGATTTATTCAAGATGTCTCCTAAAATCAAAGAAAAAGCGGTAGATTTCTTAGCACATTTCGCTCCCACCATGGATGAGTTTAAAACAACATTTCCACAATCAAAATTCGGTATTTCTTATCTTTCCACGCTATATAGCCCATACAAATCCTTGGACAAATTATTTGAAATTCTTAAAGTATATCTTTATCAAACTTAATTGGCTCAATCTACTTTTATGCTTTACTACTTTACTTCCACCAGAGGAGAAATCTTCTCTGCAATTTGTTTTGAGTCCACTTTCATTGGTTCTATCTTAAGTTCGATGTGTTTTTTCCGTTCTTCAATTTTGAAATGGTTCTTCATAGTATCGAGCATTCGTATTTTTCTTAGTATTGGAGCAAATATACTAAATGATAAATGTTGATGATCAGAGACCTGTTTCGCTTGAGAGAGGAGAATTGTCAATAGGTCTTTATGAAGCCTGAAGAATCTGGGGAAATCACGGGAAAAAGTTCCGACCGTTGTTTGTGCTTTCTCATCACTTCGTTTGTGGATTGCAGATATGAATTTCCGTTTAAATGGAATAAAAACGTTCTCGTCAAACGTTGAAATCGTAGTAGTCATGGTTTCTTCAATCGTTGACGACCTTCTATAAAATTCTTGATATATAGAATCAGGTAACAGTTTCAATTGATAAAAACCAGTTTCAAATTGCCTCATCGTGAAAGGTAAAATTTCCCCAAAAATGAAATCTAGTAACAGATCACTTTTTCTTCTTCCAGTAAGCGAAAAGCACACCTCAAACAATCCTTGACAAAGAACATGAAGCAAGTCAAAAGCATTAATATTCGCATAAGGTGGTAATTCGGTCATCATGCCGATTCCTTCGTGAGGGTGTAACACTAAGAAATCAGTGATCAAGTTAGTGACCTTATATTGGATTTTATTTGGAGGTATAACTTCGTAATAACCCCTTTTTGTAACAATTACAACAGGTTTCCCTGTAATTTCGAAAGGAGGGACCATAACAAAGAAATGCGTTGTACTGCTCAAAAGAAGATTCACCTAATATTAGATGTGAAACTAGTTAAATACGCATGTGCTTCTTGTATTTGTTTTTTTCTATGATTTGAATTTGTCTTGCCAGAATCTATATTTTTAAGTTTGGCCTTTTTTAAGTACAAACATGTTTGTCTATGACTATCATCAATCTTAAATTTCGGTTAGACATAGATTTTGTAAGAGGAAAAAACCTTGACCAAAGATATTCATTTAATAGAACCTAGGCAAGGTTCAAATGAACCACAAAATGATCAAGTAAACAGTATGAGAATATACTATCCCAATACTCCCCAAATGATGAAAATTCGCGATTTGGTGGCCACTTTAGAAGATACTGGACACCTTGCTGATTGTGTAAACGAAATGGTCAGATGATGATAGTTGGGGTGGAGGATTCGGAGAAACAATATTCACAGCAGAGAGAATACTTAAAGAATGGTTCGCAATCAATTTAACCAGACGAATGGTGGTCGATGAAGAGGGAATTATCCAGGGATATTGTTCATTGGACAATCACTGGACTGATTAAGACGCTATGTATGCTGATCTCTTAGTTGTTCGTCCGTCTCAACAAAAACGGGGTTTACAAAATATGGACTAGATTTGGCTAGTGTTGATGACACAGCTGTTCACAGAATGTTATCAAAGTTAGAAGAAATAGCTCAAAGAGCTGGAAAGAGTGAACAAACATTTGTATATGAAGTTTTCATCCATATTTTGTTTGAGGGACAAGATTGGATTAAGTACAAGATAAATTCCGAAAGCCATCCAGATATAACCAGTTCTTCTGTGTAATAATATTAGTTGGGGAGAAAAATATATTCAATTAAAAAGATGAAAGTCATAACAGCAAGTAATATGGTTTATTCATTTAAACTAAGAATAGATGACAACCATGGTTCCTAGAGTTTCTGTTCATGATTCAGTTTCAAGAACATTACCTGACCAACCAGGTTGTTATCTAATGCTTGATGCTGACGGTAAAATAATCTACATCGGCGCCACGTCAAATCTTAAAAAACGTGTAACCACTTACTTTCGGAAGAATTTACCTGATCCAAAAACCAGACGATTAGTTTCTAAAATCAAATCTGTAGATTATGAAATTCATAAATCAGTGGAAGATGCATTTCTACGAGAACGAGAACTGATCAAAATTCATTGTCCAAAGTTTAATTTTCAATTTTTAGATGACAAGCAATATCCCATGATTCGAATAACCGCACCTTCAGATGAAGAGCTTTTTTCCCGTTTGTTCATTGTCCGAAGTATCACAAATCCCAAGGATTGGTATTTTGGTCGGAAAAAGGATGTTAAGGCTCTTCGTGCATCTGTTCGTTCTCTCCGTAGGATTTTTCCTATCGCCAATAAGAATAATTGTTTTCGAACGAAAAAAGAATGTCTTGATTACTCCATTCAGCGATGCAGTGCTCCCTGTGTTGGTAAAATATCCAAAAAGGAATATCAACAGATTGTAGATCAATTTATCTTATTTCTTCAAGGTAAGAAAAAGGATTTATTAGAAACTTTATACCAAAAGATGGATCAAACTGCGGACGACTTGGATTTTGAATTAGCTGCGAAAATTCGTGATCGGATAAGTCAAATTGAGACTATCATTGAATCTCAAAAGGAATTTCCTCAACCTAGAGATAAAGATGTTATTATTCTCCTTGAAGATTCTGACTATTTCATGTTGGTGATTCTTTGGATTAATGATGAAAATGTTCTGAGCCATGAAACACAATATTTAGGGAAACTCGAAACTTTGCCAGAACCAGAGATCTTCAAGTCTATTATTACTCAATATTACTTTCAAACAGATTTTATCCCCACCAATATTGAAATTTCCAGCAAATTGGTTGACGAAGTAGAAATCTTGGAAATTTGGCTATCCAAAAAGCAGGGGCGAAGTGTTAAAATCAATGTTAACCCGGGGATTCTTAATAATACTAGTTTCAAGAAATATATTTCCAGTTCACAATTAGATCTTAGTGAAAGAGTCAGGTCAATCCAAAGGAAAGAGCAAATCAAAAAAGAAGCCCTGGTTGAGCTTCAACATTATCTCACCCTCTCATTCTTACCACGACGTATAGAAACTTATGACATTTCGAACATTCAAGGAACTCTCCCAGTGGGTTCTATGGTTGTATTTCAGGATGGGATGCCCGCTAAATCACAATATCGTCGTTTTAAAATTAAATCTGTTAAACCTGAACCTAATGACGTTGCTATGTTACAAGAGGTGTTGAATCGACGACTTATGCATGATGATCCTCGGTTTGGTTCCTCTTTACCAGATTTACTCTTAATTGATGGAGGGAAACCTCAGGTTAATGCTGTTTATAGTGTAATACAGAAGTATAACAAAAATATCCAGAAAATTCCAGTCATTGGTTTAGCTAAAAAAGAAGAAAAAGTCTTCTTACCAAATAAAAGGAATCCTCTCCCGATTCCTCAAGAAAGTGCTGCATTACAATTACTCAAACAATGTCGAGATGAAGCCCATCGTTTTGCTATTACCTATCATCGTAAAAGAAGATTGCTAGAACCAAAATCTCAATTAGATCAAATTGAGGGGGTAGGAACTAAGCGTAGAAATGCTTTATTACAGCATTTTGAAGATTTAAACAGAATTCGAGAAGCGACTGTTGAGGAATTATGTCAAGTTGAAGGTATTAGTCGTGCGATAGCAGAACGAATTTATCTCTTTTTTAGAACTAAGAAGCAGTAAGAATTTGAGTATCAAATTTACTTAAAATCAGTCAGTTTTTTTATGTTCTAGGTAATAGGAATGCCCTTATTCACTTGTCGTTCTATAAGAAGGAACCCTTCGCGTTCTAGAATTTCATTGACTCTGTCTTTCTCTTGAATAGGATTTCCAGTATTTTTATCAACACTCAGACATTTTCCGTTAATTATTGATGTGTAAATATCTCCTCTAGCTGTTGATAGCCCTTCAAGGTGAGGTGCATCCAAAATACCCACCATTACAGCTTTAACTAAAGTTGGTGGATGAATGAAAGGATCTCTAACAGCCTCATCAGCAATATGGCTGATAGCTTGTAAAATAATATTGGAGTCGGTGATAAGTTGTTGTTTATATTCCTCTAGCTTGTGATCAAGTGAAATTCTCGGTAAACCTCTTATAGAATTGGTTACCACTTTTCGTGCAATTTTGGCACTTTCAATGATGTCATCTGGGGTAGCAGCATGATCTGCTTCGCAATAACTAACGACATGGACGATATGAGGTTTTAAGAACATAGCCATTTGAATACTAGAAGCGAGCTGCCCCCTAGCAAGATATGGATCTTCAGGAAAACTTAAAAGTCCAGTACGAACCTGACGATAAGATATGAAACTATCATCGTGTAAATTCTCTATTATTTCCGTTTTTGCAAGCATTTTAGCAATGTCAAACCTTGGTGAAATACCTAAAGGGGTATCAAACATAAGCTGAGACACATATCTCTTTACTCCCGCCTGTTTTGCATTATAGGCTCCTAAATACGCAGCAGTCACAGCTATCGCATCTGAAGTAGAGCGTAAGCTCCATTGATGTGATTCATTTGCTTCAAAAGGAATGTTTCTTACACCATGCCATTTCATATTAGCTTGATTTTCGATGATAGCTTCTAACAGTGTTCTTGGACTACGGCTATCCAGTTCCGAGTACCAGAAAAGTGGTGTTGCTCCCCACGCATTACTGATAGTTCTATGTAATAACTCTGCCATTTTCGTTAAATCTCGAGTTCCAGAGTAACACCGTAAGAGGGGATAATTCCCATATTTAGATGCTTTATACAAACTTGAGAGATCCTCTTCGGATCGGATCGGAACGCCACCCGCTCCTACTTCAGATTGTTTCATATCTTGAGGACGAAAGAAACTTTCCTGGAAGTTTTGATCAGGCCCGATAGATATTACGTCTACTACTCTTGCCCGAGCAATTCTGGTTATCCCATTACTTGTCTTTTCAACAGTGGGTAATCCAAAATGAGCCCGTAAAACTGGGAATGGACACATAAATTCAATTCGTTCAACCAAAGTCTGAGGAAAAATATTTTCTGTCGTTCTTTGACGATTAGAACTTCTTAAAATACCTAAGACATCAACTTCAGTTGCCATACCATCAAAATAAAATTCAAATAATCCAAACGGTTCAATAGCTCTACATACTGGTGTGGTTCCCCCAAAAAGCCATTTTTTTTCTTTCATTTCTGGAGTGATTTTTCTTTCTAATTCTTTTACGATCTCAGCTGCAGCATCAGGTGTTAATCGATAACTCAACGCAATTATGTGGGGATTACTTGCTGTTATCGCTTGAAGGATTTCATCTACAGTATTAGGAGGTCTCATAAAGATAGTTTCATATCCTTGCTGTTGGGCGAGTTGTATAAAGTTAAAGATCCCTGCAATATGGACACACGAACCAAGAGTAGCGCATAGAATCTTTCTTTGCTTCATTCTTCTAAAATTACCTCCTCTTCACTAATTCCAAACAAAGCTTCCTCTCCAAAAGTAACATAATCTTTAAGCAAGTGTGTTGGAATATTGGTTAAGCCCATTGATTCAATAGTGCGACCAGTTTTACTATAATTAGTGTTCATCATATAATTGGCTAAATTGATTATTACATCAATATGAGGTGTTACCACTCCTGTAGCTGCCCCAAAACTCGATATAGGCACCAAACCTGAAGGGACATCTTCGAAAATATATCTGCAATTTAATGTTGAAGGAGCTTCTACATTAGCATATTGTTCTGTTCTCTGTATTTTCTCATAGAGGGTTTTACCTTTTGATCCATAAACGGTTTTTAACCATTTACCAATTGAAATAGCTGTTACTCCATAAGCTGAGGCAACTTTGACTCTTTCTTGATCCATTTTCTCCAAGAACTCTGCAATCGTCGGAGTAATACCATCGATATAATGTCTATACGTAACTCCCTCTGATTCACACCGAGCAAGGTTTAGTAATAATGGTGCAGGGTGAAATATGGCACCAATATTATCAAAAGATGTATGCAAAACTGTTTCAGCTTCACAAAATGAGTCATTTATACTTTTCAAAAGTGGTAAACACTCTTCCAAATTAGTAGAGGGAAAAGCTGCAACGGGTAATTTCTTTTTCACACCAGTTATTGTAACGAATGCTGGTTGTGGACTTCGGGCGACAAACAACAATGATTGAGCTTCGGCCACCTGAGGTTCACAAGGACCACAATAATCTCTAATCGTATGACTGACTTCTAATGCACCACCAGTTCTACCTGGATTCAAAACTATTATTTGATCCCTATTTAAGTAACGAGAAATTTTCATTGCTAATTCTTTATGGGCATCAGCAGAAGTTACCACCATGATTAACTTGCTATCCTTTAAAACATCCTTCATTGAAGTTGTGGCCAAATCAACAGAAAAATGACCTTCCAATAATCCTTGAGACGTGACACCCCTATTCTTTTTGATGGCCTTAATCTTTTCTTTTGATCTATTCCAAATTTTTACCCGAAAACCCTTATCTTTAACAAATGCTGCAAATGCGTGTCCCCCATTACCTGCCCCTAAAATTGAGATGCAGGTCTCATCTACCGTACGGGGCATTTCAATTTCACCTCTCTTTTTTATAATTTGGACTAGCAAATATAGTACATATCATGAAAGAGGTCGAATCTTCTGGTTATAAGGGAGATTAGATAATGTCCACAAAGGAATTATCTGCTATGCGTCGATTACCAAAAAATTGGTGAATAATTTAATGAATAAATCGCTGATAATCATTGCTTCTAAAACTGGCCTTTCTAACCGATTATGTAACATTACACAATATATGTTCTACATTTAAATTACTTCTATGACATAATGGAAGTTAATGCTTAAAAATTTTTCCAACGAGTGAAAAAAAATGTGTTTTCTGATAATTTAGAGTTATAAAAGGATGATATTGCCTGAATATAGACAGAATTGGTTACTATATTACTTTTCACGTGATTTTTGTTCCTCTTTATTGATTCTAGTGATTCGGGCCCCTAGCTGATGAATAGTTTCCTTTATCGTTGTGTCAATTGTTGTTTCAGGGATCTCCTGTTTACACTTTACATCTAATTTAATTTTCATTGAAATTTCCGCTTTTTTTGATTCAAGGGGTGCTAGAACTCCGCGATAAAAAGCAGGAAGAGATTTTGATTCAAGATCTTGTACCTCTATAGATAATGAATAGAACTCTTGAGGTCTAGTCTGACTTTCTGAGGTTGATTTGAATATTAATTCAGAAGGAGAAGTATTTTCAAGTTCTTTTGGAATAATCACTTCCTCAATTTCAGGATTATTAGCTATTTGGCCTGCAATTGTTTGCGCAATTTCCTTACTTAGGAGAAATTCTTCTGGGGAAAATGTTACTTGTGTTAAGTCGAGTTTGGTTGAAAAAAAGAATGAATTCGTTTGAATTTTACCATCTTTTACTATTGCTATTCCAAAAGCCCCTTCTTCGACTCCCCAACAAATAGTTTGGTGAATAATTTTGGTTGATTCGATTTTAACTAAATCTGGGTTACCAAAAAATTGTTCCATAACCTGTTGGGTTGAAACACAACGTTCTGAACTGAAAAATAATTCATTGAGTTTTCTAAAATGGAGTTTGGATACAATAAATTCACGTGTAAGTAATTCACGACGGTACCATTTTGTAAGTGGTTCATATTCAACTAAAGGTAATCCTAAAGAAATAGTATTCGCTCCATCGAAAAGAATGGAATATGTTTTCCTTATATGATAAGATAGGGCTTCATTAGTCCTATCATACCGCCGCTTGATCTCCGTGCTGAAATCATGATTTTTCTCATTTAGTTTACTTGTTTTTACTTTCAACTCATTTAATGCGAGTTTTGTCTTTATAAGATCCTGAAAGTCGATAAGATGAGAATTATGGGGTAGCCCATAAATAATCGTGTTTTTATTCTGCCGGAAGGTATTTCCTTTCAATTCTAACCAATCTTTTAATGAATTCTTCTTGATGGATGGATGAATCAGAACGATCTTTAGCTGACGATCATCAGGTATTTCGTTTGAGGAATTTGGCCAAATTAATGTCTTAAATTCTTTCCCAATGTGCTTTTTAATCTCCCTTCTCATTTCATCTTCTATTTCTTCTTGAAATAGATCTTTGAGGTCTTGAATTTTTCGATTTAGATTAGGTTCATGACTAAAAAAATACCGTCCATCCTTAAGATGTATGTAATGCAGAGTCGTTTGAAGTCGATAAAGAATCTGAGAGATTGGAGTGATTGGAAACTGTGACCTAATTAGATTTAATTTTAGTTCTGACAGAGTTAATCCTCTAGGTATCTCCCCTTGGGTGAAAGAAATATGTGAAAATAGAAATATTGTTCGAGAAATTTCTGAAGCCAAATTATCCCAATCGGGGTACTTTTTATCGAGAGAAATGGCGTTTGAGTCAGATCCAATCATATCTGAATTTAGAATTGATTCAAATTGGACATTTACATGTTGTAAGAATTCATTTTTTAGATGTGATTGATTTAAATTGATATTTAAAGGAAAAATAAGGTCAATTTTCTCCTTAGAAGTCCATAAATTAGTGAGTATTCGGGTTAAAATTCTTAGAATAGCTCTTGTCCCCTGAAATGATGGAAGACTGCGCCATTTATCATACAGAAGGTCAATAAGCTCAGGATGGAATGGATAAGAATCCCTCATCTTATTAAAGAAACCTGGATCCTGAATTTTTTCAGGAAGCTCATTTCTTCTATTTTGATAAACACTTATGTAATTTAAGACAGTTTTGTCACGATCTTTTTGGAGAAGCACTTTTTTTATCAGTCTTTTAGTAACTAACTTGTATAGATCTTCTCGTTCAATCGGAGTCTCAGTCGTTTTTATACGTCCTAAGATACGGTTGATCCTATTGACAATGTCAAGTTCTGTCTCCGAATAATCTTCATATTTGTGAGCTGGAAGAGTAATTACTAATAGACCTCGAGGGAGTGAGGCTATTGCTTCAGTTAGTTCTTGAAGAAATAACAATGTCTGAATTCCAAGATTCGACTCATTCACCGATATTCCTCGTGCTTTGGTAACATATTCAGTAATTTCATCAAATAAGAGTAAAAAAGGCTCGTATTTTTGAAAAAAATTGACTAATTTGTCCTTCCCAGGACTAATACGATTTACATCATTAGCTTCAAATTCTTTGTACCCCTCAATCCCTGCAATTTGGTATGCAATGTCACCCCAAATAGTGTGAATGCAGATATTATCCTCATTTCTCCATTCTAAAGGATTTAAATTTGTTCCTACAATTGTTACAACTCTTGTTTTAAAAGCTGGTAAGTTTTCAGGTAAATATTTATGGAGTTCATCTCCATTTGTGGCATAATGATATGTAGCGATTAATGCATGTGTTTTTCCTCCTCCAAATGGCGTTTGTAGTATAATTATTCCACTACCTTCTTCATTAACCAGTTTTGTTTGAACAGCATTAAGAAGATTGAGTAATCCTTTAGTTAGAAAGGTTTTTTGAAAAAAAATTTGAGGATTAGAATAATCGGGAACCGCGGCTCTTTGGATTATATCACCTAGATCCGCAACAAAAAAGCTCTCCTTTATGCGACCTGATTGAATCAACGAATGAGGGAGAACTATTTCATACCATGGTTTCATGGCCTTTCATCTCTTACAGGAATAATAGATTTATCATTTGGGAATATTTTCTCTACCTTTATTGCATCTTACTTAGAAACATCTATGCAATGATTTTTGAAGAGTACCGATAAAGTTCTTTCGGGTATAAATTTTGAAGAAAATAACCAAAAAGATTGTGAAAGGTGCTTCAAAAGAGGCTTTAAACATCACAACAAGAGCTGTTGGGGGAGCAGCAGCAGATATAGCTAAAGAATCGATTAAAGATGAATTGGAGAAGAGTGGGGTAACGGACATTGTTAAAGATAAGATTCATAAAACTACTAAGAAATTAACAGAAAAATGAACTTCTAAACAAAAAAAACATCTCATGTCGGTGAGTTGGAGGTAATATAATGAAACTGAAAAAAGTTCACAATGTTCCAACAGAAGAGGTAACTATGTTCGGATCCACAGGAACGTTGATTCAATGGTTATGGTCTAAAGAGGAGGCGCCTCATTTTGCTCTTAGGAGATTCGTAATTCAACCCAATGGTGAAATTGGGATTCATAACCATGAAGAAGAACACGAAATCTTTATTCTTTCAGGAGAAGGAGTAGTTTTTAATGATTTGGGAGAAGAATTTCACGTACAACCTCAAGATACCCTGTTTGTACCTGGAAATGAAGCGCATGGTTATCGAAACACTGGAAAAAATGATTTAGAATTTCTTTGCATAATTCCTATTTTAACAAAAAAATAATTCAATTCAATGTTTTGAGGACGTCTGAAACTTGTCAGAAGAGATAAGAGCAGAATGGTTGGCTACCTATCATGAAGGGGATTCACGTATTCGTGAAAAACGTCATGGCCTTTTACGACTTAATATTACAAAGCAAAGAATTGAGTTCGCTGTTCAAACAGCTGAAAGCTCCCCAATAATTATTGTAAATTATCCATTGAATCACCTTCAATCAGTAAAATTAATTGATAAACGCCAAAAAATGAAAAAACAAAATTATCTCCAACTAGAGTTGGGTGAGGCACCAAATTTAATGACACCTCTGTTTTCCTTTAGTATTTCTGATCTAGAAGTTGTGAAGAACGAGATTCTTGCATTTCAGGAAGAATATCGAGCTTTACAGGCTGAAGAAGTTGAAGATACAGAAGTAGATGTAGTTAAAACATTTGCTAAACTGTTAATGACACCTGTTGAGCAATTCCAACAATTCTTTGGAGATGTTACTTCCCGATTACGTTTATTGACCATTAAGCCAGAAGAGGTAACAAAAACCGTTCTATCACCACTGGAACCACAATTTCCCTACCAAACCCAAACAATAAATCTTAGTGGTCGTAAAATCAGTTTTTATAGCACTTCTTATTCTCATGACACTATTTTACTATTATTATCCCCAATTGGTGGAAAAATCGAGAGTTACTATCCAATGATTTCTTCTCTTCTGGGTAAGTATCAGCTATACATCTTAGGAACTCGTGGTTTTACTGAACCAATAGATCAGGATGTGGAATTTAAGCTAAAGGATTATGTGCAAGATTTAAAGGATTTTATAGATTATCTTGATACAGAGAAAGAAATTATCTTGGGAGCTCATTCTCTATTTTCTGCAATTCTCCTAGAGGAGTTTGTGAAATCTAAATATTCGAATATAAAACAATTCATTTTAGTATCAGGTGCTCACCGTGCTCCTGATAACTTCAGGAATGGAGTTAAACTCTTACCCCCAACTCAGATCTGGGGTTCTTTTAAAGGACAAGTTAGAAAACTAACACCCAAGATCCTTTTTTCTAAGAACGCTAACAAGGATATCATAAACTCATTTATTCAAAATGCTTTTAATATCCCAAACACAGTCTATTATGAAATTTTCAAGGATTTTATCCCTCGTGATTATACAAAAAGGCTTCAATCATTAACAAAGCCCATATTAGTAGTGTGGGGTGAGAACGACAAGCTAATTCCCAAGGATTTAAAAGAGGAACTGATAGAATGTATTCCGTCAGATCTTCTTACTTGTAGGGAGATCCCAGGTAGCCATATGGTTATATTTGAAGAACCAAATCTGGTCGGACGTGAAATCAATAGGTTCATAACAAAAGAATGGAGGCAAATTGAGATTGAATGATGTTCAAGACCAAAAAGCGTTTAGTATACGGTTTGCTGATAGATCAGTATGGAATGAGTTCAAAGCGGATCTAAAAACCACCTTGCAAGAAAATCAAATCAAGTTTCAATACTCAGAAAAGACACCTTCTTTTTTTGTTTTTTATAAAAGTAATGTAATTAAAATCCGAGTCATTTGGGAGGATGAATCACTTCTCTTTGTCTTACAGGCGGAAAGTAACCTCAATTCAGAGCAAATAGCTGTATGTAAAGAAATATATGACCTATTAATCCTATTTGAAGGGGAATTGGTTGATGGTGATTCCCCCTATGATTGGTAGTTACGAGATGATCCTTAAGAACCATAATCTTTTTCTAGTTGTCTTATAAATTCTTTTAGATGTGAAAAGAAAGGTTTTAGTTTACCTCGTTCCCAATTCTGAGCAATTATACGATACATTTCCCCATCTAGTGTAAGCTGGAGTCCTTTTCCCGTATCTTTTACCGAAATTCCAGATTCTTCCATGTTTAACTCTCCAGATTAAGATCTACTTCATTACCTAAAGATCATGCTTTTAATTATTATGCCAAATCCTCCAAATTCCGACTAGTGTAATCTATATTGAGATCTTAAAAAGGAAAAAAGAGAGGATTAGATACCAGCTTTAACTAGTAGTTCTTCCCAGCGTTTATCTACTTCAGTTTGGAATTTCTCAATAAGATCTGTACGCTCAGTAGGCCTAAAAAGATGGCGCCATCGTCCTTCTTTCCTAAGAAATTCTACCAAAGGAACTTTTTTTGAAGGATTTTTGGCAATACGTTCACTAGGACGACTAAGTGCGTATTCACCCTCAATTACGGTGTATAAAGGGTGAAAACAGGTTTCTACAGCCATTTTCACATATTCAATTGATTTTGCTGGATCAAATCGTTGTCCTCGGTTACAAGAACACTCTATATGCATGAAAGCAGGGCCATCTACATCAAGTCCAGCCCGAACCTTGGCAATCAGGTCTGCTGGGTAAGCTGGAGCTGCGGTTGCTACAAAAGGAATGCGATGAGCAACCATGATGTCAGTTATAGGTTTTCTAAATTGAGTTTTTCCTGGAATTACAGAACCTGCAGGTGAAGTAGTTGTAGAGGCACTGAAAGGCGTTCCACCAGATCGTTGGATTCCAGTATTCATATATGCTCCATTATCGTATAGGATATAGAGTAGGTCGTGACCTCTTTCGAAAGTTCCCGAAATTGCTTGAAGACCAATATCATAAGTACCACCGTCTCCACCGAAAACAACTATATCAGTCTTCCCCTCTTTATAAGTTCCTTTTTTAGTCATGGCTTTGATTGCTGCTTCAACCCCACTAGCGACAGCTGCTGAATTCTCAAACGCAACGTGAAGCCATGGAACCTCCCATGCAGAAAAAGGATAGATAGTTGATGCTACCTCGAGACATCCTGTCGAATTGAATATCATCGTTGGCTTATTAAAAGCCATCGTTACTTGACGTGCCATTGATCCAGCAGCACAGCCAGCACAGAGGCGGTGACCACCAGTAAAGTAAACGGGTTTATCTAATAACTCTTTCAATTTATATTTTGGAACATTGATTGTCATGATTGTGCCTCCTTTATTCACGGACCCCCCACCAGAAGATTGGTAAGTTTTTACCCTCTTCAAAAGCCTTCTTGGCTCTGTTATACATTTCATGATAACCTTCAATGAGGGTATCACGACCACCCAAGCCAATAGTGTATTCGGCTAATAAGGGAGAGACCCCACTACCATAAAGGGCTGACTTAATATCCTGACTAAGAATACCTCCAGGACCACCGAATGAATGTGCTCGTTCAATCGAGATTAATCCTTTAAGGTTTTTGCATAATTCTATGATCTTATTACCCCAGAAAGGACGATAGACTCGAATTTTAATTAATCCCACTTTTTCCCCTTTCGCACGGAGCTCATCAACGGTTGTTCTTGCATTCCCAGCTGAGGATCCCATAGTGATAAATGCAAATTCCGCATCTTCTATCATATAGGACTCAATAGGTTCATACTTTCTCCCGGTAAGATTCTCCCATTCATTAAATACTTCTAAAATGACCTTTCGTGATCTTTCTTGAGCATCTCTTACCTGTGCACGAGCTTCCATATAATAATCCTGTAAATGGAGAAGTCCAATGCTCATGGGATTTGAAGGGGTCAGTTTGAAATCAGTTTTTCTATCCCCACCAAGGAATTTCATTGTTTCTTCTCTGGAAAAGGGTTCAATTCCTTCTATTGCATGAGAAAGAATAAAACCATCAAGTCCAACTGCTACCGGTAATAGTACATCGGGGTGTTCTCCTATTTTAAAACCTAAGATAGTGTGATCATGTGCTTCCTGATTATCTTCGCAGAAAAAACTGATCCAACCAGAATCTCGGAGAAGAAGTTGATCCGTTTGCTCTCCATGAATGTTTATAGGTCCACTAATCGCTCTATTAGCTAGGGCCATAACGATTGGCGTACGGGATGAAGCTGCGATGAAAACAATTTCATACATAAGTAAAAGACCTGCAGAAGCAGTACTTGTAAACACACGAGCACCAGCAGAACTAGCACCCACACATGCAGACATGGCACTGTGTTCTGATTCGACGGTTACAAATTCAGTGTCCACCTCGCCATCCGCAACAAAGTCTGCAAATCTCTCCACTATTATTGTTTGAGGGGTGATGGGATATGCAGCTACAACATCAGGATTAACCGCTTTTGCTGCTATTGCAACAGCATCATCACCTGTGACTGCGATTCTTGACATCTAGATGTCCTCCATAATTATGGCTTTCTCTCCTTTTCTACCAGGGCATTCATTTGCACAAATGCCGCAACCCTTACAATAGAAATAATCAAATTTCGGGTGAGCTTTATCATCATCACCAGTTTCCATTGTAATTGCACTATCAGGACACACAAAATAGCATTCTAAACAGGAAATGCAATTCTCAATTACTAATATAGGTCGTTGGGCAGCCCAATCACCAGTTCGAAAGAATTTTGCGCTCCCTGGTGGTGTACTGCCAGCGATAGGGAGTTTTTTATATCCCCATTTTTCTTTTACCCATTGTTTGAATTCCTCATCTGAAATATCTGTAGGAAGAACGGGCATTAGTTTCTCACCTCATTAAAAGAACGATTAATAGCTTTTACGTTTTTTCTAGCTGGTTCTTCTCGGAAACGGGCCATAATCGCTTTCTTGATAGATTCAAGCGTTATTATACTACTATCAGTAAGTTTGATTAGGGCTCCAAGAATAGCAGTGTTAGTTTGTTTTATTCCAATTTCTTCTGCTGCAATTGCAGTAGCATCAACAGTGGCAAATTTAGCATCAGAACGCGATTCCTTTAACTTCCGAATTCCTTCGGAATTCGGGTCTTCCGTGTTGATGATTACAAGTCCCCCTTTCTGAAGTCCTGCAAGGACATCCACTTGCCCCAGGAGGGTGGGATCCTGAACGATGACTATGTCTGGTTCATAAATCTCAGTCTTAACATAGAAACGTTCATCAGAGATGCGAGCAAATGCTGCAATAGGGGCGCCTGAACGTTCTGGTCCAAATGAGGGAAAAGCATGGACATACTTATCCTCAAGTAGGGCAGCTTCAGCGATCAGATAACTACTGGTCATCACACCCTGTCCCCCTCTACCATGTAATCGAATATCTATAATTTCTGCTGTCAAAATAAGTACATCTCCTAGTTTTTTAAGTTAGTTAAGAACAATAATCTACCTTACTAGGCAAATCCCGTGACATTAAGATTGTTTTTAGTTATCTTGCATAACAATGGTGAAGATTGTACATAGGATTTAAGATTTATTTGGAAAGATGTAAATAAAATATGAAAAATTAAAGAAATATATTATAGTAAAAAAATGAAAAAATTTCATCTGCAGCAATCTCTACGAAAGTATTTTAAAGAAAGACTCTGTAATTGTTCATGATTGAGGTTCGTGACGGATGCGCTCAAGTCGAGATCTTTGGGTACTCAAAATATGTTCAGCAGGATCATACCAAGTTGGAAAGACAAGTTTGATTCATCGATACGCTGAAGGAAAGTTCATCCACGATTATTTACCAACCATCGGGGTAGATATTACAACAAAAAAGATAACTGTTGATGATCATCAGGTTAAGATTGTATTAGTAGATACAGCAGGAGAAGAGTATTTTGGGAAAATCCGAAAAACTTATTTTGAGGGAGCGTTCGGATGCATTATAGTTTATGATATCACTCGAGAAGAAACTTTTACCGAGCTTTCTCGCTGGATTTCTGATTTCAGAAGTGTAGTTGGGGATGATGCAGCAATATCAATTATTGGAAATAAGATTGATTTGGAAGATCTTCGTTGTGTGACTCCTAAGCAAGGACAAAAAATAGCAGATCAGTACGGACTGCCCTTCTATGAGTGTTCAGCTAAGCTCGGAGGAGAGATCATTACTAAAATATACGAAGATCTTGTACGTCAATATTTCTTGAGATTAAAAGTGGAAAGCAAAAAAACTAGCTAAATTATCTCGAAGAATCAGAACTGTTTATAATATAATGATTTCATGATATGTTGATATTAAAAATGATGTAATAAGATGGTAAAATATACTAGTTTGTTGAGATAATCCCAACTGAAAAGAAAGCGGGTTATGCTGAATAGCTAAAATTATTTAACTTCGTTATCTTATCAAAATACAGAGGTTATTGGGAAATGATTTCTCCTAAAGATGACTTGATTTTAAAGATCTGTGGTGCAGGGTCCTATGGAGTAGGAAAGACCAGTTTAATCCGCCGATATGCCGAAAATAAATTCTCTACAAGTTATACACCCACAATCGGAGTGGATATCACAACAAAGCGAGTTACTGTTAATCAACAAAAAATAAAATTGCTTTTAGTTGATACAGCTGGTCAGGAGTATTTTGGAAAGATTAGAAAGGCTTATTATGAGGGAGCGTTCGGATGCATCATTGTTTACGACATTACTAGGCGTGAGTCATTCTTAGAGCTTGATCGCTGGATTTCTGATTTCCGAGGTGTTGTCGGGGAGAATTCATTAATATCAATAATTGGAAATAAGATAGATCTGGAAGATTCTCGAACTGTAACCAACGAGGAAGGAAAAAGTTTCACGACTCAGTACGGGATTCCATTTTATGAATGTTCAGCTAAGCTTGGTGGGGACGTTATAACAGATGTCTATACTGATCTAGTTAGTAAATATCTTACTATGTTAAATATCGATTAAAATTTCTTCTAGAGAAGCAAAACTAGTTCAACTTCTTCTTATTCACTCTCTATTTCAGATTCTTGTTCTCCTTCCTCTGCGATTTTTGTTTCTACTGTCTCATCCTCTACTTTATCATCTTCAAGAGTTACCGTTTCTTCAATACTTTCTTCAGATTCCACTTCTTTTTCTGGTTCCTCCACTACTTCCCCTTCGGTCTCTTTATCAGCCTGGACTTCTGTTTCTTCCTCCTCTCGTTCTTCTTTTTCCTCCTCCTCTCGTTCTTCTTCTAATTCCATCTCCTCTGGTTCCTCTTCTTCAAAGTCACCCATTAAACGTTTCAGACGCCAAAGCATTTGAAGTTTCAGACGCCTGCTTTCATCATCGAAACCAAAATCATAAGCGAACTTTGGAGTGGATGTATAAACTAACGATCTAGCTCGTTTCTCACCAACTAAATATCCTTTGGCTTCAAGATTGCGACAAATTTCAGTGATTTTCACAGGTCCAATCTTCTTAACAATTTTTTTCACCATTGCTAAAGAAATCGGTTGACGATAGGCAATTTCGGTTATAATCCGCCGCTCCTCAGGTGTCATAAATTTCTCACTTTCTATTGATTGGAAAAATTCATGATAGATTGGATTAAGTTGAAGAACCCATCGATCTTTAGATATTTCTTCAATAACTATCGGGGAAGTACGCTTTTTTTGTCTTGAAACTTTCCTTAACGTGCGTTTAACAAGAGGTGACTCTTCCTGTAAACTTTCAATAAGTTCTGTCACATGAATCGGCCTTCCGACAGAAAACATGGCACCTTCTATTCGCTCCTCTAAAGTGACAGGTGGAAGTTCAGTTAATGTACTTACTATTGGAATGTCTGATTCAACCTCAGGTTGCGGTTTTAAGAGTTCAGGTGATATAAAACTGGAGATTGAAACCTCAGTTTCAATTACCGTTTCAGCGAAGGGCAAGAAGTCCAGGATTGGTTCAACAATGTCAGGTACTTCAGGGATGGGTTCTGAAATTATTTTCGGGATTGATGCAAATCGTTCTTCAAACGGAATTTCAGCAACAGTGAGATCTTCAGTTGATTGTATGTGAGAATTATCTTGGTAATCTTCTACTGTTTCTGGAAGTAATTCAGTTTTTGGTTCTGTTTCCTCCTCTACAGCTTTTTCTTTCTTTTTATCTTTTTTTCGACGACGAAACAGACGAAACATGGTATGTCCTCAAAATTTTATTCAAACTGAAGTTCCCGAAGCGCATATTCCTTTAATCCAGTTCGTATTGCTATTTTTGTTTTTTCTGGTTCTAGAGGTAGCTTAAATAGGTGTAAGAAGTCCTCAGTTACGTTGATAATGTTTCTTTTTCCCTTTGGAGTGATTGTAATTAAGTTCATTGCTTTTAATTCTTCTAAATCGTCTCTTACTCTTTTACCGAGGATTCTTTGGAGTTTACTCGGTGTTACCTTTTCTTCTAATACATATTCTTTAAATGCGGTGAGACTTAATACCTTTAATAAATGACGGGGTACCTCTGAACGCTGAATAAATGGCCAATGTAAGTGAGCAGCTACTTCCTCTCTAAGTTTTAACTGTACAACATTTTCTTCAGTATTAATAATGGTGTAAGCTCTTTTTTGATCTAAATGATCATCACGAAGTTTTTCAATGAGTCGTTCTACTTCACCCTCATCCTTTTGAATAAGTTCTGCTAACTCTGTAAAGCTCATTGGACGATCATAGAGGTATAATGCAGCCTCTATCACATTTTTTTCTTTCAAAGCTTTAATGTCCATTTTCTGGTCCGAACCCGAATAATTCAGGGAATCAAGGCTTTAGGTTATCACAAACGCTATTAATGCTAGTCATTTGTATTTACATGAGGTCATCAACTAGGTCGTTACCGTTGCTAGCTTCCATCATGTCGGATGTAATCCTACATCCTCTATCCTGTCCATTTGTTAGACAAACCTTTAGGAGTTCTTGTTTATGAATTTACTCTCAATCATGACTTCCAGTGATCCGGTTGATTTGTCTAGCCCAAAATTGTCTGCTCGCCTGACCATTTCCCGTGGTTATTGGGATGAATGCGAAAAGCTAGGTCTTTCACCCGTTGGCACTAGACCCGTCTTAGTCATAGATTCTAACGATTTATTATCCGATTTACTCTTAAAAATGTTTTCATTTAGAGGATTTAATTAATCTGTGGTTATCATTTGATTAGAAATTTTACAAATTTAACATATCTTAATTGTCATTTTAATATTTCAATATACCTTAGTTTTTTACATTATAGTTTCTTATAACAGACTTTATATTGATTTTTTAATTTCCCAAGTTTTTCACCTGATAATCTTTATGGTAAACTATGATTAAGTAATAGATAGAATTAATCATATCGCTAAAGATCTCCTAAAGCTATGGATAATCAATTTTGTCGGCTTTTTTGGAGTTGTCTGTTAATTGACGAAGATTTCATAGGAAAAGGGTGAAAAAAGACTTGAAGATCAACATATAACTCCTTGATAAAAGAAAAACTTAATTTATACAAACGATGTACAGAGTTAAAAGTTTGTAAAATTATGAAAAAACTTAGGAAGTGATATAATGGCTAATTTAGGACTCGAATCATTAGACTTTAATTCTCAAGAGTCAAAAGTGTATATTTTTCTTCTTGCGTTGGGGCCTCTTTCTCTAGGTGAAATAATTAAGAATACTGAATTCACTTCAGCTGATGCCGTTAAATCCCTTGAAGGATTACAGAACAAAGGATACGTCTATCAAATTCCAGGGATTGCTTCTCGATATAATGCGATTCTTCCTTTTAATGATTTGAAAGCCTCTGCTGATACTACTATTTCACAAATGGAAGCACTGGCAGCTCAACTTGATGATCATATCGCAAAGAAACTAGAGATAATTCTAGGAAAGATGCGTGAAGAATCGCAGAAGATATCTGACGGTATAGGAACGGCTCAAACAGCTATTAATCAAACAGAAATGAAAGCAGAAGGGGATATCGAAGCGAGGATTGCACGATATACTCTCGAGGTGGAACAAGGGATTGATGAAACAAAAACCGAGATCAGCAAAACCTTTGAAACAAAACAGAGCGATCATCAAGCATTAGTGTCAAATCTAAAAGGAATGTATAATCAGAAAGCAAATGAGATGGGGACAAAATTCCAACAAACTAATCAGCAGCTACTTGAAAAATATCAAGGAGGTCTTGCTGAGCTAGAAACTTTAGAAAATGAACGAAATCAGGCATTAACAACTCAGATAGACGATTCAATTTCACAATCGCAAGAATACCTAACCCAGGGGATTCAAAATGTACATCAATCAATGGATACGACTGGACAGGTATTATTCCAATCGATAGACGAGCGAAATGAAAAATTGAATACCCACATCACAAATATCACATCTGAGATGGCTCAAAAAGTCGCTAAAGTCAGTGAGGATAGCCAGCTTAAGATTGGATCTGCTCTTGAATCGTATAATGAGAAAATAAACCAACAGCTTGACGTAAATAAGCAAGATGCGGTTGGAGCCTTCACATCCACAAGGGATGAAATCAAGTCGAAAGCTGTTGAAAGTGCGGAAAATTTACAACAGGCACTTAAAGAAACTTTGGTAGCGACACAGAATCAGCTTATTGAAATGTTGCAGCAAGCACAAGAAACATTATCCCAGAAGGTGGTGGAAGCTAGAAATCAGGTGCAGACATCTATTGAAGAATTTTCAGAAGCAGTTAAGGTACAAACGGACCGTGATATTCAAAAAATTGTCAGTAATACAGAGTCAACATTCGGAGGACTTACCCAGGATACACAGACAACTTACGAACAAACAAAGGAAGGAATCAATACAGCATTCAATGAAATGACAACAGATGCAAGGGATAAAACAGAGGAGATCAAGGGAGCTGCTTTGCTTGAACTAAGCCGAATAATCGAAGCCTTAAAAACCGAAATTAATTCTCATTTAGAGCAATTTAAACAGACACTGACCCCCCAAGACCAAGAATTGAAGGATGAACTTGCAAGATTTAAAACAGAGGTAACCACATCAAGATCTCAAGCATTAGAAACATTAAAAAGTATGATGGAAGGATTTAAATCCATAGTCACTACAAAACATCAAGAGATGGGAGCATTGGCTACTCAAGAGACTAATACTCTACTAGAAAATATCAATCAATTTGTTGAGGAAATTAATAATCAGATAACAGATTATGATACTAAGTTCAATACTACATTATCTGAAACAGCTGTCAAAACGTCAGAAAAGCTGATTGTCCAAACTCGGGAGCTCCAAGAAAAAATGGGTGCTGTGGTGAATGAAATGAGTAAAAGTGCTTCAGATCAACTTGCCGCAACTAATCAATTGATTACTTCAAGTATTCAAGCTGAAATCACAACTTTAGAGACAGGACTTACAGATTATGCAACTAAGTTCAAAGAAGTGACACAACGGAATGAAGAGGTATTTAAAAATTATTTATTCTCATTAGAGAAAATCTCATCCTTGGTAACCGACACAAAACATCCTGAAATTCAAACAGCCCCAATAGTCTCCCGAGAAGCGGTTCTAAACTATATGCAAAATATGTTTTCAAGAATGAAAGGAGGAATGACGTTATTGATTCCACAGGTGGACGATATTCCTACCGACTTAATTCTCGAGACGAAATCCCATCAAAGAATCAATTTAGTCTCAGTCCTAGAACCAGCTAAACATACTGATCTGTTGAAGAAGCTCTTTTCAAAACCGAACGTCCGTGTTCGAAAAGTAGATATCACTAAGTTTGAAGATGTCGGAAATTATATTGCTGCAGATCGAGACGGTGAGGAGGTGATTATCGGGATCACAGAAGATCAAGGAGAAACTGTAGCCATCGCTAGTTATTCAGATGCGTTTGTTACTCTGATGGGGAAAATAGTTCTTGGTGATTATTTCCTAGCTCGTTCAATTGAAATTAGCCGAACGGAAGTAGGAATGTAATCATGCCCTTCCCTTTTCTTTTTTATTATTTCTTCCTTTTTCCTCTTGCAGTTACTTGAATATAAATCTCATAAGGTGGATTTAACTCTTGTTCCGCAGTGATGAGTTCATCACGAAATAAATAAAGGCAAGAGATCAATACTCGTGCCCGGAGAAGACGTCTCTGTTCATCAGTTTTACTTCCTTCCTCCATTTGCCTGACCACTTTAGTAAATTCTGCTTCTTCATTCTTATCTTCAAGAGCAATGTTTTTAATGATTTCAAGAGTATTTTTTACGATTTCTTCAATGGCAACCCTATCTAAATCGAGTTCATAGTCAAAACTTTCGAAATCCACCAATTCTAGTTTTCGTCTTCGCTGCTTAACATCCCCTTTCATCAGTTTCTTTTCTGCTTTAATTTTTTCTAGTTTTTTCTTTTCATCTTCCTCTTGAAGGCCTAGTAAGAGCTCTGCATAAAAGGATTCAGGATCAGCAGATTCTGCTAAGGCAAGAATATCTCTAGTTACATAGAAATGGAGGGGAATTTTGAATTGAAATTCTCGTCTTTTAGCGCGGATGGCTAGTTTTTCTTCTTGCTTTTTTTCATATTGGATTGCTAAACTAACCTTCTTCTTATGAATTCTTGAAGCTGAATATATTGCCTGTCCAAGAATTCGGAAATCTAATCCTTGTTTTTGCAATTTTTGATGAAATTCAGGAAGAACTTCTTTCATTTTGAAATCACGGATGAAGGATACACGTTCAGGAAAAAGGTCAGGATTGATGAGGTACACGTACGGCTCCTCTAAGAAGAACTGACCGCTGTGGCTGAACAGTCGAATGTAGTCGTCATCATCTTCCTCCTCCTCCTCCGCCGATGTACCAGAAGTTTCTAATTCAGCCATTTTATAATATCCTCAGTTGGTCAATGTGCAAGAATTATTGTCCTAGAACGCCTCAGCTCGTTCTAATTGCTTTTCCTCACTCATCTGAATTGAGAAGACTGAACTTAATCCTTTAACATTGGTGCAGCCGTATAATCTGTCCGCCCATGCCATTAAAATATCACGATGACTAATTACTAAGAATTGAGCGCCAGGAGTAGACTTTTTAGGTTTTGTAATCTCTCCATCAGGTTCTTGACCTATACTACGACTCATTCGATATAGTAATTTGGCCACTCGCCGGACATTCATTGGATCTAAAGCAGCGTCGATCTCATCTAAGATGTAAAATGGCTGAGCATCAACTGTTTGGACTGCAAAAATAAAAGCTAACGCAGTCAATGCTTTCTCACCCCCAGACATGGATTCAAGGGAAGCAACCTTTTTTCCTGCTGGATGGGCTTCAATGAACAAACCTCCCTCAAAAATATCCTCTCCTTTTTTCGGATCCTTTTCTAGGATCAATCTGGCGTCTCCTCCCGACAGTTCGTGGAAAATCAGACCAAAGTGTTTGTTCACAGATCGATAAACCTTCATGAAGACGCTATATTTCTCAGTTTCGATCTCCTCGATGAAGTCTAAAATGACTTGACGTTCCTCTATGAGGATATCTCTCCTATCCAACAGTTCGATGTAGCGAGCGTTTTCTTCTTGAAACTCCTTCAACGCTCTCATATTGACAGGTTCTAATCGTTTCTTTTCATCAGATTTCTGTTCGATATCCTTCGTAATCTTACTTTTGTTAATTTTCTGTAATTCTTCTGCATCTGCTGGAAAAATCTCAATGTTGTTTTCCAATGCTTCATTCTGTAGGTTTTCCAGCTCTACAGTTAGTCGTTCCCGTTGTAGTTTAATTTCAGTAATATTTTCTTCGTATTTTGCAATACTTTCATTTAGTTTTTCTTTATCTTTAATAAGCTGCCCCTGATATTTCTTTTGAGTACCAAGGTCTGATTTTACATCCTTCATCTCCTTTGATACTTCTTCTTCATTTTCTAAGATTTTTGATAGCTGGTCACCTAATTGGGTGTGTTGTTCTTCTAAAGCTTGTAATTCACCTGTTAAATTAGCATTTTCGACTTGTACTGTGTTAATTTCCTCATTGGTTTCTTTTGATCTTTGTTCTTTTTCTTCTTTACTTGTAATTAAACTTTCAACTCGTGATTCGACTCCTGTGAACTTCCCCTGTAACTTTCCAAGCTGTTGTTCAACTTGGTTCATTTTTTCCAAGAGAGGTCGAGTATCAGCAGCTTCTAGTCTTTGTTCTATTTCACTTATTTCTTCAGTGATTTTTTCAAGGCTATCTTCATAGAACTCCATTTCTTTATGTTGTTCGTCTCTAGATTTTAACCGGTCTTGAAGTTGCTGTTGAAGGGGTTCCAATTCTAGTCTGTTTTTCTCCATATTATCTTGGTAAAGTTTAACCTCATTTTCTTGCTGAGTTTGTTGAATGGTTGCATTTTGGATTTGTTTTTCCAATTTTTGAATAGATTGGGTAATTACTTTTTCAAGGTCAAGTAATTTCTTTTTATTCTCGTGTTCCTCTTTCAATTGTTTGTTAATACTATCCCGTTGTTCACGTGTCTTTTCCATATCAATGCGAAGCTCGTCAACTGTTTCTTGAGCAGCAGCTAGATGAAATCCACCGTATATAATTCCATTTGAATAAAAAACATCCCCATCTACAGTTGAGACTGTTTGATCTCTTTTACGCCATGTTTTTGCTGCTTCTTTAAGATCAGTAACTACCTCGTTCTGTTCTCGTATCTTTTTGACAATATTTGAGAATTTTTCTGTAGATTTTAATTTATATTTTTCTAGGGGTATGAAATTAGCTGCACCCACCGCATTATCCTTTAAGAGTCGGATGCACCCAATAGCGGAATCAATTGTCTCCGTAATAATTGCATCGGAGAGATGGCCTACTTCTGTGGGTAGAGTTTCTCCATCACCAGATAAGTTCTGGAACTCTCCCAATACACCTTGAATTTCCCCACCATTTGCTTTGGTACTAATAAAAGAAACTGCTGGATTCTCTTTTCCTTCTTCTGATTTCAAGAAAGAAGATATGGTGTCTATTCGTGCTTTAAGTACCAGAAATTTGTCATTAAGTTCACGACTCTCAGTCTCCAATGAACTAATTTTTGAATCTAGATTTATTTTCTTCTGGTCAACATCTCCCACCTTGGATCTTGCTTCATCGATCTGTTTCTGATCTTCAACTAAACTTTGAATAAGTTCCTGTGATCTTGTCTGTGAAGCCAAAATTTGATCTTCTAGGTCTTTTTGGCGTTTTTCGAACTCATTAACATTGTTTTGGAATGCTGTAACCATATTCTGTGAAACTTCAAAAGAAACCTGAGTTTTTGTTAATCGGTCGTTCTCGACTCTAGATCTGCGTTCAGCATCATCATATTCATTTTTTATCTCTTCATATTGCTGACTTTTTTGTTCTAAATCTGTTTCAATTGTTTGACGTTGATTTTGAGTTTCCTCGATCTTAGTTTGAAGTTCTTTTTTTGTTTCTTCCAATTTTTCCTTATTTGTGATGTCCTCTTCAGTTTTTTTAGCAATCTGATTTAAACGCTCTTGGAGTTGTTTAATCCGCTTTTCATTAGAATTAATTGTTTTCTTGTTATATTCCGTTTTTTCCTCTATTTTTGCTTTTTCAATGTTCTTTTCTTCTGCTGATGTTCGAATCTCAGAAAGAGAAGTCTCTAATCGAATCAATTGATCTTCTAAAGATCTAATTTTTTCAGTGACTTCTTCAACTCTTTCATCAATTTGCCCACGTTCGTTAATCTTAGTTTCTTGATCAGTGCGAAAGTTTGCTATTTCTTCATCGAATTGGGATGCATTTTGTTGATTTTTATGAAAAGCATAAGAAATTAAAAGTGCTTTATGTTGTAGAATCTCTTGATCAAGTTGAGTCCAGCGTTCTGCATCTTCTTTTTCCTTACGTAAAGATTCAACACGTTTGGCAACTTCATTGACTAATAATTGGAGTTCATCCATTCTTCGCTGAGCTTCATCTAGCTCGATAAGAGCAATTCGTTTTTTCTCATCAAATTGACCGACTCCAGCAAGATTTTCCATTAGCTGACGTCGTTCTATAGGATTCATTCCAACAATTTCGCCCACTTGACCTTGAGCAATAATGTTGTAGGAATTAATGACATCTATTCCAGCGATTCGAAGTTTGTCTAGGATGTCTGTCCGTGTTGTCCGTTTTCCGTTTAATCTGTAAGTTCCAGAGCCAGTTTGCTTTAATTCTCGACTGACAATTACTTCTTTCTCTTTAAGAGGAATCGCGTAATCGCTATTGTCAAATACAATTTCGACTGTAGCTTTATCAGCCGCCTTCTTACCCCCTATCCCGTTGTAGATTAGCCCTATCATCTTCTCTGCTCTCATTGATTTCTTAGATAAGGCCCCTAAACAAAAATTAACTCCATCTATGCTATTGGATTTTCCACTACCATTTGGTCCAACTATTACTGTGAATCCTGTTGCTAGAGGCATTCTGACGGTACCAGGTCCATATGACTTCCACCCAGTCATCTTTATCTCCTTTATATGTACCATTGGTTCTACCTCTGTGTTGAATATCAATTTGCTTTAAAAAAAACCATCAAAACAAGAATTTGGGAAAATGCTAATCACGAGTACTATTATTAGTTAGCGATTAAAGCCATTCCTTTTAAATTTTCATAAGTTTCTGGAACTAGCGTAACACTTTACATTATATATTTTATATAAATGTATTCAAACAAGGATAATAAGAGATCAATAAACCTAATTTTTTAAGAGATTAATTATTAGTTCATGGTGTGACGATCTTGAGATTGTCTCGAAATCTGACATCCTCAAAATAGTGTTATATTGTAAATAAATAAAATTATGAACTTTTTGAAAGCTATTTTAAAAAGTTAAATTTTCCACTGAAAAATGATCTGCGATAGCTGAAGTGTCCAATATGGGTGTTGAAAACTCAAATAATGTTCCTGAAGAACGTAAAGGAAGATTTAAATTTCTTACAACGCAAGAATTGAGGGAGCGGTTTCTATCTAAAAAAATTCGAAATATCGTCGCTTTAGGTATTTTTGGGACCGCTAATGCTGTAATTGCTGCATTCATTATTGCGTATTTTAATCTCGAATATTTACAAAAATTCCTTAAGTTATCGTCTGAACTTGCTGAAACTATCTTCAGTTATTCAATTGCTGCAGGTTCAATTGGTTTTCTGGGAACTGTAATCGTAGGAGGGGCATTCTCCGATGATTACCGTTCAAAATATGGAGCTCGGGCCCCGTATATACTAGGTGGAAGTTTACTTGCAGGAATAATGCTGCTGTTGACCCCTATTTTTGCAGGAACAGCAAATGAAGATTTGATGATAATACTTTTTCCTTTATGCTTCTTTCTTATCTATGTAGGTTTAGGATTAGCTTCATCTCCTAATGGAGCATTGTTATCAGAGTTATTTACTAAAGAACAACGAGGATGGGTGGGATTAGTCTTAGCTGGATTCACAATTCTGGGCAGCTTAATTGGATTAGTTTTTTTTGACATTTTTACTACTCTGCTTTTAGATTTAGGCAATGTTTTTCAGCTTGCTTTTTTAGCGGAATTTGGCTTATTTCTCTTTCCTGCTTTTATAATCATTGTTAGTGGGATTCTCGTTTTTGTTTTGGTTGAAAAAGCAAATCCACCCTATCCGCCTATTGATTCTCCCATTATTGATATTCTTCAAACACCTCGATATCTTCTCAATTTTTCAGGATCTGATTTTGGAAAAATGTTCTTGGTTCAATCATTTTGGGGTTTTGCTAGTGAAGCAGTTGCTTTATACCTGATTATCCATTTAGTTGCTGCAGGACTTCCTGAAGGTGATGCCCCTCTTGCGTTGCTAGTAACAGGTTTAGTTTCAGCTGCGATGGCGATTCCTGCAGGATTATGTATCCAGAAGGTTGGTAAAGTGAAAACAGCTATTGTTGGATCCTTAATTTACTCACTATTTTGTTTTTTACTAGCTGGAATTGAAATTGGGAACTATTTTCAAATATTTTTCGTAATTGCTGCCATTGGAGGATTTGGAGCGGTTTTTATTGAAGCAGTTCGTGCCTCATTACCAGCTGATCTGGTTCCTGAAGGAAAAGAAGCTCAATTCATGGGTATCAATAAATTTGGGTCATTATGGACCCAACCATTTGTCGCTATTTTAGGTGGTTTTTTACTCACATTTCTGATTGATTGGGAATACTCATTCACAGCAATCATGATTTTCCTAGCAGGCATCGCTTCACTTATCGCAACCGTTCTCTTATTCTTCATCTCGTATGAGAAAATGGTGCGTGACGAGTACATGAAATTTTACAAACGATACCTTGCAGCTAGAGGCTTTGTTGAGGAAAAGCTGAATGGAATCCTAGAAGCCATTATTTAGCACTCAGTGGTGGTGTTGATGCTTCAAGAGAATTAAGGACTATTTTTTTCGTTGACGTTTTTTGCCCTCAATAATAAGAATTCCTAAATGAGCAAATGGGGATTCCATTCCCTCCCCCGTCTTTGCAGAGCATAAATAATAACCAGAAAGGTTGTATTGTTTGACAAATTTTCTTGCAGAATCTGCTATTAAATTTCTCGTGTCTTCGATTGTAGTATCTAATTTGTTTCCAAGTAGAACAATGGGAATATCTGGATCATTATGTTCTCGTATCATTCTTAACCATTCAGGTATTTCTGACAGGGTTTGAATTCTTGATGTATCAAAAGCAACCAATGCGCCAGATGAACCTTGACAGTAACCAGGGAAAAGTGATCTAAAGCGATCTTCTCCTGCGTAATCCCAATAAGCAATTCTTAAAACGGTTTCTCCAACCTCCTGATCCATGACTAAAAAATTGATACCTACCGTACTGACCGCTGGTATAAAATTGTTTGTTTCATATCTCTTTAGTAATGTGGTTTTACCTACCCCTCCGGGCCCCGCTACCACTACTTTAACCGTCAATGTGTTTGCGTCTGCAAAGAATTTGGTTTTCATTATGAAAGCAGCCTTTTATGTTCTTGAGAGAGTGATTATTTTTGTCGGTATTGTTGTATAGTTACGGCCATCCTTTGGAATACTCTTTGTGTGTTTTCCCCTGTGAGAGCACTCGTTTTAAAATATTCTGCGATGGGATGTTTATTTCTAAATTCATTGATTTTAAGAGGAGAAGTAGAAATCCCTAAATCAGCTTTTGTAGAAACTAGAAAGTTGACACTTTTTTTCTTACGTACTCGTTGTTCATAAACATTTATCCAATCATGTAGAGCGTCTAATGTTTCCTCTCGTGAAGGGTCAAAAGCGAGAATGAGTCCATCACTGTCTGAAGCATATTGAGGGAATATCTTCTTAAAACCAGGCTCACCCCCAAAATCAAACAGATGTATAACTGCTGTTGTCCCATCTTCTAAAGTTGTTGTTTTAATAGTGAAGTCAAATCCTACAGTTGAACGTAATCCCCTCAATGGAAATTGGTTGTGAATAAATCGATGGACGAGGGTAGACTTACCAACACGTTTTTCTCCTGCAATTACTACCTTAAGTGGCTTTTCCATCGTCACGGTTTATTCCCATCATTATCATTGAGATTATTTGAATTAAGATATTCTGAGTATTTTCCTATTTATTACTTCACTCCATATTCCTTTTCTATTTTGTATTTCAGTCTTTATCGTCTGATATGGAACTTTCGGATAAAGTAGCTTCCGTTTCCTGATTAGGATTACTATTATCAGAAGAAGTTTGATCTTTTTGCAAGGGAGGTGATGGTATATGAATTTCAGAAGTCTTGATGAGGAGTGTGAGTTCTTCAGCTTGAATTGCTACCTTTGATAGTAGAGAAAAGACTACCTCATATTTCTCATTAACTTTACGATCTATAATGGCTAGAATTTCATCTTGAAACTCTTCCAGTTGTTTTTGATAATTTCTTATGCTTGTTTCTTGCTCCTCCATTACTTTCTCGTATTCTTGAACATTTTCTTGAAGTCCTTGTACTAAATCATCACGTGTCTTTTGAGCCTCCACCTTTAGTTCGCTTGCAAGATCAGTAATTGTTTTTTGAAGTTCTTTTCCTACTTTTTTTGGCATGAAACTAGCTGAAACTTCATCAAGGATTTGGGTATCTGATTCCTTTAGCGATTGTGCTGCTATGGTCAATTCAGTTCGAATATTTTCGTTATAGCTTTCAATGATTCGCGAAAAATTTTCAAAATGAGTCTGTTGATCTTCCTTTGAGAGACTAATCAATTCTTTTAATTTCTGTTTAAATTGACTTAAACTATTCCGTTGCTCTTCTATAAGAATGAAATGACTCTCATTTTGTTGTTCAAGTTGTGATAATCCGTCTCCTACTAATTCAATAGTTTTCGCAAGACTTTCAAATTGTTCCTGGGTTTTTTCGACAGAGTTTTTTATTTCTGATTGTAAAGAATCTTGATTTTGGTTCAAGGAAGAAATTGTTTCATTAAGTCCATTAACTGCTTCATCAAAAGTATTTTTGAACTCTTCTACCTGGAGGCGGTCTTGAATTTCGGTATTTTGCTCCTCAAGAGTTTTTTGTTGTGATGAAATGGTTTCATGATGTTTGTTTTGGACTTCTTGAATCTCCGTAAATTGAGTTGAGACTTCTTCGAATTTTGTATCTGCATTTTGAGTTTGTTGGTCTAATCTTTCCTCGAACGTACTAAATTGAGTGTTGAATTTTTTATCTATATTTTTAACATTCTGATTTTGCTGGTCCACTTTTTCCTCTAATGTATTAATTTGTTTATTTATCTCCTCAAGATCCGTCCCGAGTTTCAAATCCCAATCTTGCAGTAGTTTTTCATATTTTTCTTTAGTAGCAGTTTCTTGTTCCAAGTCCGTTGTAATTTTTTCGATCTTTAGTTTGTTTTCTTCAACAACCTCTGTCAACTCAATGATCCGTTGGGCAAGTTGAAGGTCAACCTCATCTGAATTATTAGAGTCCTGAGTCATAGTTAATTTTCTCCTTCAAAATTGTGGTTGTATTGCTGAGTGTTATTCGAATATCTTCTAATCGATTAATTAACTTATTTTCAATACTTTCTTGGCGAATGAATTCTTCAATTTGGATCTGTTTTTTAACTACAGGTAAGAAACGCTTCCAATGAGCTGAAATCTCTTGGATATGTTTTGGTGCTGAAATGATAACAATATTTGTTTCGAAATCAAGAGAGTCTACTAATACACTCATTCTAGTTTCATCTATTTTCAACTCAGTAATACCAACTTGAAGATTAGGATGCCTTTTGAGGAGTAAAAGAGAATCAGCTTTTTGTTGGATAATTGGAAAGATTTCTTGAGGAGTTTGTAAAAAGATTCCAGTAACAGAGAAGCCTTCTGCAAATTTTTGTAGTATTGGTCGGAGAGACATGAATAAAATCCCTAGCTATGATGGCGAATCTTCTTTAGATGTATTTTCAAAATCAAAGCTAAAAAAGCTTACACATTAAAGTTACCAGCTAAAGTTATTCTAATGACGAAATTAAATTAAAGAAAAAGGAAAAAAAGAAATATAGTAAAAGCTCTCCTTTGATATGACTCTCTTGAGCTTACAAGATAGAAATAAAAGATTTTTAATAATATAAACGAAGAATGATAATATTTACTTCCCTTAGGTAGGATATGTATGGATCAAGAACCTTCTACTGCTCAGTTAACCGTTATTACTCCCACATTAAATGAAGAAAGCAATATCGATAGGATGATAACTCGATTGCTATCAATCTACCCCCAAGTTTCGATTATTGTTGCTGATGACGGATCTACCGATGGAACCGCTGAAATAGTTACTGATTGGGGAACTAAAAACCCAAAAATTCGTCTTTTAGATCGTAAAAATGAACCTATCAAAGGTTTAACAATTTCGCTTGTTGATGCGCTTAAGATTACAACAACTGATTATTTTATTGTTATTGATTGCGATTTTCAACATCCTCCAGAAAGAATTGCTGATGGGCTCCTTTTATTAGCAGAAGGAAATCAATTGGTTATTGGAACCCGCTCAAGTGTAGAAGGATGGAGTATTCAACGTAAACTTATTTCTTGGGGAGCAACTACACTTGGTAAATTTTCTTTGTTACTAAGACGACGACCCCGCCCGAAAGATATTATGAGTGGCTTTTTTGGGGGAAAAACACAACTTATAACGGAAATTATCGACCAACATCCAAAAACTATTTCCCCAAAAGGCTATAAGCTGTTATTCGATATCCTCAAGGTGGCACCTCGGAAAACTTCTATTGGGGAGTTTTCTTATATTTTTCAAACTCGAGAAGCGGGAGAATCGAAAATTAGCCTGAAACACATTCTAGTTTACTTTAAGTCACTTTTTTAAGGAATAACATAACTTAAAGCTAAATTTTGTAAAAAAAGAGATAAGAAGAGTTAATATCGTCTTGAAACTCTTTGTTGCTGGGCTGCTGCTCGTAGCCGACTTGTTGTTTTACGACTCGTTTTACGCTGTTTGCTGACAAATTTTAGGATGTTCTCACCAAGTAGTGTGAAGGCTGCTTGAATGCTGACACCCGTTTTAGCTGAAGTTTCGATATAGTAGCAATCAAATCCCTCTGGTTTGGTTAGCTTAGTGAGTCGTTCAGTAAAGATCCTCCCTTGTTCAGGAGACACTGTATCATCGGATAATTCTCGCATATCAATTTTATTAGCAACTACAACAATGGGCACTCTACCCCTACCATTATTTGTCCAAAGTTCATTTATCCATTTGGGAGTGTTAAAGTAGGAATCAGGCCGTGTAACATCATAAACAAGTAGTGCTCCAACACTTCCTTTATAATAAACTTCTCTAACTGCATCAAACCGCTGTTGTCCTGCCAAGTCCCATATTTGGTATCGGATAGATTCCCCTCGAATTACGTCGTCCCTCATGGCGAAATCTGCACCAATAGTTAGGAGATATTGGGCTTTAAAACCTTTACCAAGGTACCTCTCCCGGATGGCAGTCTTGCCAACACCACCATCACCAATTAGAACAATTTTGAGAACTGTCAAAAGAAATCTCTCATCATAGTTTGTTTAGGCGTTCAAAGACAGTTAGTAATACAATTAATTTTTAATATGCTTTACTCGAGAGTCTGTCCGAAAGTTCATAATTTAGTCGTTTGAAAAGTCTCAGTATTAATAGCTTTTTCTGATGAGGGAGCAAAATCATTTATCTTTATTAGATTTGCCTTCTGAATTTCATTGTAAAATCAGGTATCAATATTTTGCTTAAAATCATACTCACATGAAAATCATTTCAAAAAACCAGATGATATCTTTTAGAAGAGAATACCCAGCATTGATGCCTCTTATTGTTTTAGGAACTATAATTTTACATTCTAGCTTTTTGTCAGGATGACCGTTCACTATTGCCCTTGTTTCACCAGTATTTGTAATCCGATGAGCAATTCCTGTTCGTAATTGTAATTTTTCTACAATATCTGGAGGACCTAATATCTTGATGTCTTTCCATGCAGCATTCCAATTTGTTTGCCGTGCTTGTCCCTGGTATTCAATTTGGAGCTCAAATTCTGCTGGTGGAGAACGATCAACTAAGGCTGTGAAAAGAGCTCGTGTTTCTTCTGGAAATGTGACCGTAATTTCTTCAGTAGCTCGTGAAAAGGAAACAATTCTTACTCGATCAGGTTCATATTCAATTTTCTTGGCTTGATACTGTATAGAGGTGAAAAGTGGTTGATTTAGGTTTTCAACCGATTCTTCTTCAAATGGTTTTTCGAGCTCAGTGGTTACCTTTGGAAGTGGTTCCCAGCTAATAATAGGTTCTTCAGGTTTCGAGATCTCTTCCCGTGCATTATTTATGTCTACTAGTCTTGATTCTACCTGCTTTTTAAAATGAACTGGTTTCTTATCATATTCAGCTAAACTTTCAGAAGGATAGGTTTGTGGTTTCTTCTCTTCCCGTAAAAGTGGGCTATAGGATGGAATATGAACCTTTTGTTTCTTCTTTTTACCAACACTTCGGGTTAGATAACCTTTTTCGGAAAGTGCGCCGACGGTTCCAAGGAGAATATTAAAAGCTTGAATGAAACTGTTCGAATTCATTGTTTCCATTCGTACCTGAATAACAGGACTGTCAGCTATCCATCTAATAAAATATCCCTCTAAATCAAAACTCTTCTGAATGAGATCTCCAAGATCTGTTTGAGTTAATATAAAGCGGGGGAAAATGGGATCATCAGATGAAATGATAAACCGATCATCAAGTCTGGGAACCCCAATGACGATATCTTGTCCATATTTATTCCACTGAAGTTGAGGGCTTAGGGATATCTGGGCTGATTTCTCTTCTTTTTGGAATTTTTGAGGATCAACCTCCCCACGTAAAATTAGATCTTGATCAGTCCTCTGAGCTTCTTTTTCTGTTACAACTTTGACTTCAATGAGCTTAAATGGTCCTGCATCACGAGCGTGAATGATGGGGTCTGATGTAATTCCCCCATAATCTACCACGACAGTTTTAGGATATCGTCGACTTAGATAACGATATACATCCAGAGAAAAGTCCTTTTCTGCCTTAATATTCGAATAAATCAAAAAGAATATGACGTAGATGACGCCACCTACAAATAAACTAATAAAAAGCAATTCAAACATGAATATCACCAATTAAGAGGAATGCTCATTGTTCACAGGAAAATCCGTTCTTTTAAGTAAGGTGTTGCTTTGTGTCATATTCATTTCTTTTGCAGAGAAAAAAGTTTTTCTCTCGGAAATGTATGTATCAAAATATATGCTGAATGAAAATGGAGCTTTTTCACATATAAAACCTTAAATTTCAAGAATTGTACCATAAAAATTAAATTATTGAAAAATATATATGCGTCTGATTAACAATGGAGAATAGGCCCACATTAGAACAAGACATCAATAGACAACGTCCATTTAGGAAAATAGTCAAGAACATCATATTACTGGATTTAATTATTTCGTTCGTTCTGTATTTGCTTTTAATTACCTATGACCCATCTGTTTGGTTAAATGAATTTTTTTCACCAATGATTATTTTTGTAGTTTTTTCCTTTTTTTGGGGTCCAGTCCTAATAGTGATTGGTGCATTTGCTTACGTAATCCAGATGTCTGATATTTCAAGAATACCTCCAAATAGTTCGTTATATGACGCAATAACGTTACCAACAGTTCAATATGGGCCATTAAAAATAATTTTCCCTGTTATAGAAGAAGAAATATTTGAAGAGAATGGGATTTAATCCTAAAACATATGTTTAAAGTAATTAAGAGATTGATATAGTATGGAAAATCAATTAAATCAAGAAGAAAACCTATCACCGAATTTAAGAAGAGTGGGAAAAATAGTATTTGTTCTCTATTTGATTATCCCCTATATATCTTTTTTCTATGGGGTTCTACAACATCCTTATCTCTTATTTGATTATTTAAGATGGTTAACGAGTGACTGGTTTAATCTATTGAGAATTAATATATACATTTTCTTATATTGGAGTCCGATACTTTTTTCAATTGCAGGAATGAGTTATATAGCCAGAATGAGTAATATTTCCAGAATACCTTCAAACACTTCGTTATATGACGCAATAACATTACCAACCATTCAATATGGGCCACTAAAAATAATTTTCCCAGTTATAGAAGAAGAAATATTTGAGGAGAATGAAGTTTAAGTAAGGAGTACTAATAATATCTTTTATTCCCTCTTTCAATGCAGAAAGTAAATTTACTTGAATCTGAATATCGCATGTATAATACAATCCTCTTCCTTGTAATCACCTTACCAGCACGTATTCTTATCACAAAAGAATGAGTTGAGAATTTATGAAAACGCGGAGAGAAAAAATAATAGAGCTTCTATCTGAGAATGAAGGAATGACTTTACTAGAATTAGCTGATTTAACAAACGTCCCAGTAAAAGTTGTTGCCCAGGATTTAGATTCAGTGAGAAAAACAATTCGTTATGACAACAAAAAGATCGTGGTTCGCCCTGCAGTATGTATGCATTGTAATTATACTTTTTCTGGCAGATCTCGAATATCTGATCCCCATAAGTGCCCTGAATGCCATTCAGAGAGGATAACTCCGCAAGTGTTCCGAATAATCTCTTCTTAAATGTATGAGTTCGCTTTCAATCCCTTTTTCTATGGACTTATTGGGTTCGAGGCGGGTTGATAGTTTCCTTGGTAAACCGTCTTATCGTCAACTGCACTTATGAAAATCATCTGGGCAATAGCAACAGAGACATGGATTTGAAAGGGGAGAGAAGTTTGTAATAAAATGCGTCCATGATTATCACCTACACCTTGAAATCCTTTGTCCCATATTCCAGAAAAAACTGTCGCTCCCATCCGAAGCAGTGTTGAGCGAGGTGCAACATATCCAATGGCGTCATTGGGAATCACTATTTCCTCTGCCACCTCAACAAGATAGGATCCAGTGTCCAAGTGCCAAAAGCTGTCAAGAGGCTTTAATTCATGTAGCTCAGGATATTGTCGTAATTTTTTCTCTGAAATTAGTTTGACATTTCCAGTCAATTGAAATAACCGACCAATAGATACATCAATACCATTAGGTTGGACATCCCCCTGGGGAATACATTTTTGCATTTCTGAGCCTGGCCAAACTGCTGGCCGTAAGTGTTTCCATTTCATTATGTGTAACGACCCCTATTATCTTTGTAGTCTTTTACAAACAAATAATTGAAAGGATTATAAAGTAATTTTGGGAGCAAACAGAAATAAATTAAACCGCTGAAAAGAAAAAACAAGGATGGCAACGTAAAATGGCAAATCGAAAGTGGCATTTGATAACTGCAATAATCATCTTTCTTATCTATTTATCACTCTGACCTTTTTTACTCAGAAATTTATGGCTATTCCTGATGATCAAACCCTAATCTTAGCATTATTTTTCACACCATTCTTTCTAGGATTCAGCTCCCATTTAATCTTGGACCTATTTCCAAGCGTTGACCCAGAGAGCGAAGTGAAAGAAAAAGTAGTGACCCGTACAACTGCAATGCTAGTTTGTGGATTTGTTTCTGGATTAACAGGAGTCGAAACAATCAAAGCACTTCATGGGACATATCTCATCCATCTCCCCCTTAAAATGCCTATAAAAAGTGAAAAAGAAAAAGACGCTTGGAAAATAAGGAGAACATTGCCTTTACACGCGTCTCGATGGTGGCTGTTCTTTAATGGTATAATCACGGGCCTTTTAGGGATACTTCTTATTGTAATACTTATATTGGGTTAAAATGATGCAAAGCTATAATTCTTTTGATGATCTGGACTCATAATATTCTTTCTAGGATCCAAGAACTTTTTTGATAATTTCTAAAGCCCAATTTATTTCATCCTTTGTGATAATGAGAGGAGGAGCAAATCGAATGGTGAAATCGTGGGTTTCTTTAGCTAGTATTCCTTCCTCAATGAGTTTCTCGGTGAGTGGTCGTGCTATTTCATGAAATTCCACAGCAGTGAATAATCCCCTTCCTCTGACTTCTTTAATACGTGGATGGCTGATTTTCTTCAACTCTTTAAGAAAATATGCGCCTAATTCCGCGGATCGTTCAGCTAGGTTCTCCTCTACTAGAACATCGAGTGCAGCATCTCCAACAGCACATGCTAGAGGAAAACCACCAAATGTAGAACCATGGGATCCAGGAATAAAAACTTCCATAATTTCTTTTCGAGAAACAACAGCAGAAACGGGAAGTAATCCTCCTCCTAGTGCTTTTCCCAAAGTCATAACATCTGGAATAATTCCTTCATATTGATGACAAAACATCTTTCCAGTTCGACAGAATCCAGTCTGAATTTCATCCAATACTAGTAGGACATTATTCTTAGTACAAATCTCTCGAACTTTCTTCAGATATCCTTCTGATGGTACAATTACACCTGCTTCCCCTTGAATGGGTTCTACTAAGAATGCAACGGTATTAGGATTAATCGCTTCCTCTAAAGCTTCAGGATCATCGAAAGGAATAATTTTGAATCCAGGAGTGTAAGGGCCAAAATTAGTATTGGCAAGAGGATCAGTAGAAAAACCTACAATGGTTGTCGTTCTCCCATGGAAATTATTAGCACAAGCAATAATCTCAGCCTTGTCTTGTTCAACTTTTTTTACTTCATAACCCCATTTACGAACCATTTTAATAGCAGTCTCAACAGCCTCAGCGCCAGTGTTCATGGGAAGGGCCATGTCAAATCCTTCTCCGCACACATCAAGTAAGTGCTTCAAATAAAGCCCCATCCGATCGTTGTGAAATGCACGAGAGGTCAAAGCAACACGATCGAGTTGGTCTTTCAATGCTTTGACAATCTTGGGGTGTACATGGCCTTGATTAACAGCCGAGTAAGCAGATAAGCAATCTAAGTACTTCTTTCCTTCAGGATCGTATACCCAAACACCTTGAGCTTTCGCTACAACAACGGGAATGGGATGATAATTATGAGCTCCAAATTCTGTATCAATGTCTATATATTCCTTTGAGCTAGTCAATTCTAGAACCTCAAAAACAATTTTATGAGAATATTATTCTAATCAAAAATAACTTAATAGAAGTAAATAAGGCTTGTTCTTATGGAAATGACCGTAATATAATCACAAAGTAAATATTAAATCGAGGGATGAATACTAATTTGAGTACTTAATTTGAGTTTATCCTTTATAAACTAAAAATTAAATGAGAAACTAAAATTTAAATGGTAAATCCTGTTGCTTTAGAAGAAAAACTTGATCCAAAACTCAGAAAAGATTCGGATTGAAATAATACTATGCCAACACAGTTCATATTTTGGGATAAAGCACACTCTAAGCTCAAGGAGAATATAACAGAGGATTTACTTAATGATAATGAATGGTTGGAAAGATACTTACCTCTCCTCACACAATATAAACCGTTAAATATTTTTGACCTTGGGTGTGGATTTGGCAATGCTACCCTTTATCTACTTAAAAAGAAATTTAATGTTATTTCATGCGATCTCTCTGGTTTAGCTCTTGAGTGGATGCATAAGATGTTACCACACTCATCAACATTTCAATGTGACTTTTTAAATGGATTACCATTCAGATCAAACCCCTTTAATGTGATAATAGCAGATTCCTGCCTTCATTATTTCTCTTGGAATGAGACAATAGATATTATTAAAGAATTGTATAGAATTTTGGCTATGAGTGGTTGTATTCTTTTAAGAGTTAATTCAACTAAAGATAAGAACTTTGGGGCTGGTCAAGGACAACAAATTGAAATGAATTATTATTTAAGAGATGGAAGGTTAAAAAGATTTTTTGACGAAATAGGATTAAGGAAACTTTTTGAGGAAATGAATATAATTAACTTAAGAGAAGTAGAAACGAGCAGATTTGGGAAATTGAAACATCAATGGGAACTAATTGGGATTATGGAGAAAGTATCTGAGACCTAGTGATTTGATAACGGAATAAATATGAAACCATTGAATTTTTTTTCCTCTGGGGTCGTTTTGTTAATTCATAATTTCTGAAGTTAACAAAGGAAATTTTTATTATTATAGCAAACTCTATTCCCAAAACATGTCTCACGAAAAATCAAGGTTAGTTCTCAAAGCAGGAAATGTTTTCGATTCTGTGAGCGGAACTATCAAAGAGAATTATACAATCGCAATGGTGGGTAAGAAAATTATATGGTTTGGGAGTGATAACGATTTTATAAAAGAATCCAATGACCAGATTATCGATATAGAGGGGAAATATATCCTTCCAGGACTGATTGATACTCATATTCACCTTCAATACACTGGTACAGCTCAATTTGAACGTGAATATTATCGAACATCAAGAGTAATGTGGTATTATTATGCCTTACATCATGCTCAAAAACATTTGACAAACGGTTTCACTTGCGTTCGAGATTGTGGTGCTGATCCAGAATGGGGCCCTTCTTTAAGAAGAATGTTTGATAGAAATATTCTTGGTGGCCCTAGATTGGTTGTAGCGAACTTGCCCATTGGGCAATGGGGAGATCAAGAAGCTATTGGCCCTGTTGAGCTTATTGCATATGAACGAAAGAGAGGTGAAATTCTTACTGGTATTGACGGCGTTAAACATGCAGTGCGCGATCGAATGCATTCTGGTGCTGATTTCATTAAAACTGCGACAACGGGAGGTGTCTTACATGGGCAGGAATCAATGCTTGAAAGAAGCCTTTTTTTGGATGAGGAATTAGTGGCAATGAGAGAAGAGGCCCATAGATTAGGGCTGCATATCGCGTGTCATGCTCACGGAAGAGCAGGAATATATAACGCAGTAAAAGCAGGGATAGATACCATTGAGCATGCAACTTTTATTGATGAAGAATCTGCTGATTTAATGATAACAAAAGGTTCCTATCTTATACCCACACAAGTATCCAGTTTTGGAATAACAAGTAAGGATATAATAAGCCAATTACCTCCTGAAGTTATTGCCAAAGAAAGGAAATGTCAAGCTGAAATGATAGAAAATCATAAAATGGCATTTAAGAAGGGTGTACTGTTTGCAATTGGAACTGATGCTGGAACTCCAGGAAATTATCACGGTAATTCTGCAGCTGAAATAACAAGTATGGTAAAAAATGTAGGTATGACTTCTACCCAGGCTCTGCAAGCAGCAACAATTGATGCAGCTAAAGCGATCAGAATGGATGAGAAAATTGGTTCTATTGAAGAAACAAAATTTGCTGACTTAGTTGTATGTGATGAAAATCCCATTCAGAATATCTCAACCCTCGAGGATCAAAAAAATCTTGAATATGTAATTAAAGATGGAAAAATTATGGTTGAAAGAGGCAGGTTTACCTATTTCAAGTAGTGCGTTTTTTTACTTAATAATCATGAGGTGTTTGAAAACATGCCAGCTCCAATTAGAGAATTATTTTCATTATCAGTTGAAAAGAATGAAATCGCTTTTATCTATTTTGGCTACTCAGGCATTCTATTCAGAACGAAAGACAATGCCATTGCCATCGATATATGTAAAATGTGTATAGAAAGCGATGATCAGATAAAAGCTTTAAAAAACCTTGACTTCCAGTTAAATACTCATACCCATAGAGATCATTTTGATGTTGAGACATCTCTCAAAATTTTCGAGGTATCAGGTGCAAAGGTTATTGCGGATCCACAGGTGGTTGAAGGCTTAGAAAAAGAGCTCCCTGCTGATAAATTGAAAGCTTTAACATTAGGTGAAAAGTTATCAATTGATGGCCTTGAGATCTCAGCTGTTAGTGGAGTTCATCCAGGATCAATAACCCTCTTCAAGATGAAGTGGCCTGATTTTAGTATCTTTCATGGAGGTGACTCTGGATACATTCCATTGAAAGATTACTCCGCAGATATAGCTTTCCTCCCTACAGGTGCTCCTTCACCAAGCTGTTCTCCCGAGAATGCTCTTAAGATGGCTCTGGACGTTAAACCGAAGGTGATAGTGACGATGCATGGGAACCAAGATCAAATGCAGAAGTTTAAGACTATAGCAATAAGAGAAATGCCCGATCTAAATGTAATAATCCCTAAATTAAGGGAACCAACAAAAATTACGCTATAAAAGAAAAAAG
>JAEOSR010000154.1 GCA_016840285.1 Candidatus Hodarchaeota archaeon | reverse complement strand
TTGTTTCATATTTTTAAGAATTCTTTTTAATGTGAATTATTTAATTCTTGTTACTTTTTTTCTCCAAATCAGTAGAAATGCTAATCCAAGGAGAAAATTGGTCATATTTATAGCAATGGTTGATGTAGGTTCATTATGAGAAATAAATATACTAATCTCATCAGTTGTTACATGCTCACTCTCATCTTCAAGTGCTAAAAGGAGATTGTAGATACCTAGATTCATTTTACCTAAATTGAAGGTCAGGTTTGTTGGACGCCAAAATTTGTCAAAGACCTGTTCACCCTCTTCAATCAGTTCTCCATCAAGATATAGGGAGTAAGAGCCATTCATTTTCCTTTTAGCACGAAAATTATACCAGGTTTGCCAGGTGATCGTTATTTCATTATCAGGGGGTACTTTTATATCTGGAGGGGAACTTAATATAGGTGAGAAGCATATTCGTTCCATTCGATTTACTTCGTGCTTGAATGTCTCTGTATGTGGGAAATTCAACTCCCAGACGATGTTCCCTTCATTATCAACCTCAACCAATCTAGCTCCAATATTAGTATTCGGATGAGATGAGGTACCAAATGTTCCAAGACGGTTTCCATTAGGGAGTCTGTCAGCATCACCTAACGCGTGGCTGTAGTAGCTGTGAGGTGCTACCCAAACCCACGATTCATTTGCAGTCATGGTTGATTCATCAATTGTAAGTTCAACAATCCGAGTTTTAGTGCTTGAGGGGTTTTCAAAATTGTGTTTATCATTGTCGAAGAGGATAAACTGGTTTTCATTGATTTTTTCTATCGCATGAGGGTGAAAGAAAAGGCTTTGCCGCTGATTGCCTTCAAGATCATAGAGGGTAAAGTTACCATACTGACCGAGTCCCCAGATAACCTCACTTGTCCTATGATCTATTTTATAGAAGGTATTTAGATTCCGAGGAGTGAAGTAAAAGATTTCTTCCTCTGAATCAAAAAAAATTGTGTTTGAATGAGTAATCCCCCTATCTTTACCTACCATGTCCTGGAATGGGCACCATTGAGTAGGAGAGATGAAAGAACGTGTATCCAGAGACCATACTAGATGGCCTGTTAAATTATATTCATTAATATAATCAAATCTATAAGATACTCCCTCAATATCGATGTTGTATAAATTAAAAGTAAAAATAGTGTCACTGTTCGGATTGTATTCATATTCATGATGTCCTTTAGCACTAATCAAATGAGTCGTGTTAGAATAAATGTTCCATAATACAGCTCCAGAAGGCTCTCCCATAAGGATGGTAGTTGAGTTGATGAATTCTGCATTAATGGTGCCAGTCCCATAACCAACATTCCTTTTTATAAGAATTTTTCCAGTCATATCTGTGATAAGTAAGGTGTTATTACATTTACTCCGGTCAGAGCTTGTTGGATCGACAACAAAAAGATTATACCCATCAAAGGCTTCATCTTCGTGGTATGTGCTTATAATGAAGTCTGTCGATTGCACATTTCTTCTGGGTAAATTAAGTTCAGTTCGTTCACTATCTTTTTCAAATTGGTACTCAATTGTTCCGTTGGTTACTTTCACTTGAAGGTAGTAGAAGGAAGTCAAATGGTCAAAGAAAAAAGCAGAGATAAAAAGGAATAATAATAGTGTTTTCAATGATCCCTTTTCCTTTTGATACAATGCTCTTAATAAATTCACGAGTAACAACCTTTTCTATCTCTTATCTCAATTTCGTTAATCTTATGATTATTATAAGACTTCTTTTCTAAACTAGTGGTGTTAACCTTAGAGTTTATCCAAAGTATATTAATGATTAGTCATAGGAGATTTTTTGATTCTTTTAAATGGAAAATTAACTCTATTACTCCAGAAAAAGACTTTGGACTTCTAATAAGGAATAATGCTGACTTAAATTTCTAATTGTATCATTAATTCTGACATAAAATCCAAACCGTCTTCTTTCGAAAAAATAGGTACGGGATGATAAATTTAAAATAAAGCGAAATTCTACTTAGTACCTAAAGCTAACTTCGGGTGTTCTTCCTGAATAATTCAGTAACTACTATCAATAATGAACCCTTTTTCTGTTCTCTCTGTGCTGAGACTAAAAGTCGTATTGATGAAAGAGTTAGATGTTCTGAATGTGCTCGATTCATCTGTAAAGATTGTTTTGAAAGTCTTAGCATAGTAGGACTTGTTCAGTGCCCATATTGCACTTCACCTCTTAATAAAGAAGGAACTGGACTCTTCACACATGAAATAATTGAAATTATTCAGAAAGCGTCACGAATGGTTGAAACAGGTGATTTTTTTAGTGCTGAAGCATATTTTCAACAAGCTCTAAGGATCGATTCGAATTCAATTGTTGCTTGGAAAAAACTAGGCCAACTATATTTTCAAATGAAAAACTGGGAGAAATCAAAATTTTGTTTCTTAAAGGTTCTCAAGGTGAATCCACAAGATCAAGAGGCAAAGAAAGATTATATTGAGGCTGACCATCGAATCAGGAGTTACTACTAAATTTTTTTCGAAATTTAAGCTCTTATAGATTATATTCTTTACTCAGCTCTAAAATGGTTTTTCTTACCTAAAAATCTAAAATATATCGGATAATTTGTGCAAGATAAGATGACTAATTGGAAGAAAGGTCAAATATCATCTAGGAAAAAACAAATTTTCAATGAAAATACTCGAGGTGAACGATTAACCTTTTTTGTTGAAGCATTAATAGAATGGTTTGAATTTAACGGTCGTGATTTACCGTGGCGACGGACTCGTGATCCTTATAAGATTCTTGTGAGCGAAATTATGCTCCAACAGACGAATGTGGATATAGTTATTCCCATATACAAAAAATTTTTACAACAATTCCCAACCATTCAAATATTGGCTCAGTCTTCAATTCAAGATGTTAAAAAAATTACTGATGAGCTAGGGTATAAACGAAGAGGAGAATACTTGCATAAAATTGCTAAGGAAATTACTTATGAGAAAAATGGTCAATTTCCCTCAAGCTTAGATGAGCTCTTGGTTCTCAAAGGAGTTGGACGTTATACTGCAGGAGCAATTCTAAGTTTTGCTTTTGAAAAACCTGGCGTAATAGTAGATGTTAACGTAGAGAGAGTTTTAGCACGTATTTTTGGCTTGTGGGGGTGGGAGAAAAATATAAAATTTGAAAAAGAGATTTGGAAGCTTTCTAAGACTATGATTAAAAATGGAACAAATGTCTGGACAATTAATCAGAGTATATTGGATCTAGGGTCGATGATTTGCATAGCTCAAAAACCAAAGTGTCCCATATGCCCAATGGTTGAAATTTGTGAGTATTATGATGCTGAGGTCCCCAAATTTATTCCATTGGATTCATTTTTTACTATTTAAAATTAACAAGTTGAAGATCTAAAATGAGTATAATTGAAAAGATTGCACCTCATTATTTTATAGCTTTTCTTCAGAATATATGCCCATTAGTGGAAAATCATATTCATAACCAGCTCATTCAAAGTTCTCCCTTTCAAAAAAGGATTTATACCATATTACATGAGGTTTCATGGGGTGAATGGGAAAACAAGCCAGCAATGTTCGTCAACCCCTTATCCAAGATATTGATTACCCTTTTTTATGATAAAATTCTATTCTCCCTTCAAAAGGAAGAATTTGGTGATAAGCTTGATAATTTTCAACAAGAAGCCTTTTCTTTAATCTCTGCTCATACTGAGGGGGAAATTGACGTAGAGGAGGCTCAAAATCAGTTTATTAGGATAATAACAGATCTTTGGGAATTAAAAGTAAAATCAGGCTTTTCTACTCCGATTATGAATAATGAATTTCCCTTCAATGAACTCCTTAATCTTCTTTTTCTGAATTGGGATTGTTGTCTAAAATCAATTGAATTGATTCAAAAAATAAGAGAGGACACTAAAAGAAGAACCAAATTGCTTTTACCCTATATATTCGAAATAGGAATTCCAGAGCGACAAAAACAAATACAAGGTCAAATTTTTACTCCATTACAAGTTGTTAATTTTATCTGTAAACAGAGTATAACCGAAAAAACCACAAGAGTTATCGATCCTGCGTGTGGAACAGGTACATTTCTCCTAGGTGCATTAGAAGTATTATTTGAGTCCAAAAACACCATTTCCAATCGAATTGAATTAATTGGTATTGAAAAAGACCCTATTTTAGCAGATATTGCAGAAAGTGCGATTCAGTATTTTCTTTTAGTAAATTCAATTTCTTCGATTGATTGGAAACTTATTACAGACGATTTTTTTAATTACAACAAAGATTTTTTTCTAGAGAATTCAGGAACGACAACATTACTTATGAATCCTCCTTATACGCGACATGAGCTTTTAACATTAGAGTATAAAGAGTTCTTAAAGAACAAAATAGAAATTGATCTCCGAGATATTTTACAAAAGCAAAATTCTGCTAGGAATTCAATTTCAGGGAGATCTGGGTTATATGTTTACTTTTTAATTCATGCGACCAATTTTTTGAAAGAAGGAGATGATTTAGGTGTAATAATTCCAAACTCTTGGATGGATGTAGGTTATGGCGAACTATTCCAAAATTTCATTCTTAATAATTATCTGATTGAATCAATAATCAATAGTAGATTAAAAAAGTTAATATCAAATGCAGATGTTAATACTGCTATTATGAAGCTTAAAAGAAAGGAGAAAAAGACACTTCAAGCCACAGATGAAGATGAAAGCTTGGTAAACTTCGTTTCAATCAACAACATAACAGATCTTGAACAGCTAGCTAATAATGAGCTATTCCTGCTAAAAAATTCTTCATCTAGGATTCGCGTTGTTTCCATGAAACAAAAAGACCTTTACTCGAAATCTAAATGGGGAATATATTATCGGGCTTCTAAAAACTACTTTGATTTGATGGAAAAGCTTGAAGATAAATTAATTAATTTGGGTGAGGTTGCTAATGTCCGAAGAGGATTTACAAGTGGCGCAAATGCGTTTTTTTATGTAGGTAAACCAGGTGAGACAAATGCCTTCTTCTTATCTGGTTGGGATCCGAAAACAGGACAATTAAAGCTGCATTTAAAAAATGAATTTGTGATTAAAGATTTTTTTGCTCAAGGATTTCATCCTCGTGAACCAATGTTCCTTATTGAAAAGGATTATTGGATGCATCCGACTGATATCACCCATGAAAAGGTTTTATGGCAATATTCCTATACAGATGCTGACGGATCAATTTGGGTTCCTAACTACCTAGTAAAATCCCCCCGTGAGCTTAAGACATATAAAATACATGAAGAAGACCTAAAATATGTTGTTATCTTGATTCCAAGTCAATTTTCAGAGAATGAATTAAGACCAGGCGTTAAAGAGTACATTCGCTGGGGAGAAGAATGGACTCCAGCTACAGGAGGAAAATTCAACCATAGGCCAACTTGTTGTTCACGAAAGAATTGGTATAGCTTATCATCAAATGAATATAAGTCATTTAATCTTCTTTGTCTTATGACGATCAATGATCGGTTTCCTTTTTTCTATAATCCTTACGATTTCTATTTTGATGCACGTATGTATGGTATTAAATTTCTTCAGGAAACCGACTTTTTTCCTTACTATTTCTTACTTCTCAATTCTTTTTTTACTAATTTACAAATGGAACTCCTAGGTCGCAGTAACTTGGGTGAAGGTGGTTTAGATATAAAAGTTTATGAGTATGAATTGCTCAAAGTTCCTAGTTACGAATTCCTAGGCGGAATTCATTTATCTAATGTAAATCACGAATTCTTGCACCTTTTAAGATATTCTCCTTATTCAGTAATCCAAGGAAAGCCAAAACAAATAAAAAAATTCACGAATGATTTAGTAGCTAGTATTTTTTTAATTCCGCAAACGTTGATAGATAGCTTATTTAACGAACTTAAGAATTTAGTAAAAATACGTATTGAAAAGGCAAAAGAGTAATCCTAGAACCAGCATACAGGAATTTCAAATGCTTTATAAAAACTCATTTATTGTCAAGAAGAAACAGCACGGTCAATATTTTACACATCCATCAATTGCAAACCAAATAGTCCGTGAAATATGTGAGTCTATAATTTCAGAGTGTTTTTGGAAACCGTGGCGTTCATATGGAGAGGGGATAGATTATCCAATTGTTAAAGATCTTCTGGATAATGTTTTACGAATACGTATTGTAGATCCAGCGATGGGCGATGGTGTCTTCTTAATTGAAGTCATTCGGTATTTTGAAAGATTCTTGAGGGAGTTATGGGATTTAACCCATTTATCTTCTCATTTAGAACTTATCCAAACTTATTTTCAACAAAAATTGTCTATGAACTTTTCATTGGTAGGGAAAAGAGATCAACTAACATTAGATATTTGGAAATTTCATATTATCAGATCAATGATTTACGGGGTGGATCTCGACCCAGAAATTGTACAACAGGCTCATATAAAAATCATAAAAGAGATCACTACCTCCGAAATACTGAACTTAGCAAAGATTGCCACTCAATTTAATTTAAGAGTTGGAAACTCATTAATTTCTCCCATTAGAATGGATCTTAAAGCGAAGGATAATTTATTTTCTCAATATTCTTCAGAAATAACCATTCTCCTTTCACAGCGAAATCAAATGCAAAAGCTACATTGGAATGAAGCGTTGGAAGGAGGATTATCCACAATATCAGAAAAAAATGAAATACAAAAGACTTTACTTAAAGACAAAGTATTTAATGAAGCAATTTCAAATCCATTATTTTCTTTTCTATTCAAGGATACAATAGATCGAAAATTGGTTTTGTTTCTCTGGGAACTTGAATTTCCAGAGATTTTCTTTTCCAAAGAGTATGGATTCAAAGTAGTTATTGGGAACCCTCCCTGGGATAAATGGAAACTTTATGATCGTGAGTGGTTGGGGTCTACTGCTATTGGTAAAGCAGATTACGCGCGACAAATTACAGCAATACAGAAAAATGATAATGAATCATATTCTAAGTATATCAAACTAAAAGAATTTTACAAGAACACAACAGAGTATTTTAACACATACTTTCAGTGGCAACCAGGAGAGAAAAACTTATTTAAGCTTTTTTTTGAGCGTTTTTGTAGTCTTTGTTGTGATAATGGCTTTTTGGGTATTATACTTCCTGGTGGATTTCTGGGAGAATACTATAGTAAGCCATTACGTCAGGTTTTACTAACAAGACTGCATCTTCATCTAGTAATTGAAATAATCTCAAATAAAGAAATGTTTCCTGATGCTGAACCTGGTCTTAGCATTCTTATCATTCTAGCTCAGAAGAAAGCTGCAGGTGAAAAATTCCCATTTATTAAAGGAATTTCATCAACAGAAGCCATTTCTCAGATTAAAGCGCGAAATTTGTCAGAAAAAACTATTAATCTCATTTGTTTTTCACAAGAGGATATTCTTAAAACCTCCCCTAATTGCATCGTCCCAGCGGTGCGAAATCAACTCGAACTGAAGATAATTCAGAAGATTACTGAATTTCCCCCTCTTTCTTCCGATATATGGGGTTGTAAAACTTCACGAGGAATAGATATGACGAATGATCGTAATCTTCTAGTTGACGATGTTACATCATTTCCTCTAATAGAAGGGCGTCATTTAGTGCGGTTAGGATTTGATGATACTCATCCTCGTTATTGGATTCGATCATTTAAAGAATATCAGAAGAAGATCTCATTTTGGGATCATACAATTATTGCGTGGAAAAATTTCTCTGGAAATCACCGACGCCGACGTATGCGAATAGCTATTTTACCTCCAAAATCCGTTATTTCAAATAGTGTGATCTGTATCTATAATTTTCCCAGCAGCATAGGTGACGTAGAATTCTATTTAGCTGGGATTATGTGTTCTATACCATTCGAATTTAGAATACGCCAGCTTTGCTATGGGATAAATATCAATCAATATATCATGGATAGTATGCCCGTCCCTCTGTTCAATCCGAAAAAAGAACTTCACCAAAAGATGGTTACGATTGTCAAAAATTTCATTCCACAAGGAAAGGAATGGGCAAGACGAAAAATGGAAGCTCCTTCCTCCCTTTCAAAAGCTCGATTAGAAATAGATTATCAAGATTCTATTACTACTATCGATGCCATAGCTGCTTTAATCTATGGACTGACCAGAGAAGAATTTAACGTGACTTTGAAAGCCCATCCATTGTTGGAAAAAAACTATCATGTTAAAGCTCTAGATTATTATGATTCAATATCGCTCATAGATGACAAAAGATGAGAGTAAATGTAGCTTATAACAACATAGAAACAAAAAGGCGTAAAGAAGAGGGAATATTTTACACACCAGAATTTATTACAGATTTTATATGCAGGAATACAATCATTCCTTACCTTTCAAAGAATGGTGCAGAGAATATTAACGATTTGATCTCAGAGTACCTTGAAGATTTTGATAAACTCGAAAGCAAGTTAAATAGTATCAAAATATTGGATCCTGCTTGTGGATGTGGAGCTTTTCTAATCAAAGCCGTGGATGTGTTATTGGAAATCGATAAAGAAATAAGATTTGTCAAAGAGATGGATGAGAAAGATATAAAGCTAGGTTATGGAAAGGAAATCCCATTCACTCCTGATAAATGGATAGAAGAGGAACAAGCAGGACGGATAGTACAAAACAATGTCTATGGAGTAGATATTGATGAAGCATCGGTTGAATTTACAAAATTAAGTCTGTATTCAAAGATTGATATAAAAGATAGAAAATTAATGGATTTGTCGCAAAACATTAAATGTGGTGATAGTTTAATTGAGGATCCATCTTTAAAAGGTGATAAAGCTTTCGTATGGTCTCAAAGTTTTGAAGAAATCTTGAATAAGGGAGATTTTGACATTATTATAGGGAATCCCCCTTATATTAACATTATTGAAGATTTAGAAAGTAAAAATTATTACAAAGAAAGATTTCCTGAGACATATACAGGTAAGAATGATATTTATTATTATTTTTTCCAAAAAGCGATCGAATTATGTAAGAGGAATGGGTATATTTCTTTTATTTCTCCAAGATATTTAATGGAGGCATTTAAAGCAAGGAAGTTGAGAGAATATATCTTAAAAGAAACTGCTATTCAAAAAATTATTGATTTTTCAGATTTCAAGATATTTGAGGATGCTAATATTGATACTGCGATTTATATCTTAAAAAAAGCTTTAATAAAAAAAAATAAGATCATAGTTCACAAGTTAGTTAAACAAATAGTACCTCCTTTAATATTAACACCACCTTTTTTCAAAAATATTCATATTGAACAAAATCAATTAACTGGAAAAAAATGGTATTTTATTGACCCTAAAATTCAGATTATCTTAGATAAGATTGAAACTAAGTCCACTGGTCGGTTAAAAGACTATGCTGTTCTTAGCAAAGGTATTCAGACTGGGAAAGATTCCGTATTTGTTATGACAAAGGGTGAAATAGAGAAATATTCAATTGAGAAAGTAACCCTGAGAAATTGGTTGAAGAATAGTCAAATCAGTCGTTTTGGTCTAATAAACCCTCAATTATTTGTCGTAATATCAAACAGAAAAACAATCGAAAAACTTTCAAGCTATCCAAATTTAGAGAAATACTTCCAAGAGCACAAGAAAGAGTTATTGAATCGAGCGAGAGTAAACAGGTGGTTCCATTGGAGAAAAGGGGATGAAAGGTTTACAATTGATTGGAATAAGCCGAAAATTGTAACACCATATAAATCAGCTCATAACAATTTTACAATTGATGAGAAAGGGTGTTATTTCTCTCAAGATATTGTTTTAGTTCTTCCCGCAAATGAAATTGATATTCGTTTTTTACTATCGCATTTAAATTCAAAAATATGTGAATTCTACTTCAGAATTAAAGGAAAGAGATTAGGAGCTGTCTATGAATATTATCCAAGACAAATTGAAGATATTCCGATCATTAAAATCGAAAAGGAAGAACAGGAAGTCTTCGGAAAGTTAGTTGATAGATTACTTGAGTTAAATAAGCTATTATATGAAAATTACTTTACAATTAAGAATTGGATAATGTCTGAATTTAACATTGAAAAAAAGCTTAGTAAGTATATCAGAAAATTTAACGAAAGAAACATAAGCGAGCTCCTTAATGAAATTGAAAAATTTAAAGAATTGAAGCTTTCATCATTACAAAAAGTTAAGATTGAAGAATTTATGTCGAATAGACTTAATAGAATCAACTCTTTAGAAGAAGAAATTCACCAAGCAGAAAAAGAACTTAATCAATTGATTTATGACTTATTTGATCTAAATGAAGAGGAAATTAGATTGATTGAGTAAGACTTCTAATGCACTCATTTAATTCGAAGATTGTTTTTCACGAGATTCATCTATCTTCTTTTTAATTTTCCCCATACTCTGAGACAACCACTTGCGAGGTTTACTGGGTTCTTCCTCTTGAATAATAATATCTCCTTGTTCTATGAGTGTTATGAACACTGTTGAGATATTTTCTGAAACCCAATCATCTAATTCTTTTTTGGAAACAGAAGGAAATGCGGAATTAGATTGTAAGGCTTGTTCAAACACCATTTGATGAATTTTACGATGCTGTTGTTCTTTTAGATCGTACCAGAGGTTACGAATCAGTTTTCTCTCTTTCGTTCTTAGAGCTTCGATTTCAAGAAGAATTTTCCATACTTTAGAAGAAACAATAACAGGCTTTTTCTGCTTAGGCATCGTTCTACCTCATTATGTCTAGAAATACAATCATCATAATCTTGTTATATCTTGAAAAAATGAATCCTCGGTTTCAATACATGTAGTCTTTCTTGCTTTTCCGTGAAATATGCTGGTGAATAACTACAAGCCATGTAAAGCATAGAATACCCATTCCAATGAGAAGAAGTGAAATAAGAGTCTTAATCCAAGTAGCATCTTCATACCCAGGAGGAGCTTGAGATAATTGATCTGGGATAAAGAGAGGAATAATGAGACCAGCACATATTAGAACAAGAGCAGCCAGCGTTCCAATTAATCCAGTCCTATATTTTTCTAATGTACGACCCCAAAAGCTCATTTCCTTTAGTGACTCCTAATTCTTATTATCTGTTCTTCTTTACTGCTAGATGAGTAGTTAATAAAAGTTACGAATTGATAAGAAGAATCTCGTTTTAATAATCTTCATTTCATTGTTTTAAACGAATTAATTCTCCTTAAATCTGTTTGATGAATATTTCCATTATTAGCATAAAACTATTTCATCATTTTTTTCAACAATGCAAATTCTAGTAAAAGATTGAGATATATTTTTCGTAAGAGAGGTTCATATCCGTTTTTGTATTTTATTCCTAATCGTTCAAAAAAAAGAATGTCTAATTTCTTTCGAGTTATGAAATGTTTTCCAACAACCTGGGGAAATTCTGGGAATTGTTCTTTAAGTAAGTTGTATTCTTCATGTTTAATCTCTGAAACTGGTATATTCATTGCTAATTGTTGCCACAATGGAGGAAATTCCTCATCTTTTATTTCATCAAATATCTGATAAAAAGGAATTTTCTTTTCATCAGGCCAATTACGTATATTTGGGATTTTTAGGTCTTTAATCACATATTCATGAAGTTGCATCCAAGCTCCACGAGTTTCCACTCTATTGAGGAAGATTTGAATAGTATTAAGTGTACTATTAAAAAATAAGCATAGAATTTTGGCATCATCACATGATAAACTTAAGATACTCCACATAACCCCAGGTGGAGCCCTTTTACCTTTGCTGAAGTAAGAGAAAAGAGAAGTTCCTGTGGCACAAATGTCAAAGCGTCGAGCAATCATAAGATTTGTCGTTCGTGCATCAACATAAGTTCTCCAATTTTTAAACCTTAAGGAAATACTCTTCATAGTCTCTTCATTTGCGTCAATAAAGTTTTTTAATTCAGAAAATGAAGAAATAACAACATATTCTTTTTTATTACTGATATCTAGCCTGTTTTCGCCTGACATTCGCCGTAAGTGTGGAATAAGACACTCTTTTGGAATACTAATCTTAAGTTTTGAATACCGATCTATACTATTGACATGAGTATGAGTCTCGTTATCAAAAATCCAGGTATCTGTTGGACGTAGGTATTTGGGTCTAAATTCATTAATAACCATATTTTGAATCTTGAAACCTCCCGAAGTTTCAATCCCTCGTTTGAGGCCAGACTTTATTGATCTTAGAAATGTGTCAATAGAGACCAAATCCTTCTTTTTTGAGATTAGTTGCCATATTTCAAGAATACTAGATACGTTCATTGTAGCAATTGGTAGAAAGAGATTAATCGAGGATAGATCATTACAGGTAATTTTTCTTCTTTTCCAAGTATCGGGAATTTCTTCAAAAGATTCAGTTTTTTCAAGATCTTTAACTAAAATATATTCTATCTCAGTTGTAGGACCATTTTTCGTGGCTACTAACAAGACTTCTCGAAAAGCAGTATCTTCAGAAAAATTAGGCTTATCCTGTTGACAAATGATATATTGAATATCGTATTGTTCCAGTAACCATTTTCTTAGTTTAAGCGTTGTTTCAACCCTCAAAAAGCTTGCAGGAATGACTGCAGCAATCCTTCCTCCTGATTTTAGAAATTTGTCTGCGAGGAAAAGGAAATAACAGTAATAACCCATTTTCTTATTAATAAGTGAGGAATATTCCCCAAAAATTTGGTGTAATTCATCCTTATATGATGGTCTGATTCTTCTCAAACTTTCTTGTCGAACAAAAGGAGGATTCATAATCACAAGATCAACAAACTCTAAATTCAGTTGTTGGGAGATTTTTACTACTGAAACATTCTTTTCAAGACTTAAAAATTGTTCTAGCCTTGATTTGGGATTTAAAAGAATCGAATCGTGGACAGCTAACCTGTTCTGATGAAACTCATAGAAAGGAGCTTGAAGGGCAAGATGAATTGTGGATAGGAGGATTGCGAAAGGCATGATATCAATACCAGTGATATCTGAAGAGAGAAATCGTTTATGATCAGTGATAGTGAACTTTCCTTTCCTAAATTTTGTTAATTCTTTTTTTCGCTGGTAAGAAGAGATTAATAATGCTCCACTACCACAAGCAGGGTCAAAAACCTTCACTGAAGGATCTTTAATCGCAAAGTGGCTTAATAATTGGGCCGTTTTAATTCCTGAGTAATATGCTCCAATTCTTTTTCTAAGAGAAAATGGGATTAGGGTATTAAAAATCAGAGCTAAGACTTCATATTGCAGCAATTCTGGTCTTAGATTAATTATCTCTTTGATTGAGTCTCTTAAAAGTTTGAAGGTGCCATTGTCAAGACTTTTTGTAATATTTGGTTGGAAAATGGGATTACAAGTAATTTTTAATGCTTTTTCGAAATAATCAGTTAATATATCAAAATTAAGAGAAACAATATTGATTTTCGGGAGATCTGTTCTTTCACCACTTAGAATTTGATATAACATTATTTGAGTAATCAACAAGAAGGCAACACTAATTTTTCTAGAAGTTTCCTTTTCTTTCCGGTTATAAATTGGGGATCCGAAAGTGTTAATAAACAAATTAGGAACATTAAGGTGCGGGGGGACTTCTGAGGATAGTCTACCTATAATTTTTCGAAGATCAAGAGTCATTTGATTCGGATCACTCTTCAAAGTATTTTTTGGTTGAATCACTTGGTCACCTTAAACATTACTTACTCAAAGTTAAGAATTCCGACGATAATCACTTATTTTTGTTTTTTGTTAGATTCTCGGCCCGTTGGAGGAATGAAGAAGAAAATTAAAATCGAAGTTTATAAAGGCACTTTATAAAGATATATCTTCCTTATAAAAGCCAAGAGGTAACATGAACCTTTTTAAATCGAGATAACTCAAATGATAACACTTGATACAGTAGAGGGGTTTTTTCCGAATTTGTTGATCTCGTATTTCAGATGCATAAAGTGGACAACATCGCCATAAAATCACGAATAGAAAAAAAGAAGATGAATCAAAGTCTGAAAAATCACCTCTTGAGTTTGTAGCTACATTATCCCTCTCTATTTTATTCGCTGTTGGTACGTATTATGTCAAAATCAGTGCGATCAAGGTCTTTTCATGCAGGCTACAGATCGTGGTTCCAACCATTTCGTTATAATGAACGTGAGAAGATACCTATTTTCATTTTGGATTATGAAACTCATAGTCAATGGGAGGATGCTTATGAACCCTATCCTCAATACGAAGATAGGGAGTATAGTAAATCAAAGCTAATTAACGGGATCCAAATATACTTTTTAGATGAAGAACATCGAAAACGAAAAGCTTTCTTAAGACATGAACCCTATTACTTCTTGTTGCTTGAGGAAGGATTGTCACAGAAAGAAATCAATCGTATTATGAATCAAATCAAAGAGATTGGAGATCAACAGGTAATTAAAGTGGAGAAGGGTGATTATTATGACGCAGCTAATCTCACTTTTTTGGTAAAAAATCAATTTCTTAAAGTAACTGCTGATCGTCCAGGATCAGTCCCAAATCTACGTACGAAAACTGAAGAAGTAACTGGAGTAAATGAGTGGCGTGAGGCTGATGTACTATTTCATCATCGCTGTGCAATAGATCATGATATTCGAGTTGGAGCTTGGTACTTAGCTGAAATTAGCAGGGGAGAAATTCTTAACCTTTCTCCGATTGCAAATAAAACCCCTCCTCAGTTGAAAATTCTGGCATTTGATATTGAAACGGATTTTGAACAAACACGTGATCCAAATCCCAATAAAGATCAAATATCAATGATCTCAATGTTTACGGGTAAAGAAAACAAATTAATCATTAACTCAAGAATAATTGATACCAAAAAGATAAATAAACATCTACATATGCTTCTTCGTCAAAAAGATGAAGCTCATCCCAAACCATGGGTTGATTGGGTATTCTCCGAAACATCACAGGAATTCACTGATGTTATCGAGAAGTATCCGATAGAAGTGATCATCGTACCTAATGAAAAAGAGTTAATCCAACTCTTCTATCGAAATGTTGATGATTATCGTCCAGATGTTCTTACAGACTTCTTTGGGGGACGTTTTGACATTCCATTTCTTGCTGTTCGTTCAGAAAAGTACAAAATTTCTTTTGAAAAGGAAACAGGATTCGAAATCAAGTTTCGTCAAACAAGGAATCTGAATCGAAAAGATCTACATAAGTACTATTCATCAGCAAACATTGATCATGTTACAGGTGCAGGTATCATACATTTGGATGCTTTTCTATTTAACGAAAAATATAGCTATCTACCCAAAAAAGATCTTGGATTGAAACCAAGTGTAGAGAAAAAGCTGAAAATAATACCTATTGGGAGAGAAGCTCTATTAAACATTAAAAAAGATCCAGTTTCAGCCGTTGCTTACGCGGGCTGTGATGGCTATATTACCTGGAAATATGTACGAGAAATAGTCCTTGACTTTTTCATTTCAATGGGCCAGATATTTCCAGTCACAGCGTCAGAATTATTAACACGACGAGCAGGATCATTAGATGACCTTTTAATTGATGCTGAAGATCATAAGCATCAAATAATCGGGAGGAGGAGAATTGGGCAAAATAACATTGTCTCTTTTTCACCTAGTATTGTCATCGAATCGTTAGCTTATACAGGGGGATTAGTTGAGGCTAAAAGGCCAGGAATATGGCGAAGTGACCTTTATTATGATTATTCAGTCGACAAAAAAGCGTTGAGAGACCTTAAGCAGACTATTAAAGGAGTAATCGCAAAGGAAAGTAATAAAATCGTTAAAAAAGTAATTAAGGAAGAATTTGAGAAACGTCTTTTAGCTGAGTCAGGGGAGGTGAAAGTAGAATACTCAGAGGATCCAGTACAATTTTTAAAACAAGTAGAGGTAGAACTCTTAAAAAATGGAACCCCACATCAAGAGCTCACACGACAATTAAATTCAATTCGAGGTATTTTAGAGGAAATGTCGGGGTATCAGCCTGTAAATGTTGAGGAAGTCACTGCAGAAGTGCTAGCTCAAATAGATCAGCTTTCTTCTTTGAATGGAAAAACCCAATTAAAAGGAGTACATGTTGATGTAACATCAATGTATCCTTCCCAAATTCGTCAATATAAGCTTCAACCATCAGGAATAGTTTCTACAACCAAGTGTAGAGTGTGTGAATTGACTGAATCTGATGATACCTGTTTCTTTGAAGGTGATTGGGTCATCAAACTTTCAGCAAATAGACCATGCCGTTTTAAAGATACTGGACCAGAAAAATGTTCATCTTCAGTTTGTAAAGCCCAAGATGAAGCGAAATGTAAAAAATATGACCCAACTCAAAATGGTATCACTCGGTCTCGGGAAATATTCACATTTGATGGGAAGAAGACAGAAGCTTATATTCTCAAAAATGGATCGAGACTTGAAAAAATACCAGTTAATCGTACCTATCTTGGATCAAGTATCTCAAAAAATCCATTTGTAGCTCTTCAACAATGGCTCCGCAACTCAGTTGAAGCAACGCAACTCACAACAAAGTTAAATATCAATCATTTCGATATTTTTGAAGACATACCAGAGAATATTCAGCTCCCAGACAATTCTTTTTTGAGTTTGGATGTTAGAACCAAGAAAATGACTATATTATTGTCCGTTAATTCCCGGGTTTGTCAAAAAGCTTATAATTTCGTTGCTAGGATCATGGATGATTTCTTTAACACCCGAGTTAGACATAAAATCGAAGCTAAACGGCTATCACAAATCATATCCCAGAAATATCAAAACAAACCAGCTCCACCAAAGTTATTACGTCAACAGAAATTTCATGAAAGTACCCAAATTGGTATGAAAGTTCCATTGAATAGTATTTATGGCCTTCTAGGCATGAAAGGGGGGGTTAGGAATGCTAGTATGCCATGTGCTGGGATTACAACAAAATTATCAGCTGATTTGATATTTTGGGCGGCAAACCAACTGGAACAAATAGGTCTAGTTGTAGAGTTAGACACAGATGGGATATGGCTTTGGGTTCCAAAATTATTTCCATTAGAGTTTCCTGTCACAATTGAAAACCTCCATAAAAGAAATGGATCAAAAGTCTATAATATTAGTCTTATTGATAAAATTCTCAACGATAAAGTTGCAGCTGTTTCAAGAAACGATAATTACTGGATAAATAATGGAGAAATTGAAAAAATAAAAAGATCCAGCAAAAGTCTGATCCAGTTTGAGCAAGATGGACCATATGATTTCCAGTTCATGATGGGAAAGAAGAAATATATTGTCTATAACTACAATAAAGAAAACGAAATGTGGATGGAGAAAGAATTAACAGGTTTAGAATCGAAACGTGCGGATTTTTCAAAACTGCAGAAATATTTTCAAGAGCGAATTATTAACACTTATTTAGAGCATTATAATCCTGAAAATCCTATTTCGCTCAATCAATTATATGAAAATGCCAATAGAGAAGCGAATCTGATTCGTTCTGAGATGACAGAGGGCCGAATGGATCCTAGTTATTTTGTCAAACCAAAAGCGATCAATAAACCATTGAGAGCCTACAAATCAAAATTACCTCAAGTATCTGCAGCATACATTTTAAAGGATTTAGGATATTCTGTAGACCCTGGTACACGGATTCAAATGTTAAATATAAAGGGTAACCATGTTATCCCTCAACAACTCTTTGACTTTGAATTTAAAAAGATTAAAGAAGTTTTAGTAAAACATGCGATAGCTACTCTGAGTTTCATGCTTGGAGAGTTGTCGACGAAAGAAGATTTAATGAAATTAATTGATGTGAAACAATATCAAGAAGATATTTTTGGCCCTGGTCGAATTTATGATCGGATGATAAAATATCCTAAGACTGCTCAGCAATTAACAGAAGTTCAAAGTATCGAATTAGATTTAAGTGAGTTACCAACTACTCAAGTCCAGGAACAAAGAGTGGATCATCAGAAGAAACGGAAAAGGCCTGTAAAAATTGAGAAAAAGTTCAAGAAGCCTAGAGTAAAAGCTAAAAAGGAAATCAGTCGAAAATCTTTAGTAAAGAGAAAATTAACTCCTCAAGGTTTAGATAGTCTTTTTCAAGACAAACAAAAAGAAATCATTATTCGAACACCAAAACCTTATAGTAAGATCGACAAAAAACTCGCAAAAAAGCCTGAACCAGAACCAAAACAAGAATCCAAAGAGACAACTCCCATAATCACAAAGGATGAACTCCAAGAATTGGAGGAAAATGAAATTTTTACCAATGGAAATGGCCAATTAGAAATTAATACTCTGGAAATTAATACTCCCAATGAAGAACTCATAGTCTGTTCTGAATGTGGTGCTCTAGTTAATCCCCAGGAAATTACTAGGGAGGGTTGTACATTCTGTGGAGGTCATCTTCTTATACAATAACTAATGATGGCTGTAACGATTTTTCCTCCAGACTCTGAGGGGATCAATATTTATGACACTTTTTCTTCAAGTATGCGTTTGTTATTTTAGGATAAACTATTAGATACTACTGTTTCTATTTGAGCAAAAAAAAGGCATTTCCCTTGGAATCAATCCCGCAAATATTCTTAATGAATCGATGACAATAATTAAGACCAAGTTTCTAATGATCCGAATAGCGAACCTTAATTGATCAGATCCTGAAGATTTAAAATTCATAAACTTTGCTCATTAGAAGGAGAGAGTGTATTTCTAGATAAAGGCCCTATTAGTTAATTATTTCGACATATACCACAAAACTACACTATTTAAATGTGTTAGGTAGGACTCATACATGAAAGTGTAAGAGAAGCAACCCTTACAATACAACCACTAATCGGCTATTAAAGACCATACTTATGAAGAGGTTGAATTTAGGTGACTAAACAATTTCAAGTGCCAAAATATCGGTCTTTAGAAGGTTTTGCTTTAGACCAAACAGAGCAAATTTTCAAACCCAGAACTTTTCTTGATTTAGCTTTTTTACTTCTTATGGTTTTCTGGTGGTTTTCAGCATTTCTTTTTCCACAAACTGTAGTATTTCGTGCGACGTTATTCATTGGAATTGTCGCCCTATTTATATTCATACCAATGTATAGATACTTCATTAAGGATGATAAATCTGCTGCTTCCCTTATGAATCGTGCTGGGAAGATTTTATTCTTTTTTATACTAATCTTATTTTCTACTCCAAATTATATCATTCCTGATCTTAATGGATTTGCTTTTGGGGAGTTTGAAAGAACGATTGTATGCCTTCTTATCCCTCTTGTGATTATATGGAATAGTTTTTCCTTTCAAACTCTGAAAATGGGTTACTGGTTCTATATCCAAAAGATTTTTCAAGCTTGTTGGACAGTATCTTTGATAATTTACTTTTTCAAGGGAATTTACCTGTTCAATCCAGTCTATTTTCCTTTTTTAGATTTTGATGCTTTACTTATCTTTTCATTTCTTTTGCTCTTGCTTGGTAGTCTGCTTCCAGTAGCTCCCAAACAAGTTTCAGTTTCTGCAGCTAGTGCCACTGACCTGTTTAATCAATATCAGGCTTTAAGATCCCGAACGGAAAAACTCCGTGATGCATTTCTATTTGGCGGCATATGTCTGCTAATATTCCTTTTACTCCAATGGGTCAGTTCAACATATCTTCAAATCTTTCAATTCACCTCCTTCTTAAGTCTTTTAATCGGATTTATTTTGATTTTCGCTCCAAAAACGCAAGAAAATAAATTTGGGTCTTTAATGGACGCTATCTCAGGTAAAGCTCAAACAATTGACCCAACAAGTCAGATTGGGAATCGTGTTCAAAATTTTGCTCAAACAATTCAAGCTACAGAGTTTAAGAAACCAGAACGAGTTTATACAATTCCAACTGATCAAATGAAACTTGTGAGTAAGGGAAAGACATCTTTAACTGCAGCTAAAGGGACAATAGCTGTCCCAACCGTCACCGAGAAGGGTACAGCCTTAGTTCTTATGGGAAAGTCAGAAATAGAGACAAAAACCGATGATCAAGCCACTTCCAAAAAACAAGAAATTGAGGGCACCACCACAATATGGTTACCACCTGAAGAATGGGCTAAAGTTAAGCTTCAGTTGACTCCTAAAGATATGAGCGAATTAACCGAAACAGAATTGAAAAGTGTGGGGATTGATGCAGTAGCAGAAATATTTGAAAAGAGTAAGAAGGCAATAAATGGCCTGAAAGCATGGCGTGGACCACAAGGGATCTTCTCCTCACTTCTTGATGCTACTCCATCGAAGTATTCAATTACTGAAACTGAAGATTATTCCCTAGTACGATTACCTGGAGTTTATGTTTTTGAATCTAATATGATAGAACTTGTTCATATTCTAGGGGGAATTGTCAAAGTCATTGAGATGAAAGGAATAGGACAATATGTACAAATCCTCGGAGGATTTGTTACAGTTTTAGAAACCCCTGATTATTCATTTGTGCAGACTCCATTTGTTTCCGTTATTGAGACACCTCAAGGAGAAAAAGTACGGGTTTTTGGTATCGACATACAGGAGGGTGATCCAATTGATTTAGAAGAAATGCGATCAAAGATCATCCAGGATCAACAAAAATTCGATCAATTATTTACCAAGCGGGTTGAAACTCTTTTTAGAGAAGATCCTCAATTACTTTTAACTGAATCAGAAGGAAAAAAAGTAGGGTTCATTGTAGGTGAGGATGGAGTATTGAGTGATACTCCTAGAAGAGGCCTGAAGGCAATTAAAGGCTTAAGGCAGATCGAACGACACGGATCAAGACATAAACCACCACCACCACCATCACCATCACCACCATCCAAACGTAGGCGTAAACATTACAAAAAGGAAAAAATTGTCAAACTCTTTCACAAATCAGATGATGATCTCAAGAAGCTCTCCAAAACAATTGAAGAACCATTCTCAGATAGTGCTACGTTCGATCTCAGCACTGAGGATCCACAAAAAGATCCTCAATTACAAAAAATAGACGATACTTTAATCCGTATTGAAGCCTCCATTAATGCTGCGGATGAAAAATTCCTTAATAATGAAATTTCTGAAACTAAACATACTGAGATTATAAATCGAATGAATGATCGGAAAGAAAGGTTACAGAGAAAGAAAGAAGAACTTCAAGAACGCTTTAAACCGAAGCTGATATAACTAGCCTTAAATGAAGAAATAGAGTGTGAATTTAAGTACGAAAAGTCTGAAGAGCCATTTTTAAACTTTCAATCATAGAATCTATCTTGAATTTAGACTCTGCGAGTAACAGAAGGTCTTTTTTTACCGATAAACGGGAAATACGGGTTTCAATAACTTTTGTCACTTCTCCTTGGTTATCTTTAGAATTATTTCCCGCCCAGTCTAGTAGAAGAGAAACAGAATGAGCAAACATCGTGATTGCATGGGTTTCATCTTTTTCTTTTAGAATAATGGTTGCTGCATTATGGTAAGCAGAACTTGCTCGACGTAAACTAATCAAAGCATTCATCAAGGTTTTCCTCTTTTGATCGACAACTACTTCTGTTGGAGGAAGTGAGGATAACCCTTTTGTACCAGTGAGAAAGAATTCTGCAGCCTTTTCAAAATCCTCCAGTTTAAAGAGAGTGTTAGCGTATTGAATATGAATGGGATTAAGATCTAGATCAGGGACATTCGATTTTGTTAAGAATTTGAGGGCGTTCTCGAATGAGCCAAGTGCGGTTGAAAGCTGATTCATTTTTCCCTCTAGTTTTCCCTTTTCAAAAGAAATTAATCCCATTAGCCTGTACTCTTGAATATTAACCTCTTGTTCCTCTAGTAAGGCTATAGCTCGGGATAGTAGTTCATAGGATCTTTTCTCATCTCTAATCATTCGAGCGCCATCATATAAAGACCTACTTGCAGAAATGTAATCTTCAGCTTCAATAAAAAGATTTGTTGCTTCCTCGAGCAATGTAATCCCTTTTTCTTTATTCCCAAGTGAGAAGTATGCACTTACAGCTAAAATCAACGACGTAGCTGCATTATGAGTGCCTTCTTCTGTCAGCTGTAGTAAACGAGAGGCTTCTTCTCGTTGGTCAGCCGATCTTCGGATTAATCCAAGAGCATAAGCAGGATTTTCTTCCTTTTCTTTTTCAGCTTGATACATTAATCTGCTAGCAAAAGTAGAGGAATATTCTGCTGCAATCTGTTTATCTATTTCTGTCGCTAACCTGACTGCTTTCTCAAAACATGCATTTGATTCTTCATAACGAGATTGTTCATGTAGTACAATACCCATATCATAATTAAGTGACGCGATTGATGCAGGATCTTTAATCCATAGGGTTGCAGCTTGAATAAGTTCAATAGCTCTTTCATATTCTTGTAAATGATAAGCACATTTACCTGCAAAGTATGAAGTTTCCCCAGCTTCCTCAAATAATCTAACCCGATTGTAACAATTTGTAGCTTTTTCAAAAGCTTCCCCTGCTTCTCGATAACTGTTACCCGTTAAGAGGATTCTACCAACCAAGGTGAAAGCTGATCCTGCTCCTTTATCATCAACATTTTCTAATCGATTTGCTACACGTAAAGCGGCCCATAATTGATTTCTGTCTTTGAGGCTCTCCCAAGCATCGTTAGCTGTTTCCAGATCCTCAAGAGCTCGTGGAATAGCATACTCAGAATCAACTTCGAAAGTTATGGCATCAAATTTTTCCTTTTCCTCAAGAGCTTGAAATGTTTTGATTATGGCTTCCCAGGCTTGTTGTGCAGAAAAATTTGATTTCTCGTCCTTCAGAGTATCTAGATATTTAAAAATGAAATTATTAAGATGAGATTTAAGCGTTTCCCCTGTAGTCTGATCTGTCAAAAATGCTAAAAAGAATGGACGTTCTTTTCCCCGTAAAGATGTATCTGGCCACGAATCGAAGGCGACGCGGGCTGTGATATCTTGACCTAGGCTTAACAAAGGAACAGAAAATTCTGTCCTTTGTGAGTTTCCATGTTGGCCAAAAATTGTCACTGATGCAAGATAAATCTGCAATGCAACAGATTCAGGATCGTTTAACGTTGTATGCGGGAATAAAGAGATGATAGATGGGCCCGAAATATCATCCCAATGAACTGCTAGGATTGTAAGATCCATTCTTGGTGTTTCCATAATATTCGGTAGTTTACGAGGTTCAGTTTGACTCCTTCAAGCTTTGACTTAGACGACGGATATCGACTAATTTTTTCTCTGATAATGTTGATCGTTCAACAAGTTGGATTTCATCTCCACTAGCGAATTCTAAGGATGGTGCTAGGGGAGTAAAGGATTCATCTCCACTTATTCTCAAGATGACTATTGTAGGGACGTCTTCATGGCTTAATCGCCAAGTAAGTACTTGATGAGTTTTTTCTTTCTTTATTGAGGGATTTAAATGAGGTGGATCTACTAATAAGAGGCTATAATCTGAAGGGATTCGATCTATAATAGTAATGTCTCCTGGTATTGGTTTTTCCACGGAAAAAAGCCACAGATATTCATACTGGTTTGAGTCTACAATAGGTTGAGATATCTTTTCGATACGAACTAAACCATCAGCACAATCAATTTCATCTTTATAGTGTCTAGTCAGAGGTTTTTCTCGAAAATCATAAGAAACTGAGAAGTTATCACCAGGGCTGAGACTGCTAAAAATCCATCGATAGAGGGTACTATCATGGGTAGGGATTGTTACAGGTTTAATTTTTTTATTCGTCTTTGTTTTGTTTACAATTAGTTCAGGAGGGATAACATCCTCTACCAAGATTTCATGAAACACTTTTCCTGATGTGTTTACAAAATCTAAGTTAGCTTGCAGTTGTTGCTGTACTGAATGATATAAGTTAACAACAGAAACTTTGTTTTCTTTTCGTAAAATTATTGATCGTTCTACACGTTTTCTTAATATATATTCGACAAAAATCTTCTCCCCTGGTTCAATCCTATCTTTTTTCCAGGTAAAAACCAATCCCTCACTCGTTGGCTTTTTTTCATCCAATTCAAAGTCTGTTTTAATATTAACTACTTCAAAACTGAAAGGAATGGTGTTAACAATTTCAATATCAATTAGTTCATCCTCAAATTCGTTTGTAATTTCCGCTTTTGCAGCATAATCTAAATCAAGAGTATCTGTATTTTCTAAGGATTCAGGAGGGGCTAATTCTTCCTCAGTTTCTACTTCAGTAGACCGATCGCTAATAAATTTGTCATTAGAATCAGTTGAAGTTTCAATAGGTTGGACAGGATTTAATTTAAATTGAGGTTCTAAAAATTGTGATTCTCCAGATTTATTCTTGACAAATGCATTAGTCTGTATTTCTTGAGTTAATTTTTCCCTTGTTGCCTGTGATACAGCTGCAAGCATAGCAAATGAACTTAAGGTTGAGCGTTGTTCTTTTTCAAGCTGAGGAATGATGAAATCTTGTTTTTTTGGTTGAACCTCTTCATCAAGAGAAAATAAATCAGATTCAAGAGGGATTAAATCCTCCTCTTCTTCTTCGACTGGTAGAATATCAATATCTGGTAGGGTTTCAACTTCAGTCGCAGATTCCTCAGATTTCTCTTCTTCAATTTTTGTTTTGGTTTGTCTTTCTAATGCATCTAATGCAATTCTATACTGATGGGTTGATGAGGAAAATCCATATTCCTTTCCTTTCTCAAGTAGAATTTCAGCTGTACTTATATCATCGTTCATCAAATGCCGCATAATTGCTTTTCCATAACAAGTGGCTGCTTTCTCTTTATTGTCCAAATCAAGGAAAAAATCTCCAGCTAATGTGAGATATTGACCTGCTTTTTTTCGATCTCCTAGTTTATCAAAACATTTAGCTGCATCTTCGAAAATCTTGGCTGATACATCGAGAGAATGTTTAGAAGCTTCCGTAGCTTCGTCCACTAATTCCTCACAATCTGAAAGCTGCATTCGAGTCACTTTATTGCTCATTTAATGATTTTAAATTTTGAAGTAATAGTTAACACTTCTGATACCCGAGGATTGTAGTCTTCTAGAGGATTTCGGTCATCATACTGAATAGACTGGAATGTTCTCGAGAAAATAACCCAGGATACACGCTTATTTTGGCTTTTAACAAAGCGTGACAATCTTTGATAGGCATCATCAGCTTTTACTCCAAATGATTGTTCACAAAGTGTCCTGATTTCATTAAGTACTTCAGGAAGGCGATTCCTGGAATAAAGTCCTAATTTTTCTAAAAGACTGGCCTCTTTGGGGTTAATTTTCTTCTCTTTTAATAACTGAACGATAAAAGACGGATCTTGTAAAGTTTGGTTTGCTTCTGCAAAAGAAATATTTATGAAAGGCACTCTCTTAATCCTCAGATCGTTTAGAGTTGTGAAGTACAATATTTAGCGTGGATTTATTAAATATCTACAAATTAAATACTTAGCGGAAAAGAAGAGTCATCAAATTACTCTTAAAGATTATTGCAGGAGACATGTAAATGTGAAAAAAAATGAGAAAAATCACAAAATAAAAAATGAGACTAAAGAAAGATACCTAAAAGCGACAAAAAAAAGATCATGAGTTGTTGTTTTACAGGATCATTGATCTGAGATTTGACTCAATATTTTTGATAGTGTTTGATGTATTGAAGGTGAAGATGCTAAGATGTTCGAAGAATCTATCGTAAAGGGATTATTTTGAAAATCAGTAACTGTACCATTTGCCTCTTGAACAATTAGAGCCCCTGCTACAATATCATAGGAATTAATCCCTGGCATAATGAATACTCCGAAACGTCCTGACGCTACGTAACTAAGTTGGAGAGAAGGAGCCCCTACATGCCGTATAACATTATTTTTCATTTTTATTCGGTTGTATATTTGAATCATTATTTTTCGAGATGTAGAATCCCTACCATTACAGAATGATAGGAAGGATTTCTCAAGTGTAGCCTTCATATCAACATTAATCAAATTGTCATTCAAGTATGCACCTTCGTTCTTTTTGGCAACGAATAATTCATTTTGAATTGGAGAGTATACAACCCCAATCAAAGGTTGTTGTTTATATAATAGGCCAATAGAAACAGCAAAGAAAGGGTTGCAGACACTAAAATTGGTGCTACCGTCTAAAGGGTCTATTATCCATAAAAAATCACTATCTTTGATTGTCTCACCAGATTCTTCGCTAAAAATTGAGTGTGAAGGAAATTTATCTAAAATGATGGATGTAATCAATTTATCTGCTTTCAAATCAGCCTCGGTTACAACACTTTGGTCACGTTTGAATTTTCTAGTTGTTGTCCCATAAAGATCGAGGAGTAATTTACCAGCCTCTTTTGCGGCCTCTGTAGCAGTATTGAGAAAATTTCTAGTCATGATTTATCACATTATTCTAAAAGAAAATTAAAAACCATCAATTTAAAAAGAATAATTATGAGTAATTCATTATTATCTGGGGGAAGGATAAGTGATTATCATGAAAAAAAAGGAGAAGAAGGAGTAAGAAGAGAGAGAGTATTCCTGACTTTGAAAAATGTTTGAGGAGGATTAAAATGACAAGTAGATGCAAAAAATGTAATGATGAATTTACTGACTTTGAATTTATATTTATTGAAGGATTATGTGCTGATTGTTACTGTGAGGAGAAAAAAGTGGATTCTATAAGTGAAGCAATAGTTAAAGGAGAAGCTGAAGCAGCAGTTGATGGTAGAAATAGACCAAAAGAAGCTTATCATAATCTTACACCTATAGATGAGCTTTAACGGAGAGTTCAAAGATTATATAAAACACGAGAAACCTTTATTTGACATATCAAACGCCTTGACGAAGGGATTGATCAATTAACAAAACTCATTCAGAATCGACGTAAACCTAAGAGGTTGATTGGCGAAGGTTTCGCGATTTGTCTCATATTTTTTTTCAGAAATATATCAATGACCTAAAAAATACTGTTTTTCAATCTCATTTTTTTTTCAAATTTACAAGACATGCAATAAAAAGCACGAAGACATTCATATGAACTCTAATTCTGCCCAATAGATCCCTTTACGTGGTACGGTACGAATATACTTTATAAAGAAAGCTTCAAAGGATTCGATTGAGATCTTCAATTGCCAAATCTACCAATATGTCTAGAAGAGTTACATTTAATCCTTCAAAGTGATACTCGCATAAACATTGATCTTCCAGAGGGTTTTCAACGAGCAGCGGTATTAATTCCCTTCGTTTATCGTGAGAAAGCTTGGACTTTAATTTTTACGCGTCGAACTGAAAATGTACGCTATCATAAAAAAGAAATATCTTTCCCAGGAGGGAGATACGAAGATGATCAAGATAAAGACATAATAACTACAGCCCTACGAGAAATTGACGAAGAATTAGGAATCCAAAAAGTTAAAATCATCGGGTTACTTGATGATCTCTTAACCATAAGTAAGTTTGTTGTCACACCAGTTGTTGGGTATATCGAAGACATTACGGAGATTGATGATGATAATATTCATACTTCTGAAATCGATTATGTGTTAGAAACTCCTATTTCCGATTTAACTCTTCCCGAACAGTTTTACATTAAAGAAATGAATTATAGAGATAGCCTTTCATTTCAGGTACCTTTTTTTGATTATCAAGGTGAAATTATTTGGGGAGCAACTGGGAGAATTTTAGTGAATCTCTTGATGAAATTAAACTTACTAAGTCCTACATGTAGGTTGAGGTTGATGGGAAGAGATTTGTGGGAGGAAAATGGGAAGATAGACGATGGTTTAGATTATATAGATAATCTACACCTTCTAAATGAGGATAGCTAATTGAACTAGAATTTTTCCTAGTTCTGTATCTCATCAAAAATCTCTTTTACAGTGTCAAAAGTGACTTTTAATTTTCTTTCACTTAGCTTTTGGACTATTTTATCGATCTCTGTCCCTTTAGCCCCCACGGAAGCAGCTAAATTGCGGGCATGAAGTTTCATGTGTCCTGCTTGAATACCTACGGTAGCTAAGGCACGTAATGCGCCAAAGTTTTGCGCTAATCCAACAACAGCCATTACTTCTCCTAATTTGAGAGCTCCACCAGGAATTTTTAATCCTAGTATTTTGAATGAAATTTGAGCAAGAGGATGAATACGAGCGACACCTCCAACCAAACCAACCGCGAGGGGAATTTCAATTGTACCTACAAGATCTCCATTTGTATCTTTTTCCCAAGTTGTTAAAGAAGAGTATTTACCTGTAACTTTGACCGCTGCATATGTATGAGCACCTGCTTCTATCGCTCTCCAATCCTGTGCTGTAGCAATAGCAACTGCATCAATACCATTCATTATACCTTTGTTATGGGTACTACACCGATAAGGATCCGCTTCTGCAAAAGCATATGCGTTAAGAATGCCTTCAACAACTTCTTCTCCTTTCATATCTGGAGTTTCTAGCTCAGTAGCCTGGAAGACTGCTCTTGCTCTTACTAAACGTCGATCTGCTAAGTTTGATATAATTCTTAAAAGAGCTTGGCCACCTGTGATTGTTTCTAATAGTGGAGCGACAGCTTCATTCATTGTATTAACAGCATTAGCGCCCATTGCATCACGAACATCCACTAAAAGCTCCGTAATAACCATAAATCCTTTCAAAGTATTTGGTAAGATTTTAACATTTATACCTCGGCAACCTCCTCCGAATTTCATTAAAATAGGATCCTGTTTATTTGCTAGCTCAACTATTTCGTGTTCATGTTCTAGGATTGTCTCACGAGCATTATGAGGATCAGGTATGTTAATCATCTGAATCTGACCTATCATGATCGGAGGTGTTGTACTGGTGAAAAATCCACCTCCTACACGAGCTATTTTAGCTGAATTTGATGCTGCAGCGACTACTGATGCTTCTTCTACAGCCATCGGTATTAAGTAATCGGTTCCATTAATAGTAAAATTTGTAGCAATACCTAGAGGGACTTGCATGACTGCAATGGTATTCTCAATATAATGACCCTGTCCAGCTTTATCTAATATTCTTGTAGATTCTTTTAAATAATCTATATCTTCTTGGCTAAGGTTGCAAAGCTTCTGGATGATGCTTTGACGTTCTTCAGGGCTTTTTTTGAAGAAACCTGCAATACGTGAACTAATTTTTTGTTCATCACTCATTTTAAAGCATCCTAAACACTTTTTGGAAATAAGATACGTTTTAGCCCAGTGATGGACAAAGACTTAAATTTCCTTTTAGTCGATATTTTTAAACAATCTCTCTCCTCCTCTGACCATATCTCCTACTAAACTGAAAGCTATGATAAAAGATGAAGGACGATTTTCCTGCAATAGTTAAAATAGCTATTATGATTCTAAATTGATGCTAATGAATGTATTAGCTGGACATGTGAAATAAATCGAATTACCTGAGGGGATAGGGACATATAGATCATCTAGTTCCAAAATCGGTGAGCCCTCTTGTAAGTATACAGCAAAGGTAGGCTTTTTGGATTTACAAGATACTGTCTTAGCTTTATTTGGAATAGAATACAGAGCTATCCTACCTTCTGTAGCTGCTGTTGAAATATGAAGAGTAGATAAAATTAGATCTTTGTTTGTGGCCTCAAAAAGCATGTTAGCTTTAGTTTCAGGTACCGTAGCGTTAACCTCCTCACAGAAGTATTTCACCTCATATTGTTCTGGTTGAATTGGTGCTGGGAGTGGTTTTGTTTTTGGTTCAGAAGAGACAATTTTAGTTTCAGCTATAGGTGGAGTTAGTGTTTTAATTGTAGCAACTTTTTTCAAAGTCGCAGGATGAGTGACTACTTCGGCTGGTCGAAGATCAGGTAGATCAGTAGAAATTGAAGGGGGAGAAACTTCCAAAAGGGTACTAGCGGATATTTCGTTGTCATCAAGACCATCCATAAATTCCCAAAACTTCCTTGTTTCATTTCCTTGATCTTCAGTCGATATTCTATGTGTCATCCCTCTCTCGAGTCTCATTTGGCGTGCAATTTGGCTGGAGATGAAGCGTTTCCTAACTGAAGATTCAGATCCAGTCCAAATGAAAATTTGGCGCGTTTCTTCATCAAGAAAAATAAATACCTCGGTTTTCTTTAAATCCTTTTCAGGAGAGGTGAATTTAACTGGGATGTATTCACCATCCATGGATGGGACAAATGCGTGTACTTTCTGACTGCTCAATTGTATACCTCTATTTAATAGAAAACTTCCTTTCTCTTTAATGTTTTGCATTATATGTTCATTGTAAGAGACCTATTTAAGAAGACAAAATAACATGAATTTATTTTTAAAGTGGTAAAATGTTTTTTTTTGGAAAATTTCACTTTTAAAATAGGATATCTAATATGAATATATTACGAAATACCATTTTCATATAAATATCACTATCTAAATGATAGAGACTAAGAATTGAATAAATAGCAGGAAAGTAATAACAAAGTTTATATTATCCAGTTAAAAGGGACGATTTGATTGGTACTAAGGGATAATTAAACGAATATTTACATAGCTATTTGCGGAGGTACCAAAGTGGCTATAACTTCGGGATCATCAGCCCTATTGGCTAAGGGGCAGCCTGCAAAGCTGTTTTACGCGTGTTCGAATCACGCCCTCCGCTATTTTCTTCTACTTGGTCTAATAAGAGGTCATTCTAAGTAAAACTTCTTGATAAGGAATAATAATCAATGGCTACTACTCTTTTTGATGTTGTTGTAATTGATACTAATTTCTTCATTTCATTGATGCATGCAGGAGTATCGGATATTTTATTGCCTAATTTGCAAAAAATTGCCAATTCTGTAGGGATGGAGGTAATGGTACCTGATGAACTACCAAAATCAGATATTCCAGGCAAATTTCGTGAGTTACGGAGAACGATTCCAAAATATGTCCGGTTGGAACGTGTTAATCGTGGATCAAACCTTTGGAATCAAACTGCAAGGTATGCGATACAGGAAAGAATGGTTCGGGTGAAAGATGATCCAGCTGATATAGATGTGGTAATTTTAGCCAAAAAATTTTCTCTTAAAGACAACAATAAAGTTGCCTTAGTATCAGATGATGAAGGGGTAGCTCGAATCATAAAAGAGAACCGTGTATTTAGAGGAATTGATCATCTTTCTTGTGGATCCTTCGTTTCGATTCTTGCTGCAGCTGTATCAGATCCTGATATGCGAAAAATATTAGATAAAACCGTTGAGCGAGTATTTCGTGCTTCTTGGAGTTATAAAAAAAGAACCAGACGGTACATAGATGTTGCCATGTTAATTGATGATTTAACTGATACTGCTCGTTTTGTTCGCACAGCTGCTCAGGTTGGAACCGAAATTTCGGTACCAGATAAAGAGGAAATACCCCTTTCAAGTCCAACGAAGGAACCTGAAGTATTATCACCCGAAGATGCTTTAATTATTGCTCAACAATTAGTTATTAAGGCAAGAGGAACACGAGAAAGTTTTAATATTCTGGAGGCGGAACGTGTTCTTGTTGAAGTCCTAACAAAAAGCTCTGAATTAATTTATTCAATCGACAATCTTGAGCAACGCGTAATTGTCGAACGTCTACTTCGTTCAGAGTTATTTGAACATCATAGTTGGCTTTTGGACTATAAATTAACGCGAAACCATATAGTTGAAGCTTTGGTCCATGCTGAGGCGTGTCGAGTCTTTATGAACTTTATTTCAGTAGGTAAAGAAGCGATTGAAAATCTTATTTCTCTTCAAGGTTTGTTATATTTATTACTAGGACAGTATAGACAAGCACTTGATTTATTCGAGTCTGTTCCCACAGTAGAGACTGAGATGCCCCCAACCCAACTTCTTGGTCTTACTGTTTCATTAATTGCAACAAATAAACCGCATGATGCTGTTATACGGCTAAAACGATTTCCAGATCTTTTAGACGGTATGGTCTCATCGATGAACACTTATGCAAACGATCTTTACACCCATGATCAACGTGAACTAGCTATTGAAATTCTTAAATTTATTGTAAAGAATTTTAGTACCCGTAAGGAGGCATACCGTTCCATCAAGCGACTTTTTATTCTCACTAGGCTTCGTCCAGATCTCGTAGAATTAGATTTAAAGGTCCAGAAAACTTTCAAGGAGAAATTAAAAGAAGAAGGGAAGGATTTAACAAAACGAGGAATTCCAGCAACATGGAAAAAGAGACTCCCAATTCAAATTTCTGCTTCCGAAACTAAGGGGCTGACCGAGCAGTTTAAAGGCTTCTACCATATACTTGACTTATCTATGGATCATGAGCGAAACGAAATACACGTAATTGCTTGGAATGAAAGCAATAATTCCACATGGAAGCTTGTTTTTGATGAAGCATATGAACCTGCTTTAGAAGAAAGTGTAAAGATTAAAATAACCTCTGGAACTATAACTAAAATTCATATTGCTGATAAAAGAGATATTTTTCGAGGCAAATTAATCTTTGAAGACCCTGCGATTCAACCAGTCCTTGTAAAACCGTGGTAAACAAGATTATATATTTTTGTTAGAATGCTCCTCACGAAATTAGTCCTTATATAAGGACTTTATGACACTGGTTAAGCTTATTTGAAATTAACTTCGTTCCAAATTTCTTCAAACGATCTAATTTGCTCAAATAGTTGGTTTGTTTCAAGAAATCTCGCGATATGTTTTGAAATTGGAGAATGAATCTGGTAACAATCCATAATTAAGGAAGATATGTAATCTGGCTGAATTATCTCGAAGTATTTATTCCAGATTTTAAAGTTAGGTGCTGAAAAATTAGAGATCTCTTTTGAATTTCTATGTGGTATTCTTACGTTCCGATCTTGGTTTTTACTAATAATGGTTCTAAGACAAATTTTAGAAGGTGAAGCAGCAACAATAACTTCTTTTGATCTCATATGAAATAGTTTGGCAATTGTTGCTGAACCAATCTTATTTAGAACTTGTCCACTAGGATAAATTGTGTCAGCTCCTAAAACAACTATTTCAGCGTGTTTAGAGAATTCATCTATTGTAAAATCAATACCTAGGTGAATTTTTTTGAATCCCGAATTAGCTAATGAAAGGGCTGTTCGTTCTCCTTCTTTAAGTGGTCGTGATTCTAAAACGAAGATTTCCTTATCACAGAATCCATCTTTCGCTAGTTTTGATAAAGCTTTAGTAATAGTTGATGAGTGAGAAAATGTCAAAATGGATTGTTTCTCTTGCAAAACCTTGGTAAGTTTTTCAACAGTATTTGATTCACCTATTCTCATTTGTTCGCGCCGGGTGGCGAAAAGTAATTCAATTGATGTCTTGGGATCCCCGTTTTGAATCCCATCTGACTCAATAAGATGAATTAACCTTAAAAAAACTGGTAGTAAAGCATTTTCGATTGTCGCCATAGGATGAGTATCTAGAAGTAGCTGAATAGCCATTTTTAATTTTATTCTATCGAGTCTAGTATTTAATCGAAGACACTCATTTTTAAGTGTATTTAAACACTTTTCTGCTATCTCTGCAGCCCCACTCTGCGTGTCGTTATGAATGAATCTTACTTCTTTGAGAAAGAACTTAGAAAGCAAGTTGGCCACTACTATTGATAGAAATGATTAGGAACATGAAATTTGAGATTTTCCACATACAAATTTAATGAAACTATCTTATAATAAAACACTACAGGATATCAGATTATTAATAATTTCAGTCTGATCCTCGTATCCACGATTTTTTCAAATGATCTATTTTCTTGTATGCACTAAGGTGAAATCTTTTGCTAGTTTCCCTAATTTTCGTGCTTCCTCAACATTAAGATGATAAGCTGATTGATGATCAGACGGATTTGTCGCTTCAATATAAGCATGGTGTGCATTTTTCAGAAAAGCAGGGAGATTCTCATTCATTCCTGTATCGCCGGTAAAGACCAACCATTTTTCATTTTTCTTAAAGATAGCATATCCTAGTGCTGGAATTTCAGGTAATACTCCATAGGAGAGAGTGGATCCCATGTGTTTCATTTTATAAGCAACAACACGTAAATCCTCCTCAATCTTGATTTCGTCTAGAGGCTGTAGGGGGGAGGTTTTTAGTTTAAATGGAATCGTTTTTGAATATGAAGAGGTAAACAGATCAATCAATTCTTCTATCTCAATAGAATCTGCAGGATAGTAGATTTTAACTGGAGAAGACTGTCCAATCATTCGTAAAAAACCTAGTAACGAAAATAAACCTCCGCAGTGGTCATAATGGCCATGAGTAAGGAGAATGTACAAAGGAACAGTTAACGGAAAAGATAGTTCTTCTTTCAGTAAATCTCGGAGAATTCCATCCCCAACATCCAATAAAATGATTAATTTTTGAGGATCCTGTACTAATATCTGTGTTGCGATTCCAGCTTTTGAATATAGAACTTTATGATGCAATTTATTAACCTAATCTGGGAAAGAATTCCAATTCAAAAGTTTTTCAATCAATTGACAGCGAAGAAGCACTTCATTTTGGATACCTCGTTCGCCACCAAAGAGATCAGTCATATCCTGGATGTTTATTATACTCATTAGAATCATCAATGCTAGATGGAAATTCACAGGGATATAGTTCCCTCCTGAATAATAATTTTGAAACGATGTCTGTTCATGAGCAAGTACTTCGTTATAACCCGATATAAACGATTTCATATTCATTCGGAATTTAGCTAATTCTTTATCTTGACGGTATTGGTCAACAGCTTCAACCGCAAAGAAATTACAAATATCTTCTAAACGATCATGTTCAGTCGATGTATCTAAATATTCTGGATCAATAAGGTGTGTATTGATCATTGGCTTCTGGCCTATTCGAACATCAAAGATAATATTACCAGGATGAAAATCTCCAAAACTGATTGATCCTGATAATTGAGACGCCTGCTCCGCCCGAGGTATTACTTCTGCAAACATGGTGCTGAGAGATTGTTTGAATTCTTTTGTTGTTGGTAAATTCTCCAGACTTCTTGACAATAAAAGCTTATATTTATCAAACCAGCAGTGATCTGATTCAGCTCCATGAAAAGCAGCAAGACTTCTTCCTGCATACCGATATTTTTGAGGCCGAGGAATTTTAGAATCGCGAAAAACATCGCCTTGTATCCCTTCCATCACTATTACGCTTCTAGAAAAGAAAATGACTGCTGCTGATGAGATCCCGAATGGGGAATATTTTTCATGTGAAATACGTTTTTCAAGGATATTGATTCGTTTTACAACTTCTAAAGCTTGTTCTTGTTCATTATAGATCTTTACAGCAATGCTTGCTTCATCTAATCCTAAGTCTGATTCAAGTTGAACCTTGACGATATGAATGCCTGTAGTGCCTAATTTTCGCTCTACAGTTATATTTCGAACCTCGATACTTTCTGGAGTTTGATGATAAGATTTTTCTAGACTAGAGACGAAGTAATCGGAAAATCCTTCAATTATTCGCATTAAAACTACTTTTAACCGGTCTTGATGGGATTCATTCATGTTAACTTTCTATCACTCATCCCCGCTAATAAATTTATTTCAATTGAAACAATAGCTATTAATTAGACAAGAAGGAATTGATTTAACTGAACGAAAACAAATTTGGTGGAAATGAACTATGATATTATCATACCAAGATATTTTGGCAGCAATTGAATCTCGAGAGATATTGATCACACCTTTCGACAAATCAGCTGTGGGTCCATGTAGTATTGATTTAAAACTAGGTGACACGTTTTTAGTGTTCCATCATGGCAGATTGTTTCGACCAAACGACCGAAAGGCTATTTTGAAGAACTCTGAAGTTTTTCGGATCGAGAAAGATGAGGCTTTTTTGTTGTCTCCCAATCAGTTTGTTCTTGCTTCGACCCTTGAGAAAATTTCGATATCAAAGAAGTTCGCAGCGACATTAGAAGGGAAATCATCAATCGCTCGTTTGGGAATTGTTGTTCAAGCTGCAGGATTGGTGAATCCAGGAACAGGACTAAAAGATCCGACTACTCTGACGCTCGAAATCGCCCATCAAGCGAATTCACCCGTGGAGCTAGTGCCAGGGATGCCGATAATTCAAATCATATTTCATCAGTTGACTTCTGAATCAAATATTGGGTATGATGATAGAACCAGCAGCAGTTACAAGGGCCTAGGTCAGGAACCAAGACTGTAAATCAAGTTATAAAGTATTTTGTTATGTCTATGTCTCCATCATCACGAACTGTTTCTATAGATGTAGTTGCTATAGTATCAATAACACTAGGCTAAGTTAGAATGGTTTAGCTCTGTTGTTTGTGAAGTCTGTGGCGAAAAAACCAGTCTAACTTTCTCGTACTGTCATAGGTGTGGAGCTGAACTACCTTTAGTTAAGAAAACAATCCACTCAGAACAAGAAACTTCGTTACGGCCAATATTGGCTTAAGTGAAGACCTAGAGTATAAAAAAAGGTGCTTTCCTCTTCTTGAATGCGAAATCTTACTTTTCAATTTTGTTAATAAGTAAAATGTAAATGATCCCAAGTAAAAGAATTAACATCAAAAAGACGATGGGATAGGAAAACTCTGGAAGACTTGTGGATGTTTCAATATACTCTCTCTCTGCTCCTGCGAGCCAAGTGATGGAATTCAAAGCTAAAATACTGTTTTCCAAGCTGTTACCATTATAAGCATAGCTAGAGAACCCAAAATTATCAAAGATTAGATCGGTTCCAAAAAGTAGTACTCTTCCACCGCCAGGATCTTCATAGAGGGCTAACGTAGGTTCACCATTATATTCCGCAATCACTTGTGTGTTCATTCCAAAAGCCTGGATATAATTTCCACGGAACGGAAATGACGAAATATCCGTGGTGAAGTCTTGTGGATTGACAATTTCACTTATACTTATTCCTCCTGAAAATTCAGGTTTAATCTCCAAATCAAATCGTTCAAGAAACTCATTCAATCCTGTTATATTGAAATACGCATCATCATTACCATTTAGTATTAACATACCTCCACCCAGTAAAATAAACTCAGAGATTGCGTTTATTGAGTTTTTTGACAAAGCTAGATATTCAGGGTCAGGATCTATAATCCAATCCATGTATTTATCTGTGGAATTGGAAAAGGGGTTTGCTAGAATTAACACATCATACTTTAAAAGTTCGCTGAGAGTTATTTCTCCTTTCACATGGGGTGTAACGCTATAATTATGTTCATAAGCCAAAAACTGTGTGAAAGCTGAGTAAATACCAATTGTATTGGAAGTATCCCCTCGTACCTCATAAGCTCCAGTACCGTACCCGTGCCTAACTATACGATTTAGGGTTTCATCAAACAGAACTTGAATTTCTGTCTCTCGAATTTCAAATTCTACTATTAATGATTCATTAGCTATTTTGATAAAGCCTGAAACATCTTGAGATTTAGAGGAAGCTGGAATTGTGAAATTAATAGGGATTAGAGTAGTATTGTTTATAATATAGGAGGAATTCGGAGTATTGACGAAATCTGAAATTGATTCCGAAATATTTGGACTAATGGATATTTCTCTACTACTTATTACTGTAAGATTAAACAGTATAGAGCTGCCATTAAACAAGATTCTATAGGGATCAAATGGTAACTTTTGGGGATGAAGATATACTAGATCAGGAGTGTTCGATATCTCATCTGTCGAATTGAGGATCTCTAAAGATCGTGTGATGTTAATAAATCCCGCACCTTCTTCCCAGACTGGTTTGTTAAGTTTCCTTGCACCAGCAAGGAGAGCAGCTTTGATGGTAGCAGCTGAATAGGATAAGCCTTCATTTTTCAGAAAATTAATGAGTAAAGCTGCACCACCAGCAACAATAGGTGCTGCAAATGATGTTCCATCCCAAGGTGTACTAATCCCTGGTGCTGTGATATCTGGTTTTAAGGAATAATCAACCTTTGGCCCTCGTGATGCAAAACCTGCGATGTTTGTTCCACTAATGTCGCTGGCTGTAGTAGCAATACATTGAAGTGCTGACGCTGGATTATTTAACGTCCCTCTATCCCCATAAAGTGTTCCTGAATTACCTGCAGAAACACTAAACACAATGTTATGGATAACTGAGGCATAATTAATTATTTCGTCCCTCAAACCACTAGGTAAGTTATGATACTGTCCAAGAGATATATTGATAACATCTATTGAATTATTAATAAGATAATCAATTGCTTCAAGCATTCCTGCTGTAGTTTCTTCACCTCCCCCACTGCCTGCCCCCGTGATTTCATTTGAATGAATTACCTTGGCTCCATATATCTCCGCTTTTGGTGCAATTCCCCTTGTATTTCCCGCAGCGAGGTCAGCAACTCTTGTACCGTGCACCATTGCTGGTTCTGGATCAGTAATATCAGCAGAATAACCATTTTCAATGCTTACAAACGATTCACGACCTATTACTCGTGTTCCAAATCTATCTGAGTCATTTTCTACTCCTGTATCAATAATACCAATTTTTACACCTTGACCTTCAATACCTAAACTATGCAAGAAATTTGCTCCCGTCGAATCTTGAATTTCAGTATTAAGACTACTTTTAATGGAACTAGGTTCTGGAATAACCTGAGGGAAGCTTTTAAAGATCTGGTTTGGTACCATTCGGTAGATTTTTTGGTAATAATTTTCAAAGAAGAATTCTTGCATTACAGAATCATTGAATTTAATATGAACAACAGGAAAATTACAGAATTTCTTAAGAATTAAAGGTTCAAAATCTCTCAAATTTGGGATTTCATCATAAAACATTACTAAATAATCATTCAAATTAGAATCATTTGTATGATGATTATTGGAAATATATGGAAAAGATTTCTGATTATCTACAATGCTAGTAACAGGATTCTTAATAGTGAAAGAAACGGAAGTGATAATCAGAAAGATTGGAAAACAGACTTGTAGAAATCTGTATTTTGGAAGCATGTCATTCCATCACTAGAAAATCTCTTATAACCAGCTAAGTACCGTTGAAAGGGTTTTGAAAGAATTCTCTTCTAATTGATGAATCTGAAGCCCTTTTCCTACTTCAATAGAGAAATCTTTTGTACCTGCACCAATCCATGGACCAGAGTTCATAAATTTGAGGGATATTTCATGTCGTTGCTCTAGTGTTTCTGCTCCCCTAATTACATTGTCTCCTTGAATTACGATTTGGCTTAAGCCTTCTATACCTGATGTTTCCAGAGAAATTTTAATTTTGAGATGTGTGAGAGCAAGTGATAATTTTTCTTTACCATGGTTTTTTGTTAAAGTTCGAATTGATCTGGCACGGATAGGTTTTCGAGTGACTTTTTCTGATTCTTCTGTAATAAATGGTAGTATTTCGTGTTTTAAGATCTCTGTTGATAAATCTTTTGGTTCTAAAAGAATAGTTTTCACCGAGGGTAAATACATGAATCGAAATAACCGTTTGAGCGCCGTAGACCTAGAAGAAAATTCAACAAGGATTAGAATAGCATGTTCACTAATATCTTTTATAGAAAAAAGACCTTTGACTTTGGTATGTTCTTCTGGTAAGTATTTCTCAACACTAAAAGCTTTTTGACGCTTTTTAAGATGAGAAAAAGGGATAATCTCTGAAAATTGATATATATCCCACCACACATTAGAGACATCAAGTTCATTAGCTAGCTTTTTTAGTTGTTTAAGTCTGGAAACCTTCATATTATTGATGAAGTTCATTGTAATTTCTCTATTTTCATTTGAAAGAAGGCCATTTGGTTCCAATTCAATTGAGGTGTTTTCCCACTTATCTATCAATCGTTTAAAGTAATGAGTTGGAAGATGTGATAAATATGAAAAATCTGCCTCAATAGCCATGAAAACAACTCCTAATATTTTATCAAACTTATAGTATTCTCATATTTCGTCAAAAAAACTTTGAGCCAGAGTCTTAAAAGCATCATCGACTTGAATGTTCTCTTTCGCGGAGGCGGAAATATGTCCTATTGCTTTTATTTCATTACCAAGCTGATCCCCTTCCTCTTCATCAATCATCCGATAATCTTCGAGATCAGACTTGTTACCGACCAGGATTGTTTGGATAGCAGCCTTCGTTTTTCCAGGTTGCCCACAAAATTGCATTAATTCTTTGTACCAAGGATCTTTAATATTCTCCAATGATTCAGCTCGAGTAACATCGTAAACAAACATGGCAAGATGAGCTCCTTTGAAGAACATATGTCGTATGGCAGCAAACCGCGCTTGACCACCAATATCATTTATTGATAGTGTTACTGTTCGTCCATCATCCAACCTTACTTGTTTTGAAGAAATATCTAATCCAACTGTCAATTGATATGAATGTCGGAAGCGCGCGTGGACGAATTGTGAAATTAATGACGTTTTTCCAACTCCTGGGTCGCCAAGAAGTACTAATTTAAGAACTAATTTTTGTTTCATAATCCTAATCCCTGAACCTGCTTTGTAACTGGATATTTCTATCTCATCCTTTTTAATCATTTGTTTTTTAATTATTATCAGTAGAGGATATGAAGAAAGTATCCTTGAGTTTGGCAATCATTCATTTTATTAATGAAATATTTTAGGTTTTTTTTCACTTTCGAAATTCGTACCTACTACTGCGCTTGAATTTTGTCCATATCAAATACTTCTTTTCATTCTCATTTGGTTTAAAATCCTCTGAAGTGTGTTCGTAATTTTATTATAAGAAATTTGGCTAATCTAGACAATACTGGAAACCATCAAGAACGACGTAAATACCGTCTTTGCCACACATGAGTAATAAATTGTTGAGAAAATGCATATTTAGAAATAAGAAGCATCCATCGGAAAGTGTCAATTACAGGTTGAATCCTCGATTTCCGTCTAGTATCTGGATAGAGTGTTCTTATTGGAATCTCAATAATATTTACTTTTAAAATCCATGAAATAATTAAAATTTCAGTTTCCAAATCAAATTTATTCTTTGTTAGGCCATAATCGAGGATTAGGCGTAAAGCGTCTGTTCGGTAACATCTAAAGCCACATTGCAGATCGTGTAGGTTCCAATTCAACCAAAAATTGGACCAACCTGAAGTTAATTTATTTGAGATCCAATTAATAGGAGGCATTTGATTGTAATCACGTTTTCCTACAATAATATCGGCTTCTGGGTTACGATCTAAAGTTTTGATAAAACGAGGAATATCTCGCACGTCATGTTGTCCGTCAGCATCTATAGTCAAAACCCATTTCACATTAGAGAATTTTTTAGTTATAATAGCGAAAGCGTTTCTTAGAATATGTCCTTTTCCTCTATTATTTCTATTCCTAATGATTTTGATACCAAATTCCTGTGCAACTTTAGATGTATTATCTGTTGAACCGTCATCAGCAAGAATTATCTGACTAGGAGAAAAAATTTCGGCCAGTTGTTGAATTACTTTTGGTAATGTATTTTCTTCATTAAATGCTGGTAATAGAACGAAGAAGTCAGACATTCCCATTGGTCTACCCTCAGATTCTCGAATTTGGCATTCCTAAAGGATCTTATACGGTGATATACTATTAGAATATTATTCTTATTGTATTTCTCTCAGAATAAAATCGGCAAATACGGCTAAAAGGTATATGAAATATATGAATTTGTTTCATCTTTAGTAATTATTTTCAGAATAAATAAAAAGTTGTGAAAAAACAGAATATGTGACAATCTTCACTGGATTTTTTATGTCTGACTCTTTGTAATCAACAAAACTGGTATTAAGACATATCACTGAAGCCTAGTAATCTTTAAAGCAGAAACAATAATCCATATCAAGTTAAAATCAAACTATTTGATATTTATTCAAAGGATGAGCTCCCATGTATGCTGAAAAGTCAGTTTCGAAATTTGTACGAGAAATACTTGAACAAGATCCATCACTTGTTCATGAGCTTCAACAACGGAAAACTGCTCAACGAGAAATCGCTAAAAAAATTAAAACACAACTGGTAGAAGAGGGTAATTTCGTTTCTAAGGATCCTGCGAGACTAGAGGGGAATGTTGCAGTTGCTATAACTCGATATCTTAAAAAATTACGTGTACAACAAGAGGAGCTGCTTGGTGTTAAATTGGTACAGGATATTCTGAAAAAGGGAACAACAGAGGTCACAGATGGATTAAAACATTACAAAATCCGTTTTCATGAAGACACAGATATCCAAGATATTCTAAAGGTTTTAGTTAAACAACTCGAACGTAATGATATTTGTTCTGTCTACCTTAACCGTAAAAGTAGTGAATTTTATGTTAAAAAAATGGCTGAGCAATCTTTTCTAAATGAGGTAGCAGTTTTAAAGGCTATAAATACTCATAAGCTCCAAGACTCTCTTAGCCTGCTTAAATTAATGCTTCCGATAAAAGCGCAAGAAATCCCTGGAATTCTGGCTCATGTTTCTTCTTTACTTGCTGACCAGGCTATTTCTATATATGATACAATGGTTCAACATACTGACAATCTAGTTATCATTTTTGTAATAAATGAACAACATGCTTCAAAGGCAAGAGATATCCTCTTAAAACTGAATAATGAGACCTCAATGAATTGAGAGGGGAGAGATGGTTACTGTGAAATTAATATTACTAGGTGCTCCAGGTTCAGGGAAAGGAACACAAGCAAAATTCATAGTGAAAGACTTTAACATTCCACAAATCAGTACTGGAGATTTATTAAGGACAGCAATCAAAAAAGGCACTGAACTTGGTATGAAAGCAAAGAAATTCATGAATACAGGAAAACTGGTGCCTGATAACATAGTATTACAACTTCTAAAGGAAAGACTTAGTCAAGAGGACTGTAAAAGAGGATTTATTTTAGACGGCTATCCACGAAATTTGGCACAAGCTCAAGATCTTAAGAAAATAACTGATATTGACCTTGTTATCAATATTGAGGTGAATTATGATCTTTTAATTGAACGAATTACTGGCCGACGAACTTGTAAGCAATGTGGAGCTATTTACCATATAAAATACAGTCCTTCAAAGGAGAGAGGAGTATGTGACAAGTGTTTTGGGGAATTGTTTCATAGGGATGATGATACTGAGGAGACTGTTAAAAAAAGAATTACGACATATGAAGATGAAACAAAACCTCTAATAGAATTCTATCAACATAGAGGAATTTTAAAGACTTTGACGAGTGATGGTACAATCGATGAAATGTACCAAAAGGTTTCCTCACTATTAACGATGAAATTTCGATCGTAATTGTGAATATACATTACTAAATATTTTTTTTCGTTCCTTTACTAATTAACTCCCTACACATTTAATTTAAAAGAGTTGGCCAATTTGAGTCACTAATTTCACCACTACTGAAACATTAGCATCAGTGGGGTCACCACTGAGTAAAAAAATCAACTTTTCCCCTCTTTCAGGGTTTGATTGAAGTAAGAATGAACAAATTTCAGCATCTGCGGGGTTTTCCGCAAAAAAGATGAATTTTCGTGTTTTTCTGATTAATCCCTTTGTCGCTATCACATCTGGTTCAGCGCCTCTTCGTGTAAGATTTGTGAAATTTAATTCAACAGCCCATCCAGCTCTTTGTAAACGACTTACAACCTCTGAACGTATATTTTCATCCTGTGAGACAACAATAGTTGGAAAACTAGTGACTTGAGGCTGATCTTCAATAGGTTCTCTAATTAGCTCCTCAGTAAAAGAGGATTCACTTTCTGAATGTGCTCGAGAAACTATTAATGGATCAGATTGAATAGAAAGCGATGGTTCTGGGGGTTCCTGATGTGCTCTAAATAACCTTTCTAGAGCTACTGCTTTTTCTTGATCATATCTAAGTATTGCATCAGAAACGGTTACTTCCTCTGCTTCTTGTGGCTCCTCTGCTGGTACATGCTCTTGTGTTGTTGCTAAAATCGGTTCTTGATCAACTGGTAATGGTAGTTCTTCCTCTGAAGTATCAAATAAATCTTGAAGTGCTTCAACTGATGGTTGTTTTAATTTATGAGTTGAAGTGGCACTTGGGGTAAAAAAATCTATTTTTGGCGCTTGTAAGCTTGTCACCGTTTCTTTTTCACGGAAAATTTCTTGAGTTGGTGATTTTGCCTCTGGAAGTAATTCATCGATAGGGAGATCTAGATCTTTCCGCGTAAAATGAAGATCAGCATGTAATTGTCCCCTTCTACGAGATATTTCTAACATCTCTCGGATTTCTCGAATTTTCTGACTTAATTGAGGTTTTACATCTTGTAATTGATCCTCTGATACTTGTTGAATATAAAAATCGGCTTTAGAATAGTTGTCTCCTTCCAAAGCATGGATTATCAAGAGGAGAATGGCTTTAATAATATATACCTTATTTTCTTCAGTAATTTCATATTTAATGAGTTTTTCTAGAGCCTTATTTCGTTGCCAAACCTTTCCAATACTCTCTAATGTTATGGCTTTTTCATAAAGAGCTTTAATTTGCCATAAGGAATCCTCCGTGAAAGAAAACTTTTCATGACAAAGATCTAGATATGCAATCGCCTTCTCTAAGTAACTCCTTTGGATATAGCTTGAACCAATTTCATAAGAAACTAATCCTTGAAAATGTGCGATTTCCAACTGACAATTGGTATCTCCAAGGATTCCTGCTTTATCAAAGGCTGTTTGCAGAATATCTAAAGTAAATTCTTTCATTCTCTCTTGATAGTATAGATAAGCTGAATTTCGATATAGGTCAATAGCTGTTTGAGGTTCATCCTCTAAATCAGCCGCAATTCGATACAATTTAGCAGAAGAGACATTATTCCCAATCTTGGTGTAAGAGAAAGCTAAATTACGAGCTACTATAGAAATTACCTCTAGATCAGCCTCTATCGTCTTGTTTTTAGCCATAACAAGGGCGTTCTTTAGAACAATAATTGAACATTCATACAACTGAATTTTTTGGAACTCAATACCGAGGCCCAGAAGCAGCTGTGCATATACTAATGGATTAACTGGGTTCACGGGAAAGAATTCAGTTGCTGTATTGATGTGTTCAAGTGCTATTGTCCTTTCCCCTTTTTTTCCAAAAGCCAATGCCATATATGTGAAAGAAATTCCAATGATGCTGTTTAATGTAGGTGAGGCTTCATCTGCGATCTGAATCGCCCTTTCAAAAGCGTGGATGGCTTCATCGTCGTCATTTTCTATTAAAGCTTGTTTTCCTTGTTCTATTACCTGATTAAGTTCCGCTCTAAGCTCTGTCATGCTTTCCAATTTTTTTGTAGTGCTACCAAACTTAAGTTTAACTCATCCTTGGTTGATAAAAACAAACTTAAAAAAATAAAGACGATCTACTCCATTTAGACCCAATTAAGGAGTTTTACGGCTGAATCATCCTCTGTGGAGAAATCTTCTCAGTGATTCGAGAAATGATCCGAAACATAAGAGTACGGTGAAACCAATGAAATATTTCAGACAAATATTACCATTAAGTATCATTCTGCTACTATTTTTGAATATCGTTGCTGTTTTCTCTATAGCAGACATGTCATCTTCTAATAGATTTTTAGATCAATCAATCCAAAAAGGAGCTGGTCAAAGCACCACATCGTCTAATTATGTCCCCCAATCGAAAATCGGTACTGAAATTACCTCAGGAAAGACCACTCTAAAAACAGACAAAGATAGTTATGCTCCTGGCGAGTGGTTGGAAATCACTGCAGAAAGTACTACAGAAGAGATGAATGGTTCTCTTGAATGGAGCTTAGAATCGCCTATTAGTGAGGTTTCGTTTGACTTTCAAAGTGAGATCCAAGATATCTTTGAAGATCGCACTTTTGATAATCCTTCCGTTCCAGACTGGACAAATGACAATTTCTACTCTCTTGAGGCGATTTCTGGTTACTTAAACCTGACTGAAACCGCGGATGTAGACAAAGAAGATGCTGAAATCTTCTTCAATTCTTCAGAGATGGACTCTGACAGATACAAAATTTCTTTTGATTATTTTTCCCGAAGTCAAAACCTCCTCTTGAATCCTGGGTTTGAAGGAGGCAATACCAACGGCTGGGATTTCAATAGTTCATACGTTAAAGCAGTTGAAGACCCTAATAATGCCTCTGAAGGGAGTTACTATGTTGATATCAATGGTACAGAAGGTTACTTATTGAATCAAAGTGTCGATTTCGTAAGAGGAGAACACGAAATTATATTCGTAGTGAAAGCTACTGGAGCTACAAGCGATAACTATTGGTATCTAAGACTTGAGGCGTATAATTCCTCGGGGAATAGAATTGGATACACAATTTCTCCAACTGACTCTCGAGATGCCCCACAAGATGATAAAGGTTATGTTACTCAGGCTCTGAGCTGGACGACTCCTGAAAATACTACTCAAATACGCGCTATTTTTTACGGCCGTGATGCTGCTGTTGATGATTATTATACAGGCTGGCTAGATGATTGCTATCTTTACGAGGTACCCCCAGATCTAATGTTTTCATATTGGCATGAAGAGGGCGAGAATCTTCAATGGAAAAATCGAACAATTGATTCTGCAGAATCTCAAGAATGGGTAAATGAAACTTTTGAGATTGATATGGCAATAAATAATTCTAAAACTTTTAGATTTATATTGGAAGATGATAATTCATTTGCAAACAATGCTACCTCTTATTGGCTGATAGATAACATTAGAGTTGATCGGGTGACTGTTCCAGAGGATAAAATGGGTCCTATTATTTTCTCAGCGTATCGTGAGACTTTCAGTGGGCGTATTAATTCTACTTGGATACATCGAGGCTATCGTGAAAATCTCTCTAGTACGTATGAAATTAAAGTCGAACCTTTCGAGAATGAAACAACTCCGTCTGACTGTCATGCTACAATCCAAGTACAATTACCCTTCCATCAGATCTATTTTGGTTCATGGATATTTGTGTATCGAATACTTAGAATTGACGATTATAACGAATATATTGACACAAAAACTATCAATATCTCTTTAACTATCGAGGAACCTATGAATTACGTTGTACAAGATATTTACATGCTTAGAGGATCTACTAATGAAACACAAGGCACTGGTAATGACACACAATATATCTTTACCGAGTATTTTGAAAAAGAATCAGACATTCAAGCACTCTCTCCAGGTGATAATGTCACAATTTTAGGATTCTTGGAAGCCAATTCAACTAATGGTGAATGGTACGGTCTGGATTATTTAGAGATTGGGTCAGCTGAAGTTGACTATCGTTGGGAAAGTACCTGGTATTCTCATGAGAACATAACTTGGGATGAGTCCTTTTTTATTTCTTATGATAAAAAAGGAGAGACAATTCTGGATGGGAATTTTTCCACTCCGTTTAACAACGCTAGTACGATGGCATTAAATTTCGAGATACCAAACCGAGGGATTTATGGAAATATCTCAGCAAATCTGACCATTACGATTTTTGGATCTAATACGAAACCTGGTAATGTGGGCGGGATCCCTTTAAAATTAACAATCCCGTTAGATCTTCCACCTGTTAAGTATAAGGTTAATATTGTTGAGGAACATTTACCAGCTTCAAATTATTACATAACTGATTATTTAGGCGGTAATATCACTTTAGAATTCCTAAATTATAATGATACTCTTGAAATTGCTTTTCCCAACCGTAATATTTCAGAAAATATCTCAATTCCAATGAAAGATTTAGAAGTAACAATTTTCCTGGATAATTTGGATGAGTCACCTTCTGAAACGGACATTGCACTGCAGTTCCATTACCATTATATTGGAAAAACAATTCTATGGTTAGATTCTATAAGTCCCACCCTTAAAAACGGAGAGTATGCCTTTCGTATACGCTGGAATGCTCCTTATAAATTGGGTGTGGAAGATCAAGAAGAATTTGATATATCTCATTCTATTCAAATTAAAGGGTCTCCCTTTGTTGTTCCTGCAGAAGGATCTCCTAGTCTCGAGCAAGGAGGCCAAAAAACTATAAATTTCACTGTGCACATTGATAATGCATCAGGGAACATTATTAAAGGATTGGATTTAACTGGATTCTCGGATATGAATCAATCATATGGGAACCTAATTATCTATGAAAAAGAAGGGGTATATAAAATTGATTTAGATATCGAACGTGATGCAGAAGCAAAGGAGTATACAATCAACATTTATATATCTGGAAATTCAGAAGCTATAGGAGAGATCAAATATACGGTTATTGAGGTTCCAAGAATACCAGAAGAACCATTTACTCCCTTCGATTTAGCTGTCAGCTTTGGAGGACTCATATTTTTTGTTCTTGTTAGTTTAGGAATCATTGGCGCCCTTTTCTTGGCAAATAAAAAATTTAAATAGATTTTGGAAAAAAAATCATAATCAAACGACGAGTCAGAGATTATTCATTACGTGATTTCTGTATAAAGATCAGCAAGTTTTTTTACTGATTTATTTATATCATGGTCTTTTAGAGCGAATTCACCATTTGATTGCAAGTTTTCCAGTAGTTTTTTATCTGCTGCAAGCCGTTGGATTTGTTTTGAAAAATCTCCAACTGTTTTTCCTTTGAGACAATTCATTTCCGATGTTAACCAATCAAAAACAGGATGATCTCGAACCACAGGGACTTTTCCATAAGCCATACCTTCAAGAAGAGCGATGCCTTGATTTTCTTCTCTACTGACGTAGAGAAAAACATCTGCAGCATTCCAAAGAGCCTCTAATGTTAAACGCGAAACATACCCAGTGAAACGGATGTTTGAGGTTTTTCTTGCAACACGAAATTTTTCTCTGAGATACGAGGAATGTGCAATGGTTCCTAAAGGTAGATATTTTCCTATCCAGTAGAATTGGTGTTCTGGGGATAAAAGAGCTACCTCGGTGAATATGTCTGGTGCTTTACGATAAATACACAATCCTACTGTAATAACAAGGAGCTGCTGAGTAGAAATTCCGAGATTTTCCCGTGTTTTAATCCTTAATATAGGATTTTTACGCACTTTTGTAAGATCAATCCCATTAGAGATTACTCGAATTTGGGACGGACTATATCCGTACCGAAGGAGTATATCCCGATTGTAATCGCTTACAGCGATTAGATAGTCAGCATAGGAATAGAACTTAGTTAAATAAGGGATGAGTACAAAATTCATTCGATTCGAAAAGAGGAAACTATTACGATAATCCTCGATCGTGGTGTGCCCAGTCATTAATATCTTATAAGTTCTCTTTTTTCGTTTGAGTATTCTTGCTTTCCATAGAGATTGAGGGAGCGATGTTTGAAAATGGTAGATGTCATATGGATAGTTTCTTCCATTTACATCGGTATTTATTCCATATTCTTTCAATTTATCAGCAAGCCTGATAGCTGAACTATAGACCCCGCTCCCAATAAGGCTTTTCTCTAGATCCAGAATGAAATTCACTCTCATCTGACGGCACATACTTTCTCTAATTATTTTTGATTCATTCAGGAAAACTTTTTTCTTTTTAGTATCTTCCATCATATCACATTAAAATGCTTTTTTGCTCACTTGTTATTGGTTAACATTCAATAAAAAATAAGAGAGAAAGTAAAAATGCTAGAGCTTCCTGTAATTAATCTTTCTTTTGACCCCCTTGTTATTCTACGGCGAGCAAAGTTATCAGATCTTGAATTTATAACGGAAATATCACATAAAGAAATGGATAAGGTAATACCTCAATATTGGAACTGGGAAATTTGGTTTTCTGACATAGTTAAATTTTTGAAGGGAAATGATCACAAAATCTTTATTGTTGAAGTCCAAAAAAATTCGGGGGGATATCTCTGGGTCAATGAAGAAATAAATTCCTTGTGGATTACTGCAATAGTTCTTAAAGCGAAGTATCAACGGCAGAGTATTGGTAAAAAAATAATGAATTACTTAATCGAGGAAACACAAAAGGGAGGAAAAGAATTCATTGAATTAGGTGTCCAACATAACAACAGAACTGCTCTTGAGTTCTATTCTAAATTGGGTTTTGTCCAATTTGATCATATTAAGTCAGCAACTACTGATCTATTCAGATTAGAAGTGAATAAATTAACAAAAATTAATCAGAACTGACACAGATCATATATAGTTAAAGAAGAATGTTACATATGGTTTTATCAGTGACAACATCGTTGATAATGACTGTTGGCCCTGCCTCCAAATAAATTGTCAAAATAGGAAGGCCATCAGCAGTTTCCAAGTTTACTCGATCAATATTCTTAGATTTTAACAGTTCTGTAGCTTTGTATACTATTTCCTCTAAACTACTTCCTTCTATATCGAATTGTCTATAACCTTGGTTAAATGGTGTAGCTACATAAAATTTATTTGATTTATAGCGTAGAATGTTCTGAACAGTAGCAAAAATGTTCCGTAAGCTATATTTTAGTAAATCAGCTTGGTCTTCAGTCCAAATTCCAGCCATACGTTATCACAACAAAAATAATTCTTTGAAATTGATGTAATTATTCAGGGATACACATATAAAACTTTGCTAAAGTCGATCTTGCTCAATTTTACCTAGTAACATATGAGATAGGCTTCATTGGGAAAATATAGATGATTTAGGGAAATGTGAGAGCTGAAACTTGCTTAATACCAATGGTGAAGCTAATGGTGTCTGGAACTATTAAGTGGGGTCACTTCAAGATCATAGGTGCTCCAATGAATGCAAAATCTTTGGAAATTATTGAAACCTCACGGCGTAAACCATTAAGATAAATTTCGTTACTCCATTTTTCAGGAAATATTTCCAAGAGATTGGGTTGAATTTTCCTGATCCCAGGGATTGATTCTTCATATTTTTTATTTGAAGTTTCAACAGAGATCTCATTAATTGCTTCTCCGTCTGCAAATTCTGAAATAAGAACTCTCATAGGAGCTGTGGGGGAATCAAACGCCTCATAACTTTCTGTTGTTTTTTTTAGCATGGTTAATGGTTCCTTGAACGGGAAAACCAGTTGTGCGAGAATTATACCTCGGCCAAAAGCTCGGCGGGCATAACCTGATGATTCGTCATCTGTTCTTAATGCGTTAAAAGCGAATTCTTGTAAATTATCACTTACTATCATGAAATCGTATGGTGGAGGAAAAACAAAAGGCTCAGTATTAAAATGACAGTCAAGCCATTTTTCCTCTGGAACTACCAAACCTGTAATATATCGGAGGTCTGTAGTAATTGTTTGTTTGAAAACAGAGAATTTCGTCCAATAAATTCCCGCTCCATAGAGCAAAATGTATGAATTAGTATTATAGATTAATCGTGAAAAATCTACTGGAATAAAGATCACACTTGCAGTATTAACGGATTGAATAGCCTGACCTTTATAGAGCCACATCGAATCTGCTGGTCGTTTTATTTCAGTGAATGAAATCCAATCAGATATCACAATTAATGATTTCAATCGTCCTAATGGGTGTTTTGCCATACCTAATGGTCTTTTTCTCATTTAACCAAGCCTCTACAACAACAAATTATTCAAATTTCTTAGATTAAATAGCTTAGCATTATTAGTTTATAATCGTAAGTCTTTATTTAATTACCTGATTCCCGTTTAAATGAGTTATTATGACATTTTTTGGGTTTTATAGGATAGTCATACTTCATCAATTGCTGTAGTGACCTCTAAAAAGCTGATAATTGAGTTATGCTGGCTTATAAAGGTAGATAGAAAAAGAAAAAAGAGTAGGGAGATAATAATCCGTTTTAAACTCCTCTAATAATTGGTATTTCGAATAATAGCGTTGTAGTTATGTTAAAAACATATATGAGAAAAAGAGTGACGACCCCAATCCAAATACTAGCATTCCATTTTTCAATCTCGCCACGTTCAGGGATTAATACGTATTTAATTAAGAATATTATAGCAAGATAAACTAGAACTGGTATAAGTTGTGCTGCAGCCCCTGAGAAGATATTAGTGGGATCTAATTCCCCTATGGCACCAATAATTGCCCCAATTACTACTGCTACAAGTAAAACAATAACTAAAGCAACCAGTAATAACCGAATAATATATCCAGTTTCAGTTTCTTTTTTTCCTGCAATCAATCTGGTACCAATATATAGGATAATGGCTACCAAGATAATTGCAATGATTATTAGAATTAGAGTGGCTATTTCATCTACATCTATTTGTTGTAAAGCCATGAGTATCACCATTATTTATTTAAGTAAGATAAAAGAATGTAAATAGGAGTTTCTAAAAGAAAGATAAAAACCTCGTTGTCCAAAATAAAAATAATCTCTAATTATGACGAATTATGAAGTTTCATTGTTAGATGAAAAGCTTTCTCTAAAAGGGACACAAATCCTCTAGCAGAGCAATTCTGGGCAGTTTCAAGGGCATTTCTAGCTCGTTCAGAAACATTTTCGGGATTCTCAAGGAATTTCGTAATAGCTTGGGCAAATAAATCTGAATCTCCAGGCGGAACAAGGATACCATTCTTCTCATGGATATAGTCTAAAACTCCTCCTCTAGCAACTCCAATCACTGGAAGTCTTTGACTCATTGCTTCAATTACAGTTAATCCTTGCGTTTCAGTGTCACTAGGAGTAACCATAAATTCACCCATTCTATAGATATATGGCAATTTAGTATGACTAATAAAACCAGTAAAGGCATAATTTTTTAGATTTAATTGTTTAGCTTGATTTTTGTACATTTTAAGATGAGGACCATCCCCAACTACCAAAAGGAATGCATTTGGATGTAATTTTTCAGTTTTTTTAAAGGCCTTAAGCATTACTTCCAATTTTTTTTCGTATGAAATCCTACCACAATAAAGGATAACTCGATGGTGTGGTTTTATTCTAAATTTTTCCCTAATTTGCTTTTGAAATAGTTCCTCTTCATGTGAATCTTGATTTTTTTTGAAGAAAACGCTTGAGATCATGTTTGGTAAGGCATAAACAGGAGGTTTTACCCCGTGGGTTCTTAGAGCCTGTTGAAGAGTTCTCGAAGGAGTTATTACGACATTGGAGTACTTGTAGTACCATCGAACGTAAGTCCAAGCAAAACGACGAAACCAAGCTGTAAATCTTTCAGCCTGAAAACCAGCAATCAAATGTCCTGAATATTCTGCTAGGTCCGTGTGATAAGTATTTAAGAGTGGAAGATCGTAGAATACACGAGCCGTTAATATGGCAGCCAATCCTAAACTAAAAGGCCCATGACTATGTATTAGATCAAATTTTTCTTTTCGAATAGCTTTTGTGAAAGATAAACTTGGTAAAGCGATTTTATAGCCTGGATACGGTGGAAATGGAAAACTCCTAAATTCGTAGATAGGAATACCTTCTATTTCAAAGGGCTTACTCTGTTTAAGTTTTGGAACGAAAATAACAAACTCATGTTTATTTTTTAAGCTTTGAACTTCGTTAATAATGGAAATGACCACTCCGTTGAGGTTAGGAACCCAACTTTCAGAAAAAATTGCGATTCTCAACGTATCAAATCCAGATGATATTAATATACTGTTCAAACAGATGAAGATTACCGTAGAGGTGTTAACAATACACGTACAAAATACCTTTTTTTTAGAAAAAAATGTTCTGGTTCAAGATTTGTCAATCAATACACAAGGACATCTATGAATATTCGCAGTTTATTGACTTTTTGAGAAATATTTCTGCTCGAAAGACAAATTCTAAGCTCTGAAATTTAAAGCTGGAGATATTGTATAGTATCGTTTGGTTTTGCAATCTTCCTTAATTCCTGTTTTAATATATCTGGTATTTTATCTGATGAAAGGGAACAAGCTGCTGCCATACGATGGCCTCCCCCTCTGAAGGCTTTTGCAACCACAGACACATCATAAGATGATTGTTCGGCTTTTGTTACACGAAAACTCACCCGTACAGGTTCCTGAGCTGATTTTGAATAGACTAATGCGATAACTACTACATTTTGCTCAAAGAGGGGTCGAAATACTTCTTTAGCTAATTTATTATTAATTGCTTGACGTGTGTCAAAAATTAATATCCGAGGTAAATTCGGAGTGGTTTCTATGAATTTTTTAATCTTATTATGTGTATCATCATATATTGCGCTAACTTCTCTATATTTCTCTTGTAACCATGATGTGGATAGAATTTGTCGGCCATTTTTTGCTAATAATTCACTGATTAGGCGTAGAACTATAGAATCATCGCTATTCATACTTAAAACAATGTCCAGTGGATGGTATTCAGAAGGTAATTGTGCAATATCTGCAAGATGCCCAAGCTCCCTTACTTCTTCGGCGATAGAGTCATTTTCATATTCTAAAAACGTAAAAACAAGATCAGTCGCAGAAGCAGCGTTAGGATTCACTTTATCATCTTGTGTTAATCGATTTGTTTCATGTAATTCTTCATAATTAGATTTATGATGATCAATATTGATAGATTTTCCAATCTTTGGTAAATCACAAGTAAAATCCACAGATAGCTTAGTATTAGATAATTCTTTGGCCTCTTTGACTGTAGCATAAATTATCTCAATATCCAATCCAAATTTCCGCAAAAATAGAGCAGCACAACAGATACCATCAAAGTCTGTATGTGTCACAATTCTCACAGTTCTTTCCCACATTTGAAACAGTATTTGGATTCATTCACGTGTCTTGGAGTCCGACATTGAGGACACATTTCAGAAGTCTCTAATCCTCCATGTGGGGGGCCATTTTTCCGTTTTTGTAATTCAAGGGCTACTCTTTGTTCAATGAGCGAACGTTTTTGAGGGCGTCGTGAAGCTAAGAGATAATAAACTACACCTAAGAGAATAAAACCACCAATAATAACCAAAAAGAAAATATCCTGGGACGCTGGGTTTATTACTTCGAAAACAAACACACCATTAGTCGGAGCCTCTAGGTTTAACCAAAGAATTGCTTGCCCTGCAGCTAATGGTTTCCAAGAACCAATATACATATTTGTTCTCTTTTTAAACATAATTTGACTAAAAGATCCATTAGCTTCTATAATAGTTCCATTAAAAAAGTCTAAATTCATATTTTCCATTGTAATTTGAATCTGAGTTGATCCCTGAACCGTGGGGGAAGAAGTGAGAAGGAGATCTAAAGGCAGCTGTTGATCTGTAATCATCCAGCGAAAGATGCGAGTTATTACTTCTATATTGTTTAGATAGGCGTTTATCCCATGATCATTAAAAGGAAGCATCCCTCCAAAGACCACAACTTTTCCTTTTGATTCTGGTTCCTCCCAATATCCCGCAATAGGACTTTCCTTATCGTTGATGCTATCATAAGCTGTTGCGAGAGTTTTCCCTCCTTTTCCCGTTGAAATATTTAAAGATGTACCACTGTATTCGAATTCCCATCCTTTTTCCTCAAAAATAGGTTTTGAGATACTAGTAGTAGCGTTGTGGAAACGAGAGAGATTAGTTAAATCATCCTCAATACTCAAGCCATATGGTTTTAATAACTCATTAATAGCTGTTTGATTGGAGAGAGCCTCTGTTCCATCAATAATTTGTGAGGGATAAGAAAGTACTAAAAGAGAATGCCCCATAGCAACCCATTCTTGAATTAAAGTGATTTCCTGCTCAGAAATCCCGAACTCAATATCCGCTAAAACAAGAATGTGATAACCATTTAAATCATGCTGAGTTATTCTCCCATCTTCAGTTACAACCAATGGTCCATAAGCATTCATTAAACTGTTGGGACGGATAGCCCCATGGGAGTTCATTCCATAATAGCTTTCAAGTGCCTTTTGCAACAAACTGAACCTACCCGATGGCCCGTCAGGGATGTATGTATCATTATCATATCCTTGATAAAAAAGAATATTCCCACCTGGATATCGATTCTCTATCGTAATTGACAAATTAGATGAATGTATTCCATTGGAAAATTGAAAAGTGATATATCCCTCCCGTTTTGCCATACTCAATTTCTCAGGAATGTTTAAGGATATATTTATTTGATTTAATCCAACAGTGATATTTTTTGGGAGAGTTCCTACAGTTATATTTATTGGGAGTTCTTGACTGTCATTTTTTAAAGGGAAGGACTGAGTTGTATTAAATTCAGTAAGATTCGTGTTAATTGTGGAATACAAACTTAGACGATAAGTTCTATTTTCTCCGTTAACTGTATGACCAAAATACGTAAAGTAAGACGATAATTCCCGGGGAGCAAAAGAAATTAGGGGATTGGTTGAATTGATGGTATTTAATAACTCATAAGCTTTAGAAATATCTAAAAAGCCGTTTCCTTGTCTGATTGGAGAAGTATTATTCATAAAATGGGCTGTTTCAAGGAGTGCTGCTTTCAGAGTAAGGGAAGACTTCTCTGGAAACGCTTCTTTTAATAGAGCGAGGGTTCCCGTTACAAACGCAGCTGCATATGAGGTACCTGTGCGATTTTCGAATTCAAAAGTCTGATTATGACCTCTAATATCTACCCCTGGTGCTACAATGTCTGGTCCCATTGCTCCAGATGGTCGTGGCCCAGATGAAGAAGATGGGTATAGGTGAGTTTGGTTGTATGCCATTCCAACTGCAATTGTTTCATCGAAAATTGCTGGAGACGATAAACTAGATGCAAAAGGCCCTGAATTTCCTGCAGAGAAAACAGTTGTAATATTTTGGGAGTTTATTTGAGCAATTAAGCTAGAATTCAAAGCATCTAGATGAATAGAGCCTAGAGAAGCATGAATTATCGATACATTATTATCAAGAGCAAATTTCAAACCTTTTTCAACGGATTCAAAACTCATAAATCCAGAAGAATCGCTGACTTTGATACTAATGAGTTTTGCTTTACTAGCAATCTTCGAAATAATTGATCCTACAAAAGTTCCATGACCATTATCATCGTCCATCATTGTCGAATCAGGAATAGTTGTGTATTTTGCTATTAAGTTCGTAATCCATCCGACTTCATTTATCCCTGAGTCCAAAATAGCAATTGTGACATTATGACCTGTGAATCCATCATTTCTTAGTTTCTGAGGATTAATCAGATTATATGTCGCATTGAAAATTTCATCATCGTTCTCATTTCTCTGAATTTTATTAACAATTTCTTGTGTCCCCCCTAAAAATTGGACCAGATTTTGTGGTTCAGAATAAGCCGCAGGCGTGTTCATAGAGACGGATGATATTTTAATTTCAGGTTTTTGAAATATGAGAGCTGATCCGTAGTGAGAGTTAAAAGCACTTAGAAGAGAAAAATGTAGAATAAATAAAATGACAAAGCCATATTGCTTAAGCATATTTAATCTACGCATAAATAACTCATCCATTTTCAGACTAGAACGTTATTAATTTAATATTGCCAATATATCTGTAATAGAATCAATTTCCACTGTTGGTAAAATATTTTTCATGTGAGAATCGGAAATTCCTGTTCTTACTAATACAGTATCGAGTCCAGCGTTAATACCTGCTAAAATATCAGTAGATAAACGATCACCAATATACACTGCTTCTGTTGGATCAGAACAGCCCATTTCTTCTAGTGTTATATCAATTAAGAAGCGATTGGGTTTACCAATGATTATATCAGGCTCCTTTCCACATGCATTTGTTAGAGCAGCAATTCCTGCGCCTGTTCCTGGGACTAAAGAGTCTTCCATCGGGAAGCTATTATCAGGATTCGTGCCTATAAAAAAACCATTATCATTTAAAATAACTCTCATGGCATCGGCTAGTTTTTGCCAAGTAAGTTGACGATCCCACCCAATACAGACTCCCTGTAGCTGCTGTTCATATTCTTGTGTGATATAAATATCTTGCAACTCAAGTTCTTTACGTAACCCATCTTCCCCTATCATAAAAGCTCGGTTGTAACGCTTATTTGCTAAATGTATCGCTGCACCATAAGCGGAATTTATGATTGTGTAATTGTGTGGAGTGAACCCTAATGATTCAAATTTTCGTTTAAAACCTAGTCGTGATAAACTGGAATTGTTTGTTACAAATCCTAACCTAAATCCTATCTGTTCTAATTTTTCTAGGATAGATTGGGCTCCTTCAATTGTATGATTTCCCTTCCAGACTACACCATCACAGTCCATAAGCACAAAACGCTTATTGCTTAGTTTAGTCTCCAATTTCATTCATATCCTTCATTCTGGAGATAGGTGTATAATCATTTTCCTTGAATAACTCAGTTTAGGACTTTGATTTCGTTTAGAAAAATTGAGTGAAAAATGCTTTTGATTGTAGTAGATCTTTTAAGGCTTTATCTTCTCCTAAGAGCTTCTTTAAAAATGTTTTTGCCTTTTCAGGCTGACTAAGCAGCAACCATGAGTTGAGTATTAGTTCCAACTCTTCTAGATGCTGTTTAGGATCTTTTATGATTATTGGCTCAAGTAACTCAATTGTTCTTTTAAAATTTCGCATATCGTATGCTAATTTAGCCGCCAAACGATTCCCAGGAATGTGGCTGGGATCAGCTATAGCCACCTCATTTGCTAGGGCATATGCTGTCTTAAAATCTTTTTCTTGTATTGATAATCGTGATAGTTGTAATTTACTTTCATGAAATTCAGGATCCAGCTCAATAGCCTTATGAAAGTTTTCTTTGGCTCTAAGAATATCTTTCAATTGTAGCAAAGTCAGGCCTAAATAAAAACGAATAGCAGGATTATTTTTATCAAGGCGTACTCCATCTTCTAAGGCGCGTTTTGCTCGATCAGGACGATTAATCTCTAAAAATAATTCAGCAAGTAGGAGAGAAATCTCCAAAGTTGGTTTTCCGTACTTTTTTGCTTGATAAAGTGCATCAATGGCTTCTTTAGAACGTTTTAAATTCTTCAGGACACGTCCCATGTTGATAAAAAGGCTTTGACGTGGTTTTTCGGGACGAAACAAAGGTATAGCTTTCTTATATTCCTCTAGGGCTTTATCCCATTCTTCATTCGCGTGATACGCGACACCCAATCCATATTGTGCATGATGTGATTGGGGAAATCGAGACACTATCTCTTGATATACAAGAATAGAATGATTGAAGTCTTTCTTATCCAATAAAGTTTGTCCTAGTAGAAGGCCTGGATCAGGCTGACTAGCTGTTTGAATGGCTTTTGCTAAGATTTCTTCAGATTTTTTATCTTCATCTTGTTTGTTGTATATTATCGCTAGTTCAATAGGGATTTGAGATGATTGAGGAATTTTTTTCAGAGCTGACTCAAGAATTTTGATGGCTTTTTTGGTATCCTCTTGTTTTCTGAGAATCCTACTAAGTAAAATAGGTATTTCAGGATCTTTTTTATCAAATCGAAGGGCTTTTTCAAAACTTTTCATCGCTTCGTTATTGCTTCCTAGTCGAGCTTCAGTTAGACCTTTCTTTACCCATAATCTGGCATTTTTCTTGTCTAAACTGACCGCCTTCGCGAAAGCTTTTTGTGCTTCCGAGATATGGTCAAGATTAGTTAAAGTAATGCCATAATTAGCCCATACTCCTGCGTTTTGTCGCATCTCATCGTCATTTAATGCAGCCTCGAATTTTCTCCGCGCCTTTGACCATTTCTTTCTTTCTAATGCGAAAACTCCAGATCGTACTAATTTTAGAGGATCTTTCGTTTCCTTAATTCGAGGATTCACATCGATGCCTTCTGTTCTTTGCAAAAAGCTTTTTTATTTCTCAAATGGTTATTTGAACAGGTTGAAAAACTGATTTTGAGATAATGCATGACATGGGTAACATGTGTGTTTTTTAGTGTGTTTATTATAGCTTTCAATGTTAAACTAGCGACCAATATGGTCAACAGCTTAATAGGAAAGAAAAAAGGTGTCGAGAACTAACATAAAAGTCGTAAATCTAACTGATGCTGACAAAAAGTCTAAAAGAAACGCGGATTTTAAGGAAGAACTACACCATCTGGAATTAAAATATGGAAAAGAACCACCTCTAGAAATAAAACCCGAAGATCGCTGGCGTTGGCATTAGAACTAAATTTTCCTTTATTTTCTGATATTCGATAAATCAATTCCTATTACACTTCATTTTCAAGTACACCTTGAGATTGGATTAATGTCGTATTAAACATTCATGATGATAGGGTTTTCCAGCTCCGTATTTAATATTATTTTTGCCAATCTTGTCCTTACAAAATGTGCATTCCACTAACGATCTTTTCTGAAATTTAATTGAAAAATATATTACCAAAATAATTATAATCGCTGCAGATAAGGTTCCTAAATTAATAATGAAGAAAATATCGAAAAAATCATTAACAAATTGGTTCATGTCTTCTATCTCCTATTTGGTACCTTCTTTTCCTTCGTCAAGGTGTCGTTTGACGAAGTTTATTTAATCATCCAAGCTATACTCGTTTAATTTCATATTAACTGTGAGGATATTTGTTTTTGGGATTACCTCAATACATCTATTCTTAAAGTCTTTAATATTATTTTTCTCTCATTAATTTGAAATTTCATTGATTACTATCAATGATGATTCTTTGATTTGTGTGATAAGATGAATATGAGGATTATAGACGACAGAATCTTCTACTGGAACTATGTTTATCAAATTTAATCATACAGAATAAACAAATTGTTATCTAGAAGTCTCCAAAGAGAACATTCCAGCGTATAACCTTTATAAACAGTATGGATTTACCGTTGTATCCCAAAAACATGGTTTTCTACATAGAACCTAAAAATATTTTTTATTAAAATGCATGACGAAAGGACAGAAGGTAATAAAAATGCATGAAATCCCTTTTATACAGACAAGTGTATTTACAGATGATCGTTTTCAATTTTCAGGTAATCAATTGGCAACATTCTGGAAATTATCCGAAGATGAGTTATCGACAGAACAGATGCAAGGAATTACGAGAGAAATGAATTTCTCGGAAACAACATTCGTTCTCCCTTCAAAAGTAGATAAATGTGTCCGAAAAGTTCGTATTTTCACACCAGGTCGGGAAATTCCTTTTGCTGGTCATCCAACACTAGGTACAGCTTTTGTGTTGAGAAACCAGGGAATTATTGGTGCAGAAGACACGAGAGCTTATCTCGAATTAGGAATTGGTCCAATCATTGTTGAATTTCATGATAATCTTGTCAAAATGCACCAAGCTACACCTGAATTCTTAGCAGAATTCCAAGATACGGAGGCCATAGCAGAGATTATGGGGATTTCACCCGATTTAATCTTACACAAATTCCCAATGCAATTTGTTTCTACAGGATTTCCATTCCTCGTTGTCCCTCTTACTTCATTGGAAGCAATTCAGACCATAAATTTAGATACAAATTTGTTACTCAAAACATTGGAGGGATTTCCCTCTCAAGAGCTGTTGGTTTTCACACCCGACACAGTTTATGATGATTCCCATGTACATGTTAGAATGTTTGCCCCTTCTGCAGGAGTTCCAGAAGATCCTGCGACGGGAAGTGCTGCAGGGCCATTAGGAGGTTATCTAGAAGTATATCAGGTTTTATCTAATTATCCTAGAGGAACAACTTTCATTCTAGAACAAGGATATGAAATCAATAGACCAAGTAAATTGATTGTTCAATGCTCCTATGAAAAAGACGAAATTACGGAAGTTATTGTTGGTGGGGAAGTAGAGATAACAGTCGAGGGGAAGTTCTTCATCTAGGATCGGTCTATTACTACTTGAAGGAGATTTAATAAGTCCTCTATATCTTCTTTACTCACAAATCGGTCCTGTGACCGATGGAGCATAGCATTTCTACGTAGTCGTATTCTTTTCAGATCTTTATTTTCCCTTATTGTCAGTAATTGTTCTCGTAGGAGAGCATTAACAATGGACAGCCACGACTGGTCGTCCTTTGGATAAGCATTTCGTTTCCAGAGGACATGTCTAAACAGAGTTTCTGTTGACCTCCATAAGAATAGAAACGTTGAGATATGTTCATCAGATGATAGTTCATCCCATTTCTCTAATTTTTTTGCTGAGTAAAACATGTCTAGCTTTAAAGATTCAGCTTCTTCTTCAGAGGATCCTAGTTCCTCTATTGCTGTTACCGAGTGGCCAAGGAAGAACTGCATTTCAAGTTCTTTTCGTTTCTCTTTTGGTAGATTAAGGTTATGGAGCATTGAGGAGTACTGCTCTAATACCAAAGCTCGTGCGACTTCTCTTCGGGTATAATCCCGTAATTCTTCGTTAATATGTGACTCAATAAAATCAAAATATATTTTTGACACAAGATCCCAGTTTGCAGCCAATTTTGTCCCTATTTTATCTGCAAGTGGGAACCTTCTTATTGAATCAAGCTCTACTTGTCGGGTTTTGACCTTAAGATCCTGATCAAGTGCAGGGAAGGATAAATTATAACTAGTCTTACAAATCAACGTTGCGAGATTTTTTCGCGAGTGGAAAAACAGTATCAAAGATAAAATCACAAGAGTGCTGAAAAGAGTCCCAAAAAAGGCTACATTAATTGGATTAATGATCTGGTCTATATAGAGAAAATCTAAGTCTATTGAATCAAAATGTAGATAGATAATTGTCCCTACATTTATTATATTAATCAACCCATAACATATTGAAAAAAGAAACAGCGCTTCTCTGAATGTTAGCATTTTCTCGTCAGAGATGGTGTCATCTCTTGTGAAATAGGAATCGATATAACCTCTCCGAAATAACATTCTTAATTTCGGGAGTAACTCATTTTGGATATTTTTCTGCAGTTCTTTTTTTGTTTTCACATCTAAATCAATTTTTTTTAGTAGAAAAATTTGATTTATGTTTTTTCTTAATGATTCAGAATACATTTCAGCAGCTCTACTAATTCTCACTATTAGGTATGGACTATAGATGTAGAATATATACGCGGGGAAGATCAAGAGGATTGTGGGGAGGAGTAGAAAGAGTTCGAATTTATTTGCCATAAAGAAAAGATAAGCTTCAATTAAACTGATCTCATACATTAATGGAAAAAGAATCCCTAAAACAAATCTATTTTCTCGTAATGCCATTCTAAATCAGCTTCATTCAATTAGCTCTTTACTTTTTTTCTCTTAATATTTAAAACTTCTACTGTGAAATAATCATGTTTAAAGCCTTATTAAAGAAAGCAATGTAGAATAGTTCACTAAATAATTTTAATATTAATATTTTCAGAATCAATATATCAGTCAAAATGAATGATAAGTTTCATCAATTCGCAGTAAAAGTATTAAAACGCCTGATATGAAGTAGATAAATAATCTAATCATTTTATAATATTTTAGGGTTCATGTTTCTTCTTATTTCTCTTATTCTTTCAGCGATGTTTCGTTTAATTTCTCTTAAGCTTTTTTGACATTATAGTACCATACCTTAGAAGATTTCTTCATGATACATTCGTTTAAATCATTAGATACTAAATAAAATAATTTTTGTTAAGCTTAAAATTAACAATAATGGTGTGGACTAAGACATTTTTTTCCCAGCTTCTTTTCGTCTACCTCAATATGACTTATCTTCTTTGTGTTATCGTGAAACGTAGAAGGAATTCGATGCCAAGAGTAGAGTAAAGTTTATAAACTAGGTGATTTTCCTTAACAACAGTGAGCTCAAACAAGAACTCACAACCGTTATCTATGAGAAAAGGTGAAGAAAAGTGGCCGGTTTTGCAAGAGCCAGAGTTGAAAAGCTAATAAGAACTGCAGGCGCACATCGTGTGTCAGCCCAAGCGATTGATCGTCTTAATGAAGTTCTCACGAATTACGGCACCAACTTAGCTAAGTATGCCGTCGAGATAGCTCGTCACTCTGGTCGAAAAACAGTGAAAGAGTCCGACATAAAGTTGGCAGCAACAAAATAGGTACCTCAGATCATCATTTACGGTACCCTTTTTTTTCCCCCTTTTTTTTCCTTACATAAACACCCAGTCATTTCATATTAGTTCATTAGTCTTGATCATTTTATGAAAATCAATCAAAAACAATTCTATTCTTTTTACTCCTTATGATGGTAGTAAATTTTCTATCTACAACCTTCTTATAAGACATAATTTGAGAATTAGAGATCTAAACAACTAATTTAAGACATTCGGGAAGAAGGAACTATTTTTCTCTTATCCTTTATCTTATTTATTCTTCGCTATTTATTCGCGCCACCAAGATATCTATCATGATATGACTTACCATACTAATTTTAAAGTGAGGAGTACGAGGAAAAAACGACCGTGGTAGAGTAAGATTTATAAAGGGGGGAAAAATCTGCTAACATGTGTGAGTTGGTATAAAACTCACGAGAAAAGGTGAAACTAAAAATGGCTGGTTTTGCACGAGCAAGAATTGAAAAACTTATTAGAAACGCTGGTGCGCATCGAGTAAGTGCAGGGGCAATCGAGCGCTTGAATGAAATACTAACTGACTATGGCACCACCGTTGCTAAATATGCTGTTGAGATCGCTCAACACTCTGGTCGTAAGACGGTAAAAGAGTCCGACATTAAACTCGCAGCAACAAAATAAGGAATCAAAACGTCTTACATTAATTTGAGGACTATTTCCTCTATTTCCCCCTTTTTTCTAAAGTTTATATGGCTACTGAACCATTATCTTCTTCTTTCGTTACTTTTCCTTGATCTGCCACTTTTTGGATTGCTTTACTAATTTCTTCTGGATTCCCAAGATAGTAATGTTTAATTGGTTGAATGTTACTGTCAAGCTCGTAAACAAGAGGAATTCCTGTTGGAATGTTAAGTTTCAAGATTTCATCATTCGGAACATCATCTAAGTATTTTACTAAAGCGCGAATGCTATTTCCATGGGCCGAAATTAAAACCTTTTTCCTAGATTTAATTGTAGGGAGAATTACCTCATGCCAATACGGGAGAACTCTAGCTACGGTATCTTTTAGACATTCTGTCAAAGGGATTTCTTTTTCTGACAAGCTTTGGTACTTTGGATCTTTTCCAGGATACCGTTCATCCTCTATTGTGAGTGCTGGAGGAAGAGTGTCGTAACTTCTTCTCCAAATTAAAACTTGTTTTTCTCCATGTTTTTTAGCTGTTTCAGCTTTGTTCAACCCTTGAAGCGCCCCATAGTGTCTTTCATTTAATTTCCAAGAACGATGAACTGGGATCCACATCAAATCCATCTTATCTAAGACTATCCATAAGGTTCGGACAGCTCTCTTCAGAACTGATGTATAAGCTATGTCAAAGGCATATCCTTCGTCTTTAAGGACTTGAGCTGCTTCATTTGCTTCTTCAATACCCTTTTCTGATAAATCGACGTCAGTCCAACCAGAAAAAAGACCATTTTTATTCCAAATAGACTCACCGTGGCGAAGAAAAACAACTTTATACATTACATCACCAAATCTCTACAAGTTACAAACTGAAATGTCTGTTTATATGAGATTTTCACTCAAATTTTATATTGTCTATTTGATTTTTGGAAGCAATACTTAAAAGCATGTTAGTTGCGTAAAATCAGAATTATTCGGGATTTTTCAAACAATCCAATAGCGTATTGCTTTCCTTCCCTCTCGTTTCTTCTTCACAAAGCCATCTTTCACTAATTGATTGAGATATATTTTTTCTGTAGTTTTCTTCCGATGAGTTACTCGTGCGATATGTCCTGCAGTCACAGGGTTTTCAAAACGCTTTAGGATAGTATAGGTGCGTCTGAGTTGCCGTGGGATGGGGATAAATTTTTCGTGGGTTTTTATCTCCGAAACAATTTCTCTGGAAATACCTGCTTGTCTAGAGTCCAGTATTAAATTAATAGCCTCTTTTACTGTGATTAACTTCTCTTTACTTTTCCAAGAGGTTTCAATACCAGTAAGTAAGTCATTGATTTGTAGATGACTGTTTTTGATAACTTCTAGCGCGCTAGGAGTGATCTGGAAATCGATTGCTTTCAATTTGTCTAATAAATCAGTTTCAGACATTGCAGCGCCTCGAATCTAAAGTATATGCAAAAACAGGCGAATATTTATTCTTCTCTCTCAAAAGCTTTTCGCTTAAATCACCATCCAAAAACTAGCTGAAAGAACGATTATACACTCATCAAAGCTTCAGAGATTCCTTTAATGGTATGTGGTTCAATCAATAAAAAAGGCCTGATTAAGAAAATCCTTAGATTACCTACATAGAACATCAGAAACTCTTTCAAAAGTAATCTACTACATTGATTAAAGAGTAAAAAAGAACAGAGAAGGTGAATGGCACTTTAAGCGGTAATTCAACAAGATTTTTAAGTCAAGAAATTATCATCCCTCAGAAATGAAAAAGTTCAAAGAAATTCAGAAAACGTGTATTTTCAGAGACAACCAAATATGTACATATTGGCCTAAAACAACACAGTGTCATTTTATAGCTTGCCCCCTCTTTTCTTATAAAGTACCAAATCAAACTAAGAAGGGGATTCAAAAGAGGATGACGGATTCTATTGCTTTTGACATCAATGATTTTGATATAACCAGCACCACAACTCTTGATTTGATTAAAGAAGTTCGGATCAACGAATTAAGACATCCTAAACAAGATTTGAAGAAAATCAGAGATTCTAGTATTATTAGGAAACCCGTACAACGAATGATGTGTATTGTGTGTGGGGAGCTAATAACAGATGATAAATTTACTACTATTCGGGATCCTAATGGTCTAATTATCTATATCCATTCCAAAGGAAAATGTCAAGCTCGACAAGATCAAGTCCTTGCGGTTAGGGAGAAATGGTTGAAGACTCATACTATTGATACGTAGCGGTTTCATCGGTTATAATTGGATGCTGCAAAGCCAAGTTTTTATTTTGGTGTAAAAAAAAGATGATCACTACTCCTGTTAGAAAGTAGGATCTCTGAGAGTTTTAATGAGAGGTAGGGATCAGCTAGACTTCTTTTCTACTTCAAACTGAGTAACCAGTTGGGCTAATTCTTCACCTTGCTTGGTTAAACCTTGAGCCTCACTAGTCATTTGACTCATAGCTGCGGTCTGTTCTTCGGTTGTGGCGGCAACCTCTTCACTAGAGGCACTGAATTCTTCCGATTGAGCAGCAAATCCCTGTAAAGTTTCTTGAAGGCCTGTAACACTGCCACTGATGTTCGAAATGATCTCTTCTATTAATTTCCCAATGTCAGAAGAATACAGAGGTAAGTTACATATTAGTTAAAACTCAGAATTAATTTTGTTAAACAGATTAAAATCTAATTTGGTAAGAATTAGGGACTATTGATGTCTAATTATTGAATTATTCTTTTATTCTGTTCCTTTCTACAAGTTTTCTATTTAACTAGAATGGATTTCTTTTATTTTTCTGTAAGGTTCATGGATGTACCCCGGAAAATCATTTTAAGAAAGATAAGAAAATCTTGGTTTAATGGAAATAAAAGCGTGAATCATGATGTCTATCAAAAGTGAAGATTTTGTCAAGTTAAAAATTCCTAACTCTCCCAATCTTTCTCCAGATGGTAAGAAGGTGGCATTTTCAATCAAAAAAATAAATCAAAAGAAAAACCGATATAAAAGCCCAATCTATTTGAAAATTGCAGGAGAAGACGGATATAAGCAATTCACTGCTGGAACTCATGTAGATACGGCCCCTCAATTCTCCCCCTCAGGTGAATATCTGGCATTTCTTTCTTCTCGGGTTGAGAAAGGAACACAAGTGTTCATAATGTCTGTAAATGGTGGAGAAGCTGTCCAAGTAACTAATTTTCCACAGGGGGTTATGGCTTTTAATTGGAGTCATGATAATAAGTTGATTCATGTTATTGCCCGCGTTAATAAAGCAGAATTAGAGTTAATTTCACATCCCGAGAAAGAAATCCCTCCCTCGTTTGTTTTAGAACCAGCTGAATATAATGCATATATTTCGAAAAAAGAAAAATTAGAGACAATAAAGACTGACCCCCGAGTCATTACAGAGGGTTATTGCAGGGAAGGGACATCTTACTTGGATGGTCGTTTTACTCAACCATTCATTGTTGATATCTCAGATTTTAACAGTTATTCTGAAAAAGAAAAACTAATGAACGCTATTCATATTGGAGAATATGGATTTCATTTTGGTTTAGGAACCTTCAGTTTTGATGACACAAGACTCTTTTTATCAAAGTATAAAGAAGACCCAACTGTTTCCTTGACTCAAGAGATCTTGCAAGTTTCTATATCTGATCCTGCAGATAAAATAACATTGGGAACGACCTTTAGGTGGGTAGAGAATCTACAAATATCACCCAATGGGAAATATCTTTCCTTTCATTCGATTAGAGAAGAGCTGATCTATGATGACACCCAAATATTTCTTTTCGATTTAGAGAGAGCTGAACCAGATAGATTTATTTGCATTACAGAAAAATATGAACGTTCAGCAACGCAATCACTTTGGTTTGATAACGACTCTCTCGTTTTTTTGAGCCCAAAGGATGGAAAAATAAATATCCAAAAGATTACTATTAATACAAAGGAGTGTGAAATTCTAGTTCGGGGAGATAGAAACATAAATTCTTTTTCAATATCTAAACATCAAAATCGCATTGCTTATGAGGTTTCTCATGTTTCATTTCCGAGTGATATTTTTTGGTGTGGTGGTGATGGCTCTCGAGAAGAGAGGATAACTCAAGCAAATAAAGAATATTTGGAAACACATAGCCCTGCAAAAGCTGAAGAGTTTTTCTATAAACAAGAGGGGATTGAATTTCAAGGTTGGTTGTTAACTCCAGCTGCTAATAATCCCAACGAAAAAGTACCTGTTGTTCTAGAAATTCATGGGGGGCCAGCAGCGATGTGGTCTCCACATGAGAAAACATTGTGGCACGAATGGAATACACTTTTATCGAAAGGTTATGCAGTTGTATTCTGTAATCCAAGAGGATCCGATGGATATGGTATTGATTTCCGAGCTGCTGTATTTAAAAATTGGGGGAAAACTGCTGCTAACGATATATTGAAAGCATTAGACACCGCTTTAGCAAAATATTCTTTTCTTGATTCAGATAGAGTAGCTGTTACTGGGGGGAGTTATGGAGGCTATATGACCTCATGGCTTGTTACTCAAACCAACCGTTTTAAAGCAGCGATCAGTCAACGTGGTGTTTATGAATTTGTGGCCTTCAGTACCACAACAGACATTCCTATTTGGTTTGAGAAACAATATGAAGGTGAAATAATTGATCGCTTTGCAGATATTTGGAAAGATTCTCCAGTAGCTCATATTAGAAACTTACAAACTCCTCTCCTAATTATCCACTCCGAGAATGACTATCGTGCACCTGTGATTAACGCTGAACAATTATTCTGGCTAGGTAAGCGATATGGAAAAACTGTGGAACTCGTCCGTTATCCTAGAGATGGTCATGAGCTCTCCCGAAGCGGTGAACCTCGTCATATCATTGATCGGATAAATCGGATAGTTAACTGGATTCAAAAGTATAACAAGTAAGGGGACGAAATTCTGATGGCTGTAAGATTTTGGAGACGTCCTCATTCTGGACGGTCTGCCGTGCATGCATGCAACGGAATGGTGGCTTCATCTCAACCACTCGCATCTCAGACTGGGATTCAGATTCTTCAAGCTGGTGGAAATGCCTGTGATGCTATCGTAGCAATGGCGGCGGTATTGAATGTTGTTGAGCCCTTCTCAACGGGTATTGGCGGGGATGCTTTTGCCCTATTGTACATACCAGGTGAAAAAGACCCGAAATCAATTAATGGATCAGGTTTTGCTCCAATGGGATTATCTTATGACTATCTCGTAGATGAATTGAGCTTAGAGCAAATACCAACAACAGGAGTATTACCAATTACAGTACCTGGTGCAGTTAGCGCGTGGGAAATGATTCATGAAAAATATGGAAAACTTTCATGGGAAGATATCCTCCAACCAGCAATAAAATATGCTCAGGACGGATTCCCAGTCAGCCCCGTCATTTCTCAAGTTTGGAATGAATTGGTTCCCAAACTCCTAAATCATGAAGGGGCTAAAAAAACTTATTTAATCAATGATCAAAGAGCCCCATTAGTAGGAGAAATCTTCAAGCAAAATAATCTTGCTTCAACCTTGAGAACAATTTCAAAACAAGGAGCTGACGCATTCTACAGAGGAGACCTTTCAAATCAAATAGTTGAATTTCTCCAACAAGAAGGAGGATTTGTTCAAACATCAGACCTTGATGGATATGAAGCTGAATGGACCACACCGATCTCACGAGAGATTTATAGCAATATTGTGTGGGAACATGGACCGAATGGTCAAGGTTTAGTTACTCTTCTTATTCTCAGCATCATTGAAGAACTAGATATCGCTAGGTACCCACATAATTCAGCAGATTATTTACATAATATAATCGAAGCAAAAAAATTAGCTTTTGCTGATGCTAATGCTTATCTAGCTGATCCTGATCATATGTCGATTTCTCTCTTCAAATTCCTATCCGAAGAATATGCTCAAACACATGCTAGCCAAGTCAACCCTAGGAAAGCAATGAGGTCGATTCCCGCTCCTCTTCAACTGGGTGACGATACAGTCTATCTTACCGCAGCTGATAAAGAGGGTATGGCGGCCTCCTTTATCAATTCCCTCTTCTATGGTTTTGGCTCTGGAGTAGTCGATCCACAAACAGGTATTGCCTTTCAAAATCGGGGAGCAGGTTTCTCACTAATTAAAGGTCACCCAAATCAATACTTGCCAAAGAAACGCCCTTTCCACACCATTATACCTGCGATGATAACCTCCCCTGAAAATGAGTTATTATACTCTTTTGGAGTGATGGGGGGGCATCATCAACCTCAAGGTCAAGCACAGGTATTCCTTAATCTTATTTTGCATGAGATGGATCCACAAGAAGCTATTAATTGCCCAAGATTTCATCACAATCAATTAGCGAACACAGTTGCTTTTGAGGAACCCATTGGGGTGAAAATTCGAAGTGAACTTCGAAAACGAGGGCATTTTGTCGTAGATTCTGTTGGAACTAACTTTGGTGGGGGACAAATCATCCAATGTGACTTATCAACTGGCTGTTACATTGGTGGATCTGATCCTCGGAAAGATGGACAAGTACAGGGATATTAAAATTTCAATTACAGTGGATTAAATCCTTTCTTTTCAAACATTTGCGTACAAACCCCATGAACACAAAAGAGCTTATTTTTGAGATGAATAAGAAAGATTTTATATTGTGGAACAATTAATTGAGATCAGCATTCATTTGATGGCTTAAAAAAAGTGATTTTGATGAGAACTGATTCTGTTCTAACCAAATTATTAGAACAAGCTAGAGATGAGCTATATTCTTGGGCAACAAACGATCTAACATGTCAGTTGGCAAAAGAAGTTATGAGCATTGGACTAGCAAAAATAAACTTATTTTATCAAGAGCTAGGCCTTGACCCAAGTGTGATCATAGTTTTTGGCCCAGATGGAAGTGTGACAAGAAATAAAGCTCGATTCAATAAGGGTGTTGGATATGGATGCGCAGTCGCTACTAAAGAGTATATTTTTCCTAGCTTACTCCACCCAAACGGTTGTGGATTTGGTTTATTTCATATTGCCAATATGCCATCATTACGTGAGCTAATGAAAAGGCTTAATTACTTGAAAAAGGATGGAGTGCCTATTGGGGAACAACGAGGGAAGTGGGACGTTTGGAAATCCAATCACTTTATTGATATCCTCAGATTAGACGAAGTAAGCCAAAATTATCCACAGTACGAAGAATGGTTATCTCATGGTAATTATGCACTTATTCATTCTTCACAACAAATCGAAACAGAGCGATTGAGTCATTGGGATTCAGAAAAGTTCGTTGTAGTAGATACACCATTTGGAACTATTAAGGGACTTTGTGATGAGGCGTTAAAAGAATACCTGAGTTTTTTCCAGAAAGTGGAAGAATATAGTAAGAGAAAGCGGATCGCCATTGCAAACGAGCTGTTTGGGGAAGATAATGTAAGGTGCGTGGCAAATCCAACTCATCAAGGTTATTATAAAGAGAATAATTACAATGTTATGAGACTTGGGCTCTATAACTCTATAAATAAAACTGGAGAAAAAAACTTACCACTTTTTCCTCTAGCTTTCAACGGTTACTCATTCATTTACCTTTATGAGGGTCAACCGAATATCAAAGAAGAACACTGGACTAATCATCAGTATCAACGAGCCAAGAATATGGCTCATGTTGATTTTTTAAAACAAGCTAATATTCTTCCGCATGGTGGGGGCTATAAATTAATGTACCCCTTTTCTAGAGTGAGATCCGTCGTTTTTGACAAAATTAATTATTTCGAGTTGCTTGATGCACCCGTGGAGAGTCAAATGCTCATTCAAAATATTGAAGCATTAGAATATGGATATCGAGGGCCAACTGAAATCTTGCCTCTAGTTGATCGTCTTGAGTTAGGAAAAAGAGTAGCCAGATTTGTGCCAGTACAAGTAATAAAATTTTAAAAAATTATGAAAATTCTTCTCATCTATCTTTTTATGAGACTTTAAAGCAATCATTAACTATTTTATGAGGATCCTTTCAGCAGCCTTTTTAATAGTTAGAACCGGAAATCACGTGCAATGAAAGAGAAGGCACCTGAATCAGAATTACGGAAAAAACTCTTAGAAGATCGTGATGATCTGTCTTTTCCAGGTCGCCAATCTCTCTTAGATAATATTCAACGCAGTTTTGCTATAAAGGGAGATGTCTGGATTCATCATGGGTATAATGTTCCTGAAGAAGACCCCCTTGTTCTCAATGACGAAATGAGTAACATTCAGTACCAGGATAAAATAATAGTTCCCGCTATCTTACATACTCTGGTTGATAAGGTGGGAGGAATGAGAACAACAAGTATTGCAGCGATTTGTGGAATGAAAACGCCAGAGCTACTATTGCTTCAAGATCCAGCTACGATGAATTTAGCAGTGATCTATAAAGAAAAGTTATGGATTACTGAAATCCTCTTAAAGGAAATTGATATTCTCTACCCTTTTCCCAGTGAACGTACTCATGCTTTAACAGATACAGATCGAACAATGGTCGAAGTTACTCAAGAAGATATCTCGTTAGAGATTAACGGGCATCGTGTAAAAGGTGGTATTATTCAAGAAAAAATTTTTATTCCATTAGATTCATATTATCATCCTATCTTAGGGGGAAGAGATCCCGCAGGACGGTTCAAATCATCACTTCCGAGGCTTCCAGATTCTGGGGAGCTCATCCTGATGATCTCTGACGCAATTTCAAGCTCAGCAAAGATGTATCTAGGCACAGTGAATGTACGGCTTGACGAGGGACGATTTGCGTTAGAATATCCACATGAGGTTAATGTAGCAGGTTTAAAAATATATAAAAGATATTTAGATGTTATCGAAATTCGTTCACCCTCAAATCCACCACATTCGGAGCTTCAACGTGTTAGTTTTCGGATTTATCGCACAGAAATAACTCGTCATATAAGAAGTCTTATCAAGATCCTTCATATTCATTGACTATTATTTCTCTTCACGATGTTCACTGACTAGTTTTTTTGCCTCTTCAACCCAGATACGGGTCAACTGAAGTGTTTCTAAGTCTTTTTGTTTTTTCGCTAATGATTGTTTTCTCGCATCGTATTCTGCCCTATTTATTCTCTCTAGAACGAAATCTCGTTCAAGTTGATCAATTTCAGACGCAACAATTCCATCCATAACTTGAAAATATTCTATTATAGCAGCATTAATAGCATTGATCAACTCTAAGCCAGGGTCAGAGGTAAAATATACGTAATGTGGTGTTGGAAAAGGGTCAACGCTTCGTTCACAAAAATAATTCACCAATAAGAGTTTCAAGTGTTTTTCTACTGCTGGTCGTGAAATATCTAACTTGGAGGCAAGTTCTTGTGGGTTCAAAGGAGTATCACTGATCATAACAAGTATTTTTCGTCTCGTGGGATCAGCAAGGATCTTATGAATAGATTCAAGACGTTTCTCAAGCTCCTCACTCATTTATTTATCCTCACGAAGATTTCACACACGACTACTGGCTTTTACTGATAAATCTGAGTATGATTTAAAAAAACCACTGATTATAGAAAATTTAATAACGTTGGATTATTTATTATCTATGATTTAACTCCCTGGTTTATTCAAATAACTGGGTGGTTTCTTCTTTAAACCTTGTTTTTTAGTATACTATTTAACTAGTTGTTTATCTGTACTATCCAGAACTTGGTTATTATTATAAACCTTACGAAAAGGTGAATCTAATGTCAAATAAAGAAATCAAAGACTTGAAGACCTTGATTAAAGCGTTAGACATACGTTTTAGAAATGAGGAGCTTTCACAGGAAGAATATGATGATTTAAAAGCAAAGTACGAGGCTAAATTAAACGAGGAGATTAGTCTTGTTAAGGAAAACAGTTTTTTAAAGAATATGTCCTATATTAGTATTTCTGGATCTGGAAAGGTTACTGACTCATATATAAAAATATCTGGGTCAGGAAGGGTTGATGGCTGGAGGGGCGGATCTATCGCCATCTCTGGATCAGGTAAAATTTCTGATGAAGAAATTATAGTTAGTGGTTCTGCTTCCCTTCCTGGGAATTTACAAACTCACACCTTAAAAGCCTCTGGTTCAGTCAAGGCTGATGGTTCGATTGAAACTACAATTTTCAAAAGCTCAGGTTCATGTAAGATCAAAGGTGATTTGGTCGCACACGAGATATTAACAATCTCAGGTTCAGGTAGAATTACTGCTGATGTTAAAGCAGGGCAATTTTCATCAAGTGGTTCATTAGGAGTAGCTGGTGAGGTTCAATGTGTCAATGCAGAGCTGAATGGGGCTTATAAAATTGGTGGAAACGTAAATTGCCAAGAATCATTTATTTCTGAAATAAATTCGAAGTGTTCTATTGAAGGAGACTTAATTTGTGGTGGAGATGTTCATATTGAGCAAAACACCCACCGTGGTCAGCTCCAAGTAGACCAAATTCTTGCAGAAGGAGATATCTACCTTGAAGGGGTTTCAGCTCGTTATGTTAGCGGCAAGACGGTCAAAATTGGGCCAGATTGCCAAGTTGAGAAAGTCGAGGAAAAAGGCTAATCTATAGTCTGATATTTGGGGTGAATGGGAAATAAATTGAGCTTAATTCCCCATTTTACTTCTTTTTTATCTGATCAAACCTCTCCCTCCGTTTTATGGTGTTACACAGGAGGTGGCCATTCTTTTGAAGAAATCTTTGACCAGATAATAAGGGTAAATCGTAAATCTGTTCCAATCTGCTTTGTATTCTCTAACGCTGGAGCTCTTGTAGCAAATAGGTATGGCTTTTTTTGGAAAATAATTCATTCAGAAATTAAAAAAGAACTTATCCACTTTATTTTTGAGGATGTTGTTGCTCAATATAATATCAAAAATATGCTTCAGGAAGGCAAATTCTCATTTTCTACTTTTTTAAATGATCCTACTTTTTCCATTGCAATGGCTCTTGCCAATAGTGAGATTAGATGCATTATTGCTTGTCCTTTAACTGCTAATACAGCTTCAAAGTTAGTATTGGGTATTACTGATTCCATGATCTCTAATTTGTTATCTACTGGGTTAAAATCCGGAAAAAAAATTGGAATTTTACCAACTGATGCAACTCCTCAACGAATAAAGACAAAATTGCCAATCCGACAAATTAATCCCGCCTCTTCCAATCAAGTTAACATAACTGTTTGCAAATTCAATGCATTGAAAAAGACTCCTGCAAATACAATCCAATTTTTACCTCAGTACTGCGTAGGCTGTCAAAAATGTGTTAAAATATTCCCCAATGTGTTTTCATACGGGGATGAGATCGAAGTGAACATAAGGGAAGTTGATTCTCAGAATATTCAGAGATTAAGTACCGAATTGACTGTTCTTCGCTCACCAAGCGATATTTTCCCCTTTATCAGGCAAGTACATAAGTAGAAGAGATTAGATAAGAATTTATCTTGCAGTTTGAGCTTTATATGTTTCAATATATTGTTTAATTGACCGTCCTAATTGTGAGAAAGCTTCTGTGACATTGAGTCCAGATTTAGCTGAAGTATTGAGATAGGAAATTTGGAAGGGAACCCCAGATATTTCTTGTTGAGATGTTTCCACAAATTTCATTAGTTCTTCTTGGTTTATAGCATTGGGTAAATCAGACTTATTTCCTAAGATTATATACGGAATTTGCCTTCCCACATTCGTGAAAAGTTCTCGCTTCCAGTTTTCAAGATTGAATAAGCTCTCGGGTCGAGTTCGGTCAAAAACTAGTATGGCTCCGTGAGATCCTTTATAATAAAGAGCTCTTACTGCTTCGAATCGTTGTTGTCCTGCTAAATCCCAGATTTGAAATTTGTACTGCGTTTCATCAATTTCGAGATTCTGAACTGCGAAATCTGCGCCGATTGTCAATATGTAGCCACTTTGAAACCCCTTTCCTAAAAATCGCTCTCGCAAAGAGGTTTTCCCTACCCCACCGTCTCCTAACAAGCAAATTTTGTACAATGGCACATTGAGACCCTCAGATTCGGTATTATTTCATGATATTCATTTGATTACTCGTATTGAAGATTCCGTTTTAATCATTATGAGGAGGACTTTCTCTCAACCTTTAAATAATGATCAAACTAGAAGGTATAATTGTTTAATCACTTTGAATCATATTCAGAAGTCTAAACTTTATACGTAAAATAATCTGGTTCTAATATATATTTATATTCAAAAGAATTTAGCCCCATGTTTCTTTTTATGAATGTCTAAGAAAATCTTTCGGAGGTACTCAAGGAGAAAAAAATGAACACAGTCTTCTGTTTAATACACTGTAGATGATGTAGCTATGGGGAGAATTTTTTTATCATTTCCATCTTTAATAGAAAAAGATTTTCTGTTAAACTAACTTTGTAAATGTGAGGATTTAATAATCGTTTGTAAGTTGGGTCTAAAGCGAATAATTGTTCTTTACAATAATGTTGAGCAACTCTCCAATCACCAAAATCTTTATCTGTCATAATTCTACCACCTTTCATAAGTAAATGATGCAAAGGCTGTATCGTAATATCCTCTGGGAGATGAAATTTCTTTAGCTGTTCAATGGGATGATAGATCCAATCCCTTGTAGAAAGTGATTTTTCATCATGTAAACCAATGACATCTGCGAATATTTTCCCACTACTATCAAGAATTCTCCATATTTTCTTAATGCCTGGATTAATAGTTTTTGTTACATTTTCACTTACTTTAATTCTAGGTTCTTTATCCAAAGCAACTAACTTGTAAACTCCTCCTAAAGCGCTCTGTTGCCCACCTGTGATTAATTTTGTACCAACACCATACGTTAACCGAGAAATGGTCTCTTTATGAAGATTATCTTCATTATTGTTACCTCCTCTCTCTAAAATCTGATAGATAATTGAGCTGATTGTGAATTCATCTAGCTCATTTGAAAGTACAATATTAATATTAGGGAATCCTTCTTTCTTAAATTCGCGATAGACTTCAACAGATAAGTACGCCAAGTCCCCCGAATCAATTCTTACTCCTATTATTTCTTTTCCTTTCTTCCGCAATAATCTTGCCACCTTAATCGCATGAGGAAGGCCTGATTTTAACACATCATATGTGTCAATTAGTAGTAAGCATTTATCTGGAAATACCTCCGCATAAGCTTTGAAAGATTCTAATTCTGAGTTGAACGTTTGAACCCATGAATGGGCTTGGGTACCTACTATTGGGCAATTCCAAACTTTTCCTCCTTGAACAAATGATGTTCCTAT
>JAEOSR010000153.1 GCA_016840285.1 Candidatus Hodarchaeota archaeon | reverse complement strand
CGATTTCAGTCTGAGTTCGACCAATTCTAGGGATAATGCCATCCAGACTTTTTAATGATTGATTAGCAAATAAGGCATCTATAATTGAATTATTTACTAATGGTGACACAAAACGAGTCGATAAAAAGACACCACGGGAGTTATTTCGACGACCTATTTCATTTAAAAGTTGGGTTGTTGGAAAAAATTCTCGATTTTTGCTTAATACACCCAAATTCATAGAGATCTCTCTATCTTCACCCTTAATAGCTTAATATATTTTTCTTCTCTTGATTATAATAAATAATTTTGTGTGGATCCCTCGCTGAACAATGTTATTCAGTAAATGGAGGTTTAGATAGAGACTTCTCTTAATATAAAAACAAATATAGCCCCGCCCAGAGTCGAACTGGGGTCGGAGGATTTCGCCACGTGTTCCTGTTTAGCTGGGAACTCGTTCCAGAGCCCTCCATGATGGACCGCTACACTACGGGGCTAGTGTTAGCGAGTAGGGCTGGAGAAAGTAAGAATATTATCAATCAATTCGACGTGTGTTATCAACATCCGCCGACAGCAATAACGAGTTAATCCGAATGAATCAAGAAGTTCCTCTGATTCTTTCCCTTCTTTCAACCCTTCAATATAACTATCATATAGTTGAGCTATGACCTTTCCACAGGTATAACAACGAATGGGAATCATCATTTGTCTTGGTCACCTCGGTTAGTATCCAGCATCACTAGCTGGTGTTGGTCTACGCCCTCGTGGGGCCCTGAAATGCTCCACCCGTAACTGAGCATCTCGTTCTGGAGTTAATTCACCTTTTTCTTTCAAAACTTCTTTTGTGAGAAGCCAAAAAATCATTGCGAGTGAATTTCGGCCTTTATTATTACAAGGGATTGCTAAGTCGATATATTTAGTTACGTTATCAGTGTCTACTAGTGAAATGACTGGAATTCCTACCCGTGCTGCTTCTTTCAATGCTTGACGATCAAAATGAGGATCAGAAATTAATACAGTGCTTGGTTCGAGATAGTGATATCGTCCTTTTATATTGGGATTAGTAAATATTCCAGGGATAAAGCGACCAGTTATGGGGACTGCTCCTGTCACTTTACAAAACATTTCTACAGGAAAAATACCATATGCTCGGACACTGCATACGACTACTTCGGCAACATTCTGTCGTGCGAGAAATTGAGCAGCTGTACGGATTCGTTCATCTGTTTTATGGACATCTAAGACATAAAGACCATCGCTTCGGGTCCGATAAATTGCCCACTCCATACTCTTCATCCCAGAAGAGGTTCCAATGTGAACGCCTGCTTTTAAATAATCTTCTAGGGGTGCAAGTAGCTCCCCTTCTGTCTCTGAAAGTGACATTTGATATAAATTCCTCTAGGTAATCATCTTTTCCTGCTTTAAGAGCCAATGAGGGTTCTTAAAACTAAGGTTAAGAAGTTTTGGAGTATTTTGAAAGAATAATTGGTGTCATTAATCATAGATAAATTGAATTGTTTTTCGTTCGGAATCAGCCCAGGAAGCTCGGTTCGATTCTACCATCAATTTCATAATCATCCGAATGTCTGGGGGAGGTAGTGATGACCAAGATTGTTTCATTTTAACAATATCAAACATTGTGACCATATCATAACCATTTTGAAAAGCAAACTCGAATAGTTCATCAGAAAGGGACTTCAGAGTTTTCCAGTATACGCGCAGGCGTGTTTTTTCGTCATCCCACCATGCTGCTCTCTCGATTTCAATGAGGTATTCAGAAATCAAAACCAATTGAGGAAGTGTCAGTTTTTTCTTTAAAAGAGGATTTTGAAATGGGTAGACAAGTGTCACTTCTTGAAGATCAAGAACATGAAAATTTAATACTCGTGCAAAATCCAACATAAATTCTCCCCATGTTGTTAACCATTGCTGTTTCAACTGTGGATCATCGGGCACCATCCACCGCCAAGGTTTTCCCACCCATGCAGGAAGAACTGGTTTTACCCGAGGATCAACGGTTCCAGGTTGAAGATGTGCTGGTTTAACTGTTGGAGTTGGTTCAACAGAGACAGCAGGGAGTTGCACTTTTGGCAGGGAAGTTTGTTGAGAAATGGAGGATCGTGCTACCTCAGTACTGATTTGGTGTAAATCTGGAGATTGAGGCTTGGTCTGCTCTTTTGTCACCTCATCCAAGACCGAACCAAGAATATCAACTGATTCGATTTTTTTCTTCTCTTTGTCTCTTTTTCGTTGCATTTCAGCCATGAAATCTCAACTTACCATGTCTCACAGCCTACTCGGGATAATTACCCCCCAAATTGATCCTTCCAATCTTCATAGCGTGTGAGTTCTTTAGGCGATACAGAAGGCTTGATACTTTCCATACCTACTAGAAAATCTTTGACACCTGGAGCCCGAGGTTGGATACTAGCATCTTTTAAAGCTCCATCTGCGTCAAGTTCACGAATAGGGTGCATTAAAGCTTCGCGACACAGGAGAGCTATATCTGCGGCTGTGAACCCAGCTGTATACTTTGCTAGTTCTTCAAAACTGACATCAGGAGCTAAACCCACTCCACGAGTATGGATCTCAAACATTTTTTCCCGAGCTTCAGTTGTTGGTAACGTAACATAAACCCGTCTTTCAAACCGCCGACGCATTGCTGCATCGATATCCCATGGTGTATTGGTAGCTCCAACTGTAACCAACAGTTCTTCTCCTGTACCAAACCCCTCAACTGCTTGCAAAAGCTGTGTTTTAACTCGACGCATTGCTTCTCCCTCGGAACTACCACCCCTCGCTCCTGCTAATGAATCTATTTCATCAAAAAATATAATTGAGGGAGCCTCTTCAACAGCACGATCATATAATTCCTTAACTAATTTCTCTGACTCTCCAAGCCATTTACTAATTAAATTCGCAGCGCTTACAGAAAAAAAGGTTGAATCAACTTCTGATGCGACTGCTTTACAAAGGTAGGTCTTCCCACAACCTGGTGGGCCATACATCAAAATTCCTTTCCATGGTTTGCGAGCACCTTTAAACAGATCTGGTCGAGACATTGGAAGAATGATCGCTTCTCGTAAGGCACGTTTTGCACCCTCCATTCCAGCGACATCTTCCCATTTAACATTGGGTTTTTCTCGAACAATAACACTCGAAATTGCCCCTTCTATTTCATCGTCCTCTGGTGTTGCTGTGGCTGAGGAGCTCTTCTTTGTATCAGAAGACCCCACAATCCCACGAATTTCTTTTACACGTAGAATATATTCCATAGCTTTTTGGTAATACAGATTCTTCATATTAGGGTCGTCAGTGAAATTAATTAGCTTTTGTAATTGCTCAGCAGCACTCACATAATAACGGACTGCTTGTTGCGTTTGCCCACCTTGATCAAGCTTGTAGGCCATAGCTGCATTTTTTTTCGCAGCATCAAATAATGGGGAGCTCATGGTCTCATCTCTAAGAAATACCTATTCACACAGGATTGGAAAATCCAAAGGGATTTTTCTACCCCTTCTTGATTTTCTCTAATTCTTTTTGTAACTCTTGGGATCGAATGTCCGGACTTGGGAGTCCAAAATCTGCCGCCGCTGCTTTTGAAGCGCTTAGCTCCCCTAATATCTTATCCACCATCTCATCCTCCTCAACATCGGACGTCATCATCTCAAAACCCTCGTCCATGGCTTCTGTAGCCATATCAACCCTCTCAGTCTCAATCTCCATCTGTTGAAGGACACCTTCAAGCTGAGGAATCTTGAGTTCTCTATTCATAGTGTGTAGGGTTTTCACAAGTCCTTTGAGATCCTGGCCAATGGCTTGGGTGGCTGCAGCTTGCTCTAACTTAAATTTAATGCCTTTTACACGACTAGCCATTTGTTGGCATCCCCGAGCCATAGTTCGATTTTTAGCTACATCCTTAGCTAGTAATCGTGCGGTTGTCATGTCTCCAGCTTCGATGGATCGTTCAACTTCCTTGAGCATTCGTTTTTCTTCTTTGATGAGCTTATTTCGCTGCCGAGTCATTCGTTTTTCGACCATGCGGAGACGAACAATCCATCTACGCGTGGATCTAGCATCACTACGACTCCCACCTTTTAACCAGTTTCCGAATTTATCAAAGACCATTCTTAGGACCTCAATCCCTCTTCTATCTGACGTCGCATTTCATCAAGCTTCTTTTTTTCAGCCTCACGCTTTTCAGTGGTGGATGTTTCTGCAACAGGGGCAACAGGGGAGGGTGTTTCGACAGTTGTTTTTGGAAGGGAACTAGTGGTTAATTCCGCTTCCAACTCAGCCATTTGTTGAGAGATTCGGTCATCTGCCTCTACATCCATACCGATTTCAGTGATCGAAGTATCAGTTAATGCTTCTTCCATTCCTGAAACCATTTCTATGGAATCTTCTAATGACATCATTACTTCTTCTGTTCTCTCAGGAGAAGCGGCCTCAATATTAGTTTCAATAGCCACTTGAGCTGAAGCTAAAGTTTCAGTTAGAGTAACATTATCTGCTGATACATCTAGAGTGTCAATTGTTCGTTGTAGATTAGCAATTTTATTGTGGGTATTTGAGACTTGGGTTAAATAGAGTTCTCGACGTTTTAATGCCTGTTGAGCTCCCATCTTATTTCCAGATTTCATCAAAGTTCGAGCAAGTTCATACTGCTCATCAGCTTGCCGTTGATAATTACGAATTTTGACTTCCATTTGGTTGATGGTGCGTTTGAGTTTGGCTTTCGTCTCAGTACCACTAGAGGGCTTTTTGCCAGATAAGAAACCTTTAAATCGTTTCACGGGGTAATTCCTCTCATTAAATTCTTAATAGTTAATATTACTTCTTCTTAGTTAGAATTATAATTCTTTTTAGTTATAAACTTTCAGGTAGTATTACTTAAGACTTTCCCATAAGTACCCCTTAAAGGCTTCTAGTGTTAAAAAAATAGGGATATGAAATCTATTAAACTTAGATTCTCTAGAGATCAAATTTAAAGAAAGTATTACGAGATCTCAAATTCCAGGAAAAGATAGAACGATTCCATCGAGTGACTCAGTTTTGATTGCGATCTTTTGTTGAGTTAATTGGGTGAGCGCTTGGTTGACTCGTTCTAATGTCCATGATGTCTCTCGAATCAATTCTGTTAAGCCAATTTCCCCCTGAAATCGAGCTGCTAGTTCTAAGATGACTTGATGATCTTGAGTCAGGTTCGGATCAACAAACACGATAATATTCATTCCAGCTAATTGGCGGATTTCATGAATCATTCCGTTTCTCACTAGCAGATCTAATGCTTTTGTGATATCGCCAATGGGGACTGTTATCCCTTGACTTTCATCACTTAATCTCAAGACCAATTCTGAGACACTGAGGAGGCCACCTGTTCTATTTCGTAACTGTTTTCCTATTTCAAGGATTCTTAATGCCAAGAAATTATGATATTCATCCTTTCCTTTCAGTCGTTGTCTCAAACCTGGTTGTTTCCCTACCTCATAGATCCCAATCGCACGGGGAAGTCCTAATTCTTCTCGTAGTGCCATTAATCGTCGAGCTAACTCAGGATTTTTCTTGAGATCCGTCTGATATCGTTTTTCTAACTTCTGCAAATCACTGTGCAGCTCTTGTACTTTCGAGCTCATCTCAGCTAAGGATTTCAGTGCAAGTTCAGCGCCTTTACGCTTCATTTCCGCTTCCTTAGTGAGTTTTTCTTCGATTCTACGTAATCCCATTCTTGTATTCATCCCATCTATGATTCCAAGTGGATCCTACACAATTTCATTTATAATTCTTTATAATCCGAACCCAAAAAATCTGGTTTAGGATATTGTATTCTTGAACCTCTGATCAATTCTTGGTAGTTTTACCGCTAACAACAGCGTATTGGTCATTCACTTTACTGCTGTCCAAATATAGTTATTTTGTGGGGATATCAGATAACTCCCCCTCTTTAAGATCGATACATATCATGTCCAGAGTTCGTATGCTTATAAACGCGATGCTACAGTCTTTACCTACAGGGATCGTACATAGCGCTAGAGATGACTTCACGGATGACAAGTCTTTATTGCTCATTTTGTGGTTCAATGATTCATGAGTCGGATTCCCAGAAGTGTTCTGACTGTGGCGCGGCATTTTGTCCGCAGTGTGCTTCTCAGTTGAAGATCACCGGCTCACAAATAAAATGTCCCTGTGGTTCATCTAATGTTGAAGGTGGTTCTCCAGTTCAGAACTTGAAAAGTCAAACTTTAGAACATATTTTTGATTTGAAACGATCCCTTAAACAAGTTGCTTATCGTCCAGTCCTTGTACTTAAACGAACTGGGCATCTCGAATCGAGGTTGCGTTCTTTTCGTAAACAATTTTTAATCCCAGGAAATCAAATTGACAAGATTTTCCTTGAGACCAAAAAAATTGAAAATTTTACTCTATCGGAATTTCAGGAATATTCAGCTAAGTTAAATCGATTGTATCGTAATTTAATGGGATTGAATTCGTCTTTTACTGACCACCGTAACTTCTCCTTACAGCTTACTCTTTTTCAGAAACAAATTAGGAGCTTTGATCAGACAGTACAAGATAAGCTCCAACCAATCCATGATTTAATTGAGCAAATGGAGAATAAATGTGACCAGTTTGAGGAAATGGCACGACATCTTGGACGGTGTTTTGATAGCTTTGTTTTTGTTCCTGGAGAATTAGTTATTGGTTATTTTGCTAATATTGAGCTGCGAAATAGTCGGATCAGAAAGACCACTGTAGATATTGTAATCACAACAGATAGAATCGTTCTGCTCAAGTGGAAGAGGTTCAATTTTAGAGGCCAAAGAACGAAAAAATATAATGAATTTCCACCCGAAGATCTTATAGATGTTCAAAAAACGAAAGTAGGCATCTTAAAACGTGATCAGCTTCAAATCACTACTATTAAACATGATTTCGAGTTACGCACTGATGGAGATTCCCTAATACGGATCTTTGATGGCCTTCAGCTTAGTTATTACGGTCGACCTAGTGAAATATACGTCCATGAACCCTTTCGTGATTGGTCCTCAGAAATTTATCAAGAAAAGATTCTTTCAGGTCTCAACTTTCATAGCAACAATAATGAGTCCTCTGAACACTCTTCTAACCAACATAAAGAACCTGACTTTGTGACGGGAGTTCTTGATGATCGTCTTCGAGACCTTCGTTTACGTAAATTAGCGAATGAAAAGGCATTACAAGAACTTAAAGAAGGCAGGAAAAAGGTTTCAAGTCGAGATTACTTTGATTTGATCAAACAATTTGAATTAGAACTAGCAAAAATCAATGAAGGAATTACTGAACTTCTCGTTCGAACTGGGAAAACTAATTTGTTAACGTAATCCATAAAATAATTTTTCAGAGATTATTTAGTTCCCTTCGAAAATCTGAAAGCCATCTTGATGCTTGTAACTCCAATTTACGTAATTCATCCTTTTGTAAAAGTTGGCCTGGTTTTTGCTTATCCATCCACCTTATCCACTGATTAATATCTTGTGTTATCCAATGGTTAGGCCCATACACGCGAGAAATAGTTAATATCGAATAAAGCTCATCTAAATAGGGAAGAATCCGATCAACCGTAGCAATTGCTTCTAAGCGAAGAAGATCAAGTAATTCAATAGCATTGGCTACAAATTCAGCAGCTATTCTTGGTAATTTTTTAATCTGACTATAATCAATACGATTTCGGGGCGTATCGTCACTACCCTCTGTCTTCCGGAGTTTTTCAAGACCATAAGGGAATTGTTGGTCAAGCTTTTCAGTTCGAATAAAGTCGTCTAAGTCAAAATGAGACTCTGCTAACTTAGCTCGAATCGAAACGATCGCTGATAAAAGATTTTTGTGTTGTTTATGGAAAATGTTCGGATCCAATTCACCTTTTTCGTAAGTTCGGGATAATAGGTCAAGAGTTCCGATACTTGCGTATAGCTGTCCTTCCAATGCCCAACGCTTTGCTAAATTAGGAGGAAAAGTCATGAGTCTCATCCTATCTTAAGTATTCTTCCTGTTTTCGAATCATATACAGCTCTTTAGTGTATTTTTTGTACAATCGAGAGTATTCAAATATTGAAATTTCTCCAGAAGCATAACGATCTTCTAATGATGCTAATAGATCAGATATGGCAATACGTTCTGTTTCAAGACTATCTTGCTTCGATAAGCTTGTTTGATCTGGACTTTGTGGAGGTTGTGTCTGAACTACCTGTTGTGCACGGAGTCGCGCCAACTCTTCATTCCTTTTCTGAATTTGTTGAGTCAAAGATTCTACTTCCGTTCGTAAAACTGAAGTTTCAGCAGAAGTTGTCTGACGTTCAGCGACAGGAGGTGTTTCGGTTAACCGAACAACTGTGTCACGAACTGATTTTGCAGTCTCACCTCGGGGAGTAGGAGGCACCCTCGACATCAGGTTCTTTAATGCTATAATGACTTGATAAAGATGGAATTCTGCACGCCAATTGTCAAGGATTCGTAACTGGACAAAACTATCTTCATCAATGTTAGGATGATCCATGTAACCAATTGCTGTTACGACAGGTGGAACATTTGGGAAATATTCAGGCAAAAAGATTTCAAATGTAAACATGTTCCGTCCCCGACTAGTTGTGTAGGTCAATGTACCTTGCCATCGGGCTAAAGAATCTCCTACAGGATTAAAACCAGAGGCAGCTGAATTCGAATAAACTAGCTGGGCTTCTCTAGCTAAGATAAAATCTCTATCCATATTCTATTTGGCTCCTTTTTTTAAATTTAAGCTGAAATATTAATCGTGAGGTTTTTAATTTAAGTAAGTGTTTTTATTGGATCATGTACACCTTTACGAAACCTCTTAAAAAAGCCTCACAATAAGGAACATTAAAAAGCTGTTGGCTTGTCTTAATATGGATTTTCTCCTATATTATCAGTATAATAACTATAATATTCTAATTTTCAGTCCTTATGGCCGTCATAAGACAAATTTTAATGATTTTCACTAAAAAAACCAGAATTTTCTCCCCAATCAAAAATTAATATCTTCTGATGGAGAAACTTTCACAAATATGCATTCAGGAAGAGATTACTTCCCTCTAGGTGATTGTACAGAAGCCAAAAAATCAATAATTGCTTCTCCTAGTAGTTCGAACGCTTTATCAATATTTTTACCTGTTTTGGCACTAGTTTGAAGAAAATAAATTTTAAATCCACGATATCGCTCTGAAATCTGCGATAATCGAGAAACAAATGCTCGTGCTTTTGATTCAGACACACATGGCATACCTACTGAACATAAATCTGTTTTATTTCCTAAAACAATCAATGGTACTGGGCCTCTTCCATTATTACGCCAAAGCTCATTCATCCATTTTACGATATTTTGGAAGCTTTCAGGACGAGTCATATCGAAAACTACCAGCGCACCTACAGCGGACATATAATAGATTTTTCTGACACTATGAAAGCGGGGTTGTCCTGCCAAGTCCCAAATCAAATATTTTATCTGTTTACCTCCTGCGTACACGATATCAGATGCCTTGGCAGCTAGATCAGCACCTATTGTCATTTGATAGTCAACTTTAAACCCTTCACCAAGGTATTGTCGTCGAATGGATGTTTTTCCTACAGCACCATCCCCAATCAAGATAACTTTTAGTGTGTGCTGTTCTTGAATGAGGGTTGCTTTAGCTGACGTAATAGCACGATCAATATCAGCACGTAATTCAGGGTTACTTTGAATATCTCTTTCGGTATGTTGTTTTATAATTTGGCCGATTTGAATTGCTAATGTACTGATCTTATCTCGAGGAATATGCTTTGAAGTAACAATCGACACAATGAATATCTCTTCTACAACAAAAAAATGGATTGTTTGAGTTTCAAGGGTGAGAACCTCTACCAATTCACCCAATTTATACTGAGCATAATTTTTTATCACGTTTGAGATGAATTTAAGAGATTCTTGATAGTCAATCGTTGTCAAAACTGGATAATCAAATATCGAGACACCACTGTACATGAAACACGAAATCAAGTATATATCTTCAGTTTTTCTTGCTTCTAGCCCAAATTGTCTAAAATCTTCTATATGATCCTTATCTGTCTTTTCAGCATCCGAATATGCTTCTTCTAAAATACTTAGGTAATCCCTGCGTCCAGAAATAGCATCTTCGAGATTAACACGAACTTTGAGATAAAATTCTTCCATTTCATCAGATCTAGCCTCATCGAGAACCTTATCTTCAAGGGTTTTTCTCTTTTCTTCCTTTCTATCCTGGAATGTAGGATTTTTATCTTCCATATGAATGATTTACTCCGATATTCGTTCAACAAAGGTTTGACGTGTTTTTTCTTGACTATTAATCTTAAAATATTTCATCATCTAAAAGGCTTTATCTTTTGGTCTACAAGCGTGATATTATAATTTATCTTCTCTTAGAAAAGAAAACTAAAACTTTATGAAGAAAGATGATTTTATTGTCCTCTCTCTGATCTAAAAATCATTTTTGGAAGGAAAATAAATGAGTGAACTTCTAGCGTCTTTAGATGATCAAATAATAATTTTCCTACAAACTTTCAGCCCATTACTTGATCCATTATTTGGATTAATTACTTTTTTCGGAGATAAACTCTTTGTTATAGCAATTTTAATCGTAATTTTTTTCTGTATTGATAAAAAATTTGCTTTCCGTGCTGCTGTTTTAGTAATATTTACTGCTTTCATTACATACTCATTAAAAGGAATCTTCGCTCTTGAACGACCTTATCTTGAATATAAAAGATTGAATAAATCAGGAATAAAAGGAATTAAAGACATTTTAGGGCAATTACCAACAGATTATACATTTCCAAGTGGACATTCATCAAATGCTGGATCATTTTGGACGTTTTTAGCCTCACGATGGCGTCATCCTGGCTTTTGGATAGTAGCGGCCTTTATGATAATTCTGGTTCCCCTTTCCCGCTGCTACTTAGGTGTGCATTGGCCAACGGACATAATTATTGGTGCCTTGCTTGGAATATTGATCTCATTACTCTTTATTTATTTGTTACCTAGAATAGAACAATTTGTTGCCAAATCATCTCCTTCTATTCTATTATTGGTTACTATAATAGCTCCAATGATAGCGATTATAATATCATATTTATTAACTGTCTCAATGGGAAACAATTTTGAACTTGCTGACACCACTTCCTATGGGGGGTTATTTATAGGGTTATCATTAGGTTATATGTTTGAGCAACGATTTGTAAATCTAAAAGTAAAAGAATATCGAACGAATAAGAAGGTACTTGTCTATCGTGGGATTGTGGGCCTCATTATTATCCTAGCTCTATATTTCAGCATGAGTGCTTTATTTGAAATGCTGTTTAAAGGATTTCCACTTGAATTTATTGCACGATTCCTCAGATATGCAATTCTAGCGTTTGTTGGGATCTTTTGTCTTCCCTGGCTATTTGTTTTTATTGAACGGAGACTTTCATTAGAGCCAGGAGTACCTACAGAATAGTTTATTGATTTAACTCCCAAAAGAAAACAGTTAAGAATAACCGTACGAAAAGTAATTTAAGCGTAAAGGATTACGAAGATTTCACTATCTTATGAGAGGAAACATATGTCTGAGTCCGAATCTTTTCTTTGTCCCAATTGTAGTGAAAGAAGTCCAGCAGGCTATATTCTCTGCCCATACTGTGGCTTTGATTTAACAAAGATTGTACGTGAGAGAGAACGGGTTCGAGTTACATTTAAAGAAAAATTTTCGAGAATCTACCGGAGTTTAATTGACCCCAGAGAAAGTAAACGTCTTTTCAATGAGATTGGAGTCAATCCAGATCGTTTAGGAGCCATACTTGTTCTTTATTTCCTTTCAGTAGGTTTTAGTGTGAGAGTCTCCGCATTATTCGCAAAAGCTGCGAACACCTCATGGCATGGTTGGGAATTTATGTTCTACTTCATTGCTCCTTGGATTGTTGCAATAGGTTTTATAATCTTAGCTTTATTTAGCTGGTTCATCAGTAGTTTGATTATCTGGCTGATAGCAAAAACTCTGGGTGGTAAAGCTAGCTTTCGTGATACCCAAGGAATTGTTGGTTACTCACTCGGACCTCTTATTCCTGCGTCAATTATCATAAATGTTCTAATTACTTTCTTAGGGCCTGGACTAGACACAATTACTCCGACAAGTTGGACAAACTATTCAATATTTGAAATATTATATATCCCCTTTTTGGTGCTTATAGCCTATCATTGCGGAAATGGTATCCGGACAGCTCATTTACTCAATGAATATTATTCTTATGGTATCTCGGGTGGTCTTACTCTTGTCTATATCTTACTTTTCCTTCTCCCAAATATTCTATAACCTGAAAGATACAGTACTCGATTTATTGGGCTGTTCAATTAAAGCCAGACCTGTTTTGATAAATTTAACAAATTACTGAGCATTAGTCGAGATTTATCACGAATTTTAATGGAGCTGATAAAGTGGGGTCAATGACTCGGAAAATAGCTCCTGATTCTAAGATATTTCCTACTTTCTCTTCAGAAAACGTTAGTTTCTGAGTTTGATAAAGTAATGCCATATCTGAACTTAGATTGAATGAATATCGAAGTTGAGCCATAAAATCACTTAATTGTTGATCAATTGGAGAACGAATAGGAATCGCTTGAAGCCTATAACGTGGTGAACAAACAATACATTCGTCACGACGTTCAAGAGGAACGGAAGTAAATATTCCAGCCTCCCCATCCCAAAACAGGTATTCTCCTAATGGGGGTAATGTAAGAAGTATTTTAAGGGCTTCCTGAGCCATAAGACCGCCAATGACAAAAGATACACTAGATACATAAGGAACGTACTCTTCCTTTTCTACATCAGGCTGAGCTTCCTTTCGTACGTTTCCAAATGGAGTACAGGCTTTTTGAAGCTTCTCTTCGGGAATTAGTGACTGACATTCCAAACAGGGAGTTTTTTGAGGAATAATTACCTGAAGATTCCCTAGAAAACTATACATTCCCCCAGAAATTAATGGAATATCGGCCCCTACAGCAAAAGAATTAACCCATCGTCGAGTTTGAAATGTGTCCAAACCCTCTAGGATGACATCTGAAGTTTCAAGGATGTGTCGTGGAGCCTTTTCAATAGGCATGAATAATACAATAACATCAACATCAGGGTTTAGTTCTTGAATTACTTGTGCACAGACTTTAACTTTTGGTTTTCCTATATCTCCCAACCGATAAAATAATTGTCTATTCAGATTACTTGCTTCAATGGTGTCCATATCAACTAATATGAGTTTTCCTACCCCTGCCATTGCTAATGATGCAGCAGCAACACTACCCAGCGCTCCCAACCCTACACAAGTCACGGTACTTTGTTGTACTTTTTTCTGATCCCAATGCTTGATCAGAAGTTGTCGATTATACCGCTCACTCATATTGTGTCCCAACCACCACCTCTACTCAAGAATTTAAAAGTACTTCACTGGATTTGTGAAGTAAGTTGCGAAGTACAGTTCTGGGAACATTGTTGTACTTTAGGTGAAGCCACCTGTAGTTCGTGTGATCATATACAACTTATCCATATCTTCGATTCCAGCAGTCTTCAGAGTCTCACTCTCGTCAAGTTGTTTTCCCTGAAATACAAGAATGACCGAGCGAGCAGGGATACGCTTTTCTTGAGCTACTCGTTCTTTAATTGCAGCAACGGAGTCTGTTTTTTCGCACGGTAAAGTAATTTCTCCACCCCCAATAGCTTGAACAACATTAATCTGCATTATAAATTCCTTCGTTTGAACTACTCTGTCTATGAAGACAATTTTCACCTTTTAAAATATATTGAAGGTGGAACCTGAATGTTGATAACTTCACTTTCTTTAACCATTATTCGGATCCAGAAAAGTGATTCCATTATTATTAATCTCAAATCGTAATGTTTGGGTGGTGTGATTAGTACCTCTCATCTTGCTGATTCGAAGTATTCGTATCATTTCCCCACGAACCGAAAGCATATCTAAATTGATTATTGAGTCAGCAATATACTCTTCCCCAAACAAAGAATCCATATTGGTAGCAAGTTCGGATATTGCGACAGTGGTAACGTTCAACGCTGCAATATTAGCTAAAAAACCTGTTGTGAGTTTTCTGAGAAATCCAGAATCATTTCCATAATCATAAAATTGAAACGCGGCTAATGGATCTATTACGATCCTTTCAATCTTTTTTTCTTCTACGACTTGACTTATATGATAGAATATTTTATGAAGGAACGTTGGGAGTGAAGTCTCGTCATATGGAACTCCTTCAGCCTCAATCATCAATTCAGACTCTTCAGAATATATAAGGCTATCTGGATCCCATAATTCCCAACCAGATGGAGTAAAATCAAGCATGGCGATTTTTTGAGGTTCAGCAAAAAAATTCGGGTCAAAAAAAGAGAATCCACTCACATCCCGACGAATAGCCCAAGGAGGTTCTTGCATCGCGACCAATAACCCATTCTCGTTGCGGCGAGCCCCCTCAAGAAGAAAATGTAGTCCAAAAATAGTCTTTCCAGCTCCAGCAGGACCAATCACTAAGTTTGTAGTTCCCTTAATAAAACCACCAGATGTTAAAGCATCTAAATAAGGAATACCTGATGTTACACGAATTTTCTGTTCAAACAATTTACCACACACTTTTTATTATAAAACTGAATTTCTAGGAAAGTAACAATATTGAACTGGTTTTTCTTTTTGAAATATTTGTACTAGGGTCAAGCTTAATAAGATTATACCTGACGTTGTTTGATCATAACTTTTCGGTTCCCTCTTAGTTTGTTAACAAGGTACTTAAATGCATGTTCGACATTCTCTCCACTCCGAACTCCTCCTGGATCAGCAGCGACCGTCCCAAAAATGTCATAAGCTTTTTCCTTCATGATTTTATCCAAGAAATTCGTTTTAAGGAATTCAGGCGAAAGAGCATTTGGTAAATCCTGTTTATTTGCAATAACAACAATTGGAATTTGGTCAGAGGTCAATTCTAAAGCATCTTCTAACCATTGTTCATCATATCTGAAATTTCTTTGTGAACTATCCACTACAAAAATCAAACCATCCGCGGTGCGTACAAAACGCTCGTGATAACGCATATCTAGGAATTTTCTTTGTCCTCCTACATCGATCAATCCTAACACCGAGTTCTCAACTACGATATGAGATATCCCAAAAGCGATTGTTGGTTTAATAGAACGAGGAGGAGGATAACCATGTTCTAAGTAAAACGCAATTGTAGATTTCCCGACACCACTAGTTCCTAATAATGCTACCGTGTAATGGTCTTTTGAACCGATTTGCATTCCAATATAGATCCTTGCGTAAATTCTACTATGTGGGCTTCATGAGAAATGCAGTTTCTGTACATTAATTACGGAAAATACGGTATCAATTGATAATCTTAGATATTGACGTTTATAACATCTTCGGAATGGATAGATATCAAATCCAGAGATTTTTGCCCAGGGGTCACAAATTTATTTTAATTAGATTGTATTTATGAAACTAAAAGATATTAGGATTTATGTGAAAAATAATGCCTTTAAAACCTCGAGAAATCGAGATTGAAACCCTTAAAACTCCTAAAGGTGACGTTCCTACAGTAAAAGGCCTTGAAACTACAATTAACACTGTATATGCGGAGATGTCTTCGTTAGATAAGCATCTCTCCCAAATAAACGAGTCTCAAAACCAAATCACTCAAGCTCTCAACCAAATAAACGCTCAATTAGCTGAATACAATAAAAAAATCCTAGAATTGGGTGAAACCTTTGCTGGCCTGATTGTTTACTTATCAAAAATCGAGTCACAACAAGATCAGCGCCAGAAATTTTCAAAAAAGCAGATGATCATTGAAAAAGCTGACCTAGTGGCGTTGAAAGGGGAGTTATCAAGCATTTTAGAACAATTAAAAGACCATGTGACCGAAAGTGAATCCTAAAATTTCAACGAATCTTCGTCTACGATCATCTCCTGTTGATAAAGGTTCTGATAATAACAAAATTCCCATCCCTACACTAATAACTTCTTCAGATCCCTCCAATCTTTCGATATTCAAGCTGAAAAAGAAAAATATGGGAGAATGGAATCCTTTTGAGTTAGTCAAATGTATAATTTGTTGGAAACCTATCGACATTTATGGAAAAGATGCAGATTCTCATATGGAATGCCCTCACTGCCATCAAAAAGCTCATCAGGATCATATGCTCCGTTGGCTTGCCAAACACCATACATGTCCGTATTGTCGTGGGAAGATGTAATTTCTTGAGTCTGGAAATATTACCCAAGGTTCTTCAACAATTAGTTTCAAAGATCGAAGACCTCATTAATTCTTATTATTCTAACCGATCACGAACATTACCTGTGAGAATTAATAAACGGAAACAGAACATTACAATCACATGGAATATTTATCCTGTTGATAGAATTAGGTTGGAAGATTTATCTAAAATTCTTACGAAAACGGTTGAAGAAAACCTTAAGGACATTAATGGAGAAATAATCCACTGTACTCTTACAGATGGCATGATTCGTGATAGAGGAGTCCAAGAATTTCAAATTCACTCTGGAAAAACTTGGGAAATTTATTTATATGACCCTGAGATTTATGTTGATGTACGACTTCTCTGTGAATCACGAATAACCCAACCTCATGATAAATGGCTTTCTATTGATATCGATATTGTCATGGAATCAGCTTGGTTTACTACTTAAGAGCTAGATTCCCCATAAGCGTAAAAGGCAAATAATCGATACGAACCCTAATTCATTTCCTATCCGAGGATACTCCAACGTTTGGTATGTGTCTCGTAATGTACCTTCCCTTCTTTTTCTAATTCTTTCAGAAAAGCGGTAACAGTCGTTTCAGCAACGCCCAATTCCTTGAAAGGAGTTTCCCAGGAAAAACCAAGAATACGCTGATATTCTTCTGCAACATAGAAAGCTTTAGCCTCGCCTGCACTGACTACTAGGTCGTAAATAGTATCTTTAGTATGCTTGTGTTCAAAGATCAGGTTTTGAATATAGAGTTCCACTGGTCTCGGAATGGGACTCTGATGAGCAGGGCAAATAACTTCTGTTTTGAGCTTACTTACCAGCTCTAACAACTTCATTCGTTTTTCTGTACTTCCAGTGCCATCAACATAGAATGCAGCGGCCTGATCGGGGTATATATTACCTTCATCCCCTATGAATGTGCATCCTCCTCTATAGGCTTGAATTAATATTGAATCAGCAGAATGTCCCCCAGAATTTTGTAAAATGAGCTCTTCACCACCTAGATCAAGAGTTTCACTTTTCTCAAATGGGTGGATAAATTCTTCTTTTATTCTCCCAATTTTTGTGAATAATGAAGATTTCATGGCTAAACTGAACTTGGAAGGGTAAGGAAATTGTTTTTCTAAGATATACTTCTTTCCTTCCTTTAGCGCCTCCACTCCTGATTCATGAACCCATACTTGGGGTTTAATTTTTTTCATCGAGTCTATCCCTGCCCAATGATCTGGATGTGTATGCGTTAATACGAGATATCTTATTTCCGAGGGATCACGATCAGCCTTCTTCACAAAGGAAATAATCTCTTTTCCAATTGTACGAGATGGAAGGTCGATAATTGCAATTTTTTCATCACCCAATACAAGGTAGCTAGCATATTCTTCTCCTTGTTTCCCTACATCATCTACAATCCGATAAATTCCTGAAGCCCACTCGACAAAATTAACCATTCGCTTACACCACTATTCGTGAATAAGTATAATTTACTCTCTTTCTGATCTTCGAATATTTAATGGTTTTCGGTGGAGGAGGACAATTTTCGTTCTTAAGTACTAAATTCTAAATAGAAGGATAATTTTTAAAAGCAAAACAAAAAAAAAAGGTTCTAATAATTTACTTGTGTTAGGTTTTCCAAGTAAAGTTAGTTGAAAATGAGTTGAACTAATCTTGAATATCGATCAATTAATTGACCATAACTATATTCCAGTAATCGATCCCACAGCCAAGGATTCTCCAGCCGAAAAAGGGGCAAATGCCTTTCTTGCCGAGTATGGTGGGGTAGTGGAAGAAGTAGCTCTAGTGTGCAAAAAGGAAGATGGATTGGTGACCTACCGATCTGGCGCTGCGCCCAGTGATCGGAACTATGAGAATTTCTTCACAGATTTCACCGAATTAGCAAATGATCTGGGTCTTAGAACCCATGCTATTGCCTATGCTTTTGGAGATTCCTATCTTGGAATGGATCGGAACTATTCTATTGGTCGATCCGATGGCACAGCTATTCATGACTATGTCGATCCCTCCATGGAAGGATACTGGAAACATCTCAATTTCATTTCGCGAGAGGTAGCCACAAAGCCCATAAAGTCATTAATTCTCCAAGAATTTCTTTTTCCCAGGCAAGAATACTCATTTGCACGTAGAAGTGTTAGGAAATTCTCTGAAATCTCAGGAGTGAGTCTAGACGTAACTTATCTTGATATACAAAAAGATCCAGCAATTCAAAGAATGTTTGAAGATTGGCGAGTAGAACTTATTAGTACTGCATTTCGAGAAGCAACTGAGATGGCTAAAGGAGAAACCCCAGATCTTGATGTTGGGATGATAGTTCCAGTTGACCCAGAAACCGAGTGGAATGAGGGGTACATCCGTCATTTCGGGATTAATATCGACCAAATTATTGAAATTAGTGGATATATAATCTATCATCTCATGCCTTATTCGCCAATGTACCCTGAACCTGACACCCCAGGATGGGATATTTTACTACGATCGATCCGAAGTTCCACATTATATGAAGAAAGTGGATATAAAAAGGCATTGTTCATTTGGGGACTTGAGAACGAAGAGGATGTCAGTTGGTTGGACACTTTGAAGGAAGAAGTCAAAGCTGACCATGTTTTTGGACGGTTAGAACATCCCCCAAAGTACACAGTAAAACGAGAAATTCATCGTGGTGTTTAAGGGCAATATCCTGAAGATAAATCAGTATTGTTGGCTCCAATGAGCATATTGTTTTACATAATCCACAGCTTGACTCCTGAAGGCTTCACGATCCCGTTTCCATTGCCGAGACGCTGTAGCATTAAGAGGATCATCTGGATTAGGACTATTTAATAGAAATCTGATTGTTTCTACAATTTGAACCAGACTATATGCTGGACTCCACTCCTTTCCCAAGATTCCTACACAAACTTTTTCCTTAAAGATGTTCACGTGCCAAATCGGTGTTTTAAAACGAACTTTAGGGGGTTCAAATGGATATTTCCTGGGGATGTTGATTTCAATAAAGAAAACACCACCCTCATATAGCCCTGAACCTAATATCTCCCCCCTCCAGTGAGTGAGGTTGTTATTTACGGTGCGAAAAGTCGGCTGTTCGCGAGCGAGTTCTTGGGCTTCGATTGCTAACCTATCTAACCATTCGTCCTCTGTAAGCATGATTTGATCCAGCATTATTCCCTAAAATAACTAATTCTCATAAGATTTCCGAGGAGTTCGATAAGGTATCACTCATGAAAATGATTATCTATGGATCTTATGAAGGTTGGTACTTCTAATGGGCTAAATATGATATATGGGTAATACAATAAAATTTTTTATATTCAGTCCAAAGCTGTAACGAAATCACGATAAATACCTCGAAATGTACCAATTCCTTGGTAAAAACCTTATAGATCAATTTATTCAGATTCCATCCAGTAAAAAGAGGATAAAAGAGAATGTCCGAAGCTTATTTAGATGTATTTGAGCGCTTTGTGAAACTTCAGGAATTTATGATTGCAGATGACAAAAAATTCCGTAAAGATCCACGAAAAACGGCACGAATAGCATCATTACTAGCCATGGCAAGTTTATACTCCAAATATTCACTTGATAAGCAGTATGCCGTGTATAAAGCAATGATACAAACAATGAGGGAGAAATTATCAAATTTTAAGGCGCTAGGTGAGTCAGTGGACGATATTGCGGCAACATTAATCTTTGCATCTGAAGTAAACAAAACTATGAAATAATGGATTCTTCTACCTAACTCTCAGTTAACCACCTCTATTCTAAATCCAATTTTTCAGTAGGTGTGGCGATCATAGTTGAATTATTTTGAGGAGGATTTTTAATTCTGATATCGACCCATACTATGACAGATGTTTTCCTTATTAGTTAAAACTTTTAAGCAAAGGAGATGAAACAAGATGAATTGGAAAATTACATTGTTTAAATCGTTGTTCATACTCATATGGTTGTGGGGTTCATTATTTATTTGGGCAGTAATAGGTGGAATATTGATCGGAATATTAATTACGATATTACAAAATTTCAATCCTCATATAGATTCGTATCCAATCAATTTAACACTCTTTAATTTTGGTTTCTTTGTTACTCACCTTTTATCGATAATAGGTCTTTCAGGCTATATTAAAGAGGAGGAGGGGAAAATCATACCAGGTAGAATGTAGAATTCCTCGGGGACTCACAACTTACTGTTTCTTTGTCAAAGTTGTTCCATACAGGAGACACAAGTTGTGAATAGTAGATGGAGGGTGTCGCTTCAAAATCCCGTAAAATAAAATGAAATAGCCAAAAAACAGATCAAATCCGTTCATTCGTCAAAAGAATCGCTTTGAGGGGGGAGGGAGGGAGTCCCAACGTCTAGAAAAAAAGTTTTTTCGATTCGTTGGAACTCCAAAGTATTCAAAATTTTGTTGCGTTGCTGCACTCCTCTCGTTGTTCAGCTACTGTGTTTACGCTATTTTGTCTTCTTTATATATGTTTTTCTACGTTATTTCGTAATTACGAATCACTTACTCTTTCGTCCTTCATGTTTTTAAGGTATATTTAAGGGAGTTTTTACCATTCAAAATATTTTTCTTTTATTGTGTATCTTTCGTCAGCTCGATTCTTCTTTAATCTATTTATTTTTAAATAACTATAGTATATTTTCATAGAGAAATTAACTCCTTTCTTCTTCTTCTCCGTTCTAGGGGGATTTTACTCTGTTACTATCGAAAGGCATTTATATAGTCTGAGAAGGGAGTGATTTGAGGCGATAAACAATGTGGGATTGCCAAATGGCTTACTCAAAGTAAAATTTCTAGTTTTTCTCCAGCCTCCCGCTGCTGTTTTCGTCATTTGTCTCAAACTTCGTTATTTTCTGATTTTTTCTTAATTAATGGATTATTCTTTAATAAAATTTTTAATGTCCCTGAAAGTATAGGATGTGTCACAAATGGAAGATCTTAGGAACAAAAAATATGTTGTATGCCCAGCATGGCCCTATATGAATGCTGTCCCTCATCTTGGCACTGTTTTACATCTACTAGGAGCTGATATTTTCCTTCGGTACTTAAAACTGCGAGGAGCTGATGCGATATCCGCGACTGGTTCTGATTGTCATGGTACCCCGATTGCGGTTGCTGCTATCGAAAAAGGTGTTTCTCCTCAAAAACTCGTTGATACAAACCATGAACGAATTGTTGATCTACTTCAAAAGTGGAATATTAATTTGAACTATTCTAAGACGGCGAATCCCTTTCATTACAATTGGGTGCAAGATTTTTATCGACGTTGTAATGATAATGGCTATATTTTTGCTAAAGAAGTCCAACAACTTTATTGCGAACATGATAAGCGATTCCTCCCCGACCGTTTCGTTGAAGGTACCTGTCCTCATTGTGGTGCCACTGGTGCCAGAGGTGATCAGTGTGATGCACCTGCATGTGGAAAGCCTCTAAGTCCAGTCGAGTTAATCGCCCCCTATTGCAAGATTTGTCAGAATCCCCCTATTATCAAAACCACAACTCAGTGGTATTTTGATTTTAGTGCCTTTCAGGAAGAACTTGCTCGTTATATACGACAAAATAAACAACTACCTGAAAATGCACGAAAGTTCTCCGAAAATATATTAGAGGAAGGATTACAGGCTCGTACTCTAACTCGAGATTTAGCCTGGGGAATTCCAGCTGATAAATCGATTCCAGAGGCCAAAGGAAAATCTATTTATGTGTGGCTTGAAGCGGTTTTAGGCTATGTTTCTGCCACTGCGGAACTAGGTGAAAGAGACCATAATGATCCTGACTTCTGGAAAAAATTCTGGTTGGATCAAGACACGAGAACTGTTTTCTTCATTGGTAAGGACAATATCTTTTTCCATACATTATTGTTCCCTGGTCTTCTTTTGGGGACGGAAGAAAGCTATGGTAAGTCTTTTGTTCTTCCATACAATGTTAGTACAACAGAATTTCTGATTTTTGAAGAAAAGAAGTTTAGTAAATCGCAAGGAATTGGCATTTGGATTGATGATGCCGCTGCCCTTCTTCCCACGGATTATTGGCGATATTATTTAGCTGCAACACGACCTGAGATTAAAGACACAACCTTTACTTGGGAAGAATTCGAGCAGCGTATTAACAGCGATCTTAATGATGTCCTAGGAAATTACATTCATCGTATTTTTGTTTTACTTCATAAATACTGTAAGGGGAAAATTCCTGAATGTCATCGTCTTGATGACACTGATCGAGGGTTTGTAACCGCCATAAATGAAATTCCTGAGACTGTTGCAGATTTTTTTGACCAATTCGAATTTAAGAAGGCTGTGGCTTCAATAATAGATTTTGCACGGATAGCTAATACTTATCTTAGTGCAAAAGAGCCATGGAAAAAAGTGGATACTGATTTTATTGCTGTTGAAACTACATTGCATCTTTGTGCTCAGTCTCTTCGTACTCTGAGTATTCTTCTATCATCCTTTTTACCTGAGACTAGTGAGAAAATTTGGAACACTCTTGATCAAGAGGGAAATGTAATGGAACAGGAGTTTGAAGAAGCAGGTAAATTGAAACTCCAACCTGGTGGAATTGTTAAACAATCTACCCCTTTGTTTTCAAAAATTGATATTGAAGAGCTTCAAATAAAACTTAAGGTGTTAAGAACTAAAAGCCAAATTGATTCAGGGGAGCAAACAAAGTTGACAGAAAAGAAAGCAAGCTTTATTCCTTTTAAAGATTTTCAGAAATTAGATATTCGGATTGGAACCATTCTAACTGCTGAAAAGATCCCCAAAACCGAGAACTTGTTGAAACTTAAGGTTGATCTTGGCCCAGAAATTGGGCAACGGCAATTAGTTGCGGGCTTAGCCGCTTATCGGAACGTAGAAGACTTGATTGGCCAACGATTAACTGTAATTGTGAACCTTGAACCCGCTACTATTCGTGGAGTTCGTTCCGAGGGAATGCTACTAGCTGCTGTTGAAGGGGACAAACTAGGTTTGATTGTTCCTGATCTAGATGTACCTAATGGTACCCAGATAAGCTGAATTGAATAATCTTCAAAGATACACGCTTTAACTCAAAAATAGCATTCTCCCTTTTCCACTTATTTCTACAATCTTACTTTTTCCTTTTTTGTGTTCAAGTAGATAACCTGTAGCTATCAACTGTTTTACCCGCTTTCTCACTGTTGGCCTACTAATCTGGAGTTCCTTACCAATACCCGAATATGATGGTTTCAACCCCAGGTTATTCCGTTGGTAGACAAATCTCAAAATCTCTAAAAATTCTTCAGCAATTTTAGCCATAAATCGGGGCTCAATTTGCCGTGTTTCTTTCTCTAAGATATGTAGTTCTCGTTCTGAAATTGTGGCACTATCTATAGACAAAATTACTACCAGATTTTTCAGATATGCAATCTCTCGTAATTTATAGACAAATTGCATGGCATTTTCGAATCCGTTTTTCAAAAATAAGTATTCTAGACGATCAATCAATATCACGCTTTTACTAGATGTTTCCTCAATAAGAGTTAGAAGTTCATTATATCCGTTTTTTTCCGTAAGCCAAAAAAACTTATATTCTCCTTCCATATATGTTCTATAGTCCTTTCTTGGGGTTCTAGATGCAACTAAGCCCTTGTACCCTATAACACTAAGATCATAAAACACTGTTTTTGATAGGGTCGGAATATCTTCCGTTACTAGATAGACATTACCATCATCAACGTTATATTTCAACAATTGCTTCTTTACTTCTTCTTCACGTTGTTTGATTGCAGCAATATCTTCAACCATTAATAGCAAATTCAATGGATTGCCTTTATCGTCTTTCAATAGTGATATTGTCACCCGAACCCACAGAATCTCTTTATTTTTCTTAAGATACCTTTTCTCTGTTTGAAATGAAGAAATCTCACTATTTAGTAATTTATTAACGTGTTTTTTATCTCTTTCTCGATATTCTTTGTGAGTAATATCGAAGACAGTCTTTTGAGTAAGCTCATTTTCATTATATCCCAACATTTTATTAAAAACTGCATTTACTTCAGTAAAACTGAAATCTAAATTCGCTAACGCCATTCCAATTGGTGAATTTTCAAATATTGATCTGAATTTTTCTTCGCTCTCCCGCAGTGCTTTCTCAGCTTTTTTTTGCTCAGTAACATCAGTGGAGATTAATCCTAGGCCTTCTTCTACTTTAAAAGCCTTTATTGTTTCATTTCTTGCCCCAAGCGATGGGTGATGGAAGATTCGATCAGTTACATAGGGATCTCCTGTTTTTAGGACAGCTTTAAATTTTGCAACTTTTCTTAAATCCTTAGCAAAGCTATCCATGTTCCTCCCAATAATATCCCTTTTCCTAGTTCCTACAGGAAGCTTCCCTAAACCTGTCTTATTTACATCAATTAAATTGAATTCAGAATCCCAAATAGAAAAAGAATCGGTCGCTGCATCCATAAAACTTCTTAATCTTTCTTCACTTCTCCGAAGTGCGTTTTCCATGTTTTTTCGATCAGTAATATCGGCTGCTACTATCCCTAATCCATCTCCTACTTTAAACGCTTTCACAGATAGAGTCAAGTCACCATATTTTTGAGGTGGAGCCACTCTCTCCGCGATAAAGGGAATCCCTGTTTCTAAAACTTCTTTATAACGACGGATATCTTCTGGATTAGTATGAAATACTGTGATATTCCTTCCTAGAATCTCAGTTTTCTTAGTTCCAGGTAAAAAGATGTTTAATCCAGTTTTGTTTACGTCAACTAAATTCAGCTCAGAATCAAAGAGAGAAAAAGAGTCAGTTGCTCCATCCATGAAACTACGTAGCCTTTCGTCACTTTCAAATAGTGCTTTCTGTGCTAAGATATGATCTGTGATGTCTTCTATACTTCCTTCATAATATAGAATTGTTCCATCTCTATTTTTAATTGGTCGTGCATTCTCTCGAAAATGTATAATAGATCCATCAGGCCTTTCAAGTTGGAATTCTAACCCTATTACTTCCCCTTTCTCGCTAAGCTCATTTAGAAAGTGATCTCTTGAATATTTTCGGTCAATCGCTAGCTTTTTAGAACTAATTTCGCACAATTCTTCAAAAGAAGAAAATCCAACTAGGTCAATAAATGCAGGATTTGCTGCCAGAAATTTATGATCAGGTGTGCTGCGATAAAGACCAATGGGGATATTTTCAAACAAAGTTCTGTATTGCTTCTCACTTTCGCGCAATGCTTTCTCTATCTGCTTTTGATTTGTGATGTTTCTTATTCCACAGACGATTTTCAAACTATCCTTTTGCTCAATGGCTTTTCCTGAGGCCGCAACCCAGATATAATGACCCTTTTTGTGTTTAGTGCGATATTCAAAATCAAATATCTGTTTTCCAACCAAACTTTCTGCTTGGGCTTTGAAGGCCCGTTCGACATCATCAGGATGAATAAAATCATAGCTATTTTTCCCTATCACCTCTTCAGGATGATAACCAAAAAGATCAAATACTTGGGAACTGACAAAGATAAATTTTCCTTCTCCATCAACTTCTGCTACAACGTCGGTAAGATTGCTTATCAGTTCACGATAATTCTTCTCACTCTCTCGTAATTGTTTTTCAATTTGTGTACGTTCAGTAATGTCACGAATGATTGTAAGGACTTGCATAACTGATTCATCACGGAAGATTGGAATTTTTCGAGTTTCCGTGTAATAGGTCCTGCCATCAATTATCGTATCTTCTTCAGTGACAAGAGTTTGGCCAGAGGAGAATACAATATGGTACTCATCAAGAACATGATCTGAGAAAAATGGGAACGCCTCCTGAATAGTTTTTCCTACCAACTTAGGTTCAAGATTGAGCTGTCTAAGCCATATAGAAAAAGCAGGATTTGTTAGGATTATCGCAAAATCTCTATTGATGACGTGAATCGGATCTCCTAAAGAGTCAATAATTAAACGATATTGTTGTTCTGATGATTGTAATGACTCTTCAGCTCGTTTGCGTTCTGTGATATCTCTAGCAATTCCTAAATATCCTGAGATCAACCCATTACTAATTTGGGGGGTAGATTTAGCCTCTAAAGTTAAGATATCCCCTAATTTAGTAAAGATTCGTGCTTCGTAAGGTGGTACGGTTTCACCATCAATAGTAGCCTTAAACCTTTCAACTACTATTGCAGTATCATCAGGATGAACAATCTCAAGAAAAGGCTTACCAATCCATTCATCCTTCGACCACCCTGTTACTTTTTCAAATTCTCGGGTAACTGACGTAATCTTGCCATCAGAAGACAGAGTAAAAATAATATCACGGATATTATCCAAAATAAACTGAGGCTGCTCCTCAATAAAGGATGGAGTGTCCAAAAAATCCTCATCTCCACGATTCTATCAAATAAAGGTTATAAGAATAGTAAAGCTACTCTAGGTTATAAAGTCTGTTAACAGGTGAGGAGCGTTGCTTAAACCGCAAAGTAAAAGAGGAGAATAAAGAGGAAGGAAACACACTCGCAAAAACAGTGAGAATCTCTCGTGCAAACCCAATCCTAAGTAAAATAACTGAAATATTTAGCAAGGGTGCCCCGTGAATACTTGACCAAAAAGCCAATAAGTGACGATTCCGTTTCCATATTTTTCTATGAAAATTGCCCAAAACTTATATTTATGAAAAATATTGATATCATGGAGGACTACTGGGTAAAGAAGGAAGACAATATATAGTAGCTGAACAATGAAAAGAGTCCAGCTGCGCAATTAAAAACACCTGAAAGCCATGGAGTTCCAACGAACCGAAAAAACTTTTTTTCTAGACGTTGGGACTCCCTCCCTCCCCCCTCTCTGGCGTTTTTTTGATGAATCAAGGAATCTAATGTTCATAATCGTCCATTGAATCTATTTCGAGGTTTTTTTCCTCTTCATTCTATCATCTTTTCAACATTTTCATCTCTCTCTGGGCTTCTGAGTTCGAGAAAGGACTCGCTCGATCTCTGCCTTTGTAAAACTTTTTTAATCCCTTTTCTTGTGATTACGTAATTCTTAAAGTACAACAATTATTTATCGCAGGACGTTGTTTTGAGACCTGTTTCCTGCGTTTCATATATAAATTTAGTAGATGATTAGAATGGCTAAATGGGATCTTATTATTTTTGAATCTCCCGATAAAAAGGAGGTTCGGAATCGTTTTCGGCTTACTAAGAAAACTATGACTGCAGCTGGTCAACATGGTAAGGCGACTATTTTGGAAGACGAAAAGGGGAAAGAATGGCTTCTTAAGACCTTTGCGAATATTATTGATTTTGAACTAAAAGAGATTCAAGATTTGGAGGTTGATCTCAAAGAATCTCCCGAGGATAGTCGCGGGCGGATGCATTTATGGCGTACCTTTAATGAACTTACTGCTTCTCGATTAGGTCGTTGCTTACACTTGAATGTTCCCGAGGCTATCATTGTTTGTTCTCAAGAGGTTGCTGACCATCCCCTCACCCAGACTTCAACGTTACCTCTTGGTGATGTTATCATTCTGGATGAAGATGAAGAAGGGGAGACTGCTGAGGAATATTATCAGATTTCTGAACGAGAATCGTATACTTTAGAAACCTCCGTCAAATTTGAAAAAATATTAGCCGAGAAAGGTGGTCGTGGGGATCCTTCGACTGTCTTAGCACTTCTTCTCGAAAAGATTCCTGACACAATCAATCTTGATGAATTTTTAGACTCCTATAAAGATGTGGATGAAGCCTTTCAGACTGTTCAACAAATTGATGATGGATACACTCTTCTCCCCTTTGATGTTTGGTTGAATGACCCCGATAGAAATGCAGGCAATTACCTAGTTCAATTTGATAAATCAAAACAAGCACAAAAGATTTGGGGTATTGATTATGAGATGTGGGCTCTAGGATCCGATATCTGGATGGAAGAAGACGAAATAACCAAAGGCCGAAGTTATTTGACAGCAATTATTCATTCTAAAAGCAATATTTTTGATCCTCGTATTAACCAAACTGTCTATAGGATTCGAGGTTTGGCTGATGAATCCCTCTCTGCGATGACACGGACTCCCCAACTCGCGTGTAAATTCTTTGAATATCACATTAGTAAACAGAGTCTTGATCCTGATGAAAGAATAAAGCTAAAGCAAGTCGAAACCAATCTCGAAGACTTTCTCATTGAATCTCGACCTCGCTCCGACAAGCTTAGTGATATCCTTGTCCGACAAATTGGTCTTCCTGATGATTTCAAATCGTAACTTTGTTACAACAAAGAATTTCTTCATTCCTTCTCTTTTTTCTTAGTATTTCTCATTTGCCGTGGACGTTCCTTTGACAATTGATACTGAAGCTGAGGCTCCAATACGGGTTGCGCCAGCCTTGATCATTTCCTCTGCTGCCTCATGAGTTCTGATCCCTCCTGCTGCCTTTATTCCCATCTCTGGACCAACTGTTTCTCTCATAAGTGCGACATCTTCAACAAGTGCCCCTGCAGTACTAAACCCAGTTGAAGTTTTCACGAAATCTGCTCCCCCCAGCTTAGATAGAAGGCTCCCTTTGATTATTTCTTCTTTTGATAATAATGCAGTTTCTAATATTACTTTGACGAGAGCTTTTCCTCCTGCTGCTTGAACAACTGCTTCAATATCTCTTCTGACAAGATCATCATTCCCTGATTTCAATGCTCCTACATTAATGACCATGTCAACCTCCTCTGCTCCATTTGCAACTGCATCACGAGTTTCTATTGCTTTAACCGTTGGTGTGGTTGCTCCTAAAGGAAATCCAATTACTGTACACACCTTAACTGGACTGTCTTGGAGATAAGCGTCAGCAAGTTTGACATGTGTTGGATTAACACAAACTGATGCAAATTCATATAATTTAGCTTCTTCACAAAGCTTCTGTATCTCTTCTTCCGTTGCATCAGCTTTCAACATTGTATGATCTATGTGTCCTGCTAATGCTTGGTCAAAATTTGTACGTCCTGGTTCCGCTCCTATTCGTGATGCTCCACCATTAACTAAAATTTGATAGGCTGCTGTATATTCATTCACTTCCTTTCCTGCTGAACTAACGGTGTACGGTACTCCTGTGGATCGAACCTCTTGTACAGGAACATCCCTAGATAATTCACGGATATCAATAACCTTTACACCGATCTCTCTCAATTGATTAATTGTTTTGTTTATTCGTTGTAATATCGGTTGAGGAATGTTTTCAGGTGAAATTTGACAACAGAAGATTGAATTCTTCGCAGCTATGACTGGAATTCCATTCAAAAGTGCAAACACCATTGTAATTGTCCCAAGAGAATCAGCATTTAATGCTGCTACTTTTGCAGCGGTATTTAATGATAAAATTGGGACATAAAGAGCATCAGTATGGGGCAATATCTTTTCGTGAAATTCTTGGGTGTATTCTGTGATTATTGTCCCTCCTTCAGAGACACTTCTTATTTTTGGAACTCCAATTAGTTGTGTGGCTGACTTTGTCATAACAACATAGATATTCGTGTAACGACTCGCAATTATTGCAATTTGACGATAGACTTCTTCCAGTTCCATATCTCCCCCACAAAGTAAGATTATGACTGAATTATAAGTACTGACTGATTTTTTTGATCCTGGAACTTGTGAAAGCACTGGCTCCTTTTGAACAGCTCTTTCTTGGCTTAACTTCGATAATACTTGCTCTGATATTCTTTGGACCAGATCTTCATCTATTTCCACTATTACCTTCTCCTATAACTTACAGTTAAATCCCGTTGTTCTCCTTTAGTTTCAATAAAGTCCACGATTCCTACTATTAACGCATCGACAGCCCCTTTTTCATCATTTATAATACTACGAATAGAATTCCCTTCTTGTATTATGAGTACACAATCTCCTACTCCAGCTTGAGCACTATCAAGAGCAATGAATGAATCACCAATAAATTTACCATGTAAGTCAATAGGGCGAACGACCAGTATTTTAAAATTCTCATGGCTCTCTGTTTTAATGGTTGCCACAAGTGTGCCTATTACTCTAGCCAATATCATGGTGTTTCCTGCTCCGAAGTTTTCTTACTTTGAGGAGGTTTGGGTTTAGCAATTGTTTTTCTTGGGGGTCTTCTCCTAGAAGGTTTTCTCTTTGGAGATCCTCTTGTTTCCGCTGTCTCTATTTCATCACTCATTATTTCTACTTTTTCTTGGATTGGTTTGGGTTTCTTTTTTGCTGCTTCAACAACAGTATATTCTTCAACAAAACCAACAACGCATTCATCTATAGGTACTAATTCTCTAGATATGGCAATTGCAGCCTCTTTCTTACTGACGATGTAAACTATATCTCCTTCTCCCGCAGTAAAAATGCCATCAACAGCAACATAAGGGTTACTGATAGGTTGAAAGTTATTATCCAAACCTTGGATAATAAGGAATCGCAGTCCATCAAGTCCAGGGTCTTTCACAGTAGCTACGACATTACCAATGACTTTTCCAAGTTTCAAGATATCACAACAACTTCTTTCTTTCGATTTCGTGAATCTTATTTACACGGCGTTCATGACGACCCCCCCCGAACGGGGTCTTTAACCACATTTTCACTATTTTCTGCGCCGTTTCAGCATCTATTACTCGAGCTCCAAGAGTCAGAATATTTGAATCATTATGTTCTCTTGCTGAGTGGGCCGTGAATTCGTCTGTACAAGGTGTCGCTCGAATATTCCGAATCTTATTAGCAACAATTGCACTTGCCACACCAGTTCCATCAATAATGATCCCTTTACTTTCCAGTGAAACTGCAATATCTTGAGCTACGGACACGGCAATATCGGGGTAGTCGACCGCATCAGAAGTATAACATCCATAATCTTCCACTTCGTAACCAAGACCTCTTAAGAAGGCAATAAGATGTTTTTTTAATTCAAATCCACCATGATCGCTACCAATGATTATCTTTTTCATTCTTCTACCTCATATCGGTCATATCTACAGCTATAATAGATGTTTTAGTAAATCTTTATGCGGAGCTGGTATTATTGTGGTAGATAGAACTAATCCTTCATCTTTTACCCGATTTACAGCCGCACTAATCGCTGCTTTAACAGCTCCCACTTCACCTGTGAATAATGCAAATGCTTTACCTCCTAAGGCTCGACTTAGTCGTATCTCTATTAACTTGATTTTTGCACTTTTCACAGCCTCATCGGCAGCCATAACTGCTGATGGTGCGGAATAAGTTTCTATCATTCCAATGGCACCAATTTGTTCAACAGAAGTAGTTCCACTAATCGCTGGAAATACTTCAGGATGAACATTAGGAATGATTGTGAATCCGGTTACAGTTTCTCCAGCCGTCCTGCTTCCTGTATCCATCGAACTTTTTATCGACGAAATTGTACCTTGAATTATGATCAAGTATTTTCCTGGACACACAGGTGTCGAAACCAATAATTTCACATCTGCGGCTTTAACCATGGAATCGGCTGTAAGAAGTCCTCTTGCCATGACATTGGTTTCAATGATTCCAATTGCATGCATTATTATGACCTGTCAAGTCTAGAGAAGAAAAATAGGTTATAGTACAGGTGGATGCTCAAATTGCATCCTTTCGTACAAATAATAATCTATTTTCCAGGCAATATAGTTTCTACTTCTTCATGTGGACTTGGGATTACATGAGCTGATATTAACTCGCCAATTTTACGACCAGCAAGAGCTCCTGCCTCAACAGATGCTTTTACAGCTCCTACATCGCCGCGAACCATCACAGTCACATAACCGCCACCTATTATCTCTTTTCCAATGAGGTGGACGTTTGCTGCTTTTACCATCGCATCAGCTGCTTCAATAGAAGCAACTAAACCCTTAGTTTCAATTAAACCTAATGCTTCTTTAGCCATTTTTGTTCACCATACCTTTTTTTTCTAGTTTTTATTTTCTATTATTATCTCATCTTGGATCTTTGTGATAATCCCATCAATACTTGCATGAACCATCGCTCCAAGAGAATTTTCAGGAATTCTTCCTATCACATCACCTTCAGAGACTTTATCCCCAATTTTTACTGTAGGGATCGCCTGAATACCAATGTGTTGTTTTAATGGAATTCTCGCATATTTAATTTCCAATATTGGTGTTGTTATTGGAGATTTAAGATGATCATAATCAGTTAAACCTAACCTTGAGACAAGTCGTTTTGTAGGTAATCGTCTAATCTCCCTTTCAGGATGTATTTCTAATTCCTTACGTCTGTGAGGATTCTTCATTCCTTCAGTAATAAGCTGGTTTTTAATTTCCCATATGATTTTGGCTGGGTCAAGTCCCATGGGACATCCATAATATGTACATGCCCCACAAAATACACACAAAAAGCTACCCGTCAAATCACTAGTTTTTACTTCCCCTCCAAAAGACACTACTCGCATAATTCTGTCAGGATATAAATCATGCCCAAGTAGATGACGAGGGCAGACTACGGTACATAATTCACACTTTATGCAAGCAGCACTTGAAATAACAACCTTTCGTGGCATCATTTGGGCTTTCATTGAAATCAAATAGTGATCAGCAGGTAATACAATGATCCCAGAGGTTGTTTTTGTAATTGGTGATCTTAAATCATGCAATATCTCTCCCATAATTGGCCCTCCTACTATGACCTTATAGGCATCTACTGATGGCCCTCCAGCCAATTTGATTGCAGTTTCTATTAGGGTTCCAATGGGGAAATTAATAGTCTGAGGTTTTTTTACTGCACCTGAGATCGTCACATATCGGGAAGTAACGGGTTTTCCTTCTGTGGCTTCGGCCATATTTATTAGAGTGCCGATATTATTAACTACTACCCCAATATCTAGAGGAATTCCACCTTCAGGAACAGATTTTTGCAGTATATCTTGAATTAAGACGAACTCATCTCCAGCAGGATAATAATCTTCAAGGAGATATAATTCAATATTCTTTTCTTGAGAAAGAACCTCTCTTATTGCCTTTACTGAAGGGATAAACTTCTTCTTTAGTGCAATAATCCCTTTCTTTGCTCCTGTTGCTTCCATCCCTATTTTGAGACCTTTAACTACTTTCTCAGGAAACAGCGCCATTAATTGCTGATCTACACTTAACAGAGGTTCACATTCAGCACCATTAGCAATATAGGTATTGACTTTAGCAGAAATCTTTATATGTGTTGGAAAACCCGCACCACCAGCTCCTACGATTCCTGCGTTTCTCACCATTTCTACTAAATCAATACTCACTTTTTCTATCCTTCTTTCTATAACTTAAACTATTCTGAATGCATCAACTAAAACACACCGTCGTTGACGAGTGAAAGTTCGCGCCGAAGTAAGCCCTTCTCCTGTTTGTCCAGCAATCGTCATTGTTGTAAAGCCTTCACCCCCATAACCAAGCCCAGCATATGAAGGGGCATTTTTTACAAAAATTGTAGTTTCAATGTGTTTTGCTACCAGACTCATGTTCCCTAAACTATCGCTCCACATCGTCGCAGTATGTTTAAAACCATGTTCTGCTTTTTTTGCTCTTGTAAGTGCTTCTTCAATAGTGTTTACGCGAACGATTGGAAGAATAGGCATTAATTGTTCTGTAACAACAAAAGGATGGGAATCATCAGGTACTTCTGTGATGATTATCCGAATATCGTCTCCCACTTTGATACCAATCTGTTCTAGGATGTCAGGAGCATTTTTCCCTATGAGATTCACATTTTTCACAGGGTGTTTCTCCCCTGTAGAGGTAAAGACGAGCTTTACCAGTTCGTCAATCTGCCTACCTTTTACTTCGTACGCACCATATCTCTGCATTTCAGCCATAAGTTCATCAGTAATATTGTCAAATGCAAATACTTCTTTTTCTGCAATACAAACAATATTATTATCAAAACTTGCACCTTCTACAATTCCCCGGGCAGCTTTCTGGATATCAGCTGTATCGTCAACAATCACAGGTGGATTCCCTGGACCAGCAGCAATGGTTTTCTTTCCAGACGTCATTGCTGCTCTTACTACTGCTCCCCCACCAGTAACAACTAGACATCGAATTTTCGGGTGCTTCATTACAGTTTGAGCTGTCTGTATTGTGGGATTTATCACCGCAGATAGGACATTTTCAGGGCCCCCCGCTTCAATGATAGCCCGATTCATTAAACGTATTGTTTCGTTTGTGGCCCTTTTCGCTGCGGGATGAGGATTAAAAACAACACAATTTCCTGCTGAAACCATGGAAATAGAATTATTAATTATTGTAGCAGTGGGATTTGTAGAGGGAGTTATAGACCCAATTACCCCATATGGTGCCATTTCAACAAGCGTTAATCCTCTATCTCCAGTCCATGTTGTTGAATTTAAATCCTCAACTCCTGGTGTTTTTCTTGCAGATAAAAGATTTTTTGCTATTTTATCTTCTAGACGCCCTATTCCCGTGTCCTGAATAGCTAATTCTGCTAAATAACGAGCGTGTTTAGTTGCCATATCTCTCATGGAACTAATTATTTCTTTCCTTTTTTCCAGCGAAATAGAGGACAATAGACTGTAAGCTGCTTCTGATGCTGTTATTGCTTCATCAATGCTATGAAATATACCTCCTCCTGTTGTAATGGGGATATTATTTATTCCTGAATAGACTTGATAAGCACGAATTCTTTTAACAACCGTTTTTACAATCTTGGAGATTTCCTGTTCATCAATTGTCATCTATTAACCTCTCATTGATATTTCATAAAAACTCAAGGTTATCTCTCACTTCGCAAATGTTTGTATTCCATCAATCTTTATAAAATCAATAATCGCTTGAATTGTAGCATCAACTGGTCGATCTTTTGTCATAGTGGTTAAACGTGAGGAACTCCCAGAAACAACCATCACAATTTCACCCTCACCTGCACCTACAGCATCAACAGCCACAAATGGGGATCCTTCAGGTTTAAACTCTTTCATATCGACTGGTTGGACAATAAGTAGTTTAAATGCGTTCAAGTTCTCATCTTTCTTCGTACTAACTACATTCCCTATTACTTTACAGATCTTCATTAGTGATTCACCTAAATTTTCACAATACGTATACCTAAATCCCGAGCTTTCTCTCGTGCCAAAGGAGTAACGATTGCTGTACGTGGTACCCTTAATTCGTGAGTTTTTCCATCCAAATTCTTAATGAAAGTCTCCGTTATTAAATCTGGAATACGAGGGGGGCTTTTTAAAAATCGTTCTTTCAAGTCATTTTCATCAAGAATACCAAATCCAATCTTTACAAGGAGAGAAAGTCTTTTTCTTAATTCTTGACTTATTTTACTTAATGGTTTGTATTCAGAAACCAAATCAGTCAAGATAAATGGTGTTAATATATATACTGGAACATTATAAAGGAGTCCTTGGATCAATACATTTACTATGGGATCCTCATCCTGAAATTGAATTAGTTTATCTGCTATCTCAAAACTAAATGCTCCAAAAATTATATACTCTAAATCAGTAAAATCAGTGAGAATAAAACTATTTTTTTCACCTATAATCACTTTCATTGAAGGCAATGAAGTGCATTTAACTGAGATTTGGAGGAAGAAATCAATTTCCTCCAGTGTCCAAATCAATACTGGAATTTCTTCTCTAGATAATTGAATTAGAGACTCAAACAACTTCTCAATACCTTTACCCATGTGAGTTAAAATCCCGAGGACTTTGAACGAACCCGAAACCTCTTTATGTTCAGTTTTCAGGGCCTTTTCGACCTCACGGGCGACAACTGTTGATAGCTGTTCGTCTTCCATTTCTTCAAAGACATCCAATAATTATTTTTTTCTTTCAGGCCTTCTTTTCTTCTTGTTAAGCATTTTAATAATAGATACTATTTCATCTGCTGGTTGAGCAATAACATTTGCTGTGACATATTTACATAGCAATTTAGCTTCCATTTCTGCTTTTTCAATTGCAGCATGTACAGCTGCAACGTTTCCCTGAATTATTAATGTTACTAATCCTCCAGAGGTTTTACTAAGAGATATTAATTTTACGTTTGCTGTTTTCAACGCAATATCTGTAGCCACGATAGCCCCCAATCGTCCTGATGTTTCTAAAAATCCTATTGCCGACATTTGTTTCACCGGAATGGAGAATAGGAGCTTTGATCAAGATCAGTAATAATATGGCCCAAATCACCATTATTCAATGCAAGTGCATTTCCTTCGTCAATATCTAAATGTAATTCCAGCCTGTAGAGAGGATTTATCCTTACCATTATTTCATCGAGGATTCCTGCTCTTTTACCAGGGAAACTCACAGCAAGTATTTGTTTATCTTTCACCCCAAATTTTTGGGCATCATCAGGACTCATATGAATATGTCTAGCTGCGCGAATAACTCCTTCCTTGATCTGAATTGCTCCTTTGGGGCCAATAATATGAATTCCAGGTGTTCCTGAGAGGTTTCCAGAATGTCGGATAGGAGGATTTATTCCAAGAACATGCCCATCACTAAGAGAGATTTCGACTTGTGTCTGCTCCTTAAATGGTTTTAAAACACAAACTCCTTTAATAGCCCTATTAGATCCAACTAGCTCGACAGTTAAGCCACACGAAGGTGTTTTTGATTGTCTCAATTCGGAATCGATTCCAAATAACCGTAGAAAATCGCTTTGACTTAAATGAACATGACGAGCTGAAAGAGCAACAGGTACTAATCTATCTTGAAAAACTCTCTGTAGTTCTTGGGTTACAAACCGTTCAATCAAGGTAATATCTTCCAAATGTGCTTCTCTCTGTACCAAAGGAACATATTCACACCCTAAAGGTCCACAATATCTTCCAATATAATCAGCAGAGGGGCGGTAAAGCACTGGTTTAGCACTAGGAGCTTCTGGAAATTTCTCCTCTAAAACATGAGCAGCCCAACCAGCTGATCTTGCCATTGTAAAAATTGGTGTGAAAAGCTCTACCGGAATTTCCATCGAAGTATAGACCGATACACTATATAAATCGACATTTGGAAAAATTTCTCGTCCTTTTCGCCTTTTAAATTCCTTTTGTGTTATCATTACCATTTTATTTGTAGTATCATATATCCATTGAGCAAATTCGTTCTTTCCCTGGATTAAAGTTTTTGCCATCTTGCTTAGGATTTTTGCCCGAGGATCAATGGTTTCATATACCGCATGGCCCATTCCCATAATGCGTGTTCCTGCATCAAACTGCTTCTTTACCCATTCTTCGACATTCGACATTTCCTTTATTTCTAAAAGATTCATCATAACTCGTGGGTTTGCCCCTCCATGATATTTCCCAGATAATGAACCAATTGCCCCTGATATTGCGGCATAAAGATCTGCTCCTGTAGATGCGATAACCCTTGCAGTAAAAGTTGACGCATTAAACGAATGCTCTGCATGAAGAAGAAGAAGAATATCAAAACATCGAGCAACGTTTTTCGCTGGTTCTTCTCCCTTTAACATATAGAGGAAATTTGCTGCGTGGGATAAATTCTTATGTGGACCAATTGGTTTTATGCCATTCTTTATTCTCTCCCAAGTTGCTACAATGGTTGGGATTTTTGCAACGATCCGAATTGCTATCCTTCTGTGGGATTCTTTAGATTCATCTGTAATTTCAGGGTCAAACCCTGCTAGGAGAGCAAGAGAAGATTGAAGAACACTCATTGTGGGTGTATTAGTAGGGGTTTGACGAAGCTGTTCAATGACTTCCTCTGGTATTTCCCGGTTTGATCCCAAAGCAGTATTAAATTCAGCTATTTGAGCACTAGTCGGTAGTTGTCCATAAATAAGCAAATATACTATCTCTTCGTAGGTTGAATGCTCTGCTAAATCCTGTATGTTATAACCTCTATAAAAAAGATTTCCCTGTTCTCCTTCAATCAAGCATATATTAGTATCACTAACTTCAACTCCTCGTAATCCAGTCGATTTTAAGCTATGCTCTTCAACCATTTCCAGACCAATGTTTTTTTGTTGGGTGTTCTAGGATTGATAAATTGTATAAGAAAGTATCTTCCGTCTTTAAATTTTTCTAAGATAACAAGAAATTTAAAAAGTTTCTACGTTATAACGAGATGGTTCTTTCAAAAAAATTTGTTATCAGTCAACCTAATAACATGTCAGATAAAGTACGTTAGCTTGATAACGGAATAAAATCAATTATCATCTTTTTGTATTATTGTTCAAGGATTAAATGCAATTTTGGAGATTTTTAATGATAATAAGAGGTTTCTCAAAACTTAGTGCTTACAATTGCACTCATTGCCATTCTAAATGCTGTGCAACTGAATATGATCTACCATTGTTCCCTCATGAAAGCGAAAACTTATGTAGAAATTATAAACAAGTTTCTATTTTTATACAATCAACAGATGAAGGAAAAAGATTGATCCGAGGGGATTCTTGTCCTTTTCTAACTTCTCAAGGATTTTGTTTGCTTCACAATACCCAATATAAACCACTTATGTGTCAAACCTATCCTTTAATCCTATGGAAAATAAGGCCAGATATTATCTTATGTTGGATCAATCCGTGTCGTGGAGATGGTTTTCAGTGGATAATCAGAGATGATAATCAGATTACTGACCATTACTTAAATAATCTTGTAAAAAATGTTCAAAATTATTTTACTAGTTATTGGGGGGATCAAATTGATCTTGAAAATCCATTTGCAGGTGTACCTTACGAAAGAGTGCATCAGGAGATCAATTTCTTTAAAAAAAGCAGTACTACTGATCTAATGGCGAAAATCATAGAGGTAAATAACTCAGGGGGGTTCTCAAACGTTATAGCTGCATTTAAAGAAGCCTTAATCCAATCTTCACCGCATCAGGAGCTCAAAAAAGTTGTTAATGCTGTTCTTCATTGGTTAAGCTGGAGTCCAGTCAGTTTAAAACTGGACTTTACTTATTCTAAGATAATTTTTTTGGTAGCAGCGATGTGGATTGAATTTCATGGTTCATTAGCTCTTTTTCACGTAAAAAAGCCTTTAGATCGCGAACGTTACGTTCAACAATTAGGATCCCTTCTTGCAACATCAATATTGCCTTCATTCTGGAATCAAGTGGAAAGAAATATCCATGATGAATTAATTCGTAAGTTTTCAATTCGAGTGAGAAAAGTTTTATCAGGAGAGATTCCTCAACAATCAATTAGTGATCTTAAGGGAATTTAACCTAACTTCTCCAGAAGTCCCCTTCCTTTGGAATCGTCCGTGATCGCGACCAAAACGCTGCAATCAACATTATGAAACGATTTCTCTCACACCATGCCCTGTGGACGGATTATCAGTACTTCATCAATCGTATTGATAATCTGCGACACACAGTCAATGGTAAAACGAAAATTCCCCCTTATCTTGTTGATATTGGGTTCAGCGAGCTCGTAGGAAGCCACCTGCTTTAGCTGGTGGTAGTTCACCTGAATTAGCAAAAGATTATGAATGATTAGACAAAAGCCTTATATAAGAACATAATCAGTATGTACGTGATCAGGAATGGCAGGTAGTCATGGTTCTCTTACAAAAGCTGGAAAAGTCAGAAATCAAACCCCAAAAGTCGAGGCACGACCACGAAAAGGCCCTACACCAAGCTTACGGAATAAGAGAAATTTCATCAAACGTGTGGAAAGAGGGATGCCTGCAGGCCAACCTGAATTTAGGCGAGAAGGCCGTAGATAAATCATATTATTTTAATTGAAGACGGTGACCACACCGTTCACAGAACTTTCCATTAGGTTGGATTGAAGCACCACATTTATTACAATAACGTCTTCTCATGCCTTGTGTTTCTTTCTCAGCATCCTCAAAATTTCGCCAAACGGATTTATGAGGATTTACTCCTTTTTGTTCAGCGTATTCAAACCAAAATGACTTTTTCTCTTTTTTTCGTCTCGAATTAGGGCCCTTGGTTTCTGTTATCTATTCCACCACATTTATTATCCTTTCTAATTAGATCTATTCCTATCAACTTAAAAAATCTTGTTATCACAGAACTCATTATTGTTAAGTAATCTTAGAAAATTGATAGAAAACGATGAAATATTTCTGATTTCGAATATATCAATGTGTCATTTCGGTATAGTAAGTTATGGCATTTCTTCCCTTCTTAAAAGATTAGATTTGACTAGAAAAGAATGGTAGCGGCCGGAGGATTTGAACCATCCGATCTCGGGGTTTCTCAAGATGATTTTCTTTATGAGCCCCGCGGGATAACCTAGCTACCCTAGGCCGCTTGATTATTCGATCTATTATTGGCAATCTTCTTTTTATTTATAAACTCTCACCTATTTCAATCAATTGCCAATATTTTCTAGTAAGACAAGTGTATTATCACCTTAACTATTTTCCTCTCCTATGACTATAATGACCGTATCTTTCTACAAATAAGAAATAAGACCTCTCTAGCTTAGTAAACCCGTTATAAATATGTAATCAAGAATGTGAAACCATATCTACTTTTCGAATGATTCAAAAAAAGACAAAAATTTGAAACGTTAAGATGCTCAAATAACTATACCTGTGTATCTTAAAGAACATCTAATTTTTAATATGAAAGTAAAAATGAATCCTTAGCAAGGTGTGAGAAAATAAACAGCAACCTCAAAATTATTTGGAATGGAGAAAATTTGAGATGAAAATACCTGCAAAAATGCGAACATTCTGCCCACATTGTACCAAGCACACCCAGCAAGAGGTAAAGATTGAAAAGCCAAGACAGCGTGGAGGAGGCATGGGCCAAGGAAGTAGACGCATGGCTCGGTGGACAAGTCGGATTGGCAATCATGGTAGATATTCTCGTAGGCCGATCGCGTCGAGAAATATGACATCAAAGACCACAAAGAAGGTTGATCTTCGTCTCACGTGCTCAGAATGTGGAAAAAAATGGATTCGTAGTCGCCCAAGAGCGAGAAGAACTGAAATAACACGTGTTTAACTGATATATTGTTATTGAGAGAGGAAAAATGACTGAGAAAGAATCCAATGATATAAATTCCCAAGAATCGCAATCAGAAGAAAGTTCAGACCCCTCAGAGGTTATAAAAAGGCTTGGGAGAACAAAGAAACGGATTCTTATCGAATTATATCGTGATTCAATAGGTTATAAACGCCTAAGTAAAATAATTGGGGTTGGGCTGGACACTATCAGGAGTCATATTCGAACTGGTAAGTATAGTAGGTCACTTCTTGAACTTGGTTTAGTCGAAAGAGGAGAACAAGGCTGGCAATTAACACCTCTCGGCCTACAGGTGACAGAATTGCTGCAACAAGATGCGGAGTTCAAGGCTTTTTTCTTTGAATGATTTTAAACATCAATATTCTCTATTCTTTCTCCTCCGAATATCGGTTACAGGACTGCTGAGTTTTTTAGTGTGAGATTCTACAAGTTTTAAGGCAGTACCAAAGAGGGTAATAATATTTAAGCGATACTCCTAAAAACATCTTACTGGATCCCCGTTCTTGACAAATATTGCCTTTGAATTCAAGATATAAATCGATTATTGAACTAGGACTCCTTCTGGGCTTAGCTATATCAATGGCAATAGCTCTTTCTTTTGGAATCACGATTTTTTTGGGCGGATCTAAGCATCCAACTGTAGCAGTAACCACAGGTAGTATGCTTCCCATTTACAATGGTTTTCAAGACGATGAATACACTGATATCTATCCTTTCCGAGGAGATATCCTTCTAGTAAAAAAAGTCCCTATTGAGTCAATCAATATCGGAGATGTTATAGTATTTGATACTCCCAGTGTCTCTGATCCTGTTGTTCATCGAGTTGTTGCAAAATGGGAAGAAAATGATACTTTTATCCTCAAAACGAATGGAGATAATAATCAGTATGTTGATTCATGGGAGGTACCTAGGGATAATATTCATGGTGTTGTAGTCCTTCGAATCCCTCATATTGGTTGGTTCTTGCTAGTTGTACAAACAACTTTAGGAAAAATAATCATATTAGCTCTTGCGGTTCTTATTCTTTTTATTGGAGATGATTCAGAAGAAGCCATAGGAAAGAGAATAGTGAAAAAGAAGAGGTACATCTATGCTGTACTCACTTCTATAATTATAATCTTGTTTTTAGGTAGTAATTTGCTCAGTTCGTTTCTTTATCCCCCTTCTGTCAAGCTTTATCGATTTGATGATGAATTTCGAGAAGCTAATCTTATAGTTTCACCCTCTCCCCTCTCTTCTCGGAATGGATGGGAAGAATATGCCAATCAAACAGCATATTTTTTTCCAATTCAAATCGAGATCCAGTCAGGGGGAATTTTCAACAACATTGATAGAATAGAAATTCGTGTAAATGAAACGAAAGGAATTTATCGTTGGAACACTGTTTATAATTTTGTAGGAACGCGTGTTTTTAAAGGGGCAATTATATCTATGATGAACAGCAGTACCACTGTAATCGCCTCTATTTCCGTATCTTTGTATTCTCGGGGATTATTTGCATCATCACCTCAATTTATGACTTTCAAAATCAGTTTACGGAGTTTGGGATGAAATATATGCCTAATATGTGTTATTTAGTAGGAACAGCTGGTTCAGGTAAAACCATTCTCACTTCTTCACTCCGAACATATCTGATTACTAAGGGAGCCTCCCTTACCACAGTAAACCTTGATCCTGCAGTCAAACATATCCCTTACCAAGCCGATATTGATATTAGAGATTACATTGATTATGATCAATTAATTGATGAACATCATTTGGGTCCAAATGGTGCAATGATTGCTGCAGCTGATTTAGTTGCTGATCATATTAATGATATCCGTGATGACATCGAAGAATTAGGGGAAAGCTCTTCATTAGTCTTAATTGATACTCCTGGTCAAATGGAGCTTTTTGCTTATCGTCGTTCAGGAATAGAAATAACAGGGAGTTTTCCAACAGATACCTCATTAATTGCTTTTCTTTTCGATTCAACACTTGTTTCTCATATTGGCGGATTTCTATCAATTAGCTTATTGGCAACTTCGGTTCAACTTCGGTTAAACCTTCCTATTGCTCATGTTGTGACAAAGATCGATCTTTTAAAGCCACACCAGGTGGAAGATGTTTTAGCATGGCGAGAAGACCCATATGAAGCCATTGAAGAAGACTTAATTGGGATGAATCGCGAATTTTCTCTCCATGTAAGCCATTTGGTAGAGGGATTGGGACAAATCCCCTTAATACCTGTAAGTGCTTTGTCAGGGGAAGGGTTGGAATTATTAGCTGCTCACATTAGCCGTGTATTTGAAGCAGGGGAAGATTGGTCAATCTAAATAGCTAATAATGAAGTAAAAATCATCCAAACAAGTGAAGTCATAGCGATAAAGAGAACTAGAAAGGTAAAAGTTCCAGATAGCCACAATCTTTTCTGATCAATTTGATCATCTGATATTTTTAGAACAAACCTAATAAACACAACGCACAATACAAAAGCAATTATGAGAATTAACAACCACCAGTTCAAGAATATATCTGACAATACAAGCAACAATCCTGTAATTCCTCCCATACTAACACCGAAAGCAACTTTTGTATAATACATTTTTGTGTTAGGGGCCAGACCCTTAGGTTTTGTCTCACTTGGTTCAGATTCAAGCTTAAAAGAGGAATCCTCTGTTGTTCGTTTGATCCTGCGAATCTTGCGTTGACTAATATGTCGTCGTTCTCTGCTCAATTTCAACACTTATTAACATAGGTTCGATTTTTTTGAAGATTAGCTCAATACCAAGCCTCTTGCATTTTAATAATAATCCTTTTTACACATATAACAATTCAACTTCTTAATATCTTAGAGAGGATTATCATGAATTATTCTGGGGAATATTTAGTCAAGCTAGCCCGTAGAACGATTGAGACTTACATTAAAGACAAGAAAAAAATAGATATCCCTAAAAATGCTCCAAAAGATCTTTTTGATCACTCAGGTGTTTTTGTAACACTCCACCGCGTCAATGAGGGAAAGGAACCAAGTTTACGAGGGTGCATAGGACGAATTGTAAGCCCTCATAGTACTCTAATTCAATCAACAATCGATTCTGCAATTGATGCTGCATCACGTGACCCTCGTTTTCCTGCAGTCGATTATAATGAAATGGCTTCTATCACTGTAGAAATTACTATTTTAACTGTTCCAGAAGTTCTCAAAGTGAAAAATCCAGACGAATATTTTGACCTGATTGAAATAGGCAAACATGGCTTAATCGCAGAACGAGGAACATACCAACGAGGGCTCCTCTTACCACAAGTTCCTGTTGAACAGAACTGGGATCTTGAATATTACCTTAATTATGTCTGTTTGAAGGCAGGCCTTCCTGGTCAGGCGTGGACCGACCTAACCACAAAAATTTCACGATTTGAAGGCTTTATTTTTTCAGAAATAACTCCAAATGGCGCTATTGAACAAAGAAAGATAAAATAGCGCATTCTAACTCTCAAGCTTAAATGATAGAAACTCTTCCAATTTTTTGCTAGTAAAATCATCAGATAATTGTAAAGAAACCTTAGAACGATGAGAACAACAGGATTTCTGATCTAAATAATCTATTTCTAACCCTCGATTAAAAAATCCAAATTGGATTGGTCTCAATATTGATAAAAAAGTCTTCTTCTCAAGGATTTTCAGAGCCTCTAAGGATATAGTCTCACTATTATAGTTAAAACACGTTGGAGATACGATTGTTGTTATTTTTTGATCAGAAGCTAATTTCTGACATACTTGCTCACAGAAGATAGTACAAAATAAACATAAAGAGGGATGACTTCTGAAGGTTTCTAATAAGTCCTCAATTGAGATATCAATTGGAGTTTGGCCAAATTCTGATTTAAGATAATTTAAGTAATCTTCTTCAGATGATTTTCCTGTTCTAAAAAATACGGGTATAATCTCAACTCCTCTTTTCTTCATTAGCCAAGCTGCTATAATAGAGTTCAAATTAGGTCGAATTAATGCCATTGTAGTGCCTTGAGATTTAGAAGGGATTCCATCCATTCCCCTTAGAGTTTTTGTGAATATAAATGCCAATGAACCCCGAATATCAAGAGAAATCTCGAAATCTGGGTCATCCAGATTTACTTTAATTCCTTCTAATTGTGAAGAAAGAATTCTTGCACCCAATTCTCTTGCAATATCCATAGAACTGAATGGGTGATCTCCTTCTCTCCGAACTCGAACTGCAAAGCTACTATATTGTTGGACCGACGCTAAGGCTTCTGATAATCCGCTAGAGACTATGGATGCTTCTGTAGCTTGAACAACATATGCAACACTGATAGATGAAATACCACTAATAGAATTAATAAGACGATGCGCTACTTCGTTAAGCTCAGTTTTTGATTCATGAAAGACAATAAGACGATCTCGAAAATTAATAATGTGATACCCTGAAAATTCTTCTAGAATAGTCTTAATATTATGCATTAGAAGATTTACCATACGACGACGAGTCTGTCGACTTTTTATTCCTAATTCTCCTCCCATCCGTATTAGGACAACCCTTTTGTTCATTAAAAAAGGGTTTTTTGTAGGTGATACCATATTGATAACTTTCTTGGAAACACAGCTTGTTGAAAGGTTTAAACTCTTGCTAGAAACCCACACTCGGGAGGTTTTGAAGCCTCTAAACAGCTAGCGATTCAGAGTAACTATAAGATTTCATCGCTAAGCTCATCCTTGTCAGGTTTCATCATTTCGCAGCTGTATGACCGTAATATGGGATTTAAAGCTCTTCATCTAGCTCTTCTAGCTCTTCTTCTTCCTCTTCTGTGAGTTCTTGGGAGGCCCTAATTAACTCAATGGTATCAAATTGTTGTTCAAACCGCCGCCAAACCGCCTCTTGTAAATTCTCATTCAGCTTCTTGATATTTTTTTCCACAACTTTTTTTGCTTCATCACGATCTTTTGGTAACTCCGTGAAACCCCATGTTGAACTCGGGGGTGCTTTTGGGTCTTTTTTAATTAGATATACAGAGCTTTCCTGTTGTTGAAATGCGAAGAATTCGGGTTGAACGAGGGGGCAATCTATATATCTACATGTTCCTGTAACTGTGAAAAGATGATTACATCGCTTCTTTGGAGATGTTGCAGCTGACTTAAAGGCGCATTGTCCGTTTGCAAGGTATCTCCAAGTGGAAATTAGTTGAGACGATTCCATTTTATGTCACACAACACTTTTAGTTTAGATTGAATTATTTTTTTATAACAATATACGTAATAGCCGCTGGTGGGAATTTCATATGGATCCAACTGGATCTTATATCTTGAACCCACGGCCAACAGATTACAAGTCTGTCGCTCTACCAACTAAGCCACAGCGGCATCAGTTTTTCTAACTCACATTTTTCCCATGCGAGTTATGCGACTGGTCTTTACTTACCTTGTATCTATATCCTCCCTTTTTGGATGAATTTAAATTTGTTTCATTGTAATTCAAGAAATCGTTGATTACGGATATAAAGAAGTTTTATTCCTTTTTTACGGGCTATCCTTTTTAATTTACGATCATTTGTTGCGATTATCCCGTTATTTTCTTTCCCGTAATGTAGTAGTACAAAGTCAGTGTTCCGATGAGTGTATTCAGAGGGCCATTGTTGACAATATTTATGGACAAATTCAATCGCTATACGAGATTCCATTTGATCTTTAGGATTTCCTTTTTGATTCAATTTCGTTAGCTCTGAAAAAACTGGATTAAGTACGACTAATACCCGATTTCCTGGAATTACGCGATCTAACTCGTATGACAAATTGAAATTAGGGATTTGACTGAGTGCCATTAGGAAATTAGTATCTAAAAATATAATTAATCGTTCTCTAGTCAATGCTGATGAATTTAATTCAGCCGTTGTTCTTTCCCACCTTTAATAACTCCCCATCCTATTAGTCTCCATCTACGATCGATTTGACGACTTATAGCTATACGAGTATCTATATCTGCACATACTGGAAGACGAAGTTCTATGTGATGTGTACCCCTTTTCCCAGGCTTTGTTATTTTCCCCACAGTCTTAGCAGTAGCCACATTCAACATAAGAGATTCATTTATTTCAATATCTTGAACTTTAGTTTGAACTTCGCTTCCAACAACACGTTCTAATAGGTGAGTCTCAATCTCTAGCACATCCCAACTTGGTGGGAGTTCATCGGGATATCCAACCACTTGTCCTACAAGAGAATCACTTTTTGTTAAAGCAGGGTCAATGTTTGTTCCAATTCCAATAAGTCCTCCTGGTACAGCCTTCTCAAGTTCACCGAATCCAGAGCGTAAGCTTACAATCTTTGTCCGAATAACCTGCCATTTGCTACCTTTTCGATTTCCTGGCCGTATTTCGATTTCATCATCAAGAGATAACTTACCTTGGATAATACTTCCTCCTACAACTCCTCCATTCAGTTTAGTGGGCGATTGTCCTGGCTTATTCACATCAAATGATCGTGCAACAAGCATACGGGGAACAAGACTCTCATCCCTTTTAGGTGTTGGAAATTGCTCCTCAATACTCTGGATCAGCATATCGATGTTTGTGTGATGAATAGCACTAATGGGTATAATAGGAGAGTCTTTGGTACTAGAAGTCGAAATAAACTTCTTCAAATCTGTATAATTTTGAAGAGCAGCCTTTTCTGAGACCAATTCGATTTTATTTTGGCAAACAATAACTTGCTCCATCCCAATTATCTCCATGGCTGCGAGGTGTTCACGAGTTTGAGGCATGGGAACTCTTTCATTAGCTGCAACGACTAAAAGCGCTGCGTCCATTATACTTGCTCCAGACAACATGGTTGCCATTAGCACTTCATGGCCAGGAGCATCAACAAATGCCACACGACGGAGAAGAATGGTTTTCTTACCACAAATTGGACATTTTTTCTGGGTGGTATACTTTGTTGGGCTTTCACATTCTGAACACTCACGAAACTCTGCTTCAGCATATCCTAATCGAATAGATATTCCTCTACGAATTTCTTCACTGTGTGTGTCTGGAAATTTGCCAGTTAAAGCCTCAGTTAATGTTGACTTTCCATGGTCTACGTGCCCAATCATCCCTATAGAGATCTCAGCTTGCTTGGGCTGTGTTGGTGGTGATTTTGTCTTTTTTTTGGCTGTGGATCTTTTCTTCTTTCTTGGCATTGGAATCCTCGAAAATGAATCATAATAATTCTTCTATTGATTTGCTGTCCTTCTCTCGTTCAAGTATTTTAAGGTTTATCTGATAAATATCCTCACTAATTAATCGCCCTCGGACACGTTTTCGACGTCTTTTCCCTTTTCTAGTTGGCTTATACCCAACCCCTCTATGACCAATGAGAATACGTTTTGGCATGGCTCCCTCGACTCCAGGAACCATTGGAAAGCCAGCTTGATCAGAACCACCAGTAATTTTGAATAAATAACCGTCAAAACCGATGAAGTTCCCCTCGAGCTCATCCCCAACACCTTTTCCGATGAGGTGACGAGTCATCACATCGTCATCGATTTCTTTCTTATAGCTCTGCTTCCCGTCAGCTAAATTAAGTTGAAATCTAACCATTTTCTCGTCTCAAGTCTTTTTATTTATCGACCTATTAGAATAGCTGTGGTGATCTGTACCCAGATGTTCTTTAGGTGATACGTGTCATATCGTGTCAAATCTCTTTCTATTCTTAATAGTTATTATGATTCTCAAGGGGATCGTCTTCAGGATTTTCAACAGTAGAAATAAGATCATAATCCTTGATATTGAGGTAGAGGGAAAATTACAGAAAAATTTCTGATCTACTTTATTAAAATTTTAATGCAACTATTTATTCATTCTCTATTTTTCCATAGAGATAATCCTATTGGTTCGAATAATATCATAATGCCCAGTATTTATTCACAGTTCGTCGTTTGATTTCAACCAACTCGGTGAGAGCATCCATTTCCGTACCACTCAATATCTTCTCCTCCATAATTTTCCTAGCATCAGATTCAGGAACGTCTATCCACAACTCATCTCCTTCCTTAATCTGTCTTCCTGCTGTTGGACCGCGAATAGCGACTGCTACTTGATCAGTTACCTTGGCTTGAGAAATATTTGTTCCACTTTCTTGAATTTGTAACAAAAAACCGATTTTTTTATTCTCGCGGTCAATTAAGTTAAGTTGAGGAGTTAAAATCCCAGCTAGTACTTCGACTCCTATTATACATGGTTTACTTTGTCTAAAAACATAAGGGAGTACCTTTATTTTACTGGGTCGTACAATGTCTTTCAAAGCTTCTTCTTCAAGACGTTGTTGAACCTCATATTGATATGCTTCGTACTCTTCTGCTAAACGGTAAATAATATCATCCTGAATAATTGGAATTTGCGATCTATTTGCTTCATCTTGAGCATCGGAAAGAGTTTTTACCCGGAATCCCAGAATAATGCCATAAAATTCATTTTTCTCTTTAGATAATGAGGCTTGATAAACGTCTTTTTTTGTTACATCACCTACTGCTGCAAAACGAATCTGAATGTTTGAGTCTTTCAAGAAATTTACTAATGCTTCCAAGGAACCCAAGGTGTCAGCTTTGACAATAACACCAGCATCATCAGTTTCAACGAGAATACTGGCCAATTCCTCTTCAATTTTTGCTATTGCTTCCTCTATATCGTTTTCATCTACTACATAAATTGAAGATCCTGCAATGGCTTCATCAATGTTGGGAGCTACCAATTTCACGCCAACCGCAGCTATTGCTTGCTCAACACTATCAAATCTTTTTCTTGGGTCACGGATCTCATCTAATTCCTTAGGTAAAAGAACTGCACGAACATTAGTTGAAATAGGGCCATTAGTACCAGCTAAAACAATCCGAGAATTTTGTTTAATCGTACCATCGAAGAGAATTACATCCAGAGTCGTACCCATTCCTACTTCTTTTTTCACTTCCAGAACTACCCCCTTGCCTTTATCTAAGTGCAACTCTAACTGTTTTTTCAGGTATTGTTCTGTTAGGCTTGCTAAAACTAGGAACATTTCAGGGATACCCTCACCAGTTATCGCAGAAGTGGGAATAATAGCAATTTTCTTAGCAAAATTTTTTATTCGGTCAAAGCGGTCTGTTTCAAGATTATAATGACTCAATTCAGACATGACATCGTAGATAACAGATTGTAGAGCGTCTAATGCTCCTTTAGATTGTTTTGATAATGACTTCAACAAAATGGTGTCAGGAAAACTTTTCCAGCCAGGAAGACGATCGATTTTATTCGCAGCTATTAGAAATGGCACCTTTTGTTGAACTAAAATCCGTAAAGATTCAACTGTTTGTGGTTGAATCCCTCTCCGAACATCAATGACTAAAATGGCGAAATTAGCGCTTTGGCTACCACGCGTCCGGAGATTGTAGAAAGAAGAATGACCAGGTGTGTCAATAATCAGAATTCCAGGGATTTTCATTTTTTTCTTTGACTGTTCTAACAATGAACCACAGAGAGCATTAATAGTTTCAATAGGAAAAAAGCTAGCACCTATATGTTGAGTAATTCCCCCTGATTCACGGGCTTGTACCGCAGTTCCACGAACTTTGTCTAATAGGCTGGTCTTACCTGAGTCCACATGACCAAGGATGACTGTAATAGGGCTTCTAATAGGTCTATCCTCATCTTGTTCTTGTTCACTCATTTAAATTTCCCCATATCATCTTTGATCAAGTGGCTTGTGATTAAATAGCAGAAAGTATTAGTAAAGTTCTTTCATCACTTAATCAAACAGAATTTTTATTTTTATAAAAATATTGTAGCAAGAAGATAGAAAACATTTTTTTCAAGGTGAAACATAGGATATGATCATCTTTTTGAATTAATACATGTGAATCAACGATTTTGTCTGATATTTATTTAAATGTGACTAATGTATCCGAAATCTGTTGAATATCTTTTCATAATCTCAATAAACCAATATTTATAGAATGTGGTTGGCTTAAGATCTTTTAATGATCCTAAAGATGAAACTAATTCTTTAATAACCCGTTTATCAGCTTTTTCCATTTTAGTCCCATTTAAAACTGTCTCTCCTTGGTTTAATTTTGATACAATATATTTGACGAGTTGTTTTTTTGAAGTAATACTCTCTCTAAATCTTCCAGTTACAAATGCACTTGTTATCTCACCAATTCGTTGAACTCTCGTCGTGCATTTTCCCCAATAACTAATAATACTGAAATTTTCATTTAACTTAGTGCTAATTAAACCTCCAAGGGTCTCTCCTTTAGGCACAAATTCAACTTGAAATTTGAGAACTCCAGTATCACCATTAACCTTTCCAATAGTTTTGAAAAAATCAAGGAAATAATCTCTTACAGGAAGATTTCCAGAATTTCCACTAAGTTCTGTAATAATTTTATTCTGGATAAATTCAACTGCTCTTCCTCTCTTCTTCTTTCCTTCAATTCTAAAGGTTACACCATCAGGAAAAGTCACAACATTTCTTTTTGTGTTATCTCTCCCCCAATGATCCTCTACACTGACTTTTTTATGAATATTCAATATTCCAAGTTTATCATTAGTTTTTGTGATCTTTCTTATCTTACTTCTTATTGTACTACTTTGCATAAGCGCTGCAGATAATCGGGTTATTCCATTACTATTGCATTCATTCCAAAATTTTATCGGATCTCCAGAAATATCAGGATTATATTCAAGTCTTGCTTGTTTAATTGTATAGTAACCATCTAAATATTCTAAATGACGAACTTTGTGTTTCTGAATTATATTCGCGAGTTTTCGGGCTGACATCTGAATTTTTAAAGAATCCCAGAAATCGATATCGTAACTATTGATTTCTTTCTTCAAATCCTTCAATATTGCCTCCAAAATTGTTGATTTATCAACTAATGCAATTTTAAATTTGTCAACATGTGCTAATTCAACTAGATCTTTCGTAAATTCTTTAAATTGAATATCATTCTGTTTATAATGATTTATCAATTCATGTATATGTTTTGATCTAGTTAGATAGCCATTATCCTTCCATAATCTGTTTGAATTGTATGTTTTCCAAAAGTACTGATTTAAAACCTTATCAATCAATATTTCATTATATTCTAACTTATATACATTCTTAAACCAGTTCCCAGCCTTTTCATTACCAACAAAACCATTAGATCTCAGTTTATCAACAATTAATTCGCGAATTTTTCTCGTTTGCTGAGTAGTTATCGGAATTTCTTCCATAAATAGATCAATGATCATTCTTGGGCCTGTTCGATCCTTGCTATTGATTCCAATGACAGATTTTGTATATGCAGGATTAAAATTCCAACCATAATTCGCATTAGGTAAAAAATATCTTTCTTTAACTTTTGTGAATGGATTGTGAATATTGATTTTTATGAATGGTAATTCACCTTTGGTGAGCCCTCTGTGAACAAACCAATGTTCATATAGAGAGGTAGGAAAACGACCTCTCCTCTCCAATAAATTCTCGAATTTATGAGCAAGATCGAAATAATATTGCACTCTGTATTGTTCCATACTAAATTGTTTAAATCTTCTCAAGGGATAGTTCTTTAATGTTTGGATTTTATTGTAAGTCACCCACATATCTTGAGTAATTTTTCCGCCATTATTTACATGTTGATTCCACTTTTTTGCAAAATCTTGGTAATCTTTTGGATCATTGGATTTCATACATTTATTACCTTGCTGTATAAAGGGTGAGTCTTGATTAATTGAAACTTTTATTTTATTGTCAATTAAACGAGTTAAAACTGAAAGAGATTGGAAATTAAAATATCTGTAGTATGAGTCATATGCTTTACACCCATTTCTGCTCCTAAATTTCCATAATCTACTCCCTTCACTGAAATACTCAACAAAACATTTAATGAATGACTTTTCAAGTGAATCAAGATTGTAAGGCTGCATAAAAACTAATGGTCGTTTCTGTAAAACCATTATTCGAGCAAATAAATCCCCATACTTTTCAGAAAATTGGCGAAATATCTCATCACGAATTACTTTGTATTCAACTGTGGGAATACCCCAATTAGTAATTCTTTTTAAGAAAGAAGTCTCAAAACTCTTTAAAGTTGTTTGTAGATAATGTCCAAATGAATGACCATGGTTAAAAAAGTTCTTAGTGTTTCTAACATATACATTTTTTCCAATTAATTCATGGGGCAAATTTAACGACTTCTCTAGTTTTATAGAGTAATATAATGCATTCTTATTCAATTGTCCTCGCACAAAATGAAGTGGTTTCTCTGTCTTAAATTCAGCCCATAATTGAAAAGCTAAAGATTTCTGTATGTGTGGTTTTTGTATGAAACTCTTTACTAAATGATAGTTTTCCCAAGATGTTTCAAGAAACCACTTCCCCTCTTTTTTGATTAACCCAGCATGTTTCAAGAAACCTGAATCATATTGTTGAAAAACCTTTTTCTGAAACTCCTCTGGTACGGGTTTCCCCTCCCGAACATGCTTATTCCATTCTTTTTCAACAGTTTTTGGATTTAAAATTTTGATTTCTTGATTAACTGTTGCTTCATCTTTTACTCTATCTTTTTTGTTACACTCAATTTTAAAGTGAGAGTGGACCTGTGTTTCTTCAATAGTTTTAATCTGCCTTTGGTTCGTTTTCTCTAACAGTTTCTGTATATATGTATTTTGGGAAGTATCTTGTTTAGAAATCTTTTCCTGAGTGTGATGAAATAGAGATTTTTCTAAGTTATTTTGATTTAGTAAATCTTTTGATTTTTGATCATTGCAGTTTATGTTTGTATTTTCTAATTCCCTTTCGCTTATTGGTATTTGCTTGTCTTGATTTTCATTCAGGTGATATTCGACCGGAATAATTTCCTCTTTAAAGTCAGATCTGGGAATTGTCATATGGTTAGTAATGCTACCTGTTTCATTCTCCTCAAGAACATGTGTTTTTTCCTCTTGATTGTTGATAAGCTGATCATCGAAGGAATAACCTGATTGTTTAAGCGAATTTAACCGTTCTATGTTCTCATCTCTTACTAAATCATGTGAGAATACTTCCTCTTCAGAAGTGAGTGTTTGAGATGCTTGGTCTAGATGTTCTATGGTCAATGTATGGTTATGTTTCATTGACTCGTCTTCTAATTGTTCTTCTATTATGGGATCTTTGATAGCAAGATCTTCTTCAGTAGAGGAGGATTGTTGAGACACTTGGTCATCAGTGTCCTGTTCTTCTGTATTTTCATCCTGATGGGAGATCTGCTGGTCAAGTCGCTCTATAGCATCGTCAAGAGCTCGCTGTATTTGCTCGTTTTCAATCCGAGCGATAGCTAAATCAAGCTCTTGCTGGATTCGTTCATTTTCTTTTTGTTTTTGGAGTTGTTCAAGTTCATCTGTGTGTTCTTGTTCAAACGCCATTATAATCCCCTTTGTGTTGGAGATCCATTACCTGCGATGAGATCTTCAGACATTTCTACTAATAATTCTTTAGTAGTGTATTTAAATTCAAAATTTTCAACCAAAACAAAAAGGGAGGATAATTTGCTACATTCTTCCTTCTATGGTCTAGGAATGGTAAAAACCATTAATTGGACAGCATGATATCCAGAAGAGGTTAAATTTCATTTTTGCTCCTTAATAACAGGGAAGAATTTTTTTATTTTTATTTATCCTTCATTGGCGTTTATACTTCTTTATAGCAATCACTAAAGTTCCCATACAAAACTTATGCTGATTTGTTACGTCTGGTTAGGAAGAATAAGACTCCTAATAATCCAAGGACGATTAAGAATAATCCAATTCGAGTCAAGAGGGAAAAAAAGCAGTTAAGATCTGTTGTACTGGGTAGAGAGGGATATGGATCACTAGATCCAGATGAACCAGCTATGAAATAACTGCCTGTACCAGAGTAGTTTGACCAGCTATTGCCCTCCAATAATGTTTCATCATACCATTGATTGTTCGAACCATCATCATACCCTTGTGAGTTATCCTGCCCATTCTCGATAAATGAATTGTGGTGAATGGAATTATTATCAGAATTCTCGGATAACTCGATCCCGTAATGTCCATTCCCAAACAACATATTCCATACAATAGAGTTATGATCAGAATAATCAAGGGAGATACCATCCTCACCATTGATGGTACAGGTGTTGTTGGCCACAGTTGAAAAAGTAGAATAACTAAGGTAGATGCCATACGCACTATTGTTGGTGCAGGTATTGTTGGCTAATTGGTTCTCATCACAATAATGCAGAGCTATTCCTATAGAGGTATTAGAACAGTTTTGGTTTTTCGAAATGGTGTTGTTACAATTTACTAGGATAAGCTGTCCATATGTCTCGGTGATCGTACTATCAGTTATATTCTCAAAATAACCTAGAGGAAATTCATTAACTGTGTTATTCTCAACTGTGTACGAGAATATTTCCTCTTTAGAAGATGTCCCCAAAACAAGCCCATCATCGAAAAACAAGTTGTTGACTACAATCGAAGAAGAAGAATCACGAAGGTAGATGCCAGCCCCACCATCGCTGGTACAGGTGTTGTTGGCTACAATCGAAGAACTACTCTCGGAAAGGACGATACCAGCCCTACCATTGCTGGTACAGGTGTTGTTGGCTACAATCGAAGAACTACTCTCGGAAAGGACGATACCAGCCCTACTATTGCTGGTACAGGTGTTGTTGGCTACAATTGAAGAACTACTTTCGGAAAGGGAGATTCCATTTTTATTATTGCTATTGCAAGTGTTTTTGACGATTGTCGAAGAACCAGAATTCCCTAAGTCAATGCCATCCACAGTATTGCTGTTACAGGTGTTGTTGGTTATAGTCGAATAATCAGAATCCCCAAGGGAGATACCAGCCCTACTGTTGCTGGTACAGGTGTTGTTGGCTATAGTCAAAGAACTACTTTCGAATAAGGAAATACCATTTTCATTATTGCTGTTACAGGTGTTGTTGACGATAGTCGAAGAACCAGAATAATCAAATGAGATACCATGATACCTATTATTGTTGCAGGTATTGTTTGTAATAGTAGCTGTTCCTGTGGCAACATCATCCACAAATATACCATAATAGCTAGAATTGACAATCCAGCAATTTTCGATTCTAAAATGCTTTGTTGTCCCAGCTATGTAAATGCCATGAGTTGTAGAAGCAATTATATTCCATTTAGCAATAATATAGGGATCATTAACCACTCCCGTACCACTATTCGCCACAGCAGCTAGTTGATTATCGTTGACAATCACTATGGGGTCATGTACTGTATAATTCTGTGAGATTGATCTGTTTACTGAAACTAACGAGTTAAATAAACTAATTTGGATCGTAGACAAATTAATACTAAGATTAAGCAAAAAAATAGCTAGAAACAAAGTTTCGAAAATTAGTTTGTTTCTTTTTCTTAACATCGTTCCTCAGTCATTAAATACAGATATTCAAAGAATAAGCTTTTCCATTAAAAACATTTCTTAGGAGAGGTTGTTTTGCTTCTTGAGGTCTTCCTTTCAGTGGGTACGGATTGAGGAGTATCAGGATGATGATCTAATTTTTCACGATTAAACTTCGAAAGTCTTTAAGAAAGGAATTCCAAAAAAAATGAAAACGAGGTGTTGCTGTTACTCATGGGAGGAGATACTCCAGAGAAAAATACATAATCTTTAAGCATCTATCTATCAATGAATTTTATACCTTCTGATAATAATCACCACAATTCCCACGAAAAATAAGATGGCAGTTGTGTTAAGAATCTGAAGACCAGAAAGAGGAGGAGCATGTTGGGGGGAGGAGCTATTATTCATGGTATTACTTCTAATGACCTCCACAACGATATGTCGTTTAAGAACCCCTTTATCTATGAGAATATTCGTATAATAATTCCGCCAACCAGTAGTAAGATCAATACTCCACACCTCACTAAAACTGTGGTTTTCCTCATGATTTGGGTTAGTGGTAGAATTCCGCACCCAGTGCACAAGTAATTCTTGGCCCTTAATCTGATATGTAATTTTTCTTTTTTCATATTCAGTCTTCAGACTTTGTTCTAAGAAAGCAAGGTTTGTAGTGGTCACATATCCAGTATATGTTGGTCTAACATCCCTCGAGACGATACAATGACTTGTTGTTCCAAATATACTTCCATTTAAGCGAAATTTCTTGATGGTATATTTGTAGAAGAGATCTGTTACATTTCTAACTTCAACAAGGAATTTTTGACCTTCCTCTCTATATAATGTATCAAATGGCTCGGAGGGGTTATATAGTATGGTTAAATTGTATTCCCTCCAATCCCCCACCTGAACACCTAGGGTAAAGAGCGCGGGGTCAGAATTAATTACTGAGGTGTTATTATTTTCATCTTCATTCCCATAAACCAGATTAAATGGTGTAACTATGAGGATAGACACGAGACATACATGTAATAGTAGTTTAACTGAAGAATTTCCTTTTTTTCTAGCAAATCTGAAAATTAGAATCATTTCCTTTTCTCTAACCTTTCTGTGAAGAAGGCCATTTATAACAGTATCTTTTAGCGAAGTGTTTAACGAAAAAAAAAGTTTTGAGGAGTTATCCTCTGTATGTATGTGTCATATCGTTATCAATGATATAATCCCAAAAGACGAGCCATTTTTCCTCTATATATTTAATATGATTTTTTGCGCCATTCATCACTGAATAAATTTCACAATCAGGATAATTTCCATTTGCTCCAAAAGTATGTGATAATTCATGAATCAAAATTCTTTCAGTCTGGTTTAAACCATTGCCTTCCTTTACTTTGACTATCAGATTGTTACCTGGTATACCAGCCCGACCTCCAGTCTCACTTAGCGCTGCTCCTGATAAACCAACGAGGAAATCAAACCCATGGTTATCGAGATTTGTAAGAGATCCTCCTGAAGGCCCTGCCCAGTCTGAGGAAAGTCCAAGGTCAATCCCTGCATATTCTTTTACATCGGCTTGCACCTGTGGCCTAGTATAACTTGCAGGTGGATCCCAACCAGTCCGGTACAAACATACATAGGATACACCCATCATTTCTGAAAAACCGGTATTATCATAAGTGGCTAAAGTTTGATCTTCATTATCATGTATTCTGACCTTATGCGTTACAGTACTTTCAAAGAAACTACTCACACTACTTATAAAGGAAAGTGCTGCGAATTCAGTATCATAATAAACCACGGTAAAGACAATATCAGGCGTAGAACTATCTATATCAAAATCCACTAACGTCGTATATGAATCAGAGGACCCTTCGTTACACTGTACATCAACTTGCTCGATTTTGTAATTGCCAGCATTCCAGGCGTACCAATCTCCATTATACTGAAATATACCATCATTCCCTATCGTTGTCGAAAAAATTATTGTTGCACCACCAGCCAAGGGGCCATGGTACGCCCAATCATTGATATACCCCCCAGGGATAGTCCACCCCCGCTTTGATCTTGATTCGAGTCCTGACATCTGTTGCAGGGACAGTTCCGCTATTATAAACCGTGACCTTGAACTGGATATTATCGCCTTTTTCAGGGGGAGGGGAACCATTAACAGAGACGGTAGTGATATCTAAGTTTGGAGGATGTGCCCAGGTATAAGTGAAAGAGAGTTTCGGGTCATGTGATGTACCGCTATATTGGGAGTCAACAAAACCAGCCTTGTCTTCAGTAAAAGGATCCGCTCCATAAGCCTCAAGTCGGAAACTGATCCAATTCTCACCATTACCTCGGTTTGTATCCCAATATTCTAAGAGACTGTCAACTTTTGAAGTGGAGCCTGTGTGATAACCTGCAGAGAGGCCATTTCCCCACACTAAATTCTGGAGGGAGTTAGTTCCTAGTGAATGTGATTTTGAGTTCTCTTTAGCTGTGTTTGAATTGGCCCCGTTTCCTGAACCCACGACATTATAGACACGCAAAGAAATCCCTTCTCCTGACTCAAAACTATCTGTACCTCCATAGTAGATACGGAAAGAATTTGAATCAATAGATCCTATTTCATATTCAAGTCCTGTGTTAAACGCAATGAATGCCTTTTTATTATATGACTCTGGCTGGCCCCCTGAAAGACCTACCACTAGAGCGGTTGAACTGGTGGTATATGTCGTCGACTCTAGATATAGATCATAATTATCTGTTGAATACCTTGTTCCCGTCGTAGGATCAATCTCTATTCTCTCTCCTGCCAAAAATGACCCATAATTAAACATTCCAGTCTGAAGTGCTTTTCTTATGCTCCCACCAGGGAGTAGTTGGTCATACAGTTGCAAAGATCTCTTGGTAAATCCAGCATCTCTCATATCATCGAAAGTAAAGCGGAAATTCTCGTTATTCTGAGAGATAATCTTAACACTTGAAGAATAGTTTTTTATGTAAGCCCCTGCTTCCCAAGCTTGAGAGATACCCAATGTTACTTCATGTGATTCATTACCGAGTTGAAATTGTGCTAGTTCATATGAAGTATCAGCCGCCTGTGGAGATGAGAGGATTTCATAAGTCATTCCAATATCTTCAAAGTCTTGATTATGACATTGGAGAGTAGAAATCATGTGGAAAAGCCCATCAGAAAGGTTGAATTTAAATCCATGGATAAAATCCCATATTGATCCCTGAATAGTTACATTTGGTGACAGATATTGAATCCCAATCTGAGATCCAGATGTAAAAAACTCCAAATTGTTTCTTGGATCTTGAGTAGGAGAAATGTACAATGAATGATCAGATAAAATTCGATCTTTCCACACTCCCTTTTGCTTCGTATGAAGGTGAGGGAAGATGTTGTACAATGGCATGTTATATGGAGTGATTGCCCCATCTGAAAGGCGGGGCCAATAAATATACTGACCATGTCCGTTTTTTAGATCTTTAAAATTTAAATAAAATCCCATAATGCCAGCATAAGTCTCTACACCTACTCCCCATAATTGTGAATGATTACATTCACTGATAAACTGCTCTACTTCGTTGGAGGAACTGAAAGAAACTAAAGTTCCGTTTATAAAACGAACGATGAATTCAACAGGATATTCATCAAAATTTACCCATTTTGTGCCTTCTACGACCCCAGGTTTTTGAACTAATGTATCTGATTGGTACAAATATTTGTTTGTAATGTTTTGATATCTAAAGTGACGATAGGTTTGACCTCTTGCTTCCATTATCTCGACTGTTCCATCCTGACTTAAATTATTTTGAGTATGAGAATCTGTTGAATATTTTGGAACTATATTTACCAATTCATTACTTTTCGGGTTTTTTAAGGAATTTACGGGATTATCAGGCCAAATCATCTCTGAACCCAAACGGTCTGTAGTAATTGGTTCAGAACCTGCAATAGTCCCCATCATGCTTAGAGAAGATGGGGCTATTACCATACTAAGCAAAAAGACTATACAAAGAATTAATATCTGTTTTATATTCATAATATTTCTCCTCACTCCTCTTTTGAGAGTCGATTATTGAGACTAAGAGAGGAAATGTGTAATGTCAAAATAATAATATTAATGAATAATATTCTTAAGCTTCATCTAAATATAACAGGTCTTGAAGACACACTAAGCTTAAAAAGTTTAATTTTCAAAAAGTTTAGAATGTACGATTCAGTTATAATGAAATTATTCTTACTTTATATGTAAATTATTGCCACTGTATTGTCATTCAGTAGTAATGTAATATGAAGTTATTTATACCTACTTTGAAATCAACAAAGAAATCTAAAATAATCTTTAGTTTTTTTCTCCGTTTATGATTATTTGTTATCAATATTCATTATATTGCTTTGATTCAAGGTGTTGAATTGCTGGAAGGAACTCTGTTAAGAAAGAACAAAGATATTCAATTTTTTGGCGTGGGATACTGTTTTTTGTCCCTAATTCATAAATTGCTACTTTCTCACCTTTATTGAATTTATTCAGAATTAGATCTAAGAAACTACGATCGTGAGGTGAGAGATTTAATAACCACTCGTCAAGTGGGCCAGTTACAAAATCTGGTAGTTTAGGTTCTTCAGGTTTTATGATTTGTATTCCATTTGTTCTCGTTTCTATTAATGAAGGTTCAACTCCCTCTACTTTTTGTAATTCGAGCTCTAAATAAGAAAATATTTCATTTGTTAGTTTCTTCAGAAATGACTCACGATTTAGGATGACATTTTGATAGTTTCTTGCTTTTATTCCAGCAGATTGATCTGAATAGGCTTGCCGATAAACAATATACTTCTCATTCATCTCTTCTCTTAATTTAGTCCATTGTTTGTTATTTAATTCCTCAAAATCCCAATAATTACGTAAGCGATTGTTTGAATAATTTCTCAATTCTTTCAGAAAATTCAACCACCAACCTCGCATGTTCTCAATGATTTCTCCTTTCTCCTTAGTTCTAAGCTGATCTACTGGTATCAGAAGGTCAATTTCAATTTCTTCAGAATTTGGTAGGTCAATTAGATTGGACAATTTTTGTATACGAAATAACAAATCGTGATAATTTCCAAGGAAAATTTTAAGGAGATTTGTGTCCGTTGACAGGATTTCACGATATGTACAAAAAGCAAATAATGGTTTCCACACTGAACGAGTATTAAATGCGAGTTCAGGGACAGATATCTTAATTCCATCAATTTCCTCGGTGATTATTGACTCTGCTTTATCAAAAATCGTATCCTTAATCAGATAAACCTCCTCCCATTATTAATTTTCGAGGACATTTATTATAAAGAGACCTACACCAATCGCAACTATTTGGTGTTAAATCATTCTGATATCTAATTAAAGTTTCTGTTAATAAATCGATAGCATTGGGATAAAGTGAAAAATAATGATAGTTTGATGCAGGAACATATAATATCCAATTGTATCGGACAATCAAACCTTGTTGACTTGCTAATTGAGCACCAATAAGAGTTTGAACTAAATCTCCAGGATTTGGAAATGGATAACTCCAGTTTCGATCTTTAATTTCACCAAGTATTACTTGTAATCCAACCTGCTGCCAGTTATCTATTCTTGCCACAACGCGATTTCCTGCAATCTTTCCTTGAATTGTATGTTGAGTATTCAAATCATATTTTATTGTTGAAAAAAAGCAATTCTGATTTAACAAAAAGATTTTAATTTTTGAAAAAGACCAAAAAATGGTATTGAAGAGATAATTTTTTAGGTTTCTACGTTCATTCGGAGTTAATCTTTGAACAGATCGATAGAACTGAGCAAGAATACGATCGATATATTTTGAAATGTTCACATCATTCTTTGATAAGCTACTTAAGTTACAGGGGAAATCTGACCAGGCACCATATTTTAAGATTTCGTTGATGATCTTTTCAACGATTATTCCCCTTACACCAGCTTTTACAGTCGTTCTAGTAGGTGAGTATTCTAAATCGCAGCCCTGTTGAATAAATTGTCCAAGAAGTGATGATGATATTCCATTCACAGAAAGATCGCTTCCTTTTCAATCAATTCCCCCATTATTATCTCCATTTCCTTCTGAAGTTTTTGAGTGTTCAATATAATTGCCGCGAAACGGCCAACCCACTCACTAGGGACAATTTCCTCCTTTTTTGTGATATCCTTTACTTGAATGATTTGAGAATTAATGTCAAATTGAATTTGGTTCAATTGGTTTTCTAGACTTATTTTCCAGTCATCAATGGTTAATGATTCATGGAAATAGTGTTACACATAGAGTTTTGAAGTATATGTTTTCTAATTATTTATTTAGTATATCTTGTAATGACATCCAAAGGATTTTTGACATAAAGAATAAAAAAACAACAATAATTAAAATGCAAAAGTGGGCAAAAAACAATCCAAAATTAGATTTTGAAATAAAAAAAAGACCTATTGAATTGTACAAACTCGATGTGTCAAGAATTCACTCATTAAAGAATAAGAAACATGATAAACTTGATGTTCAGAAATACAGGGTTAAAAATCAAGGAAAAAATTGTACATCTTGTCAATTTGCTATCAATTTACCAGTATTCAAGAAAAAAAGGTCTCGTCCAAATAAATGGGTTTGTTTAGCTTTAAACTGGAATAAACCTAAAGAACTAGTAAATATAAGTTGTATTCCTAACTGGTGCCCATTGAATGACACCTACGATATTTCCCTGCCCATCTGTCTATCATGTAAGCGAAGTTTGATAAGGTTGCAACTAAAAAGGGAATTACACCTTATTACGGATTGTAAAAAAAATCTAATCACAGGAAAAATAAGGGAGTATCCAGTCTCATGTTTTCATTATGAGGAGGAGAAATAAATGACTAAATTACATTTTTTTTATTGTTCCCAATGTGGTGGTATTCTTTCAATAGACAATTCCTGTCCAATTTGTAAGACAATAGAACAAAAGAAACCATTGGATTCTTTGGAACCACTTCTTCCTAACCCTGTAGGAACCAGTATAGATGATTCCCAATTAGAAATGCAAAAAGGAAGAGAAAGATTGAAGAGGGAAATTGTATTTATTGATTCATCTGATACTAGTTTAGAAATTAAACAACAAAGGATTCCTAGATTTTTAAGAATTGAAGATGGAGAACCAATTATCTGGTTTCCGTGTCCAACGTGTAATGACATATTTCGAGAAGTTACGGTAATAACATGGGGATCAGATCCAAAGAAAGAACTCTTTGGAGATTGTGGTCATCTTTTTCAAGAGGAACTACCTGCAGATGTAGTTGCTAAAATATCAAAAGAAATTGATAATTAATCTAGATAATCTGAACTCAATTATCTAGAATTCTGCGTAATTGTTTTCTTCTTTTGTAGCTCCTCGTTGTCGTAAATTCATAAATGAGCTATGGCCTGGGGTGTCAATTATTAGGATACCAGGGATTTTAAGCGTTCTCTGGCTTGGAGCTAATAAAGAACCATAGAGCGCAGTCACTGTTTCAATAGGAAAAAAACTCGCTCCAATGTGCTGAGTAATCCCTCCTGATTCCCGCGATTGAACTGCTGTCCCACGGACTTTATCTAATAAACTAGTCTTACCAGAATCCACATGACCAAGAATAACCGTAATAGGGCTTCGTATTTGACCTGTATGTTCTTCCTCTGTTGTCAAATGAGATCACACCACCAAAAAACCCTAATTAAACCAAAGCGTAAAATGTTGTTATTAAATCTTAAACTTTATATTTCATAACCCTTGTTTCATAAACTAATGTAGAAAGTATTAACAAAGTGATTATGAAACAAGTACCTTCTTCTAAATTAATGGTAGACTATGTTATTATCGTATTTATCATATTGCAATACAATCTATATACATTTGTAAATGATGTGCGTAAAAATTATATCTTCCTCCTGCTGCAGGCAAAGATGATAAAAACAAAAGTTCCTGTTACACAATGGAGATTGAATCCTCTTTGAGACGAGATACTACGCATTATTTTATTTTTCCAGAATATCTTGACAAAACACTCACACGAAAGGAAGGACGCCGATTATCTCTAGATTTCGCCATAGAGAGTCCTACGGTCACAGAAATACGATTAGCAGCAGAAAAATTAGAATTTGATTACGAGGTTCAGAAATATGCTGCCTATCCCCGTCAATGGTGGGAAAGGAAGGGCCTCATTCTAATTGAGAAAAAAAAACCAAAATTACAAACTCTGAAAGACCTTAGTAAAGAAATAAAGGTGCATATTCGGCCTGCTTTAGAAAAACAGAAGAAATCTTTAGCTAAAGAGGCAAAAAAAAGGAGAAGTATCAAACAAGATCCTCAGAAAAAATCAGAAGAAAAGGGAAAACCAAGAAAATTTCGTCCAAAACGAAGAAAGTAATTAATTTAACGTTTATCCATCTTTAATTTCTCCCATGATAGAGAAATGGTGTTAGATCTGCCGAAAATGCGTGATATGTACACTAAAAAAGCTAAAGCTGAAGGTTATAGAAGCCGAGCCGCCTATAAACTTCTTCAGATTGACAAAAAATTTAAACTATTTCATCGTAATCAGACGGTCATTGATTTATGCGGAGCCCCCGGAGGATTCTCACAGATAGCTCGAGACAGATCACATGGTAAAGCTCGGATTTTTTTAGTAGATATTGCTCGTATTAAATCGATCCCAAACATTACTGAAATAATTAAGGGAGATATCACAAAATTACAGACAATTCTTCAAATTCAAAAGAGTCTTGAAAATCATGGAGCAGATACTAATGAAATCATTATCCTAGCTGATTGTTCTCCTAATGTTTCAGGATACTGGGCAACTGATCACGCACGCCAAATTTGGCTGGCAGAAACCGCTTTGGGGATTTCGAATTATTTTCTAGCTAAGAAATTTCTAACCAAGGTTTTTCAAGGGGAAGATTATCAAGAGCTTTTAGAAAAAATCAAGGGATCATATCAGGCTGTTAAGGCTTACAAACCCCCAACATCCCGCAAGCAAAGTGCTGAAATATACATCATTGCAATTAACAACAAAAATGAGAACTCAAAGCGATACAACCGTCTTCATCTTGTTGAAAGCGAGTAAATCGTTGGTAGAGTAGTTTATGAAACTTATCGAGATCCGAGAAGGCTTGGGAACTTATCTTGTTCCGGAATCAAACACTGTAGAGCATATTCCGAGACGATCTGACAATGTATTCTTCAATTTCCATCAAGAAATAAATCGAGATCTTTCAGTTTTAGCATTAAGAGCATATGGAAACATCAATTCAAAGAGTGACCTGAGAGTATGTGAACCTTTATGTGGGTCAGGAATTCGTAGCGCTCGTTATGCGATGGAAACACCAACTTCCAGTATTTACTCTAATGATATAAACTCTGATGCTATTAATATAGCACAAAAAAATATTAACAGGCTTCCAAAAGTGAGTGCAAAAAAGATTCAACTTTATAATATGGAATGCAATTTCTTTCTCCAAACTCTAAATATAAAGGATATTATTTTTGATTTTATCGACATTGATCCTTTTGGTACACCTATTCCTTTCGTTCATAATAGCGTTCACCTGATCACTCTTAATGGACTACTTGCCTTTACAGCAACAGACCTAGCCAGTCTTGTTGGACTTTATCCACAAGCACTCTATGCAAAATATGGTGTTAATCTGTTCAATATCTGGATAGGAAATATCCATGAGATAGCTTCACGTGCTCTAATAACTGGTATTCAACACGTAGGATTAACTCTAGGGCAATCTCTCGTCCCAGTTGTCACCTTTTACCATAGACATTTCGTGAGATGTTTTTTTATTCGTAAAAGAGGAGTAAATGGTGTTTTAGATCAAACTGGTTTCATTAACCAATGTGAAAAGTGCAAGACGAGGTTCATTAGTAAGCTAGGCGAAAAAATAAGTTCGTGTTCAGTTTGTGGAGCTTCTAATGGAATGAAGGTAGGTCCGTTATACTTAGGAAAAATTCAACAATTAGACTACTTATCCTCAATGCTTCATGATGAACATCTGGAAAAAATGGGAACTAAAAAACGCTTGATGAAATGTATCCCATTGATGATAGAGGAGACCTTACTGGATATTCCTTGGTCTTTCGATATTCCAAAACTGGCTAAAAAAGCAAGAGTTCCCGTCCCTCCTCTAACGCAAGTGGCGAAAGTCCTAGCTGAAATGGGGCATCAATCCTGTAAAACTCACTATTCAGGAACGAGTCTGAAAACTGATGCTAATGAAACCGAATTGTGCTCAATTATTAGTTCGCTCAAACCTTGATATGAACTTGCAAAGAGATTTATTTTGGTTTCATTCTTCCCGATCAATCGCTAAGAAAAGTTATATTTATAGGAATAAAACACCTTTATAGGCAAAATAAGCCATAAAGAACGAACCAGGACTGTAGTCTAGCATGGTTTTATGATTCCTGATTTGGGATTGACCAATTAGAGATTGGTTATCAGAACATCAGGAGGTCGTGGGTTCAAATCCCACCAGTCCTATTCTAAGCTTTTTTTTAATTATTGATTTAAAGGCTAGCCCAAGTATATGAAGAATGGGGCGGAATTTCACGATTCTTGGATTTCGCTGATTAATTCTTCTGCAAAAATCTTTGGGGATGGGAATCGAACACGATTAGCAAATAGTTCTTGGCGTTGAATTGTTTCTCCTTGCACTTCCTGAGTTTGCAATTGAACTCGCCCTTGAATTAAGACAGTTTTTCCTTCTGCCTCTTGTTGGACTATTGGGAAAATTTCGTCGTCAGTTAATCCATTATCAATTAATTTCTGAATATCGTTACCTCCCATTCCTGTAAGTATTTCTCCTGAGAGGCCAAAGAAAACCGTTCTAATGGTACTTGTTCCATCATCAAGCGTCCCTGAAAGCCGAAATCGAATTTGTGGCTGGATAATTTGATGTTCTTGGCAAATCCAGCCTGACTCGGTTTCAGATACTTTTTTTCGGCACTGAGGACACGCATGATAATAAGGGCTTTGTTGAAAGAGTCTGATAACTTTTCCAAGAACCTCTATCATTACCCCATCTTCTGTTTCGGATAATTCAGAAAGCTGTACTTTGTGATATTCAGGTAGTGATTGAGGGGCAGCCTGTTCTTCCTCAACAATTTCTACGCTTCGTAATGCAACAGGAATTCGTGATGATGGCCGTAAATGACTCTGTGGAGACAAATGGATTTCTATTGCATCAGCATCCTTTTGCCGAATCCTACCAAAGAAAATCTTAACAAATTTCATCTCTTTTTCTCGGATTGAATTTAATTGATCAACACTGTCATCCCAAGCAACTACTCGAATTTCCCCTTTTGTATCCCGTATTGACATTGAGGCCACACGACCAGTGGTTCCATCCGAACGATTAAATTCTCTTTCTTCAGAGACATTTTGAATTACTCCTTGAACACATGCTAATCCTTGTTGGGGTTTAATTTCAGGAATATTCTGAAGAGGTGGATCTTCGGGAATTTGAGACGCATCAAGGGAAATAAATTCGGTTTGAAATGTCGTATGAAGCTCTATCGTTTTATATCTTGACACATTGACACGTAAGTTTTTTACTTGAAAAGGTTCATCCCCTAATTCATCAAATGATGAAATTGCTTCATTCCAAAGCACCAATGATGATACACTTGTTTCATCAAATATTGCTGCTCTTTTCACTGAACCTGTTGTCCCATCATTGCGAGTAAAACTACTTGATTTACTCACAGGACCTTTCCGAGCAATTATCGTAACCATTCCATTACTTACTTCTATATCAGCGAGTTTTTTCTCTACAGCATCGTATTGAACAACTTCTGCTACTTGTGATTCATCAATGCTTGGGAGTGTTGTATGACCAATTTTTGTGATATAGGTTGCTCGTGTTGTGTGTAATTCAGGTTTCCCGTCCCGATCTAATTTTACGTTAGCAGCCTGAATAAATATCTCATCTCCTCGCGTGAAATTAAATGCTAATTCAGCTCGGTTATCCCAGAACACTATACGTCGTGTTGCTCTTAAACCTTTAAGAAATAAGTTGGACACACGACCTTCCGTTCCATCAGATCGATTAAAAGTTGAAAGTTTTCCTACTCTCAGAACGGTAGCCTTGACATCTATTTCTTGCATTTCCTCATCTATAGCGTCAAAATCTAAGATTTCATCTTCGGGGTCAGGCAGATCTTTGGTTTCGGTTTCAGTATCCAATTCAATTAAACCACGTTCTCCAATATGAAGCTCCAATTCTTGGGTTCTCCCCAATTTAGTATATCCTTGCTTAATCTTAATAACAGATCCTCGTTCTATCTTTTTCTCTGTAATGCGAAGAGCCATTGTACCCCAAAGGATTGTGCGGATACTGTCAGTTCCATCATGTAGTAGTATTGGAGCTAAAATACCCTTAGTGCCTTCTCTCACGTACTCAATAGGGTGATAGACTCGTAATATTATACCAGTAAGACCTACCCCTGATAACCCAGGTTCCATTTTTTTAAGACTTGTTATGGTAAGTTTAGGTCTTTTCTTCAATTCAGGACGTCCGAGGGAAACATTAAGGTCTTTTGCGATAATATGTGCTGCTGCAATGTCATTTACAAAGAAGCCCAGTTCTTTTTGCTTATCTTCAATTTTTTTCTTAATTTCCGCCCGAGATAGTCCAGCTTTCTCCGAAATTTTCTTGATTAATTCTTCAATATTACTCAAATTCAGCTCCTCATAACGATTTCAATGTAAAGACATGTGTTAATGGATTAGGTGAAACCTCAACTTCAGTATGATTCAGTATCTATACAGTTGTGGAATTCTTTTCGTTTGTTTTCATTTATTAATTTATATAGACCCCTTTTATATTCATAAGAATCCTAAAAATGTTCGTAAGGAGGCCCCAATTTCTGAACAACTAATTCTTTAACTCTATTTCGTAATGCACGACATCCATTTTTGGTTCTTAGAGATAACAGAAAAATTTCAGATTCAGGAATATCATATGATTGTAATAATGATAGATTTTGCCTCACGATTTCTGTTTTTACTTTATCTATTTTATTTAAAACAACAATGGGAGGATGATTGGATATCTCATCCACGAATTGAATCATTTCGATATCTATAGGAATTATCCCTTTTTTTTCTAAACTGGTAACCATATGATGGAACGTAGAAATATCTATAATGTGTAGAGCAAATAGTAATTGGTTTGAGGGATCTTCCAAAAAGGAGATGATATCATTTTTTATGTTGTCTTCAAGTTTCTTAGAACGTTTTGTTATCCTTCCATATCCAGGAAGATCTATCAATAACAGGTTCTTAATAAGTGGCACTGATGTAATTTTTAATGTTGTTCCAGCTTGTTTTCCAACTGGTCTTCTTGAATGGCTTAAAAAATTAATTAAAGAGGTTTTACCAGCATTTGGACGGCCTGAAACAGGTATGAGGAATGTGGTAGTCATCATTATAACAGAGGATTGATCACTATATTAGTTTTAAGAGTCATTGTCGTCATTTTCTTCTGTTAGTAACTCATCTAGCCAGTCACCAAAGACATCAACACGTTCTTCGATGGGACGTATAGGTCGTGATGCTTGCACTTTACACTTTCCACATCGGATTACTGCTGTTCTAATTTTTCTATCAACATCAATATTGATGGAGTTCCCTGTGCCACATATAGGGCAATCAAACACAGTTGGAAGCGTTGGTATAGGTTTCGTACGAACAATTCTTTTCCGTTTTCGACCCAAAAGATTACTCTCCTACCTTCTCCTTTGTCGTTGAAGTTTCTTGATTTGTCGAAGACGTCTATCTCGTCTTGAATCTTTAGAAGATGGAGCTGGTTGAGCAGTACTGGGCTCTTTAGCTTCATCAGTAGATATTAGAGTGGGGGATTCAACTTCTTGGCCCGATTTTACGAGTGAAATTTTTCGTCCTGATCCTATGGAATAGGTTAGACTTCCTCCGACCAAGAAAATAATTGATACAGCAATTAATGATAAAAATATTTGAAGCAAAACCTCTGGAGGGATAGGGGGGAGAGCAGGGGCCTCAGGGTTCGCTGCAGCTAGCCAATCAAAGGTATTCCACCATAACCAGGAATTATTTTCGCTTTCATACCAAGAATTATTATCAAACGGCCCTTTTAAATCACTAAACATAATACTTGACCCTCCCAGCACAATTCGTGCGTTCGTTTCCAAATCATCCCCAGAAGTTCCCATTAAGATTAATCTGCCATTTATTAAGGTAGTAGAGCCTGGTTCTCCTGAAATTGTTCTAGTGTAGGCCTCAGATGAAGCTGCCAAGACTGGTTGGCTTGCAGCTTCAAGCGAACAAGTATGAGTAACAACAGAAGTTATGTTTTTATCTATAGATAAAATTTCATGGCTAGAACTATTGAGATTAAGATGCAAGAACTTAGGTTCCCCCGCGTTAGAAAATTCATTAATAACGATATCAGCTGGTCTGATATCTTCAACAAATTTGTAATAGCTCCAGTATTTCCCCATAAGATATCCAAACTCAAGGTATCCTAAAAATTCGTTGAAAATATCCCCCCTGCCATTCAAGGGTTCATTATCTTCATCTAGTGGATTTGATAAAAGCAGCATGCTCCTACCTTCACTAATGAATCTATTCACATATTTACTTTCCTCTCTAGTAATTCTAATTTGAGGATTTGTAGAAACAAAAATATCAATCCCCTCAAAGCTAGTACTATTAATCTCTCCAGTGTTAAAAACTACCTTCATTGATTTATTGACTTTTAAATCAGAAATTGCTTGAGTATACAACGAACGATTATAATATTGTCCATGACCTTCATCAAATAAGATTACTATTGGGTCATCAATAATTGGATCAGCTGCTCCTACTATAAACACATTATTCAGACTGAATATTATGCAAAGTAAGGTGTAAACAAGAATATGCTTGGATTTTAAAGGCACAATATCTTCCTCGACTTTTATATAACTCTTAACGATCGAAAAACTTCATCAGAAGGCGAAATTTTCAAGAAAGAGGTAAAATTATTATCTCTTTTGTGTTTTTTCTTCACATATGTTGCTGATCCTAATGTATAAAAAACACTAAAAGGAATTACGAATCCCTTTCTAGTTGATTTAATAGAAGAATTAAGGTAGAATCAAATTCATTGATTCAAAAATATTCAAATAATGATAATCAGAAGCAACATCAGAGGAGAAAAAACAATGGTAACAGCGCAGATGGTACCTAGTAAGTTATTAATAGAAGCAATCTCAGAGGAACTGAAGTCTAATGATAAGGTCTTTAAACCACCAGAATGGGCGGACTTTGTCAAACTAGGTGTTGCACATGAAAATGCGCCAGAACAAAGGAAAGATTGGTGGTTCATTCGTGTGGCCTCGATTTTAAGGAAAATCTATTTGCATGGTCCTGTGGGAGTGATGCACATAAGAAAGATGTATGGAGGTAGAAAAAATCGAGGAAGTAAGCCAGAAAAAACATTTAAAGGTTCTGGTGCCATTATTCGTCATGCAATTCATCAATTAGAAAAAGGCGGTTATGTTTCGTCAGCTACTGATGGGAGGATAGTGACTCCAGCTGGCAGAAGCTTTGTAGATAGTATGGCTTATAAAGTTAAACAACAACTCCCTGAACTATCAGTATATTGATTGAAGAAAGCATAGATTCAACTCTGTTAAAATATGAGGTTTACCATCAATGGTTGAAGAAGATCCTGAATTGGCAGATCTCCGTAAAAAACGCCTCGCTGAAATGCAAAATGAACAAGTTGCCCAGCAGCAATTGGAAGAACAACGACGTCAAATCGAGATTCAAAGACAAGCGATTCTTAAAGGAATTCTAACAAATGAGGCGAGAGAAAGACTCGCAAACATCAAACTTGCTAAGCCCGAATATGCGATGACTTTAGAAAACCAGTTAATTCAACTAGCTCAAACTAGACGAGTAACTGACAAAATTACTGATGATCAGTTACGTCAACTCTTACAACAATTAACTAAAACGCAACGCGAGAGTAAAATCACTTTTAAACGTAGATAAGGTTGTCATTAATGACTGCGGTTGTTCAATTCTCATGGTCACGATTAGAGGGACTAGGATTGATCGCTGCTGCACTTGGTTGGGGATTATTTGCTCAATTTCCCCCAACATTCTTCGCATTGACCTTACTTACAATCAATCTTGAACTGTATTTCTTAGCTATTTGTGGAACCTTTTTTTGTTCTAGTGTTATCCTTGCGACACTAGCTTGTTCACTCGCAGAGGACTGGAATGACTCGGCCATACCTACTTTGAAAAGTGTGACAACAACTTCGATTATCCTATTATTAATTTTTATGTTTGGATTTTTCATTTTCTTTATCGTAGAACCGTTTTTTCCGCCAGATTTTACCAATTTGGATCCAATGCAACGATATTTTTCTGCTATGGCTTTAGCGCTGATACTGATCGGAGTAGCTACATTTACTATATACAAAACTAAGAATTTTTTCACAGAATGATTTCACCGAAGAGTCTTGCCATAATATTCAAGATCTAAGGTTATATTTTCCAATATGATTAACTTTGGACTAGATTAGGTATTTAACATGCCAGATTTAATCAAGAAGACCATAATACGTTCTGATCTGTGTCCAAGAATCTATATGTATGATACAGTCGACTCTACCAACAATGTTGCCACACAGCTTATAGAGGAGAAGAATCAGATTGGGTTTGTCGTTGTCGCTAAAAAGCAATATGCAGCTTCAGGCCAAGCAGGAAGGGATTGGGAGTCACCCAAAGGAGGATTATGGACCTCATTAGTCATTCAACCTCAAATTAAATTTTCACAGCTAGGATTAGTTCCCATTCTTTCAGCTGTAGGAATTGCTAAGGCATTAGACACTTTCAAGATTAAAACTCTGCTTAAGTGGCCAAATGACATATTGATCAAACATAATCTAAAAAAAATTGGTGGGATATTAGTTGAGGGAAAGATTACACAATTTTCTTTGAATTATTTGATCATTGGAATAGGCTTAAACATAAACAACACCTTGGACCAGTATTCTAAGCTGCTTCGGGAACAGATCACAACTGTTTATGAAGAATTTAGCAAAAAAATTGATCTTAATTGCTTGCTGCAAGAAATCATTCATCAACTTGAAGACTCCTTTGAATGTTTGAGACTCAGCGGATCTCAATCCATTCTCAAAGAATGGAAAGAAAAAGATAATATCATTGGGATGAAAGTGATCGTCCAAACCCCTGAGGGGGAATATCAGGGGAAAGTAGTTGACATTTCTCCGAATGGGCAGCTAGTTTTAGAAAATTCTGGGTCTAACATAGTTAACCTCTCTACTGGAACGGTTTTTATACAAGATATCAATAAATGAGGTTTATTTAATGTTTTACAATCTCTTAAAGGGAGAAAACACAGTTCTTAAAGGATTATTGGCTGAGGAATTTGCCCGATACACCCTTTCCCAACGTTTACCGATTCTAATTGTACGACCTTCAACAGCATTAAAATATTTAGACAAAGCATCAATTAGAGGATTGAATGTGGATTTTATCCGAAAGAACCAACAAACAATGGATTTTTTAGGGATAACTCCCTATTATAAAGACGATGATTTTCGATTCAAACCAGAAGAAATTATATGTCGGTTTTTTTATGAAAAAGAAGGATTAACTCGCTTTTTGACAAATGAAACTTTATCTAATCAGCTTAGTGGATTTATTATTGAAGTTAAATCACGTACAGGTATAAATGCATGGGCGCCTTTTCAGTTCTCATTTTCTCCTAATCAAGTGGAAATGATTGATCAAAGCCAGAGATACGACTTAAAAATCATTTTAAGTGGTGTCACATTTGCTTCAGACTGGAATCTCTCTGTTGTTTTTTGTGATAAAAATCAAAAAATATTTTCTGAAGAATTCTTTAAAGCAAATCAATGAAAATCGGATGAGAGTTTGTAACAATCTCAGCTCCTTTAGCGGTAATTATCACATCATTTTCAAGACGAAATCCACCAACGTCCTTTTCATAGATCCCTGGTTCAATCGTAAAGACCATCCCCTCTTCTAATTCTGTATCGATCCAGTTTTTTAGTAATGGTTCATGAGTAGGCTTTCTCCTGATAAATGGGGAATCATGAACAGTCAGTCCGATACCATGGCCTAGTCCATGGGGCATCTTGAAACCTGCTGTTTCAATTATATTGAAAGCGACTTTTGCTATATCATGGAGAAAATGCTTATCTTTAAGGGCGTTGATTGCTTCATCGTGGGCCTGTTGTACTGTTTCTACTATTGTTTTCATTTTCTTATTCATGCTCCCCACAATAAATGGTAATGTAACGTCGGAGGTATACCCCTCTGCATCTACACCAAAGTCAATCAGCGCTAAACCAGGACGATAAAGTGGTACTTTCGGATCCGCACGTGGATAGGTATGAATCTGCCATGATCGTGCACTACTTGCCACCATAGTCTCAAATCCAACTCCTTGAGCACCCAATTTCCGCATCTGAGTTTCTACAAAGATCGCAAGATCGACTTCATTCTTAATTTCGTTTTCAGAGGTCAATATATCCTCCATTTCATCTACAAGCTGGTTGCTAATCTTTATTGACTTTTTTAACAAAGTAATCTCATAGGAAGACTTGGTTGATCGCAAATTATTGAGGAGGGAATCAATCTCTTTCGGATTAAACACTATATCCGCGTCTGGTACTTGTTCACGAACGGTTTTAACACGATGATAAGGAATTTCCTTAAGAACGCCAATTTTGGGTTTAGAGCTTGAAATATGTTTGAGAGTTTCAGAAGTCGCAGGTTCCACTCCTCCCTCAAATTCAGCTATATCTATTAGTTGGTCCACTTCTGCATATTTTTCAGCTAGCTGAAAATCCCGTGGGATAAGTACTGTTTGTCGATTCTGAACATCGATGAATAAGTTAGCATCCTCTGGAATGCCAGAAAGATATTTTACATTCACATTTCGATTTTCTTCCCAATCAGTAAGATAAAGGATATCAATCCCGATACTTTCCAGCTCATCGTATAAACGGCTTAATTTTTCTTTTGTAACAAAACGAGTCAAAAAAAAATCTCCTAATTTAAATTGTTTTCAATAGTTCGGCTATTTTCACCATTATATAATCACTAATCTGTTGAGATGTCTCTTTAGAGCTTGAGAGTTTATAGAATTCCCTCAAATCAACTGGAGAGCCAAATTTTACCTTTAATATAATTTTTCTAGGGCCACCTCCCAATGTGAAGGGTCTTCCCACTGGCATAGCAATATCAGTATTCTGGACAGCGCACGGGATGACCAAAGCTTGGGTAGAATGAGCAATTAGGCCTGCACCTAACTTTCCAGGCTGTAATTTTCCATCCTTGGTTCGAGCTCCTTCAGGAAAGTAACAAACTGATCCCCCACTTCTAACTACTGCAATATGATATTTGATGATATCCATTTTTTTGGAACCTTTAAAAACTGGAAAACAATTCATACCATGCAGGATTGGACGGAATAGGGGGAGTTTCCACAATTTAGCATCAGCAGGATAAAAAAAAGGTTTGTAAAACCTGGGGAATGCCGCTAAACCGACTAAAAATGGATCCAAAAGAGATCGATGATTTGCCATGATGATGATTCCTTTATTATTCAAACCTCTAGCAGGAACAAATTCTTTGCCCCAGACTTTAAGACGGTAGCATAGATGAAAGAAAGCAAGTAGAATGGGGATGGCATAGAGGTGCAGCATAATTTTTACTCGAATTTCGGCCATAAGAATCCAGCAAACATTTTAGAAGATAGTATGAACTCCCGTTTTAGTCGTTTAAAAAAAATTGTGTTCTATAATGGTCTAAGGGTCTAATAAATTATTTCAATACTATCAAGTATTAGTCAATTTTGATCTTACGCCATTTCCTTTTTTCTGGTTTAGGAGGAGGAGTTTTTCGTGTAGGTTGTGAACTAGTAGCATGAAATTGTTTTTCTATGTTTCTTGCCGTCATTTGAGAAATTTTTGAATTTATTAACTGTAGTTCTGAGGTATTTGGACGGTATTTCTTTAAAATGTCTTGAAATTCACGAAGGATAGCATTTACCTTATCTTTTTCAATCGACATTACACTTATCTCTCATACAACGCATTAAAAAAGCCTTTTGATATCTTTTTTGCTTTTCTATATGATTCCGATTTCTACTGATGTGTGTGAAAGTCAATTTGGAAAGGTTGATAATTTCTTCCTAGAACGCCCAATCATAGCCATTTGAATTGAAATAGGTTATCTCTGGTAACAACCTCTTACTATGATGAACGTTAGATGAAGTCTCACAAAATCAACGTAGGATTTGTCTGATAATTCATAACAGCAGAGATCATATCATGAAGGTGTAGTATATGCCAAAATTTACTGTTGTCTTGTTAGCAAAGTAAATTCGACCCCCTTCTCCCTCAGTACTTTTATCGTATCTCTCATATGAACTGATGAATCAATCCAAGGGGAGAGCATAATTACTTCTTTTTCTGTATCTTCTAAGAATAGTACCATATTATCAATTATTTCACCATCAGAAACGAAAATGGTGCCATGACTAGGGAACTTTTCCATTGGTGTAACCCTCACTTAATTTATAACTAAAAATCTTCTATCAACCACGATATCTATTCCCATGATTCACCCACATGATACATTTTTGCTTAATATTCTTCTTTACACTGATTCTTGTCTTTCGATTATTTAAGATTGACGAAGAATCTAATGTAACAACATTGTCACAAAGGGAAAGTAATGGGATATATTTGGGTTAATATTCGATTTTAATAATTAAAACAACTCAGATATTGTCCTACATTTAAATATTAGCATATCAGTAGGAGAAATTAGTATTTATGGCACAAACAAAAGTAAATATCTCAAAGGCAATATTTCAGGCGCAAAAACTAGTCCAAGATGCGCGTTCATATGACCATCAAGATCAATACAAGCAAGCAATTATCTATTATATGCATGCAACTAAGAAATTCATAGTATTGTTGAAACGATACTCACACATGCCCTTCCACAAACAATGTGCTCGAGAGGCTCGATTATGCATGCAACGGGTAAACCAATTAAAACCATATTTAATGAACTCCTCACAATCACTCCATCATCCCCCCAAAAAAAACCATAAATCGAAAAATGACCAGGAACATGCTGAATTACGTGAACGCATCCTTAGATGTCGGATCACTCCTGATCCTAACCTTTCATGGGATGATATAATTGGTCTTGAAGAAGTCATCCACCATATTCAAGAAACAGTCTTGGTACCCCTTCAACACCCTGAGATTTGGGAGAGTGGCCTCAAACCAGCCAGATCCATTCTCTTGTTTGGGCCGCCTGGGTGTGGAAAAACACATTTAATACGGATTTTAGCTGCAGAAATAGCCCCCATTCCTATTTTCAGTCCCCCTGCGGGAATTTTATTGTCAAAATGGCATGGGGAAAGCCAGAAAATGATACAAGCATTGTATGAAACTGCTTGGGAACACGCACCCTCGATCATTTTCATTGATGAATTTGATGGCATCTTTGGGTCAACTGATAATTCTCGGAGAAGAAATGGGAATTCAGAGGCTTCTAGAATAACTATTCAGATCCAAAAGGAGCTCCAACAGTTTATGGATGGATTATACACCCCTTCCATTAATAAAACGATGACTATTGTTGCCTCAAACTTCCCCCAGCGGTTACAACTTTCTCAAATACGTCGTTTTGATAAGATTTTATATATTCCACCCCCTTCCCCGTCAGCGATTGAGAAATTGCTTCGACATCTTTTTCGAAAAGTACCTCATACTCTGAACCATCCTCATAGTCCTATCAATCTTCAATCATTGGCAGAGTATACACTTAATGGGTATACTCCAGATGAAATACAAAAAATCTGTAGTGAAGCCTATTATCAAGCACTTAGTAGATTAGAAAAGGGTAAGCTTCCCGCACAAATTACTTCTCATGACATTATGAATGCTAGAAAAAAGATTAAACCTTTACTTAGATTTACAGGAACCAAAGGAGTAAGTACTATATTATTTCGGATATGGAATGAGAAATTTGGGAGACCCCCTATTGATTATCCTATGGAGGCATGGGAAGAAAAAAATGTAGACTCTCGTTTACTGGATACTCTAGAAAGAGCCAAAAAATGTCTCTAGGGGGAAAGGAGAACGTCCCATGAAGATCACGATGTTATTCTTGCTCAGGAAACAGAAGAACAGCAGCAAGAAGAGGAGGCAGAGCAAGAAACTAACTTCGAGGAGCAATCTCAAGAGTTTGATCTTGATGAGGTAGCTCCCAAAATAGAGGTGGAGGAGCTTCTTGCAGAGTATGAAATGCTTGCACATGAGCTTGAGGAGTTTTTACCTACTGATACTATTCTTACCTTTGAAGAGGAAGAAACAGAGGTAGAAACCTTTGCTGAGGACGAATTTGATAACTCGGGGGATACTATAAGTATAGACCAGGATACAATGGCTTTAGAAGTAAAAGTTGAGGTTCAAGAGATTGAGGAGGAGAATGTAGAGACTTATGAGCTTCTAGATACAGAACCAGAAATCCAAGAAGAAGAGGTAGAGTTAATAGATCAACACGAGGAAAATATGACTATAGAAAATGATATCTGGGAAGAGGTTGAGGAAGATCCAACGATTTTAGAGGAAGAAATAGAACTTTCCAATATTAATCAAGCAATTGAGGAGCTCACTAGTGAAATAGAAATCACTGAATTAGAATTAGTACAATTGGAAAAAGAGCTTGAGACAATTATTGACGAAAAACAAGTAATAGAACAGGTTGAAGAACCTGAAATTGAAGCAATTGAGGATAATATTCAGGAGGAAGAAAGTCAGATCGAGGAGAACGATACTGATCTGGGATATGAGGCATTAGAAGAGCAAGATCTTTGTAATCAAGACACGATGGATAGTGATACCACAGATTCTACTTCACTTGAAGCAATGGAACACGAAGAAACAATATTTGATCAGGAATTAGAAGAAAATCCATTAATAACTCTTGAATACCCATTTGATGAAGAATTTGAAGAGCCAGAGGAGGATATTCAAGGGATAACATGTGATCAGGAATTTGAGGAGGTATCTGGTAATGAACTTGAAAATCAAATAGAAGCAGATTATAATGAGGAACTAGAAGAGCTAGAAAAAATAATTGTAAGGGAAGAGAACCAAGAAACATCTGAAATTAATGAGATTATAAATGATATTCAACCTGAAGATGTGAAACAAAATATTACATTATTAGAAGAACATACTCAAAGGGAGACGATCAATATTGAGATGCCTTCTATCCAATCATTAAATGATTTTCCTACTATTCAATCCATAGAAACACACTTAGATAATATTCCCCTACAATCATCGTTTGGTTTGTCATTTACTGATCAAAATTTTCATCATTTCTCTCTTAACTTACTAGATACATGAGATAAGCACCTTAGAACAAATGTTGAAAGAAGTGGAATCCCCACGTTTGTTATCACAATTTCACCCAAAAATACAGGATGAGGTAATACAATCTCTTGAGGTTCAAACATCTCAACCTATTCATGAACTTGAAAACTCTTTAGAACTTGTTTCTCAAGGTCCCACGCTTCCTGAACCACCATCGTATGATTTTCAAGCCGAATTAGACGAACTAGAAGAAGAACAAGAGAAGATATTCCAAGATTCACTTTTAAAATCGTTAATAGCGGCGCAACGGGCCCAAATGACCGGCATTTTGAATTTAGCTAAACAAAAAATACCTGCTACTCACACCCGAAGAAATATCCAGAAGATAAAGGTGTTACCTCGAAAATCAAACCAAAAAATCCCCTATACTGAAGAAATAGTAAAAGAAAAAGCATTAAACACACATGAAAGTGATTCTAAAGCTAGAACGAAAAGTCTCAGTAGAAAAGACAATGTTAAACAAGAGAAACAAGGATTTTTGGGTGCATTATGGTACATTGGGGAAAACTCTTCTTATGTCCATCCAGAAACGGTGAAAATCTTAAGACAATTCAGCAGTAAAAATTGTATCAAAGATATTTACAAAATTCTGCGAGAAAAAAACTTCAATCTGCCAATGATATATGAGAAAATTAATCAAATCACTTCTATTGAAAGAAAGAATATTCCTCATAAGGAATTAGAGAAAATTTTTCATTCAATTGAATTTAACATATTTAAGGATAATACTGTAGTTGTACAGAGAAAATTTGGAAAGAAATATTCTCTAGATTTCGTTGTTAACTCTGTTGGTTCAGAAGGGGGGGGAAAATTACTTGGCATTGTTACACGGAGTAATTCTAAGAATAATGATAAGATTGATCCTGTTATCACCTTATTTAATGATGTTTTGATAGGAGAAAAGAATGGGAAAGGAGTAATCAAATACAATGACTCTTCTACTGATGGAATAACATCAAAATATACCTTTTGGAGAGGGCAAAGTAGAATCGTTTTAGAATGTGGGAAAGACAAGAGGGTTTCTTCTCATCAATTGATTAACGATGCATTGAGTTGGGTAAAATCACAACCACTTGATAATATTCAGAGATATAGACTGTCTAAACTACCAAGAGATCAGTTCTTAAGAGTTGAATCAGTTTCCCCAGATGGATCCGTCTTTGATCTGAAGAAATCAAATTACCAAAAAGCAACACTATTTCTTGATACGAAAGATTTTCCTTCAACAGCTAAAAAAATCTGTTTCAATTACGGCACAGAGCAATGGGAAGGTGCAAAAAGCACTAGCATTAATTTAGGAGATGTAATTGATGAGCTTTTACGAGTTGAAAGAGATATTCGCATTCATTCGCGTAAGATTTTCAATAAAGCAGGAAATATTGTTAAAGTAGGTGATGAAAACCAGAAAATAATGTTGAAAGTAGGAAGTCATTACATTGCGCACGGCCATGACTCTAGATCGTTTGAGATTATTCCAAGACATTCTAAAGCAGGATTAGCAGCTACGATAAGAGAATATTTATTGTATCGCTTGCTAAAAAGTAAATATCTAGCTGAAGATGTAATAGCGCCAAAAAAGATAAGTAAACCTAGAATTGTAAAAGAATTAGATCATTTATCCACAAAATACAAGGTACCAGGTGAGGTTCGTGAAGCAAATTACAGATGTCGTTTACGAACCCTAAAGGCTCTAAACTTAGTTAGAATGGATCCAAACGATAAAATATTGCGATGGATGAATGTATCTAATGACATAGAGAATTCGTACAAGTATTGGATATCTTATCTTTATAGGGTGGGTTTAAAAAAGACTCGACAAGCCTACAGACCTTGTATAAAAAGTCTTATTGAAGATAATCTTTCATATACGAGTATTCAAGGTCTAGATTTATTTAATAGAAGAAAGACGAAAAGAATTCCCATTAAAAACTGGGAAATTGTACTTTATAATCTAGACGATGGTCAAATAATAAATAAATTATTGAGTCACAAGTATCGAAAATTTGATTCATTACCTATAGAGAGGAAGCTAAAACAATATATTAAAAGCTATATTAGTACAAATCCAGAATGTATTGAATTTATTCGTGATAATAACCTTAGTAAAATTGGTTATAACCTTTCCAAGAGGTATTTTGCGTTACATGAATATCAAGATGGGAAATCTCAACATACTTTCCTAAAAAGACTAAATGAATTATATCAGAAAAAAGCAGGAAAGTCCATCCTTGGGAATGAATTTGAGGGATATAAATTACATCTTTCTGAACAAGAAAGCACGAAATATATCCATACTCTCTACACTTCTGAAGATATGTATGCTTCTAATAATGAGAATGATCATATAAGAATAATTACTAAAGGATCTACTATAAATTCAAATTTAGGAGCACACCAATTATTGGAACTTACTGTTCAAAAAGGTTACAAGATCATTATACATATTGATTACGATCCAACAAGTGATTTGGGAAGCATATATGTTGGTAGGTTATTTGACTCTCTTGTGGCAGAAGGATTGGGGGAAAAGGCTTTATTATTCTCCCAATTTCACCATGAAGTTTGGAAAAAGATGAGAACAAGAGCTAATCAACTAGGATATATAAGCTTAGATGAAACAATTTTAAAGAAAATTGAAAGTTTGGTAATCTACAATCCAAAAAATAATTATTCTGATTCTATCCACGAATACTGGAAAGAGTATATATCAGAATTATATAATTATTTTGGAAGAGAAAGGATCGCTAAAGGAATTAGAAGAGAAGCTTTCGACTCGTGGTGGAAACAAATCATTAGAAATCTTTTAATGTTGAAAGAAAAATCCAAGCATTCTTAGGTTTACAAAATAGCACCTAATCATAATAAAATAAATCTTTTGAAAAACAGACTATGTATATAGAAGTGCTAATATCATGTTTCCAAAATTCTGTAATCAACGGTAGAAACACCTTTAAAAGTTTCTATAAGTACCATTCTATAAATAAATCATTTTTAACAATTAAAGATGAAAACGCTTTATTCTTATCTTTATACTTAAACGGAGATTATTCAAATGCCAAAATTTACTGTAGAAGAAGCGCAAAAATTACTGTACAATCGAGATTTAGTACGTAACCTTGGTGTAATTGCGCATATAGACCACGGCAAAAGCACGTTGACTGATTCTCTTCTTGCGGCCTGTGGCCTTCTAGCAGAAAAAATCGCTGGAGAAGCACGAGCCACAGATACGCGTGATGACGAACAAGAACGAGGAATTACTATCAAAACCACAGGAATTTCCCTCGTTCATGAATTTAACGAAAAAACCTATCTTATCAATCTTCAAGATACCCCTGGACACGTTGATTTCTCTGGGGAAGTTACTTCAGCATTACGAGTGGTTGATGGCGCCCTTGTTCTTGTTGATGCTGTTGAGGGAGTTATGGTTCAAACTGAAGTTGTTACCCAACAAGCATTGGCGGAACGCGTCCGTCCTGTTTTGATAATCAATAAAGTGGACCGATTAATTACAGAAATGCGGATGACACCCGATAATGCTTATGAAAAGTTCAAGACGATAATTAGTGACTTTAATGTCCTTATCGAGACATATGCACCTCCTGAGTACAAGAAAATTTGGCGTGTAGATCCTCGGCAAGGTACTGTCGCTTTTGGTTCAGCAATTCATCGTTTTGGATTAACTATTCCCGCTCTAGCAGAGATTTGGCATGAAAAAACAGGACAACCAATTGATAAATTGATTAAAAACCTTTGGATGAAAAATAATTTTGTAAATGGCGTTCTTAAACCAACATACGAAATATATCAAAAAGCTGAGGATAATGACATAGATTCACTCAAAAAGGTGGCAAAACAATTAGAATTACGGCTAGATGAGAGTATCTGGCTTGAACCACCAAAAAGAATTGCAAAAGCTCTTCTAGAAAAATGGCTTCCTGTGGAAAAAGCTGTATTGGATATGGTTATTCAGTTTTGCCCATCACCCATAGAGGCACAAAAATATCGCTTCAAAAGCTTCTGGACTGGAGATTTTGAAACTGAAGAAGGGAAGGGACTACTAGAGTGTAACGAAAATGCACCAGTTATGATTGCACTTTCCAAAATGATTCCAGGAAAGGCAAAAAGAATAATTGCCATGGGAAGAATCTTTTCTGGTAAAATAAAAGCTGGTCAGAAAATTACAGCTCTACTTCCAGGATATAAACCAGGAGGAAAAGAACGGCGTTTTACTACCAATATACAACAAGTATCAATGCTTATGGGAGCCAAAACAGAAAAAGTTGAAGAGATTCCCGCAGGAAATATCGTAGCTTTACAGGGATTGCGCGGCGCTACAGCTAGTAGCACAATAACTAGTCTTGAAACAGTAATGCCATTTCATGCGCTTTCTTATGCAGTAGAACCAGTTGTCACTGTTGCTATCGAAGCAAAAACTCCAAGTGATCTCCCGAAACTGGCAGAAGGGATGCAGCTTATGGAGTTAGTTGATCCATCCCTCAAAACAAAAATCAATGAGGAAACAGGTGAATATCTTCTTTCAGGGACTGGAGAACTTCATCTTGAGATTGCCATAAAAGACCTTCAAGACCTACAACATCTTGAAGTAATCCAAAGTGAACCTATTGTAGTTTTTCGGGAGTCAGTTCAAGGGGAATCATATCAGCAGTCCTTGGCTAAATCACCCAACAAGCATAACCGGCTTTGGGTTCGTGCAGGTCCCCTGGATTCTGGTGCCATCAAGCTAATTGAAAGAGGAGAGATTCATCAATATACAGATCGCAAAGAAATGGCTCAAATTCTCAGAGACGAAGCAGGATGGGAAGCTAAAGCTGGCCGAAAGGTCTGGGGAATGGGTCCTGAAGAAAATGATCCCAATTTCTATATAGATGCGACCAAGGGAGTTCAATACCTCAGAGAAGTAAAAGACTATATTATTCAAGGTTTTCGGTGGGCAGCTAAGGAGGGGCCGTTATGTGGTGAGCCTTTTTATGGATTACGATTCATGCTCGAAGATGTGAAGCTCCATGAAGATCCAGTCCATCGTGGTGCGGGACAAGTTATGCCAGTCTCTCGTAGAGCTTGTTTTGGTGCCATGTTAATGGCGGAACCTATCCTCTTGGAACCTATATATAAGGTTCAAGTCCAAGTCCCTGAGCAATACTTAGGGAATGTCTACAAAGTTCTTACTAGAAGAAGGGGCCGTGTGGTTGATACTCAAAAACGAGAGGGAACTCCCCTAAATATCATCATTGCTGAGGTTCCTGTTACTGAATCATTCGGGATAACAACAGAACTTCGATCCGAAACCTCTGGGTTCGCCTTCAGTCAAATGGTATTTGATCATTGGGAAAAAGTACCAGGAGATCCATCAAAACCTGAAGAAGAAGGCGGAGGATTAGCCCGGCAATTTGTGATTGCCACTCGCAAGCGCAAAGGTTTTCATCATCCTCTCCCACCCAAACCAGAAGATTATTACGACAAATTATAATCAAGCTGAATTGGATAGTAAGATATCTAGGAGTAGGTTCCCATGACTCAACCTACCTTTTTTTTAGTAATTTTTCTGAAAATTTCTTGGCTTCACATCGGTAAAAACAAGTTTTAGGAAAGGGATTCAAGCTAGAAGAATAGCGGATCCGGAGGGATTTGAACCCACGACATTCTGGTTACTTCAGGTATCATCCCATTTCAAAGTAATTCATGAACAGGTTCTGCCTTCCGAAGCCAGACGCTCTATCCAGGCTGAGCCACGGATCCACACTACTAGGTTTTTAAACCTTCTTATCGGTTTTTTCGTTCGTCTTCCGCCCGAATTTTAACGTGATGCCTGTGAATTGCGCAGGATACACAATAGTACCTTACATATGGAACACGAGGGACATGAGCCCCCTGTTGTCGCAATTCTTTTCCTATTGTGAAATCAACGAGAGCTTTATAACTTGTTTTGCGTTTAGCTTTATCCCGTGGTATCATTCGACGGCATGATGAACATTGAACTTTTGAAAGAGTCCCTTTTTTACCCTTGCTTCGCCCACCAGACTTACGTTTCTTACCCAAAGAGGAAACCTCATTTTTTGACGAAAAAATTCTGTACTAACACTTTCAGAATGCATTAATTAATTTTTTATGAGAATTCTCTGCTGAAGATGCTCTTGTATTTTACGCTTCACTTTTGGTTTAGGAAAGTCCTTTTTTTTGACTTGAATAGCTCCATTGAATATTATTCTCTGTTAAAACACTTTCAAATTACACAATTTAACTGTGCTATTGTTATAATTCAATTTCTAGCGAAGTTGCTCTCTTCGTGAGAAAATAAGCCAAACTTTCTAAATTCAAGTGGTGGTTCTGTTCTTGTTGAAAAAATGGAGAGATTTGTTGAAAATTTTGTGTTATAAATTGATAAACATAGTCTCGAACCTTTTTTAGCTGATTTATGTACTCCTCTGTATAACGTTCTGTCATTGTTAGAAGTTCAGACGTTAATTCAATGAATTGGGGTGCTTCACCCCTTTGAACCATTTGCTGATATATTAAACCATATAAGTGCTCTTGATCCACTTTTTTCAGATTGAGGATTAGAAAACCAGGAAAAGGTAACAATAGAAATACAAGAATTGAGTTTAACATCCCAAACTGTGCTAAACTAGAATCGGGGATGATAATAACTCCCAGAGTAATATTCAAGACAGCTATCACTGTACCTTGAAAAGCTCCTTGACTAATCCAATAAAGTCTTCCTGCTAACTGTTGAAGGTAATCATTCGATGAGTATCGTAAGCCTTTGAAGCATAAGATCGTGTAATTGAGTGTTGTCCAAGGCAGGATCAGGATTAACAGCAGGAATCCATCGACTGAGCTTAATATTGCTACAAAAACTAGATTCAAGGAAAAAAGTAAAAGAAAAAGGGAAATCAAAAGAAATTATTCCTTCAATTAGTTGTTCTTAGGGCTAACTCAGTAAATCCTTAAGCTCAGATACCAGACTGGAAATATCTTTCTCCTCTTCTTTGAAGATTTCTGGTATTTTGCGCGAGTACCGACGGAGTACTCTAATCGCAAGGCCCAAGGAGTGGGCTTCGTTAGATGCTCCTATTAAGATGAAATCCTCTGCTGAACTTAATACGGTGTAACCCTTCTCACCACGAACTAATACTTCCCATAAATGCCCATGATCCATTCTATCTACAACCATCCCGCCAGTGCTCAGCACAGCTGCAGATAACGCGGAAAATAAATCGGGATCTGCATCCTTCTCTGAGAAAAATGCAACGCTCATTCCGGTTCGGGTGACTAATGCCAATGCTTCTAGATCTGCATACCGAACGATTTCTTGTAATAATTTAATTAATTTCTTCTTTTGTTCAACTGTAAGCGCAAAAGCCATGTTTCCACCTTCATAGAAACCCATAAAGTCTTAAGACAGCATATTGTTCCATATGGTTTATAGAACTGGGTTTCTGGTTAATACAACAACTATTCTCGAATAATAGATTTAACCTTTAGCAAAAATTTAAACCTTACTGTATTTCCTACTTAATTTATGTGAGCTGACCTAAGTGAGAAAAAGGAGACCTACCGTAACTCTTGGCCAAATGGTATTAGATACTGTGATTCATGATAATCAAAACGGGTCTCTAGTTAAAAATCAAAATAATCTATCAATAGGAGGGCCACCATCTTTTGCGGGAATAGTAGGAATAATTCTTTCAAAAATGTACTCATGGATGTTCCCACCATTAGTCTATGCTTATACTTGCCCCAAAGCAATTACTTTATTGAAAAATTACCCAAATTACAGTATGATCTTAAATAATCTTAAGATACAATCCGAATGTCCTCTTTTTCGCTTAGTATATTCTAATGACAAAAAAGAAAGAATATTGTTCTTAAAAAATCCCCCGTTGCAGTTTAATCCAACAGATTTTAACTGGGAATTTGTAAATTCCCCAGTAGCGATAATCGGTTCTGTTTTTCATGAATTTAATGACCATCACCTTTTTAGTTTCTTGAAAAATAAGTGTTCCTACATCGCTTTTGATCCCCAAGGCTGTTTTCGTCACCTCACATCAGAAGGGAAAATAATATTCCATAATTGGTGGGATCCAAGGATCTTAGATTTTGTTGATTGTCTTAAGATATCCGAAGAAGAATCAAAATATTTGGGTCTAGGAAACCATCCCATTACAGTTGTAAATAAGATCTTAAGAACACCAATTACCTCTGTAATTCTCACTCGAGGAAAAAATGGGGCTATTATAGGATTTAAAAGACAACAAGATACCCATGTATTTGATGTCCCTGCTTACACAGAAGGAAATATTGATGATGAAACAGGAGCAGGGGATGTTTTTCTTTTTGTATTCGCTACTCATTTTAAGGTATTCCAAAATGAACTAGACGCGGTTTCATTTGCCACAAGTGTCACGTCTCTATTTCTTGAACAAAGGAGATCTCTAGAGAGGTTCTCTGAGGACATAATCCGCGTTCGACAAGAAAAAATCAGAGTCAAGATTACCGAATCTTCGAGGTCGTAATTGGCCTTATCCCATGTTTATCAAATTCAATGGGAAAAACACTAGAATCTACCCCCAATAATTTTTTAATCCCCAACACCCTTTCATATAGCCTTGTTTCTGTGTTAAGAGTCATAACAAACTCTAATACAACATCACTATAGTGAGAAAAGATATTCTCAACATCATTTCCATGAGCACCCCGTACCATTGTGAGGAAGTGCCAACCATTTGTACCTTTGATTGTAGCAGAGTACTCATTCAAAAAGCGTAAAACTGATTTCAGAGATGACTGAATTAACATGTAAGTTACTGTATTTACCACAGAATCAAAAGCAGTAATTACTTTATCTTCTTTGTTTTCTATGATTTTCCTAAAAAGATTATGAGAGACTATATTCACAGCATCTCCTTCCCATTGAAGAGTTCGAGCCTCTCGTTTTCTTGTAGATGGGCTTAGGTCATTGAAGTGCCATATCATTTCATCGAGTTTCCATCCAAATGTAGCCAAATCATGACGGATTTCACTTTCTGGCTTATCCAGCGAAGTGTAAATAGCAGGAACGCCACTTTTAGCGCGTGTAACTAATAATTGGTGCATAAATGTGGTGAATCCTGATCCAGGATCGCCTAATATCAAAATGAGAGCGTCCCGTGGAATTCCTGTAATGAAATCATCTATTATTGGCACTCCAATTGGAATCAATTCCCTACTCATGTAAATATACCCAGCCTTATGAAGTATAAGTAATGATTTTCAAGAATGGTCTCCTAATAAGGGAGTTTCTTGATTATCTATTCGATTTTGATGAAAAGAATATTATTTCCTCGGAGGAATGCTTGTCCATAACGTTTTCTAATCTTCCCATCTTCGACTTCAGAACAGTCTTCCAAGATCAGGTTCATATATTGGTCCGTAATTCGGAGACGTCCAGTGTAAAGCTGATTACTTTTGAGCTGAACAGTTATTATTTTGCCCACGGATTTTTCTAATGTTTGCAATGGCTGTGACATTATTGTAATTCCTCTTTGAAGATTAAAGGACTGAAATCCCTTCAAATCTGTCGTCTTAGCTATTAATTCTAAAAATTTTTCTTCGATCTTAAAAAATCAGCTAGATATCATTCTTCTTCTGATGAATCTTCTAATTTTTCTTCGTAATCTGGATAATAATGTGCTATATAATCATCCTTGAAATCATCAAGAATTTTATCAATATCAAGTTCTGTACTTAATTGTGACTTAGATGATTGTTTAGACTTTTTAATTAAAGCTATCCTCTTTTGACGGAGTTTTTCACGAAGCTTCAGCTCTCTTTTCCTAATTTCTTCTTTGATCCCCACATCAGTCAGGTAGAGTCCGTCATATACCCACAATTCAAGTTTTTGTTGACTTGAGGTTTCAGTTCTCATCGAAAAATCTTTGAGTGATAGATGAAGCCAGGGGACACAGTTATCTTCAAACTGACTCAGGGCTTGATCAGAAAATTTAGCTGAATCCTCTGGGGTAATTACACATCTAACACCCATATCAATCATTTTCTGAGCTGTCTGAGCCCCTCCACCACTTGGATCAAGAACCAATACAATATCTCCATCATTGAGACCATAATTTTCTTCTGTTTCTCTTATTGCGGACTCAGAAAAAGATTTCATAACTTTTAATGGTATCTCCCGTCCTTGTACCCAGAAATTTCTGATTTGTTTGAGTTTTTCCATTTCTTGTTGGTTTTGGCGAAGCATCCGTCGAATTTCTTGGTTTTCTCCCTTTATTCTCCCCACTTCACGCTCCACGGCTGCAGAAATCCTTTTTTGCATCAGATTGGAGCGTTTTAATCGTTCTCGCTCAAATTTATCTTTCCACTCTTTTATCTTGACTGTTTTTCCTCGTGCTTGCTTTCGCCAGAATACAGCTTCTTGGTCTAACTTGTCCATTTCTTCGTATATCGCATCGATTTTAGCTTGTAAAACTTCATTCTCATGTTTTAATGATATAGTCATTTGATCTGGTTCTTCTTCGGCAATAAGGCTTTGTTGAACCCTAACTTTTCCTTGCATCATTTCAATTGCGTTAGAAATACTATTTCCTGATATTACAAGCCTTTGAATCTCAGGCAATCTAGGAATTAATTCTGGATGTGAGTTTCTGACAGTCTGATTTATCTTTGAAAGCTGTTCTTTCAACGAATTAAATGCTTTTAATGCTCCAAAAAGCGCATCCCTCTCGTGAGAATTCAGATGACTGTAATTAACCGTTTTATCTCTGTAATCATGTAAGTATTCTCTTTTGGCAGCTGCAGACACCAAAACAGTAGGCGCTATCAATTTTGCACCAGTAATTTTTGCAATTTTCTCAACTGTCGCAGGGATAGGGATCACGTCAGCTGCAACATAACATATTTTTCCAAATTTCGATGCAGTCCTAATGATCGTTGAGATTCCACATTCCCGTTTAGAATTTAAATATAATAGACTCCCTTTCATTAAATCTACGACCGCCATCCCTGTTGTCGTGCCAGGGTCAACTCCTAAAATGATATTTTTAAGAGAAAGACTTGCTGGCGCAATGTCAACGTCTAGTGGTTGAAAATCAAGTTTTGATTTTGATATTCGTTCCAAAGTCACATAAACAAGCTCTGTAGATAAAGGTTTAATTAGGGCTTGAATTTCAGGAATCAAGCTTTTCTCAAGTTGAGTAATGTAAACCCGACGTTTAGGATATTCAAACACTTCCCATGAAATATTTTTTCCATGTAAAATTGATTCGACTTCATCCCCCGCTTGTGCAACTGCAGCACGACTGATCCGCTCATAACGTGGAGCCGACCAGCCACCTCGTCCATGACTTTTTTTCTTAGATACACGGATTCGTATTTCTTCTTCAAAAGCCAGTATCTCATGTCCAACATGTTTTTGACATAAGCGAGCACATACTTCTGCTGTTTCCAGAGAATTTATCTTCTGAAAACCAGAAGAAAAACTAAGCTCTTTTTTTAACCTATGTTTTCGAGTAAGGCTAGATATCTTCTCCATTCCTGTTCGTGGAGATCCAGTAACCTGAACCAACATAGTTTGGGGGGGAATTTTCTGAAGAAAACGTGTGATGCCCTTTGCGCTTGGTGATAACTCAAAAATATTATCCATGGCGATATAATTAGGTTTTAAATCTTCAATCTTGTTAAACAAAGTTCTTCGGTTTATTTTAGGATATTTATCTAAATGATCTTGTGTTAAAACAACAAGTGAAAAGATAGATCCCTTACTAGGCCTATTAGATCGAGCTAGGATATCTAATCCGAAAATAATAGATGTTTCTGGCATAATCACAAAACCGAGTGTAACTCCCAGTTATTGAAATATTTCAACAGTAACTCTGAAACATTTGTCTTGACTGTCATTTGGAATTTTTTCTTGAAATAGTTAAGAATATTACGCAGATCTCTAATTAATATTCTCTCAGCCTGCTCAGACTCAGTCTCAATATATTGGGGCCAGTCAAAAAACACGGGATAGTTTTCTTCGTTTAAACGAATATTGTATTCACTTAAATCACCATGAATATAGCCTTGCTTCACTGCTTTCTGCATTTCATGGATAATATTGTCAAATAATGTCAATATCTCTTCGTCTGTTTGAAATTCATTCTTCTTCATACGATAGAGATCCTGGCCAAAGATAATATTCATGGCTACTACATGCCGATTCTGAGCTATCGGTTCTGGAACACTTACTCCCGCTTCAAAAAGATCACTTAATGCCTTGTATTCTCGTTCTGCGGACAAACGACTTTCATAAAGGGGTGATATATGACTTTTTTCAGCAATAAAAGCCCGAACTCTCTTTGTCGCACGAAAATCTGCTTTTCCTAATCTGTGCATTTTTAACAGAAATTCAGTCCCCTCATCATCAACGGCCATTCGAATGTCACTTTCTTTCCCTGCTCCAACTTCTGGGCCTATTTGTGCGATTATTCCTTTTTCTACTAGTGCTTTTAATGCTAAAGCATCGTAGCCTGAAAATGTTAACGCTGCTCCAAGATAATGGCGTTGAGTTATCATGACTAGTTTGAATTTTCGGAGCCTATTAAGGGCAGTTTGTATTTTTTTTTCTGTATACTGTAGATATGCTGCTATTTCCTCAGTTGGTACCAATTCATATCTCGCCATCAATACTTCAATAACAGAGAGGATCCTAAAATCAAATTGGGTGAGCTCACGAAAGAATTTTAATATTGATAATGGCATGATTAGGCCCATTATTTCCTATATGTCAGTAAGTGCAACTCTCGTCATTAACCCTAAGAATCAGATTAACCTGATTCATAGATCTCGGGAGACCGTCGTTCTCATCATATGGGACAATTTAGAGAAATTATCTCTTAATTATCACCTTCACGACCAATACTCATTTCTAATGTAAAAAGAATTTCTATAAGATATAGCTATTCAGAGATCAAACTAGTTTTTACGACGTCCTCGTCGAAAATTCCCCGTTATCAGTACAATAAAGACTAATCCAAGGAATAATGAACTTATACTATAAGGAGAGGATTGTTCCTCAGCAGTTTCTTCCGTAGTTGTTGGTGGAGCTTCTTCTACTGTGACCTCTACCACATTAGAAACATCACTTTCCCCCAATTCGTTTATCGCTATAACGAGATATCTATAAGTCCTACCACCGACAACCATGGGATCAATGAAAGTTGTCTCATTCCCAAATGCTCGTCCTCTTGGAAAATCGGCTTCTATTTTAATTGAAGGATCATAATAACGCCGTTTAATGGCATAAGCCAATATAGGGAGCCCACCAGTATCATCCACTTCCCAAGTTAAAGTAATTTTCCCTTTAGCTCCAGATCCTTGAACTACAGGGGCAGTTGGTTTTTTGCATACTCCATAAGCGGTGTTTACAATTAACGGAAACGATTTGGATCCTTCATTATCATTAGTGTCTATTGCTGAAACATGGTAATAATAATAGGTATCTGGAAGTAAGTTATCATCTTCATATTCGTTGGTGAGTTCTTGAGACATAAACGATTCATTTCGATATATGCTATAATGTGACAGGTCAGATTCGTTGTTTGGAGCCCACGTTAGTTCAACTCCTGAAGTATCAATCATTGTGCCAGTAACCTTGTAAACTCTAGTTGGGGGTCGTAGGTCAGATGTCGATGCATCCATGTTTATGAAAACATCTAGAGTGCGGTGATCTGAACTTGAGAAGACACCTTGTTCTGAAGGGGTATCAAAAACTGTTGTATTAATCAATTTATCAGAGAAAAATTCATTTAAAAAAATATGATCAATTCTACTTTTATATTGATCATCGTACCAAGTGAAACCAGGATCATGAGGGTCTAATTCACGAAAAACATCGATCCAAGTATGATTTTTCGGAGCCAGAGGGTGGGATTGATTTAATAACATTGTTATTGGACCTATTCCTAAGTTAGCACCTAAGTTGGTACCAGGATTGGGAGCGACATCGCCAACATCATAAGGGGAAAACGAGTTGAAATCCCCTAGGAAAATCACTGGAACATGGCCTAGAGAGTCAATAAAATTGATAAGAGCTTCCATGTCATTTTCTCGGTCTATATCAAAATTATCACAGCACTTCAAATGGATTCCTACAAAATGAACATAAGTTTCCCCTATTTCGATGATAGCGTGAAGAGCATCTCTATATAGTTCGTAATCTGTACCATTGTCAAAAACTCCATGTTCAATATTCTCTACATCAACAATGGGATAACGACTCCAGATGGAATGACCTTCTACAATCCTTCCACTCGATTCAAACTCTGCAGCATAAGGCTCCTCGTCTGAAAAGTAATCATTTAATTCGTTCAATGAATTGGTAAATACACCTGGATTATCAGTCCAAGGGCCAATTTCATCTAAAAACATAATGTCAGCATTTTCTGCTTTTACAACTGGAATCCAACGGCTATCATCTTGACGATTCCCATCGATATTCCAATTCAAGATTTTAAATACACCTGATTCATAGCTTGTATCTACCGTAACTGTCATTTCTGCTTCTCCCCAATTATCAAACTCATCTTTTACTCGGGTTTTCAGAGTATGTGCCTCAGCTGTTTCTGCATCCGTATTCCAATAATAAATAAAGTTATTGTTTTTTCGAATTATATCCTCACGATTTACTGCGACACTATCGATCTGTATTTCATAATCAACAACACTACTTTCATCAGTTGCATCAAAATGAATAGTAACGGTATCTCCTATAGTTGTTTGAGCTGGATTAATTATGGTCACCGTAGGAGGGTTGCTCTCCGCAGCTATCCTATCAGGAGTAGAATACATGCCATTTGACAATGAAAAAGGATTAACAAATATCAAAAATATCGAAAAACCCATTAGTATTTTGAGTTGAGACTTTTTCATACTATATTCCTCTTATACATTAATGTATAGATTATTGGCTAACAACAGTGTTGTTTAACACATATTTAAGTTTCTCTACGATTGTAATAGCTTGATCTTATGCAAAATCCTTAGAGTTAAATACCCGTAAGTGCTTCAGATCTGCTTTTCAGTATGACATTGGTCATAAATATTGAAGCTGCCTGAATAAACATTAAGATGATACCTAGAACAGCGGCCATTGGATAACCAAACTGAGGAAGGGGATCACCATAGATATCCCAGATTTTCCATGTAGCGGTGCCAAATTTGCTCTTATCAAAAGTATAATCTAAGAGGATTATTGTTGTAGAGACTTCTGACATGCAGTAGACTAGAGAAATCAATCCCCCAGCGAAGACACTGATTGCTATCATAGGTACTGTAACACTTCTAAGTGTTTTAAGTCGGCTTGCCCCAAGATTGAAAGAAGCCTCTTCTAATTGAACATCTACTTGTTGCATGCCAGCAAACGCCGCACGAATTGTAAATGTGAATTTTCTTACTGTATAACCAATAATTAAGAGTGGTACTGGATTGAAAGCGGGATTAAACCAATCTTGGATTATAGGAATGGGTTGATTATAGAACATTATAAAATATCCAAAACCAATGATGATACCGGGAATAGCTAGGGGGAGTGTCACAATAGTATCAAGGAGCTCTTTGCCTGGGAAATTCTTTCTTGCTAGAAGATATGCTGTGATTGTGGCAATGATAACGATTATAAGAGTTGCTATGAAAGAATAGAGAAACATATTCCAGAGAGATGTCAATATCCCCTCTCTAAACGCCTGTGCTTGACTTGGAACCTCTCCAATACCGAAATACGCAAGAAATGTTCTAAATCCTGGTTGAGTCTCTGTGATGTAACTCAATACAGATATAATACCGCTGATTATAAAGACCGCTATTCCTACTAAAAGAAGAATGATGCCAGGAATTCGTTCAGATCCATTACGATCCCTTATTAAATAGTAGAATATGGCGATATTAGCAACAATGATGACCCCGAGAAACACGAAAATTAGGAAACCATCCTCTCCCAGTCCGTAGATCATTGTTCCAATGTGAGGTATCAGTGCGATAGGCAGAAATATTACTAAAATAAGGATTATTACTATTGCTAAGGTGTTACTAGCTGGTGATGTTCTTGGTTCTCCTACTCTCCCTTTGGAGATCATAGCAAAATGTCGTAAGGAAACAAATCGTCTAATAATGATAAATCCGATAACAGCGACAACTACTAGGATCGCAGATAAAGCTGCATACTTTCCAATAACCGTGTATCCCAATTCTGCTCTTGGTGTTAAATTTATGAGGTTATGAAATATCAAGGTTGGCATATATTCAAATTTATCCCCAGTTTGTAAGGTACTAAAAATGAGAGGTGTTCCGAGATCTTCAATAGCTAAAATAAATGCTAAAATGGAACCAGCAGCTAATCCTGGCATTGCTAATGGAATTGTAATTGAGCGGGTAAGTTTAAACCCTTTAGCGCCTAAATTTTCTGCAGATTCTTCAAGACTTGGATCAATATTGACTAATGAACTATAAACGTTCAAATAAACTAGGGTGTAGAAATGCAGAAATTGTACAAACACAATTCCAACTGATCCACCTAACACTATTCGAGTATTAAACAGATCGTATAGAAAAATGTTTAGAATGCCAGTCTCACCCATAATTCGATGGAATCCAATAATTGATACAAATGGTGGAATTATTAATGGAAGAAGGAGAAAAGGTCTAAAAAAATCTTTTGCTGGGAAAGAGTATCGTGCCATAATAAAAGCAAAGAAAACACCGAATACTGTTGATAGAACGGTTGTAGCAAGTGCTATTAGGAGACTATTGAGTAATGCTCCCATATTGGGGCCCTGAATTATGATTTTCGTCCCTCCACCTGGAATTGGTTCATCAAAAATCATTTTGAGTTCTGTCCAAAAATAAAAAATGAAACCAATTAAAGCAATAAAAAGAAAACCCCATAGGAGCCAACCAAGGTATTTACCCAAGAAACTTTCTTGAGTTTTTGCTTTTGGTCGAATATAACGATAATAAGCAAATACAAGTATGATAATCCCCAAAAAACTCCATAACCAAACTGCTGCAATGGTTGATTTGTTTTCAAACGCTACTCTAGTATTAAAACTACCCCCCCAAATGCTTTCATCTAGAAATATGTCAAAGAAAGGCTTGAAGAGGTAGTCAGTGGGATTTTGACCAAGTACATAACCGAAAAAACCTGCTAAATCAGAAAAAACGTCTCCTGAGCTTGTAACAGACCAAAACATAATTGTAAATATCGGAATAATGAGGAAAATACCAAAAAATATGAACAGGAACGTTATGAACAATGAGGGGCCTCGGCCCAGCTCGAATCTAAGCTTTTGGAAGCTTTTGGAAATCGAAGATAATGAAAATCCCACTTAAGTAATCTCCTTCGTTTTTATCTATAGAATAACCTTAATTTTTTTGGAAAAAAATGGGAGAAGAAAGAATTAATTCTTTCTTCTTCTTCTATTGAAAAATATTGAAATGCCAAGTAATGCGGCAATTCCTAGTGCTGCACTAATATAGTCAAACCCAGGCCCGTCTTGGGCTTTCGATTCCTTTATCGGCCTCTGGATAAATATCTTCACAGATTTATACTGGGTATTACTGTTTTCATAGAATGCCATAGCGAAAATTGTATAGTTACCACTGAGACTTTTAGTAATATCCCATTCAAGACTAATGTCAGCAAATCCTGAGGTCACATTTCTATTCATGACTTGTCCACTTGAACCGACAATTTCGACAGTCACGTAGTCTATCTGGAAATCACCAGCCTGTTCTGCAGTTGCATCAATTGTGATAGATGTTGCGTTGTCAAAAACTTTGTCATTTGCTGGAGTAGTAATATTCAATAAAGGAAATGATGAGGCTGTACCAATATTCACTTGGATCATATCAGTTGTGAGCCTTCCAGTAACCTCTTGGGCAACTACTCTGATAATGTGTGATCCTGATGCTGCTCCAGTTGTATCCCAAGAAGCTTCATATGGTGCAGTGGTCACATTCTCGAGAAGCTCGTTGTCAACATAAAAAGCCATACTGGATATACCATACACATATGACCAATCACCATATGCTACTGTATTTGTTTTTATTGTTGTGGTACCACTGGCAGTAGATCCTTCTGTAGGGCTAGTTATTTCTACCTTATATTCATCGAAATAAGATCCTTTATCATCGAAATCATTAACCTCTTTTACAATGCTCTCTTTGACTGCTGCATATCGCTCTAGAGCTGCTGTTTTGAAGTCATTGATAATCTTATCCCTAAGATTTGGATCAACAACATAAGCAGCTTCTTTTTCTTGCATTTCCGCTAATGTTACAGGCGGGTCGCTCATTTCGCGGGAAAGTGAACGAAATTCTGCTTCAGAAATTCTCCCTTTCCGATATTGATCTACGAGATCGCCCCAAGTATCGTATAAATATTCTTGGGACTTTGTGTATGCGCCATGGCAGTGGAATCGCATTGCATCAAAAATTGAAAGGGCTATATCCTCACTAAAATCAATACTTTGTGCGGAAGTGTTGAGATTAAGAAATATTTTTTCTAAATCTGAACGTTCGTTGTCAAATTCTGTTTTGGCATATTCAAACGCATCATAAAGAATTGGAATACGATTGATCGTATCATCTAGCCACATGGCTTGGCCTTCAACCGACATCACGAATTCAACAAATTTTTCAGTTAAATCCCGATTTGCAGTAGATGATGCCACCGAAATGGGGTCTGCGTTTATGTAAGTTTGATTTTCTGGAAGAATATATTCACAATCCTTGTTCTGAACTTGTGCTTGATATCCATAGAAATCAATAGTCATCGCAACCGCTTGTTCACCTGTGACAACAGAGTCCCGGGTTGCTCCAGAACCTGCCTCATAGATCTTTGAGTTTCCGTGCATTCGTGTTAGGATATCCCACCCTGCTTCCCAACCGAACTTTTGCAGGATTATCTGATAGATTCTAGTGTTGGAGGTTGTCTCAGGAGCATCGCCCATTCCTATAGCATGTTGTGTTGTCCCCAGGAAGTAATCAGGAGAAGCTAGCTCCTCCCAGCTTCTTGGAACTTCCAAACCATAACTTTCCAAGTTTTTATGGTTGACAGTAAAACCAAATGATGAGACTGCAGCAGCTACCCATAGATACTCACCACTCTCTTTTCGACTCATTTCAGCGCCAGCCATTTCCTCTGGGACATTATCATCAAGAAATGATGTAAGAGTGGCATCTTGAATCGGTAGTATTAAATCCTCATCAGCCAAAACGTTGAAGAATGTCGGGCCACCACCCCATAAGATATCTATGTTGTAATTGGGACTTTGGATTGCTGATTTCCATGCAGACACATCAGCGAGCTCTAGCCATTGGATATCGCCACATTCTGGATAAAGTTCCTTAAAACGCTTTTCATATTTGTCGTAAATAGTGAAATCGTGTCTTGTTACGGCAAATAATGTCGCTTGGGGTTTCTTAACCGTACCAATCACAGAGCTGATATTACCAACAGCTCCGAATAAATAAGCAGCAAAGATTGCGCTTACAATTAGAATTACTCTTTTTTGACTTTGTTTCACATTTTTTATCTCCTTAAAATCATGTAACTATAAATTTAATATGCTTTTGGGCCGAATGCAAAAACATCTTCAGGTTTCACCCTTAAAAAGATATCTTGGCCGATCTCCAAGGGAACTCCTTCATCATTATAGATAATTAGATCACTACCATTGTTTAATCTTGCTGTAATCCTCTCATACGTTCCAAGATACATCATTACTCTAACATTCGCAGGAATTTGATTTGCACTTTTATCTTCCTCCAATTCAATCTTAAATCTATTGGGTCGTAATACTATTCTTGCCTCCCCTCCTTCTTCAAGTTCAACACCGTACATGGTCTTTAATATGCGATCTGTATCAGTAATTTTCAATACACCAGTACCGTTTGTAACGGATTGAACTGGAAAGCTTAACAGATTCGCTTCACCAATAAATGTGCCTACAAAACAGTTTGCTGGACGTTCCCATACATCTCGGGGTTTCCCTCGCTGTCTTATCCTCCCCTCATCCATTACGATGATGAAATCAGAGATGCTTAAAGCCTCCTCCTGGTCATGAGTAACATAAATTGCTGTTAACGTTAAATCTTTGACCAAATCTCGAATATCTCTACGTGTTTCAATTCGTAATTTGGCATCAAGATTTGATAATGGTTCATCCATCAACAGGACATCTGGATTTACCACTAAACACCGTGCGACAGCAACTCTCTGTTGTTGACCACCTGAAAGTTTATTGGGCATCCTATCGATGAATTTTTCCATTTGAACCATTTTTAACGCTTCTTTAGCGCGTTTATTCTGATCTTCTTTGGTAACATCTCTTAATTTTAACCCATAGGTGACGTTATTACGCACAGACATGTGAGGCCATAAAGCATAATTTTGAAAAACCATAGCAGTGTTCCTATCCTGTGGAGGAAGATTTGTAACATCTTTATCCCCAAAATATATGGCTCCTGCATCAGGATAGTAGAATCCTGCAATGGTACGTAACGTGGACGATTTTCCACACCCCGATGGACCTAGTAAGGTTAAAATTTCGCCTTCACGTACTTTAAAAGACACATCATCTACTGCTAAAACATCACCAAATTTTTTTGTCACATTTTCTAAACGAACTTCGACCATTTGCATAAGCCTCCTTTAGTTGAAGCGTTATTTATTAAATCTACTCTCTAATCAAGAATTTCTTCTTTGACGAATGAACTCAGCCAATTGAACCCTTAGTAGGACTCTGCAAGAAGAATCTTTATTAATCTGTCTATTTCTCTATAACTGAAACTCAGAAAGAGTTTCTCAAATGAACTATTTTACTTTGAATAAATTAAGACATAATTCTATTGTGATTGTCTCTTACAGCAAAAATAAAAAAAAGAAGAGAGGGGAGGATGTTTATCGGCGCTTTCTGACCAAAACTGCGACGATAGCCAAAGCAAGGAAGAATGGTACGACGGTAAAACCAGGAGCTGCTCCAGGTTTTGCTTCAGGCGTTCCCCATTCTAGAAGGTTTTTGACTAACTCAATGGCGTCAATGTCAATTTTCTCGTTCTCTGATTTATCTGCAAACATTGCTTCGCCATCAGAGAAGATTGCTTCACCTGAAACGATTAACTTAGACAATTCTTCGGTTCCTAAACCCCATTCGATACCAACAGTGGCCACAGACCCATTAGATAGTGGTGCGTAGCCTTCCCATATATTATCGTCGTCAAAGTCCTGATCAAGAACTTGTGCTGCGGGAGAAGAGTTCAAAATCCAGTCAGCTTTAGCCAAGGAGTCCCAGGTCACAAAGTCCCCTTTACCGTTGACTCCACCATCATATGGGGCAACAGGGCAAGGACTGTGTGTAACGACTTTACTGACACCCTTAGTTATGTTGGTAGAATAGTCAGAGTTGGTAACATTTGATAGAACACGATAAGCCGCTCCATCATTACTCTGAGGGTCACTAAGAGCATCATCTTGGAGAATCATATGGCCACCTAATTCAACAATAAGTGAGTCTAAGGGGACGTAGTCGAAGTAGCCACCATAATCGCTATCACCAGCGACCCAAACTGTTTTGGAGTATCCATCTTCCCACCATTCTTGGATCCAATCTGATTCATTGTCATAAAGGAGATCATTGGCATTCAGGATTAGAATGTCTGCGTTCTTAAGTATTGAGTCGTTAACACTCTTTACTTCAGTTACTTCATAACCCCAATCTTCTGCTGTGTCAGTAAGATTACCTGTTCTGTGGTATGCTCCTGACCCGTTATGGATTAGAATCTCGGGGTTTGACACTTTATCGGCTGCTACATTAATAGAAGCAGCAGCTACCAAACAAAGTGTAAAAACTAAGATTAAAAATATTCTTTCATATCCTCTTTTCAATTTATTTCACCATTTAAAGAATAGATCATTTTCTGTTCTTTGAGGAAACAGATAACGTATCTTCTTCATGTTGGTTTTATCTCTTGACCAAACCCTTTAGATAGACTGTATATAAAACCGTATAGATACATATAAAGGGCCATTAAACAAACAATATTCATCTTTATTAATTTTGTTACTTTTTAAACTGATAAACAAGTACCATATTATAAGTAAGCTTTTTGAAAACATAATCCAAATAATTCAACAAAATATTTTTCTATTGAATTGGTCTCATTCAATTCGTGATGTTGAATTAAATACAAAGTGATGTTATCAAATGAAAATAACAAAATTTCTGCAGAAGAACAACTTACTAATCTTCTTTATTATACTTATTACGATTACACCAATGATTATAGAAACCCAAACTAGAACAGTTCAGGCTAAGATTCAATGGGATGAACAAACTCAGGGTATGATTGCTGAACATGCCATTTTTTCTCTCCCTTCTCCTTGGATGGAATTCTTCATGGATTTTTCTGACTTTCTATATCTTCACGCTGAAGGCCCTGATTGATATCGGGAATATCTGAAATATAATTACATGGATCTATACAATCAAGAAGCGCCCCGACATTACGATGATCATGATACAAAGGAACGCGACGGCACTATTTACAATGTGTCTACACCAGAAAATGCACATTTAATAGATGGACAATTTACGACTGAAGATATAGAATTTGTAAGCACCAATGTATCTAGTACGAGCAAAAAATATCAAAAAGGGGTTGTTGAATGGACTGTCCATAATTTCACTAGAAAAATAACTGATTACATGTCAATTATTGCTGATAATCCATCAAACAACACTATTTGGCGTCTTACAATTATTCATATGGGGTGGTTGGCTCATTATGTAGCTGATGCAACAATGCCACTCCATGCGACTGTTAATTATAATGGAGAACTCACAGGCCAGGGGGGGATCCATGATTTTATTGAATATCCATTATTAGATCACGAAACTACAGGGTATCTGGCTGAGGTAAACTTCACTCATAAGCCTGCTGTTTATGTAGATTCGCCAATTAATCAAACACTTAATTCCATAGAAACTGGCCTTGGGAATGTTTCTTTTGTTCTAGAAACTGACAAAACGATAGCCCCAAGTGGGGTAAGAACAAAGGATACAAACAAAGACATGTGGGCTATTCTTAGTGAGATGATAAATGCACGACTTGATCTTGTGGCGATATACACAGCCAATCTGTGGTACACCGCCTTAATGGATTCAGGATTAATGACTGAATTAAGTGAAGAAGACCTTACTTCATTAAGTATAGATACCACAGGACTTAATAAGCAATGGATGCCCCCAATATTTCCTGAAGCTGGCTCATCAAAAACTACAGATGATAAAACACCAGGATTTGAATTTTTATTTGGATTTGTTCTAATGATCATCATAGCAACATTAGAAATTTCTTATTTCAAAAAAAGATAATCAATCAGCAGTTTTTTCCGAAAATGATTGTTCAAAAGAACCTTATCATCATTTTTCTCGATCTTTTACTGTTTGACGAGAAGGAAGAAATTCTTCCTGTAGAAACTGTATGAGGGCTTTTACAGACATGAATGTTTTGTCAGCAAAGAATGACGTGAAAGGACTAAAGTTCTCTGCAGGAAACACGGCAAAAACATACTTATTGTTACGAAATCCATAAGCTTGTTCATTAACAACCCCACTCGAATGCACGATTTCAGGGTAGAACACAACTACCATGGTTCCTTGATCTATAAGTTGAAAATCACGGTAGACAGTTTGGTAAAAGTCAAACATCCGGATATCTTCAGGTATATCAACATGGATTTTTTCTAATTCCATAGTGCCTGGATCGAATACTACGAATCCTAAATCTCTAAGTTTTGCTGCCAATGTGTCAATTTCGTTTTTTTTTGAATCATCTTTGAGATGGGTCATTGGGTAAGATAAATAGACTTTTTCGCTTACTTCGTGTTCAAAAATTAGCCGATAAAGAGTATTAGGTGGTTGACGACGAGCAACAATATAAAATGGCTTTTTTAAAATATCAGCCATGAGTTTTGTCGTAAAAGCTTCTTCTTCTTGCCATATTCCTAATTGAAGCCGATTATTCATTCCCTTCCAAAGTGGATTTGCTTCGAGTGTTTCATAAATTTCATTAATTATATTTATGATTGTAATAAAAAGATCAGGTTTCAATTTTGTTAAATAGAAGAAATCCCAGCCAGCTAATAAATGTTCTCTCCATCTGAAAGTTGCATGAGTATTAATTATGATTGCGAGTTCATCATGTTTTTCTTCTAGTTCTTCTACCTCCCGAAGAATGCGTTCGAAAACAGTAGATCTTAGAGCTTGAAGAGTTGGCGGGGAAAGATCCAACATCTTTTCACGCTTAACATCCATCCTAAGTTCTTGAGCGGTTTTCCACATCATTCGATTGGTGTTCATTATGACTATTTTCTTCTTGGGGTAGTTTTTTTGAAGATAGTCTTCCAAATCAGCAACCGCGTCGGATCTACCAGAACCACTGATGCCACTGACTATTACACGCATTCTATTCTCATCCTTTGTATGATTTGAGCCTAGAGCAGTACTTTATAACAAACATCTAGCCAGTCTTAATTAAACTTTCTCATTACAATCGAAAATCATTTTTAATTACCGTGGTTAGTCTCCCTTCATGAAAAAAAGCAGTGAACGAATTCAATTATCAGAGTCTACATTAATAGCTTTCGATTTAGATGGAACTCTAACAACTGCAGACTTTAGATCATCATGGCAAGCTGTCCATGAATTTTTTGGGACATGGGAAACTCATGGTGAAGCGTTTTTACAGCGCTTCCTTAGAGGAGATATCTCTTACTATGAATTTTGTAAAGCTGATGCTGAAGTTTGGATAGGCCGTACAGAGGAGGAATATCAAGAAGCCATCGCAAGCATCGAGTTACGTGAAGGTACTATAGAACTTGTCTCTTTCTTGAAAGATAAGAGATGCAAATTGATAATATTATCGATGGGCCTCGAAGATATTGTAAAGAAGATTGCACTGCAACTTGGATTTGATTATTGGATTGGAAACGAACTAATTAGATTCAACAATCTAATTACAGGGGAGGTAAGAGTAAATATAGGATGGAAAGAGAAAGGAAATATCCTAAACGATCTCCTTCAACGATTTAAGATACTTCCGGAGAATTCAATTGCGATTGGAGATTCAACAGCTGACATTGATATGTTTAAGGCCGCAGGGCTTTCTATCACAATAGAACCAAGATCAGAACGAGTAGCTGCAGCTGCAGACCTTGTTTGCCAAACGAAAAACTTGAAAGAAATTGTTTCTTTTTTTCAATAGATAGATGATTATAGCTAGAAAAAATTTTTAAAAACAATTGAACTCATTATTAGGTACAATACTGTAGCAGAAAAGAAATCAATGCAAATACACTTATAACCCAATTTCGATTTAGATATAAATTCAGTTTATTACTCAAAATGAAGCTTATTCAGGATTCAAAAAAAATAATGGATAAATTGGTAATAAGGAGAACCAATAATGGTTGGTAATCAGAAATCAAGAACTTCGCATTTAATTGCAATCCGAGATTTAAAAGAACACGATATCCTTCGAATTCTAGATTCTGCCAAATTGATCAAACAAACTCCTTCTGATTTCCACAATCGACTCACTGCAAAAATATTGGCCTTGGCTTTTTGGGAACCTAGCACACGAACTCGTTTATCTTTTGAAACTGCTATGTTAAGACTTGGAGGTAGCATTACTGGTTTTTCAAGTAGCACAGGAACTTCTCTTGAAAAAGGGGAATCACTTTCTGATACGATTACGATGTTGGCAAACTATGCAGATGGGATTGTAATTCGCCATCCACTACGAGGTTCAGCCAAGTTAGCAGCAGAAATTGCACAAAAATTTGGAGTACCAGTCATCTCAGGAGGATCAGGAAGTCAGGAACATCCAACCCAGGCGCTTCTTGATATCTTTACAATTCGTGAATTTTTTGGCCGACTCTCTGGATTAAATGTAGCGCTTATGGGAGATTTAAGATATAGTAGGACAATTTCATCATTGCTTTTAGCCTTGAGTAAGTTTGGCAGGAATACCATTAATCTCATCTCTCACCCTTCTTTACGTCTGCAAGAAGACTTACGACTGGATCTTAAGGAAACAAATTTAGAATTAATCGAAACAGAAGATATAACAGAAGTAATTAACGAATTTGATGTCTTATATGTCACAAGATTACAGAAAGAAAGATTTCCTGATCCAATGCTCTATCAAAAAGTCAAAGGTTCTTACCAACTACACCCATCAATGCTCAAATCAGCTAAAGAAAAATCATTGATTTTACATCCTTTACCCAGAGTGGATGAAATCCCATATGAAATAGATCGCTTCCCACAGGCAAAATACTTCACACAAGCCAAGAATGGTGTTTATATAAGAATGGCGATCTTAAACCAGCTATTGGGAGATGAATCTATTGAATAATACAGGAAAGAAGACAGAAAAAGAGCTTATTGTGGCAAAAATCGATAATGGAATAGTTATTGACCATATTACACCTCCAGGAAGAGCATTTTATGCATTGAAAGCGTTAAACATTGATGAAAACTTTCCTCACTCTGTGTTTGTAGCTATTAATCTTCCTTCACGTAAGTTTGGAAGAAAAGATATATTAAAGATTCGCAATATGAATAGGGAAGATTTAAATATTAAAAAATTAGGTTTATTGATATCTGGTAGCAACATTGCATATATAAAGGATTATAAAATAATAGAAAAAGAAAAAATAAAGATTCCAAAGAAAATTTCGGGAGTATTGAAATGTCCAGGGTTGAATTGTATAACAAGCCAACATGAGGATGTTGAGTCTGAATTTACAGTATTAAATGATCAGCACCCAATAAGCTTACGATGTGTATATTGTGATGTGACCTTTAATATTCATGAGCATATCTCTTTGATGCTTTGAGAATGATTATGAAAAACCTAAAAACCACCATTGGGAATGTTGAAATCAGAAATCCGCTAATTTTAGCTTCTGGGATATTGGGGTCTACCTACTCCACCCTCAATCGATCATTCCATGAAGGATTTGGGGCAGTAACTACCAAATCAATAGGTATTAAACCACGAAAAGGTTACCCGAATCCGTCAGTCCTTTATATTCCAGAAATCCTTTCAGTTATCAATGCAATCGGATTAGCAAATCCTGGCTGTTCCAAATTTGGAGGGGAACTCCAAAATATCGATTCCAACGTGAGACTCATTGTTTCAGTTTTTGGTTCTTCTCCCGATGAATTTATTTCCGTAATAGATTGTCTTGGAAAATTTAAAATGAAAACCAAACCAATCGCGTTTGAATTAAATTTAAGCTGTCCTCACGCTAAAAAGTTAGGCATGGCTGTTGGTACGGATCCCGAAATAGTTGAAGAGATAGTTACAAAAGTTAAAACCGCTTCCGAAATTCCTATCTGGGTTAAATTAACTCCCAATATCGCTGATATAACGAAGATAGGAGAGGCTGCTGTATCCGCGGGTGCTGATGCTCTTGTAGCTATTAATACCATTAAAGCGTTACTCATTGATATTAAGGTAAGGAAACCAATTTTAGGCAATATAAAAGGGGGACTTTCGGGTAGAGCCATCAAACCTGTTGGATTAAGGGCTATTTACGATCTTTTCGAATCTATCGGATCAAAAATACCTTTAATAGGAACAGGGGGGATTTCTAAGTGGGAAGACATCGTAGAATATTTCTTAGCAGGAGCAAGTGCCGTCCAAATAGGATCTGCACTTCATAATTATCCATCACCCAAAATCCTGATCACAGAATTACTCAAAGGACTGGAATCGTATCTTATTCAAGAAAATGTATCTTTAGAAGAGTTAAGAGGGATGGCTCATGATTAATCGCTACAATCTTCCTTATTGCTTACCAATCTTTAGGAAACATTTGGAGAATGACAGTACATCAACAATCAGTTTTTCAATTCCTAAAGGGAAAGAACCTAGAGTAATTCCAGGTCAGTATTTCATGCTCTGGCTGCCTGGGAATGATGAGATTCCAATCGCGGTCAATCACTATCAAAAGAATGTACTGTCCTTTACGATTCGCGGAGTCGGGCCTATAACAAATGAAATTATTAAAAAGGAAGAAAATGCCTTGATAGGCCTAAGAGGACCATTTGGAAATGGATTTAATCTTGAATTCTTGGAAAACGTGTTAATTGTCGCTGGGGGTATAGGAATAGCTCCCCTACGCTTTCTAATTCACCAAGTGATCAGCAGTTCATCCAAATCCACAAATATCATACTAATACATGGAGCAAACACCAAGACTGAATTATTATTTAGAGAAGAATTTGAAAAATTACCAATTACTTGCAAATTTTGCACCGAGGATGGATCCTATGGATTTAATGGATTAGTGTCAGAAAAATTGGAAAATTTTCTTGACGATCATATAGATGAGCAATTAAGCTGGAAGATATGTACATGTGGTCCAGAGTTAATGCTTAAGAAAGTTCTAACTATTGCCCAAGATCATAATCTTGAGAAGTATATTCAAATATGTTTAGCAGATCGTTATATTAGATGTGGTTTTGGGATTTGTGGATCATGCTTCTTAGATGATATAGGACTCAGCATTTGTCAAGATGGTCCAGTATTTCGCGGAGATACCTTAGCAAAAGTTGAAGATTTTGGAAAATTTGGAAGAAAGGCTGATGGTTCAAAGTACCCTTTCATTTAATCATTATACATTATTCAAAGATCGTTATGGGTGATTTTTCCTTCACGAATGGTGAGAACTGGCCACCCCTGCAATTCTATTCCTTCCCAAGGACTCCATTTACACTTCGTCTTAAGATCATCTCCTTTAACTACCTTTCTCTTCTTAAGATCTATAACAGTCAAATTGGCGGGTTCGTTTACAGCAATGATCCCTTTTCCAGATAAACTCATCAGAGAGCGTGGATTTATTGCCAAAGAGTTTATAATAAGTGTCAATTTCCTCATATCTATAGGTTTGAAATAATTAAATAAAAGAGGAAGACATGTTTCCAATCCAGGGACTCCAGCTAATTCAAGATCTTCTTTCTCTTGCATTGTGTGTGGTGCATGGTCAGTACTTATTATCGGGATTCGGCCTCCAAGAAAAGCCTCAAATAACTTCTTTTGTTCAGCTTTTGATCTTAATGGAGGATTCATGATGCTTTTCACACCAAGCTGATAAAAATCATCATCATTCAGAAAGAGATGATGTGGTGTTGCTTCAAAGGATACACCCCTTGATTGTAAAATTTTTACTGATTTTGAAAGAGTGATATGAGCTATGTGTAATTTTCCTTTTGTTACTATATCTTTTGTTGCTTCTAGAAGATTTTTTATCGCAAGTAACTCAGTTTGAGAATCTCGGATTTTCCCATGGTTCTCCAGAGTGACTTGAAATCTTTTTAGATTATCATTGATCCTCGTGTTATCTTCACAATGAACAGCTAAGACTCCTGATGATTGGGTTAAAAAAGCTGTAACTTCTGAAATATCAGTTACATAATTCCCAATCGTAATTCCAAGATAGGCTTTCGAATAAGGGTAATTAGATATGAGGATTGGTTCAGTATCTTTATTTAAGAGAAAATAAGGGATAATCTCACACCACTGAATTCCATCAGATATTTCTAAAGCTTTTGTGAGACTTTTAGAAGAATTAATGGGATTTACTTTATTTGGCATGTCGAAAACAGTTGTAAACCCTCCTGCGGCCGCTGCAAGAGCCCCAGTTTCGTATGTTTCCTTATAACTTTCTTCGAAATCCCTTAAATGGCAATGAATATCAACAAGACTTGGAATGAGTAGCTTTCCTTTCAAATTAATTACTAAATTTTCGGTACCAAATCCTATTGTTTTTGAAAGCGAGATTCGGTCAATTAAACCAGTTTCTTCATTCACAAGAACGTGACCATGAAGGATTTGCTCACGATACCAGATCGAGGCGTTTTTTATAAGCAATTTAAAGACCCATTGAGCTATAAATCGATTTAACAGATTTGTTAAACTTCTTTATTTCCTCTACTGGATTATTATGATAGATTATCGCACGACCTATATTGAATATCACATCGTCTTTAAATGCTGTTAATAATTTCTCAATCTCTCCTCCTTGTGCTCCAACACCTGGAGATAAAATAACTTTTCCAGAAATCTCTTCTGCAATGGTTTTCAATTCTTTCATCCCAACATGTCCAGTAGCTCCAACCACGGCACCGTCAGCATATTTATTTGTCAAGCGAGCAAAATATTGATAAAGGGGGATTCCATTTAAAATGCTATATTTCATCCATTCTGCTTCAGGATTAGACATTAAAACCAGGATTATTGAAGTTAATCCGCATGAATGAGATAATGCACAGATTTCTTCGACATTCCCTGGAAAAGGACTTGCGGTGAAAGCATCAAAACCTTCCTGTTTACAACGATACAACATTTGTTCATTTGAAGCTCCTATATCGGAGATTTTATGGTCAACAATCATAGGGCGATTATGTTCATGAGCTTTTGCCGTTATCCTCTGTGTTTGAGCCAATGATAGATCAAGAATATATTGCCGATTTACCTTAAAGGAGCAGCAAAAAGGATTTAGACTATCAATGAGGTTAAGAATAACTTCTGTCTTTTCCTCATCTATCTGAAGTGTTTTTTCTTTTCGGCTTCCATGAGTGGCTAAATCTAATCCAATACAGATGTTACTCCTTGATTCTTCCTTAGAAGCTACTAATAGCTTTGAGAAACTCATAATTCAAGAAAACTCTTTCAACCTTAAAAATTTTTAAAAATCAACCTAATTTTTCATTAAAAAAAGTGGTTGTAGAACTAATTATCCTACAAAATTTCAAAGCCTGTGTACTAAAAACTAATTTAACAACAAGTAACTGGAAGAATTTTGATGACCCAATTCCCTTTAGCTTTAACAAAACAGTTGATTTCAACTTTAGAAAATATTAATGTGTTAAAATTTGGTGATTTTACACTCAAAGACGGCTCAAAGTCTTCCGTATATATTGATTTACGAATATTACCAAACTTTCCTGAGGAATTTCAAGAAATTATCAATATTGCAGCGGATTATATCAGAAATTCAGAAATTATTGGTAAGTTCGATGGCATTATAGCTCCCCCATTAGCAGGTATTCCTTTAGGGGTAGCTCTAGCTCTTAAATTAAAAAAAAAGTTTTTTTTGGCTCGTTTGGAACCCAAAAATCATGGGACAAAAAAATTAATTGAAGGAAATATTTCCAATAATCGGATTTTACTGATTGATGATGTTATTACCTCAGGTGAAAGTAAAATCCCATTATTAAATACTATTCGAAGCCATGGGGGGAAAATTGACTCATTATTTGTTTTTATCAATAGAATGACGAATAAAGAGAATATGAAAGAATTTAAACAACAGAATAGTATAACACTCAGTTATCTATTGTCATTGGAGGATCTAATTGGTAAAAATAGTTATCATCGAAAAATGTCGTAAAAGAAGGATT
>JAEOSR010000015.1 GCA_016840285.1 Candidatus Hodarchaeota archaeon | reverse complement strand
CTACTCAATAAAATATAATATGGATAAAATTGACCCCTTTAAGCCAATCTATATATCCCCAATATACATTGGTTTAAATGATAATTCATTACTAATAAACCAACGTTATGCTCACGAAAATCTTTATGTTTTCTTTATATAGTCTGAATGTCGTTTAACCTAAGTTATACAACTTTAATCAATCTTACCCCTCCTTCCACTAATTAGCATTGAGTAACTAGTCAATCTTGAATCTAATGGCTTCTTTGAGAAAATTAGCTATATTTTTCATTATTCCCGTTTAACATTTTCTCTCATTACAGGTGAGAACACGCTAGTAGACGTCACTAGGGACAGATAAAGAAAAAATGGGGTAATTTATCAAAAAAAGTATTACCATAACAAATAGTGATTCTATGTATATTTGTTAAAATTCTATTAATCAATGTCGTAAAAGTCTCTCAATTTGGTAAATTGTTGGGACACCACTGGGATTCTCTACATTATTTATTTCTTAAATATCTAAAATTCATCAATCAAAACGGAAATTTATAATATTGTAAGATCTATTTTTCTGAAAGTAAGGATTTCTCTAAACACAAATTATTAAACATTTACCCTGTGTTTCTTCATAACACTTTTCACATATTCTTCTTTTGCAGTTCACACATTCATAGGCAGAATCATGAAGAAACCCTAGAAATGAAAAAGATGGGTTAATTCCTAATTGGACTAGCAGATCTTGATCCATTCATCACTAATTGAGAACAGAATGTGACTGGAATACAGCAAAGATCAGTGCTGAAAGTTCGGTTTAATAGGGTAATTACTGATTATTAATTCGGTATTGCGTTTAAAGGTATTATTCGGATCACAATAAGTGATATAGCTATACATAAAAAATTCTGAGAATAATTCTCGAATGGTTAATGAATCCCTATTAGATAGAATCCAAAAATCGGATAATTCCCCAAGATATGATTTTAAGGTAGACCAATCTATGTTATTCATCCCTTTCCCATATAAATTACCTTTTTTTGCTGTATCATAATAAGGAGGATCGAGATACCAAAATAGTTCTTTATCGGTAACGGTTGTAGTTTGTTGTTTAAAAACTTCAGAATAGTCCAAATTAGTAATTTCTACTGGTTTGCGATTAAATATCTTATTAATTAACCTTAGTTTATCGGGTTTAGTAACATACCAATTGGAATGAGCTTTTTCAAAGCTATATCCTCCTCTAGCCCCATTTGGGGAACAATTCAGAATTATTAACTGTTTTATTGCTTGCTCTAAAAGTGAACTAGACACTTTTTTTTTCCATTGGTAATAATCTTCACGTTCAATGAGGGGAAGGACACTAATATATTCATTTAATTCCTTTAGAAGGTCGGAATCTTGAATACATTTGAGTAATGCAAAAATTTCCGGATCTTTATCATTCAACCAAGCTTGTTCAACTTTAGGTGAAATTCTAATAAAAAAATTGGCCAATCCACAGAATGGTTCAATTAAAAAGGGGATTTTAGGTGGGACTGAACAAAATAAAGACTTATGTTTATTCGTATTGTTTTTAGCACCTGGATAACTAGCTATAGTTAATTTTGATGGAAGTCGCATATTGAAAGCCAATATAGGACGACATTTCACTGCTTTAAAACAATCACTCTAAAAAAAAACATTTTTTGTAATATTCTTTTTTTCTTATGCATCACCTATGCATAAGCTAGAGCGTTGGTTAAACGATATATATTATAATTATTGGAGTGATTGGACGACCCCAGATGCAAATTCAGACAAACTTGTTGATATACCTTATTTGATCGAGGGGACTGCTAATAACCAAGATCAATATCCTTTAGTATCTTCTCTGTCTGTTCATTATCTTACGAGTCCAGCGTTTATTTTTCCATCTGGTGGAGAGCTATTATCTGGGATAGTTACTATTTATTGGATGTCATCAATAGATACGTGGGGATATCTCGTTTCTTACAGTCTCTATTATTCCAATGATAGCGGGGTAACATGGAATCTACTGGTTATGGATCTCACCGTGACAAGTTACGACTGGCAGACAGGTGGTGTTCTTGATGGATCGAATTATTTACTTAAAGTGGAAGCAATCAGTTCGGGAGGTTTATTTGGAACTTCTACTACTCCTGGTCCTGTTACTATTGACAATATTCTCCCAACCATCATAATTGTATCTCCCTCTACACATAATTATACTACTAATACAGTCACTATAACTTTAATGGGAAATGCTGCTCATTTTTGGTACTACATTGAGTCAGTAGACAGCCAGAATCAGACTTGGACTAGTGACGTGACTCGAACATTAACAGATGGTGTCTACACTCTCCATGCATATGGAAATGACTCTGTTGGGAACATTGGTCACGTCTCTGTTACATTTACAATTGAAACTACAGTTCCTACGACTGTTCCTACAACAACCACTACTACAACAACTACCCCCACGAAAACTGTCACACCTGGCTGGGATATTCTATTTTTGCTATTCTCTTTCATTGGTTTGATCGCGTTGAGGCAGCGGAATAAAAAATCATAAATCCTTCCATCTTCGCTAATTTCCTTTTTTTCCCAAAGTGTGAACATAATGTAGATTGAGGATATAGAGTTAGAACTTTCCTATGAAAATCCTTTCATTCCAACGCTCTCTGACATTTCATTAATTACAATTTAATTATCAAAGTTTATACTGATGGCGATTCTTAATAACTACTTAGACTAATAAAAACCCCATTACAAAGTTATAAAGACCGTGTGCAAACGTAGAACCTATAATATTTTCAGACTGATAAGCTAAATACCCATAAACAAACCCAAAAAACATTGTTGTAACAACATAATTCAAACCCTTTGTAATGTGAACAAATCCGAAAAGAACTGAAGAAACTACCAGTGCTACTCTCCATCCTTTCCATCTCCATATAGAAAACAACATCAATCCTCTGAAGAGTATTTCTTGACCTAGTCCGCGTAAAATAAAATTAATTATCACTTATTCAATTATCTTTGATAATGACAATTCTGTTGTAAGTTGTAATCCTTCTCTTACTGTGAATATAATAATCATAATAGAAACAAATAGAATTGAACCACCTAAACTTTGACCAAGTCCTTTGGTTGAAATACCAATATCCTGTAGCTTCTTGTTATTAAATTTTAGTATGGCTATCGTGCCAAGAATATAAACGGTATAGATTATATAATAAGCGAGAACAACATCCATGATTCTAAGAATAATAAATGGTAAAACAAGTAAGATCGGTGTTAAAAAGAGACCGATTGCTTGAAGAGATTCTAACATCCCTTCTCTATCATTTACTTCTCGAGTAGACCTTTCTTCTTTTATTTCTATCATTTTTCTCCCATTCTGTGCGTGTTGTCTTTATAAGAAGAATCAAACCTGTTCTTCATTTAAGATTAGTTTAAACCATTACCGTTCCTTAAGCTGGAAGAACTGATATCACTTTACCCAGAGTGTCATTAATAATTACTGTATCTCCTATTTTGGCCTCCGGGGGAATTCTAAAACAAAATCCCATCGCATAAGCGAATTTTTCACCATTTTTATGTATGTAAACATTATCAATGGAAAGTGGATAAGTGATTCCTTGTGGAAAAATAGATTGAATTTTATCAAATGCTTCTTGAATTATATCCATCTCTTTTCGTGACATATTGTTGTCAATAGCTGATACATTTGATTTTAAATGATCAATATTTGTTGTACCGACTAGTATACAACCAATTCCAGAGGTTTTCGACATCCAAGCTAATATAACTTCCGGCACAGTTTTGTTGGTCTTAACTGCTGCTTCAGAAAGCACCTGTACAGATTTAATTAATGATTCCTTTTTCTCAGGAATATATTTTACTATTTCTGGAATATAAGAACCATATAATACTGTATCGGTGAATAAACCAGCTAGGAGGGGTGTATAAGCAAGAAGTGTAATAGCATGTTTATTGCAATAGTCAAGGTATTCTCCTTCAATTTCTCTTTGAATTGGATTATAAGGCATCTGAACTGAATCAGCACATTCAGTCCATTCTTTTAAATCATATAAATTGAAGTTTGACAATCCTATTGATTTAATAATATCTGATGATTGAAGTTCCTGTAAATATTCAAGGGATTTTTGATTGTTAGCTAATGGATTAGCGTAATGAAGTTGGAGAAGATCCAAAGAATCAGTATTCAGATTTTTCAATGAGGTATTGATTTGTTTTTTTAATGATTCTGGGGATATATCTAAAACCATACCTTCGTCTGTTTTTTCCACACCAACACTAGTTGCTAACACAATCTCATCTCGATATTCACTCAATGCTTCTCCAATCAATTTCTCAGATTCACCATCTGAATAATGACTAGCTGCTATAAAAAAAGTAATACCTAGATCTATTGACGATGAAATGATTTCATTAAGGCCTTTAATGTCATTTCTATATTTTTGTACAATATTTCTACTTCCAAATCCTATTTTTGAGATTTTCATATTGCTTTTACCAAGTTGAACATATCTCACAACGTTTCACCAAATTCTTACATTCAATAAATTTGAATGATCGAAACTTTAAAAAGGTTTTGATTGTTGAAAAATCATCAAATGAAATCCAATGAAATTGCTGAATCAATGGTTAAACTGGTAAATGACCCTGTTAAAATTTCCTTATGGTTTGAAATCCTAAGATATCCTGGTATTACTGCCAAACAGTTACAAAAGAGACTCAGAATGAAAGGAACCGCTATTTATTATCATCTTAAACAGTTAGAGGAAAGTAGGTTAATACATATTCATACAAAGCAGGTTAGGAATTTCATTCAAAAGGAGTACAAAATATCTAATGAGTTTGTTGAAGATAAAGAGTCAGGTACTCTAAAGATCATGGCAGAAAAATACCCAAGAGAAGTTGCACTCTTTGAATTATATTTAATGTCCAGTCTGATAAATAAGCAAATACAACGATTGACAAAAAACCAGGATGAGGATTTGGATATAGAAAGACGAGATTCATTTGGAGAATTATTACTGATAGATGAAAAAATAGTTGGTAAAATAAGAGGGAAATATGATGAAATTAGAAAGTTAGTAAAAACTCAGTCAAAAAACGCATCATTTCAAGAATTATCAATGAAAGCAAGCCATGGTGTGATAATAGGCTGTTTTGGTTTAGATTAATTAGATATTTTAGGATAAGTAGGATCAGACTTACTAATCCTATAGAGATTTCTCTTTGATTTGCGCTCTAAGTTCCTGTTGAGTGATTTTGGGAGGAATTACTTAACTTAACTCTTGAAGGGAGTCCAGCACAAATGAAGAGAATAATCTCCAATGTCGTATAATTGATACTTAAACGGAAGCTAGCTTTAACAATTATAAGGTATATTTGACGACACTAATGCCGTAATGTTTCACTCTCAAAATATGCTTTGAGAGTTTATGCCCTGGCAACCATCGTGTGAGTATCTGAGTACCAATGTTACTTTTTATTGGAGTAATACAGATAAATTCCATGAAGATGCAACGTTAATTGGCTTTTCAGCTATTTCTGGTTCTGGATATGCTGCTATTCTTTTTGATTTTGACATATTAAGGCATGGATCTCCAGTATGGTTTTTTGCGCGAATTATTTTTAATGAGGGTGAAATTAATGAGCACAAGGTGGCAGTCACGTCTCTTAAACACAGTATAGATTGAGAAAAGCTCAATTTGAGTAAAAATGGGTAAGAAAAAGGGAGAAAAAGGATTTTTATTTCACAAAGAAAAAGAGATTGTCTGATTTTACCCGAAAAGTTTGCGTGCTCTTTCTTCTGGTTTTACTATCAGATTCCCAAACTCTTTTTTAATGAATTCTATGAATTCTTTCCCTTGGGGAGTCTCTTCTATTTCTAAGTTGTCACTAAGTGAAGGAAAAACCTCAATGAGGTGATTTGCTACTATTTTAATTCTTTCTTGGATCGCTTTGTGGCTTTTTCCTCGATCACAAATAGCATATACACTTGCTTCCTCCTTAAATAGATCTACTTTAGAGAAGAAAACAGCAAATTTTTTCATAGAGAAGGATTGTGTTTCATCCGAGAACGTGGAATTGACAAATTGTTGAAGAGCGGTTAAGAAGCCAGCTGTCATAAGAGGATCTCCTTCAATCCCAGGCCTAAAGTCAATATGAATCACTGGAAGACCCGCTCTTGATATTACGCCGACTTCGTATACTACCATTGTTCGTCGTAACCCCTAGTGTCAATTAATATTTTTAGTCATGCATTCTTTTTTCCATTTACGATTTTAAAACTGATAGAGGAAGATTTTATAAAAGTAATGACTTCCACAGAACATCTTTCACGAATAATCGTTAAGTTATCTTCTGAGAATGGTTAAAAAAGGGGTGTGTACTCTATTCTTTATAGTTTGAAAACGTATGCTTGGAAAAAATGAATAGTTTGCAGTACCTCTCTTCTGATAAGATAATTCTTACACATTATGCGGAACATGTCCATTTAGAAACTTATTTTGTTATATTTACCCATGTATATTGGATTTAGGAATAACAAAAGAGTTTAAATTCAAGTTCTTAAAAAGGGGAGGAAATTTCAAGGTCAAAAGATCACCCTTAATAAGAAGTAGAATTACTATTCTTCTAGACACTAATTGTAATTTTGTTTAGACAAGTTCCTGAGCTAGAGTTCCTCAGATATCAAATTACCTTTAAGAGAAGATGAACAAATTTGGAAGAACGAATGACAAACAAAGCAGATAATATGTCTACAAACAAAATAACAAACCAAATAAGTGAATTAAATAATCGTATTCATGAACTTAATGGTCTCCTGAGTCAGAAAGATAAGGATATTGAAAATCTGAGAAAGAGTGAGTCAACATACCATGATTTCATAAATAATATGGAAATAGGGTACGCACATTACGAAATCATCGTAGAGGATGTAAATCCATCTGATTTTATCTTTTTAGAAGTTAACGAAACATTTGAAGAGATAATTGGTGTAAAAAAAGAGCTGATAATCGGAAAACGAGTGTCAGAAGCATTTCCAGGGATGGAAAAGGACCTTGAAGATTGGATTCAGATCTTTGGAGAGGTTGCTTTGAATAGACAATCAACAACCTTAGAACAGTATTCAGCAACATTGAGAAAATGGTTTTCAATGCGCATTTTCAGTCCATCTCAAGGACAATTCGCTACATTATTCTGTGACATCACCAAACAAGTGCAGGAAAAAAATGTCTTTGAAAAACAAGCAATGATAGGAAAGATTCGTTCCCAACGGTTAGAAAATATTCTTAACTCCACTGCAATAGGAATATACAGTTTAGATAACGATGGAATACTTACTCATGTTAATCCTGCGGCTGGAAAAATGCTCGGATACAAAGTAGATGAGCTGATCGGAAGAAAGATCGAAAGTCTCATTCTTCAAGAAAGAGAAGCAATAGGCCGTGGGACTGAGGCGATGCTCCAGAGAAGAGATGGAACGAAGTTTCCTATTGAATCTGTAAGTGAAGCTATTCGAAATGACCAAAATGAGATCATTGGGAATGTTATTGCTTTTCTAGATATTTCAGAAAGAAAAGAGTCCCTGAATAATGAAGCTCAATTTAATGCCTTATTGGCAGCTAGTGAAGCTCGATTCAAGAATTTATTCAAAAAAATGGAGAAGGAAATTCAGAAAGGGGAAAAACTTGCCCAGATGTATCTAGATATTGTAGGAGTCACTATCATTGCCTTGGATACTCTAGGAAGAGTTACACTTGTAAATAGGAAAGGTTGTGAAACACTAAAATATGAAGAGGGGGAGTTAATTGGTAAAAACTGGTTTGATACTGTTATACCAGAAGACATGAGATCGTATGAGAAGGAATTATTTGAATCACTAATGAATGGGGAAATTGACCAAACAGACATAGGCGAAAATATCATTTTAACAAAAAGTGGTGAAGAAAGAGTCATCTCCTGGCGAAATATGACACTGGAAGATGAAAATAAAAGGATTTTAGGCGTTCTAAGTTCAGGTATAGATATAACTGGGCTTAAACGGTCAGAGAAGGAATTGAAACAAATTCTAGCAAGTTTATACTCGACTTGAGGATTAGAAATCACTTAAATCGATATGTTCCTTTACTAGGTTTTCTAGTAAGTCTATCTTATCTTTTTCATCTTTAGTGAAAGTAATTTCCATGTCATCAATGTGCTTAGCGGTAGCAAAAGTATCAGTAGAAACCAATAATAGAGGGATATTTGCCCGATTAGCTTTTGATTCAATAATTGGATCTGAAGGTAGTATATTGTTGGTTAGAACAACCCCTGCGGTAGATGATTCCAAGGCAGCTAGAATCATATCTGAACGGTCACCAGGAGTAATAATTAATTTGTTTTCTAGTGACCAAAGTGGTCTTTTAATGACTTGAGCAGCTGACATTGCTCCTACGAAAACATGTTCTACTTTATTTTGAAGACCCCTTTCCCCAGCAAGTATTTTGGCCATTAATGATTGGTTCAAGTAATCCATCGAAAAATAGGTTAATTCTTTAGTATGTGGGATAATCCCAAGGACTTTTGCGCCTAATTCGTTAAATGTGTCTAAATGAAGCTCTTTGAAATTTTCAACATCTTTAATCTTATTGATGATAACACCGAGGAAATCAACATCTTGAGTATTAACACATTTCGTAAAAAAAGTGATATCATCGATGATCGCTTCATCAGGACCACTAAAAACTAATATTAACTGAGCTCCTGTACTTCTGGCTACAGTTAAAGGATCAAGATGAACTGAACGACCATAGCTTAGGTTTTTCCCCCCTTCAATAAAGATAATGTCTTTTTCTTTGCTTGCATTATTTATGATTTTTTGTAACCTTTCTTTTGTTGAGGTTTCATCATACATAAAGTGAAGTTTTGAGTGAGCAAAACCAAGTGATATATCTTCTGGAGCTTCATCTAACTTTAAAACGTTTGTGACTAGCGCAGAATCATAATCCCACAGACGTTTCTTCTGGTAGAGGAGACGATCACCAAAGGGCTTTATATATCCAATTTTTCGATTTAGGGCTTTGGCTAACCCTACAATTAAACTTGTTTTACCTGCTTCTTTACTTGTACTTGCTATAATAATTTTTTTCAATTAATTCACCTTTTCTTTAGGAGGAGGAGTGAGTAGAATTCGGGCATCCACACAAAGAACGCCTTTTTCCTGTTCAAATGCTAAACAGGGATTAATCTCAATATCTGATATATCAGGAATGGCTTGGATTATTTTACTTAATCTCATAACAACCTCAATACAACCTTCGATATCCTTCCTAGCTTCACCGCGTACACCTAATAGGAGGGGATATGATCGAATCTGTTTAACCATCTCATTAGCGTCTCTCCACGTGAGCGGTACAGCTCTAAATGCGATATCTTTTAGTACTTCGACATAAATCCCTCCAAGACCAAACATGACTGTTGGGCCAAAAATTGCATCTATTCGAGCACCAATGATAGTTTCGATTGCTTCATCCATATTAATCATTGTAACAATTTCAACGCCTTGAATTTCTGCGTCTGGTTTGTAACTCCGACAAGAATTCATAATAGCTTCAAATGCATCAATAATTTCTTCTCGATTCTCTAGGTTAAGAGCAACACCCCCCGCGTCTGACTTATGAATTATGTCTTTAGAGACAATTTTCATTACGACAGGATAACCCACATGTTCTGCGTATTCGATAGCCTCTTTAATGTTCTTTGCAACATAGCTTTTGGGCATAGGAATTCCAGCTGCTTCCATCACTTGCATAGCCTCTGGAACTAACAAGAACTGTCTTCCTTTCTCTCTAACTTCGTTTATTACTTCCTGAATAATTGAAACATTAATGTCAATTTCAGGTTCCTTGTGGTCAGTAAAATCTTCCTCGTAAGATAATGTTCGATAATTTGAGTAAACAGCACCTAAGCATGAGACTGCTTGATAGACATCAGGAAAGATAGGAACACCCAAACTTTTTAAACTAAAAAGACCACGTTCGAAATTGGAACCACCAAAAAATGAAAAAACTAAGGGTTTGGTTGGTTTGGCCTCAATAAATTTCTTCTGAACGACTGCTGATAACTGGTCACAATCAAAAATAGCTGTTTCACAGCCCAAGCATATTATCGAATGGATATCCTCACTGTCAATTGCAACTTGGAGTGCTTGTTCATAAAACTCATTTGATGCTCCCCCTGTTATGTCTACAGGATTTTTTGTCGATCCAAAAGATGGGGTGACAGGCCCAAAGATTTCTTTCAACACATCTTGGTCATCATAGAGGTTAACTCGATACATCTCACATGCATCTGTTGCTAGGACACCAATTCCCCCGCCATTTGTTACAATAACAGTATTCTCCCCTTTTGGTAAATTAAGCTGAATTGATAAAAATTTTGCCCAGTCTAGGGCTTCCTGAACACTTAGAGCTCTGAGAGCTCCGACTTGGTTTATGATATCAGAAAAGACATTATCTTCACCAGCTAGAGAACCTGTATGTGAGGCTGCTGCAAGTGCACCTCTTTTTGATCTTCCAGATTTTATGATTATAATTGGTTTTATTTTAGTTGCTTCTCTAAGGACGTTTATCAGTTTCTCTCCTTCCTTAATGCCCTCAATGTATAGTAAAACAACTTTTGTTTGTTTATCATTCATCAGATACTCAATCAGATCCGCTTCATCAATATCTGATTTATTCCCTACTGAAACTATAGCTGAGAGGCCAATACCTTCTGTTTCAGTCTTTCCGATCATAGCGACGCCAAGTGCTCCACTCTGGGTAACAATGGCAACATGACCTGGTTCAATATCCTTCGCTCCAAATGTTGCATTTATTGGTGATTTCGTTGAATATATCCCGAAGATATTCGGCCCTAAAACCCGCATTCCATTTTCATGGGCAAATCGAACAATTTTCTCTTCCTCTTCAATATCACCAATTTCAGAAAAACCTGATGTAATGATTGAGAGGAATTTACAGTTTTTTGTCGCTAGTTCTTGAACAGCGGTAAAAACAAACTTCGCTGGAATACAAATTGTTGCCAAGTCAATATCTCCATCAATTTCTTTAATTGATCGAAATAATGGATGACCTAAGATTTCCCCTCCCTTGGGATTCACAGGGTAAACCTTTCCTTGATATTTGCTATAAACAATGTTATCAAGCACTTTGTAACCAATTTTATTAGGATTGGTTGAGCACCCTATAATCGCAACGGATCGAGGTTCAAACAAATATTTTATAGATGGTTTTTCCTTCAGTCTAGAACCCACCAGCAACACTGTGGCGAAAATTTACCTAATGGGAGCACATTGAAGCTGATTACAATTGATCGCTTCAGACAAAGGCTCATAATGTAGTTTGAATATACGACTTTATTACTATTTTAATGAATTGGTTATTTCTTAAAATTGCATTCTCAACTCATATACGCCATCAACAATTCTTTTATTCAAATCGGGGAAAAAATTCTCAAATAAATGAAGCATCCCTCGATTTTCTACTAAAACCTCTGCTGTGAAGCCCAATAAACCAACCGTCTTGGCTAAGAATGTTAAATAATGCAATAATTCCCTTCCGATTCCCTTATTTTGGTAATTATCTCTCACAACAAAGGCAACTTCAGCACTATGAGAGGTTGTGTCAATACCATATTGAGAGACGCCTACAATGGTCTCTCGTGCCTCTTTTTGAATTACTGCGACCATAATCATTTCTTTTGAGAAGTCTATTATACAAAACTCCTGTAAACGAGTATGGGGTACATCTCTCCGTACGGACATAAACCGACGATACAAAGATTGATCAGTTAAGTCATAAAAGAAATCTTTAAGGAGTGGTTCATCACTAATCTTGACAGGCCTTAGTAAAATTTCAAGTCCTTTCTTCGTCGTTCTCCATGTTTCTAGATGCTCTGGATACTCACCCTTTTTCCCAGGGACAAATGCTTGGTCTTTGTATATGAGCTTGTATTCTTTGGCTTTTTTGATGAGTTCAGACCTAAATCGTGGATGAGCGATAGAAATGAGCTGCATAGTGCGTTCCCGAATATTTTTCCCATGGAGATAGGCAATACCATATTCTGTTACAACATAATGGATATCTCCTCGATTAAGGGTGACCCCTGCCCCTTCTGAGAGGAATGGCACAATTCTGGAAACGGTTCCATGCTCAGCGGTAGATTGTAAGGTTAATATTGATTTACCACCTTTTGCTAAAATTGAACCACGCATAAAATCTGCTTGTCCCCCAATCCCACTATAAAAGGTTCTTCCAATTGATTCAGCTGATGCTTGTCCTGTGAGGTCAATCTGCAAGGCGCTATTGATTGCTGTCATATTATCATGACGAGAAATTACAAGGGGATCATTAGTATAGTCTATCCTTCTAAGTTCAATGGAAGGATTATCATGTATATACTCATATGTTTCTTTATTTCCCATACAAAAAGAAGCAATGGTTTTACCACGATTAAGCGTCTTTCTGGAATTGTTAATAACGCTATTTTTCATTAGTTCTACAACTCCATCCGATACTAATTCCGTGTGAACCCCCAGATCAGCTTTTTCCCTCAGGTTCGCCATGACTGCATCAGGTATTGAACCGTAACCCACTTGGATTGTGTCACCATCTCGAATTAGACGTGCAACATAATTACCAATTTTGGATGCGATTTCAATATATAATTCCTCATTGGTAGGTGCTGGATTATATTCGAGAATTGGTTCGTCATGAATTATCAAATAATCAATATCCTCAACATGAATGAAACCATCACCATGAACTCGAGGCATATATGAATTAAGTTGAGCGATAATTAATGAAGCAGTTTCGACTGCAGACTTTACAATATCTACTGAAACACCAAGATTAACATAACCATGGTCATCAGGAGGAGAACACTGTATCAAAGCCACATCAATGGGTACATAGCCGTGAGAAAATAACTTTGGAGCATTGGATAGGAAAATAGGGGTGTAATCGGATAAACCAACGTTTATAGATTCTCTAGTAGGCTCAGCTATAAAAAAGGAGTTATAACGAAAGTTTTGCTGGTATCGTGCGTCAGCATACGGTGCAACTCCTAAGTTCCACCACGATAATACTTCAGCATCGAAAAAAGCCTTAGGATGTGATTCTAAGTGTGAGGCAAGAGCCTTAATCAGGTATTGAGGTTCAGCACAGGCAGTCGAGACAAAAATTCGGTCTCCTCGATGGATATTTTGAAAAATCCTTTTTTCAGAACCAAATTTTTGTGGATAAACCTGCTTTAGTTCTTCATATTTACTATAATCATCACCCAAAGACAATAAAGACTCTCCAATTTTTAATAGATGAATATGCTAATTATAAAAGGTCTTCAGACTAATTATTATATTTAATTTGAAAATTTACCTCTGTCCAGTATCGAAAAAACTATCTATTTACTATCAGGGAAGAAAGTCATATTCCCCCCACAGAATAAACAGTTAGCCATCCCTTGATCCCTCATTTCGGTATAACAGGTCTCGCAGGTCGCCCTAAAACAATTGGTACATTGATAGTGGGCTTGGGAAACAGGTAGATCCTCGTTGTGGATTTCACAATGATATTTATCGGAACCAAGGATTAAAACATCATCATCTATTGTATCATAAGTACCACCTGCTTCTATGAATCCTTGGAGTGATTGATGACTGATTAATCGACTGATAATCTCATGTGTTAAATTCATCTTCAGCTTAGCTATTGTAGCTATTCTCGTGATAGGAATTTGACTATTATCTTCTACTTCATAAAGAGCTGAAATTGTATCAATCACCAGTTTTTCATTTTCAGTGATGGCTTTTTCGTGTTTGCGATAATCCCAATAAGTTCGGGTCTTAGTCTTCAATGTAGAATACGATAACCGTTCTTTCAGGTTTAGGTCTTTTAAATCATCAATGACTCTTCGTGAAACTGCCTTCACTCCTTGACGGGAAATATTATATTTTTGTGTCTGGTAATAATCTTTTACCGATGTTTTGACATTATTTGGGTCATATGTTGTCTGTAGATCTGCTTTCTTAAATATTCGTGGAACTGGTGTCAGAGGTCCGTTGCAATAGGGGCAAGTATCACTGTTTCCTTTTCGAAAACAGTCACTACAGATAAATCGGAGACAACGAGTACATTGAAAATGAAGTTCGAAGATATCATGTTCCATTTGGTCGATCTGGCACCAGTAATGATCTTGTTGGAGAACTAGAAGGTCATCACTAACGTCATCAGGGGTCTGATTTTCTTCAATATAGCCCTCTATAAGTCGTTGTTCAATAAACTCTTGAATAATAAATTCAACATCATTCTCAGGTAGTTCTACTTCTTCTGCTACTTCAGTTATTCCTATTCGTCCCTTGTGAACCTTATTAAGTTTACCGATTGCAATAAATGTCTTTTTGATGGGATGAGAAGATATTTTATATTCTTGATCAAAAGATTGAAAGGAATCGACCTCTTTTGCGACCTTCTTTCGCAAGGAGGCCTTTATTCGATCTGTGAAACTATAGCTAGGTTCCGACAACTTAAAAAACCTATTTAATAACAAGAGTTTAGGAGTTTTTACATAATTCGAGTGGTAAGTGATGCCTTTCTTAAATATTCCATTCTCTTTGTACTCTTAATCAATATTTAAAGATTACATTAGGTAGGGAAAAAACCTCCATTCATAACCAGTCATATCAAATACTTTCGATACATAATCTAAATAATATAATAAATGTTTAAGGTGTGTACTTACTACGAAAGTGAGGATTCTTAGGAGGATAGGGATTTAGACAAAGCCCAAGTGATTATTTATCCCTCAAGTGAGACTCATCAATTTTTCTCGATTGAAAAGTGCAGTTGCTACCTTAAAAGCAATGATATCAAATCCTCCAAGAATTAGGATCCCCACTGATAGAAACCAGATATTGATCAATACAATTATGAGTTGTCCAGCGATAAGAAGAATTGCAGGTAATACAAAGATTCCTGTCAGTTGCTGAGCATCTCTGGTACTTGAAACTCTCGAACTGATCATCACAATGAATGTTATTGTTCCAATCCCAAGAAGGGGAGTAAAAATGAGCATAACAAGTATAAATCGAAGATCTGGGAGTAGCAATCGCTCTAAGTGGGGATATGTAATTAAATCAACCAAGAATGCATATAATCCACTCATAATCCATGTTAATACTAAGATTGGAAGAAGACTTGAACCAATTTTTGCTAATAAGATTTCTGAATCAGATATGGGTAACGCCAGTAACCCTTCGATTGTCTGCCTCTCTTTTTCCCCAACGATAGTGTCAGCACTTACAAATGAAGCAATCATTACTGGTACCAGTAATAAGAAAATTTGACCGAAAACTGCTGTAATTACTAACATCCTGGTCTGTTCAGAAAGTTGATCCCAATCTGGAGTCACTGGAGGGAGAATGTCCATAAAAATGTCTAATCCAACATTTGTTGAATCCATGGGAGCCAAATACATCGAAAACATTAATATCAAAGGAACTCCAATCGCTATGAAGAGTGGTAATAATATTGATGACATTAAAACCTGTTTTGATCGAAAAGCTTCCTCCCAATCTTTTTTCATCAGTTGCCAAATAAGATTATGCTGCATCTTCAAACCAACCTCCATAGGAATTATCCATTATTTGTTTGTAGATTTCTTCAAGGGATTTCTTCGTTGGTCGAACCTCTAGAATTGAAATGTCGTTTTCTACTAAGGATCGTATAATACGTGGGGTAACATCACTAAAACTTGTCAGTTCTAGTTCGAACGAGTTCTCTTTCTGAAGATAATGAAATGAAAGAACTCCCTCAATTTGTTGGAAAATTGCTTTGTAATTTCTGACGGGTTCGACACATTTGATCACTAATTTGTTGGTCCTCGAGACCTTGGTTCGGAGTTCGGATGTACTACCTATTACTATTAATTTTCCTTTGTTTATCACCCCAATTTTGGTGGCTAATCTCTCTGCTTCTGGTAAGTTGTGAGTTGTCATAAATATCGTAGTATCAAGTTCCTCTGCTGCCCTTTCGATTGTTTCTCGAACACTAGCTTGAGCTAACGGATCTAAACCCGATGTTGGTTCATCTAAAAACATAACTGGAGGAGAATGAATCATTGCACGTAAAATTCCAAGTTTTTGTTTCATTCCTTTACTATACGATCCTACTGGAGAATTAATCCGATCCTTTAGCCCGAACTCCGCTGACATGTCATCAATACGACGTGAGGCTTCCTGATGGGTAAGGCCATACATTTTCGCGAAAAATAGTAAATTTTTTCTTGCGCTCAGTCTAAGATAAAGGTTTGGTCTCTCACTAAGGAGTCCAATATTTCTTCGTAATTCTATTTTATTTCTTAAAATAGAACTTCCTGCAACGGCCGCCTCTCCACTTGTGGGTGTTAATAAGGTCGTTAATAATCGAACAGTGGTCGTTTTTCCTGCTCCATTTGGCCCCAAGAAAGCAAAAATTTCTCCTTCATTTATAGAAAGATTAAGTTGATTAACTGCTATAATATTAGGTGAAAAAACTTTCGTCAGGCCTTTAGTTTCGATTGCTATTGTCATTCCGTTTCCATTCCAGTCAGGACAGTTAAAACAATCATCAAAACGGTATATAAAAATAATTATGTCGGTAAGTCATGAAATGCAGAAAAAATCCTTTTACAATCAGGAAAAATAATTTTTATATCAACTAAAGAGATTTTTACAACAATCAAAGTACAATCAAAGCACGGATCAACCCATGTACTGTCCTCGTTGTCGCTCTCAAGGGAAGGCAATAAAAATGAAATCATCTAAACGGAGTTTTCATAAAAAAATTAAATGGCTATGTCCTAATTGCGGATTAATTAGAATGCAAAAACAGTGAAATTCATTTCGGGTGTTATTATAAATTGACAATTTCTCTAGGATTATCCATCTCAATTTCAAGATTTCTCTCTCAGGAGAAAGCCTCGAAAAAGATTCAGGGATTTAAGAAGAATGGGATAAATGCTATTGAATTTGGAATGTTAAATTGCGTTCTTGGGAAGTCAAAGATTCCTGGTACTGTTCCTTATCCCTCTGAAAATCAAATAAAGGCACTGTTGGAGGTTCTAACACCAGATGAATACTATTTATCAGTTCATGGCCCCTACCGCATCTCTGCAACCACAGAGGAGCCAAAGAAATTGCAATATTCAAAATCAAATCTATCAAAATCTCTCTTAATTGCTGATTGGTTTGGAGCTTATCATGTAACTTTTCATGCTGGGAGTTTCAAACGAAAACATAATAATGCTCATGTCCAAAAGATTCTTACAGAATGGGAGGCTTGGCGACAGCATAAAGGATATAATGCAAAGATGGCTCCAGAAGTAGGAGGGAAGTATAATTCGTTTGCGGACTTTTTTACCCTAGTAGAGATAGCAGGTTCCATTGATAATTGCTTGATAACATGGGATATCAGTCATGATTTCGCTCGAGGAGGGAATATAACTACAGAAGACGGTGTTCTCAACCGACTCACTCTCCTTGATCAGACATTTGATCTCAATGCAAGTAATCGTCTCCCAATGCATTTCTCCGGAATGGAGGTTGGGAAAGCAGGGGAAAGACATCATACTCTCCTAGATCACGGGACAGGAGTGCCTTGGAAACTAGTCTTTTCTGTGTTAAAAGAACAAAATTATTTAGATAAAGTCAGCTTAATCTGTGAGAGTAAAGTACCTAAGAATGAGAAGATTCATGGGGACTCTTTATCAGATGTCATTCGTGCGCGTGAATTTCTTGAATCTGACGAACTTGTGAAGTCGTATAAAGGAAAACCTGGCCATTTAGATTTTTACTTCAATTAATTGCTCGAGAAAAAGGTAGCAAGGAACGAACTATCACTCCTTTTCTTCTTTTTTCTAGACTTTATCTGCAAATGCTTTTCGTAATTTACCTATAAGAGATGAGTCTCCTTTTGCTGTTTTCAGAAAGAAATTAAAGGGCCTTTTACTAAGATAAAGACCGAACTTCTTGATGATAACTGATTTAAACAACCACCTAATTACATCTTTCTGTACAAAAAATCCAAGAAATGATCTAATAGAGAATTAAATAAAGAAATGGTTATTAAAATGGTTATTGTGAAAATTCCTCAAAATAGATTCGAAGAACGTCAGGCAGAGTTCTTAAAAATAATTAAGAAGCTTAAACTTGAGAATTTCATCGTTCTTAGTCCCACTTCTATTTATTATCTTACTGGCTTTGTCATGATTCCGACCGAGCGTCCCTTCATGCTTGTGTTCAAGGATTCTAGCTTGAACTTTTTCGTGCCAGAATTAGAGAAACAACATGTGTCTGAAGAAGTGCCAGAAGCGAAAGTCGTCAGTTATTTTGAGTACCCAGATGTAACTCATCCAATGACCCACTTTAAGAATTTCATCAAAAAAGAGTTGAAGATTTCTAGCAAATTTGGAGCAGAAGCAGGTGGAGCACGAGGAATGTGGGGATATCAAGGGCCTAAATTTGAGGAAGCACTAAAAATGAGTGTAGCCATTCATCCTGATCTAATCATCGATATGAGGATCATAAAAGATGCAGATGAAATAGCTTGCCTTCGAGAATGTGCCCGCTGGGGGAACCTAGCTCATCAGTTACTTCAAGACTATACTGCTGTAGGGGAAAACGAGATTGAGGTTTCATTTCGAGCGAGTCATGATGCATCCCGAAAAATGCGTGAAACGCTTGGTCCAGAGTATTCTCCTATTGGTTGGGGAGCAAGGCCATGTGGCGCTGGATACCGTGGTCAGATTGGGCCATATTCAGCAATTCCTCATGCGATGACTCGTAATGCAACTTTTGAGAAAGGAAATACACTCGTTACAGGTGCGAGTGGAAATGTTGCGGGTTATAAATCTGAATTAGAACGGACTATGTTCATGGGAGAACCTAATGAAAAACAACGTGGATACTTCGCTATTATGATGAGAGCACAACAGGCAGCTTTTGATACACTGGGTCCAGATGTGCCACTATCAAAGGTGGATAAAGCCACTAGATCGGTGTTTAAGGAAGCTGGAGTGATGACCTTGGTACAGCATCATACTGGTCATGCGATTGGTCTTGAGGGACATGAACGGCCTTTCTTGGATGTAGGTATGAATGATTTAATGAAACCAAACATGGTTTATACAGTTGAACCAGGAATATATGATCGTTCAATCGGAGGATTTCGTCACTCTGATACAATTGTTATTACTGAAGATGGGATGGAAAATATTACTGAGGAGTACCCACGTGACTTAGAGTCTTTAATTATTGATCAATAGAGGATCAAAATGGACAGGAATTTAGAAAAAGGAATTGAACTAATTAGACAAGTTGAGAATTCTGCTGCGATCCCCTTTTTGGAAAATGCTTTGAATAAGAATCCTCAAAATCCAGAGATTTTCCGCCATCTTGGATTAGCATATTTCAATCTAGGAAATTATGAAGAAGCTCTTGTTAGTTGGAAAAAAGCAATTGAACTTGATCCGACGCATCATCAAACGTATTGGAATTTAGGTCATCTTCATGAAATAGAACAGAGATATAGCGATGCTTTTGAAGCTTATAACCAAGCAGCTGTGCTCGCAGAAAAAGTTTCAGACTCAAAGAAGGCTAAGCGGTATCAAGAGTGGGCTGCACGTGTCAAGAACGAGTAGCTCGTTTATTTTTTTGAAGATTTTAAACACAAGACAACTTCATGACCTCATGTCATCTCAGTTCAGTGACGTATCACACCTTCCAATCAGACAGCTAATAACTCTAAGCTAGGGAAATTCTCTCTTCTCAAGTGTGCTCATCGGGCAGGAGGTTTACAGGCAGGATAGAATGTAGAAGCTTATGACTAGGCAGCAATATCAAGAAGATATATAATTTTGAGTTTAAATTAGAGTACCCTACCCATTTCCAATCGGACTTCATGATTTTCTATATCTGTATTGGAATACCAAATAAGATCAAAACCAATCAACTCAAATCCATTCTTTCGATAAAACTGGATCGCGTTATAATTCGAGCTTTGACATTCCACTATCATTGCTCTACATCCCCAAGCTCTTGCTCGTTCTTCAGCATATTCTATTAGTTGAGTTCCAAAACCACACCCTTGATATTTTTGATTAACATAAATATCCCATACACGAGCAGTATTATTCACTTGATTATTTCCGATTACTAATACACCAATTTCATTCTCTTCATCATTTAGGAGAACATAATATTCCGCATCTTCTTTATAATCTTCAAATAATTCTTCTTCTCCTTTTTTTGAAAATGGCTCCGAAAATGGTTTTTTGACCATTCAAATATCCACCCTTCATCTCTAGGTTTTTTTGTCCGACTTAATTCATAATAGTGTTTGGAGGTGTACGTAAATAACTCCTTTTTGTTATTAGGATAATCTTTCGCAAATATTTGTTTAATCTTCATTAACTCATTACCTCTTCATCATCTTTTGCTGGTGTTAAGGATATCTGTTAATTTTAGCTTCCTTTCTAGATCTGTGAACTTACTCTTTAGGGAGTTTTCTCCTCAACAATTTTGAATTAGTACTCACAATTTATGTTAATCCTCAACAAAACCTTTTGTCGTGTTTTTCAAGTCCGAGTGGACTTTCATTCTAATACAATTAGACTCTAAAGCAGAGTTCGCTCATCCAAAAATCTCATGAGATGTCTCCTATACAAATTATTACTAAGTTAAAAAGGGAATTGAAATTCTGATGGATGTAGGTTTTAGAATAAACGACATAAGGGTATTTTTACTTTATAATTTTGTCGAATCATTTAAAGAAGTAGAAGTAAAAAAAAATAATGTTTTAACTTGGGAGTACAAGTAGTAGATTATAGATTTCGGCCGTTAAACGACGTATCTGATAATTATAACACACAAATCCAGTTCCCTCATATTATAGGGTCTGTTCATATTGTCTAACAATTTTTTCCAACAAGTCTAGGTTGATACCATCTTGGTAGGAGATTTTCATGAATTGTCGTCCTGATCTAGATAGAATTTTGACCCCTGCTCCTGTTCGTGTTTTTATATATGAACACGCTTCTTTCAATAGGTCCTTTCTTGTTGAAGTTAATGGAATAACCTCATAATTTGATGACTTTCGATTATCTTTTAGGTGAAAATTATCAGTTCTTCGTACTAAAGCGAACGTCTCAATAGACTTACTTTTTGGGAAATCGAATACCTCTGCAATGTTCTTCATAATTTCTTCGAAAGAACTTTTTGTTGCACAAATCGGGCATTTTCCTGTCAATTTGAGGGTTTCAGCAAAATGAGGCGGGTGAAAAGGGTTCTGACACGTTGGACAATATATAATTTCCTCTTCTGATGTTATGGGCCGTCTGCAAACACTGCATATCTCTCTTGATTCAGTTTTCTTCACTAGCCGAGACCCCTTCTTTGTGGATCTTCCATCCCACTGTTCAATCCAAAATGCATTATTTCCCCGTTCATCTCTTGAATAGGCACTATTTCGGGGTCTTGTAGGATTTGATACTAATAATTTATCACCTTTCTTAAGAGAGGCAGCCAGATTCATATTATGTGTATAACCCTGGGCACCCCAGACATATAGCGTTCTGATTATTGAATAGTGGTTATCTGTGACTCGCAACAATCGGTATGGTGCTGGTCCATATGTTTTCTTTTCTGAACACCTTTCATAAGCTAGACATTCAAATTCTATGTCCATGTGTGTCCCTTCAGAATATGTTTTAGAGTCTAATATGGAAATTGCTTCTAGAAAACTGACTTTTGAAAGGACCATCGTTATTTTTCCAACTAATATTGTTTAATCTTCTTGAGCTGGAAAAATGCTTTGTCCCTTAAAATTCTATTTTTTCCAATTTGGGCTTTCTCCACAACAATTACATTTATAAAGTAAAAACAAAGTGTCAGAATCATCAATGGAAAGAGGTGTTTACTTGCGTATGAGATATGAGTGTAAAGAATATACAAATCTTGTTTTTAGAAAAAGCGAGCAGACACCAACAATTGCTGCGTAAAGCAGAGATCTCAAACAATTGTTTTGTATTCGCTTCTTCTTTGACAAGCATGAACTACTGAGTTATAGTGCTGGTTTAAAGAGACTACTTCTTAGTTAGACTGGAGTCTTCTTAGTAAGAATGAACTGACGATTGGTCTCTACAATGCGTAGTGGAGACTCTCGAAGACATATACGCTCAGTGGACACTCTAAATCCCAAAAATTGCTCACCCGCAAATAACCACCCTTATTCCTGGAAAGACAAGATGGATGATCTTAAAGTTGAGTACGGACCATAATCAAAGACTTGGATTTGGAAGATATGGGAAAACTGCCCATGGTAGAGAAGAATCCCGTAAAAGTCGGAAAACTAAAACTAAACGGCAATTAAAGGAAGTTACCATTACTGAAGCTAAGAATCAACTCTTAGCTACTGGAGAAATTCGAAAAGTTCTTTCAGTAATTGGTGGCGGTAAAGAGGCAACTGTTCTTCTCGCTGAAAATACAGAGGAAGAATTAGTCTGTGCAAAAGTATTCCGATATTTTACAAGTACCATTCGGAAACGTCTTCGCGGAACCATACATCTACTTGCTGATGATATGGCAGCTTTAGCCGCGAAACAAGAGTACTGGAATCTTCATGAAATGTCTATCAATAATATTCCTGTACCTGAACCAAAATTGCTTATCGATAATATTGTTATCATGGAATTCATTGCTGAAGAAAGAGGATCACTATCTCCTGCCCCACTCCTTAGAGAAGTTGACCTGACTCATTATGATCCTGAAGAGCTATTCTATGATTCAATTGATATTATTGCTGAATTATTCCTAAGAAGTCAGTATATTCATGGAGATTATAGTGAACATAATCTAATGCTTACTCAGAAAGGGATTCTCTTTACAATGGATGTTTCACAGTCAGTCCAATACAACAGTAAGACATTCATCAATACTCCTTTGCGAATTAGGATTGATAAAGCTGTAGAGCTCCTTGAAACTGATATTAATAACATCAATCAATACTTTCGGAGAGTCTACAGAATAACTATCAATCCCATCGAGGTGAAGGAAGCCATTATTAAAGAATTACCCCAAAAACTACAGAACTTTCTGACTGAAAGGACCCTAGAGATCTACCCGTCTGATATGCATTCGTTTGAAGCCCTCTTAGGGAAAGAAAGTTATAGAGATGAGCAAGTATATCAAAGAACTGGTACCAATCGTCAACAGCCAAGTAGATGAAAAAAATGTTGGTGATTACAAAAAATTGGACTGTGAAGAAGTGATAAAAGAAGATGAGTCATTAGAGGAGTTAAAATCTAAGGCCATTTTTCTTAAAATAAATGAGAAACAGTTTCTATCTGAACAGATCTTCCGTACATCTTCAGACAAGATAGAAATGGAAGATATCACTCATTATACAGTTGAAGCTCGAAAAATAGCAATCAATTGGGAAAAAGAAAGAGAAAAATCAGATTATTAGATGTGATCACTTTGTTGCTACCCCTATTTCAATGAATTCAATTGAATATGAATATGAAATATGAAATGACCATGAACCAAGAGTATAAGTATGCATAATGTCAAAATTAAAGGAGAAAAAGAAAATGAATTTCGAAATAGTCGCTAAACATTTAATTTGGACTGATGTAGGATATGGGAATAGTGCAGCAATAGATCTAGGAAACAAACTATTTGTGATAGATTCTATGTTTAACTGGGAGTTAGCAACAGAGTGGCGCAGTATTGTTGAGCAACATTTCAATAAACCAGTCTCAGGATTGATACTCACACATCATCACGCTGATCACACATTTGGAAACCAAGTGTTTTCCGATTTACCTATCATTTCAAGTCTTGAAATTCGAAAAATTACACAAGAATTTGAACAAGAAGTATGGATGAAAGTGACACAAGAGGACCTAAATGAGTGGGAAGCAGGAGGATATGGAGTAAAAAATCTGCAATTAACACACTCGAATCTCTGTTTTGAAATAAAGCTTGAAATTTATGGAGAAAGAAAATTAGTGTTAATTCAAGCTGATGGTCACACCAGTGGTAGTACCTATTTATGGGAACCTGAAACTAGAACGCTAATTGCTGGTGATTTAGTCTTCAACAAACAATTTCCTTATGGGGGAGATGAAACATGCAATGTAGTGGTATGGCAAAAGGTCATTGAGGATTTAATTGCTCTAGAACCAGAAATTATTATTAGTGGTCATGGATCAATTGCTGCTATAAAGGATCTTGAAGAAATTAATGATTTCTTCTTAAATAGCATTGATTTCATAAGAGAAAAGCTTAAAGAAAGATTAACTTCGGAAAAGATTGAGAAAGATCCTCATTTTCCAGAATATTATTCTCAAGATCGTGTTGAAAGGAAAAAAGTAACCATAGAACAATGGGTGGAATTTTTCAAAAGAGAAGAAAAGAAATAAAAAGATAGGAAAACGAAGATGAGTTCTGAGAATCTAATAACAAGCATTTACAAATGGGAAGAATTAGATTTAGACGATTTAGCTGAATTTTCGTTCAAAGCGAGACAATCAAGACCTGAAACATATGACAGCCAACGTACAGTAGAAAGAGAAAGAAATATAATCAACCATATAAGCGAGTTCTCACCTTCTTATGTTTTAATTGCTCAAAAGGGGAAAGAAAAACTCGGCTGGGTGTCATTTGATTTTAAGTCTACATCTATATTAGAGATTGGAAGGTGGCTTCCAATTATTCTTCTAGAGAAATACGAAAACCAGGTTATTACATGTCTAATTGAAGAGTGTAAGAAGTATTGTAAACGAATAGATTATCCTAGAATAGAAGTTTCCTTTAGTATTAAAGATAAAGGGGAGAAGCGGGCATATGAAATCTATAAAAAATGGTATGAAGCAAATGACATGCAATTTAAGGATGAAATAAGCTATATGAATCGGAATCTTTCAGATAGTGATATTACTGAGATTAAAATCCCTGAAACATTTGAAATAAAATCAATAATGGAAATAGGCGACGATAAATTATACCAGTGTTATTACGAGGTGTTTATTCAGGCACAGAATCGTATGTTCCAAGATCAAACTGAACAAGAACGTCAAGAATACTTTCAAGATTATTACAGTAAATCAAAACCATTAATAAAGGAAGCTTCTCTTGTACTTAAGAAGACAGAAAGTAATGAGATTATTGGTGTCACCTTAGTCAGGCCGAGAGAGGAGGATGCTCATCTGGCTCTTCTCATAATTCATCCAAAATTTCAAGGAAGAAAGTTAGGTGGACTACTACTTAGATTAATAATGAAGATGGTGTTACAACAAGGATTCAAGACCATGAGTTTGGGAGTTGACATAGAGAATTCAGCAATGAAAATCTATCAATATTTTGGATTTAAATCAAACTCTCATATAATTACTCACTGCTGGAAAGTATATCAAGAGTTATGAGGAAATATCTAATGCAACTTAAAGAATTTAAATTTGATGATTTTCATAAGATAAGATCTCTTTTTTCCAGTTCAAAGCATTTAAGATTTACTATTGAAGCAGTTATTGCAGGAAATTCTCCAATGCGCGTATGGGTAGATAGTGTGGATACACCCAAAAGTTCTTTTCTATGGGATCAATCACATTGTTATTATCTCGGGGGAGATGCTGGAAATCGAGATTTTTGTGATGCAGTTGCAAATATGCTCACAAATACAATAATCCCAAAAGCAATAAGCAAGAATCGTGAAGTATTCAAAATAGAGTATTCATCCAAGGAATGGGAACCCATTCTCAAGAAAATTCTAAGTGACTTACTTCCTTTCAAGGTATCACGTAAATTTTTCACCTTAGATACTCCACTCACACCTCATTGGAGAGATCTTCTCTCAACTAATTTTCACGTGAGAAGAGTAGATAAAAATCTCCTTGAGAGCGATATCCACAATCTTCAAGCAATTATCAACGAAATTAATGAATGCTGGCATTCTGTTGATGACTTTCTGATGAATGGTTTTGGTTTCTGCTTAGTTCATACACCTGAAGAAGGGAAAGAAGAAGTCCAAGGTTGGTGTACAGGTGAGTATTTCAGTGAAGGAAAATGTGGGATAGGGATCGAGACTTTTCATGGGTATCGAAAAAGAGGATTTGCCACAGCCATGGCTACAGCATTTGTGGAATATGGTTTATCAGTCAATACTCAACCGCACTGGGATGCTTCTGCGAATAATGAAGCATCTATACGTGTTGCTAAGAAAGTAGGATTTAGAAAGATTCAAGATTATACCGTGTTTTTTGGTGCATTCACCAATATTGAAAGCTTTAGAGGAAATCATTATTATCAGGAAAAAAAGTTTAGAGAAGCAGCTAAATGCTTTGAAAAAGCTGCAGATCTAAACCAAAGGAAGTTCTATAACTATTACAATGCTGCTTGTTCTTGGGCATTAAATGGAGATATTGATATTGCTCTTGACAATCTTAATAAAATGCTCGATAACTTGGAGAAACCATCAACACGATTTGTCAATCATGTGAGACAGGATACTGATTTGGTAAATTTATATCAAACAGAGGGATGGAAAGTTATTCTTCAGCGATTGGAAGACGTTGAGAAAAGAATAAACAATAAATAGGAGTCTAAAGCCTTTGCACAAGATGTTACTCGAGTTACCTTCAAAATTAGAAACAGAAAGACTGATTATGAGACCATATCAGGCTGGTGATGGATTATCTTTCTTAAAAATGCTGAAACGAAATAAAGAATATTTAGGAGAGTTACTTGGTCCAATAACTGAATCAAATGATATAGATGAGATTGAAATCTATATACGGAAGTTAGCTGCGGATTGGATCGTACGTAACCGATTTATTCTTAGTTTCTGGGATAAAACTTCGTTAAAATACTTAGGTCACATCTGGATCGAACCTCTTGACTGGAGAATACCTAATTTTGAATTGGGGTGGTTTATCGATAAAGAATATCAAGGGAAAGGGTATACGACTGAAGCTGCCAAGGGAGCACTCGCATTTATATTCAAAAATTTGAATGCTAATAAAATAACTGTGAAAGTAAGAGAACATGGCCAGTATTACAAGAAAAGTAAACGAATTGCTGAGAGATGTGGTTTCGTTAAAGAAGGTAAACTTCGTAATTCTGTAAGAACACACTTTGATAATCTGCTAGTTAATGAAACATATTATGGTCTATTAAAGGAAGAAATCAAAGAGAATTAGGGAAATTATTCCTTGAACTATAATTATCTCTTTTTTCCAACGGTTAAGAGATATATCACAAAATGCTCTTCTCCATTGAGCTCAAGGATACTATTTAGTTCTTCATCCTTAAAAGCAGCGATTGCACAGACACCACAACCAATGTTTTCAGCAGCTAGATATAGGTTCTGTCCCACATGTCCTGCGTCAAGGTGTAAGTATCGATACCCTCTCACGCCATATCGCCATTTCATCCTCTCTACAATAGCAACTAACAGAATCGTTACACCGCATTTTTTTACTTGAGATTGATCGAGAGCAGCTTTCGTAATTTTCTCTGTAATATTTTCATCTAGATCTACTGGAACAAGTTTATGGTCAATAGCCATGAATCTATAGAGTCCTTGTTCTAGTCCATCTACTCTATTCACTAAAAGGTAAGTCTCAAAGGCATGACGAGCTCCAGCAGAAGGAACCGTACGTAGAGTTACTCTTGTTCCAATGACCTCCTTTACTCCCTGTGTACACCAAAGTAACCACGATAATTCCATTAAAGTAAGCGACTGATCAGAATATTTACGTATGCTCTCACGGGATTCAATTGCTTCTCGTACGGTCATATCCGAAATTACTAATTCTTCTGGCTTTGGTAAATCGAAAACTTGCTTTGAGGGATCGTAATCTAATTCCAAAGGTGGTTGGGGGAGACCTGAATTTTGAGCTGACGGTTCCATGAATTTGTACTGGGTTTTTTTCATAAATTCTTTGCCTATTTCATTTGTCATTGGGATTTCAACTACTAAGTTTGATGATAGAACCAGTGATGTTAGCTTCTTATATGTTGATGAGAAATCAAACTGAGCTATTATCTGAAACTTCTCATGAGTGGAAGTCTTCTTGTGGGTGTTCAACAGGATGGTGAGGTGTCGTTTTTTCTGATTCAATTACTTTAATGACTGTTTCAATATTTAGTGGAGTTGCTTCTTCCCAGAATTTTTGCCAAATAAGCTATTAATACACAATTAATAATAAGCAAGGAGCCCCCTCAGAGAGTAATCTTCAAAAAGAAAGTGAAATAATAGAACTTTAATGTTTTGAAAACCTTACTGAGTTTTGTTGTCTAATAATCGTCCGTGTATATATCTTGAACTTCAACTAAGATGTTGGTGAATCCTTCTACAGCCATTTCATTCTTGGAAAGGTAATTTCTTTTACCTGGATCTATGAGTTTATAAGCTATCCTCAACTTGATATTAGATGAGATATTACCTCTCATAATACTATCGAGTTGAAGAAAAATGTCATTGAAAAGGCATTTAACCGATGATTTAACTATAAGGTGTTGAATATTGCATCATAAAAAGATTATTAAAACTTTAAATCTTACTAAAACGTACAATGGTGTTCCAGCTCTGAAAGATTTGAATTTGACTGTTAAAAAACACTCTATTTTTGGTTTTCTCGGTCCAAATGGAGCTGGAAAGTCAACTACCATTAAACTTCTAATAGGATTAATTCAACCTACTGCAGGTAGCGGCAAAATTTTTGGATATGATATGAAAAATGAAAGTTTGAAAATCCGTGCTCGTATAGGTTATTTACCTCAAGAACCTTCTTTCTATGATCATCTATCCGCTCGGGAAGTCCTTGAATTCACTGCCCGATTCTTCTTTTCTATGCCCAAAAAAGAACTAAATAAACGTGTATCTGAAATGCTTGAATTAGTCTCTCTTTCGGATAAAGCTGATCGGCCTATTAAGGGATACTCTACTGGTGAGAAACGACGATTAGGCATTGCACAAGCAACAATTAACTATCCTGATTTATTAATCTTGGATGAACCTGCAGCTTCTTTGGATCCCATCGGTCGTCAAGATGTCTTGACCATCATGTCTAAACTCCGTGACTTTACTACAATCTTTTTTTCCACACATATCTTAGATGACGTGCAAAAGGTGAGTGATACTGTAGCAATTCTGAATAAAGGACAGCTTATCGCTCAAGGCCCCATCAAGAATATTTTGAAAACCAAAGAAGATGCGTCAATATTCAATGTTAAAGTTCAAGGAGATATATCAAAGGTAAAAAGACATTTAATCTTACAGAAGTGGATTTCTAATGTGGATATCACTCAATTAGGTGACAATGGTGATTATCAATTAGGAATCACTGTTTCAGATGATGAATGTGCTCAAAAAAATCTTATTCGTGAATTGATGAACCTTGGTCTAATAATTTGTGAGTTCCAGCGTCAAGAATACGAGTTAGAAGAAATTTTCATGAAGCTTATAGAGGGCTAAAAATGCTTAAAAACGAGAATTTGAACCAAATAACTTTTCCCAGATGGAATCAGGGATTTATTAATCTATTTCGTGTCGAACTATCTAGATGGTTTAAGAAAAAGGTATTTCTTGTTCGTTTACTCCTTTGGTGTGGCTTTTCAAATGGTATGGCGATCTTAATCTGGTTACAAGCCCCTAATGTAGGAACAGAACCAATATTTGTATTCGGTATTTTCGCTGGTTTAACTTCCTCAATTGGTATAACCATTATAATGCAAGAGTCTATTGTTGGAGAAATTAAATCTGGCGCTGCATCTTGGATTCTCTCTAAACCTATTTCGAGAAAATCCTATATTTTGGCCAAATGGGTTGGAAATTCAATTGGAGCTACCATATCGATGATCCTTGCGCCCACTTTCATCTTTTATGTCCTATATTTTCTCTTTACAGGCGAAATACTAAATTTAGAAATGTTTCTCCCTGTAATTGCCGTTTTATCGTTGAATATGCTTTTTTTCTTGACATTCACCTTATTGATGGGATCATTTCAACGAAATTCCTCTCTTGTAATTGGTGTTCCAATTGCTTTCTATGTATTACAGCAAATTTCTTTTAATTTTACTAATTCTTTGATCGATATTGTTCCATGGGGACTAACAAACCCATTAAGCGATGGTACTCCAAGTATTGTGGTTTCTCTCATACTAGGGATCCAACCTTTCTCTCTACTTCCGATAATTGTCACTTCGTTGTATGTTACCTTTTTTCTTATATTGACAATAGTTAATATGCAGAAACAAGACATTTAGGAAAAGTTGAACAATCGTGTCGCAAATTGATGATTTAACGAAATGGGTAGCTAAAGAAATTAACCAACTTTCAGGTAGTACTCTTCGTTTAGCTTTACTCGCGATTATTAAGAGACATCAATCTACAGGGATTTATGGATATGCCATTGGTGAGGAGCTCTTTTCATTTACTGAAGGGGAGTTAGACGGAACAAAGGCCACTTTTTATGCCATTCTTAGACGTTTGGAGAAAGATCAATTAGTTTTATCTGAACTTCAAGTGTCTCCATCTGGCCCTGCAAGAAAATACTACCGCTTAACCCCTAAAGGAGAGAGAGCCTATAATGCTCTTTGGCAAAACTGGATTCATTATTATGGAATCTTACAACGTTTAATTAATAATAATTTGGAAGGATGAAAAATGAATAAACAACTTGAAACTGTTGACCAATATTTAGAACAAGTAAGTAAGTATTTAGAACCTTTATCTGATAAAGATCAGATTATAAAAGAGCTACGAGCTCACATTTGGGATCATGCTAATAGATTATCAGAGGAAAATAAGGAACTTTCAGTCCAAGCTGCATTTGATCAAGCAATACTTATGATGGAAGATCCTAAAACGTTAGCAGATAAATTTCTTGAAGATGAGCCAAGTGATTTTGCATCAGATTGGAAATCTCCAATTAAAATACCAGAGACTAAAGTTCAAAACCAACAATTCCTAGTGTTAGCAATAGTTGGTTTTGCTGCCGTTATTATAATGGCTTTGGCCATACAAATGATTTCTAATGACGTCGTGGTGTCCATTATAGCAGTTATAATCGGAATGCTAGCTATTGGTATGTTTACATTTGGATTATACCTAAGTGACGAAAAATTATTCCAAGAACAATTAGATCGATTTCGTGAATTGTTTCAAAAGTCCGAGAGTTCTCCCCAAGAGCCAATGAAAGCCTCTTCAGTATCATTTGTTCGGGAAAAAACTGTAGGTGTAAAAGAGGTAGGATTTTGGAGTGCTTTTGGTGAGCACTTAGGTGGTTTTCTGGGTGGTGTTTTCATTGTCTTTATTATCGCATTTATCTTTCTTTTAGAACAAATGCCACTATTTAATTTGCCATTATTCAATGAGAATTGGTATCCTATTGGTGCTTTAGCTACTTATGGCGCACTAGGGGTTGGCTTGGTGTACTGTGCATTTTTAGTAATATTTGGTAGGATTCGAGTGACGAGATTGGCTTCTGCTACAAAAAATATCATTGGATTTGTTTGCGCAGCAATTTTAGTCTGGTATTATCCTTTTACTCTTGAGTTAGCTATTCTCGCGCAGAATATACCTGAAGTGATGGGTGATCTTGATCTCATATTTTTGGTGAGTAAAGCTGATCTCTTTCTTCAGCTGATAATCGGGATTTCGGGAATTATTTCTGGGATTTCAGCACTCTACGATATGTTCAAATTTGGAGCTTGGCAACCAAGTGATCGAAAGTCCTTGATCTAATCTTCTCTTTCTTCTTTTTTTCCAAAAATGGCTACCAATAAGTTATGAAGAATGCTTCTGGAGCCGTTCGTTTCCAATCTTCATATAGAGGTCACCTATATTCGCTGGAGGAACAACATGTTCGGATTTCACTTGAAGTGACAAAGCATCCTCTGGACAGGTAGTGACACAGAGTCCACAACCGATACAGCGATCGAGATTAATCGTAGAAATATCATCTACAATGGTGATTGCGTCCATCTGACAGCGATCTACGCAGGTTTCGCATCCTGAGCACAGATCTCTATCCACTTGCGCGTAGTAATTACTGTTCACTAATGAGCTGGGTTTTGGGGACGTTTTTAGAACTCCTAAATATTCACAACAGTCCCCACAACAGAGGCACATGACAAACGCTTTTTGGGCGTTACCAGGGCTCAAAACAAGGCCTTTTTGTTCTGCAAAATCCAAACGCTCTAGAGCTTCTTCTTGGGTAATTTCTCGACCCAAGCCATGCTCTAGGAAGTAATAAGCACCACTTGAGAAAGCAAGACAAACTTCCCTCTCCTCGTGACGGGAACATGGCGCCCCTTGCAGATCCTTTTTTTGTCTACAGATGCAATTTTGTACTGAAATTTTACTTTGTTGTCTGATTAACTCTCGCGCGTCATCATAAGAAGCCACCATTTTAACTGCGTCAACCGCTTTGTTGACAGGCACTACACGTAGCTGATACGTGTCGTAAGAAAGGAGCTCGTCTCGTAATCCATCATCTAAGTACTGATCAAAATCCTCAGTAAATTCCTTAGTCAGTCGATTGATCTGATACTCAAATATTCCGACGATGAACCATGCTGCTCGATAAATCGAGATTCCCCCTTTTCGTGAATTAAAAATTAGTCCTTTCGTACTCATCTGATCTAAGAGGGACGCTACATCTTTTGGGTCTTGTCCAATCTTCTCGGCAATATCATTCGCTGTTGCTGCAAGTGGTGAAAGTTGAATGGCCATTTCTGCTTCTTTTTCTGTAAAAAGTCGCTTTAGAATTCGGATTTCGACTCCTGATTCTGTACTGGGAAAACCCACTGGTAGATTATCAAGGTGTTCTCGGAGGCGTTCGTACACATCTTGTTCTGTCATTATTCTTACCTAACCTGTTTTTATAACAATAAAATAACCAAGTATATTATGTCATGGTTCACGATCGTGAAACAGATACAGTGAATCTGTATGATTCAAACTTATATTTTATTGTCTATCGTTCTACAAGAGATTGGCCTATTAAAGACTCTCGGGTTTACTACCTTCGACGTTCTTGATATAAGAAAGATCGAATTTACATTTACTGGTTTTTTTGTTTCAACTTTAGGAATTTTCGGAGCTATTGTCTATGATTTTTATTTGGGTGCCCCAATACTATCAGATTTCATGTTAGGATGGTCTGTATTATTTCCACCTTTTATTTTGCCACTAAGAATCACCTTTGATAGTTTACTGGTAGCTTACGGGATTGGTATCATACCCTTAGTTGTAGGTACAGTAGTTCCAGCTTGGAAGAACGCTATTACTGAACCTGATGAAGTATTACGGGGCCTCTGAAATGGAAATTGAACCTGTGATTGAAACTCAGAGTCTTTGGAAAATCTATAGCAAAATAACTCAAGAAGTCAATGCCATTCGTGATATTACGATCCAAATACCCCGTGATAAAGTAACATGTGTTGCAGGGCCTTCTGGAAGTGGGAAGTCGACACTTCTAGCTCTAATTGGTTTGTTAACATATCCATCTCGCGGACAAGTCTTATTGGAAGGAGAATTAATGACAGATCTTTCAGAAATTACTTTAGCCAAGATCCGTCAGCAAAAATATGGGTTTATTTTTCAGAATCAATATCTATTACCTCACTTTACAGCGCTTGAGAATGTCTGTATCTCATTATTTTCACAAGATATTTCATACAAGAATATTAACCTGCAAGCAAGAAAAGTCCTAGAACAATTAGATTTGAAAACCAGAATTAATTACCGTGTAAAAGAATTATCAGGAGGAGAAGCTCAACGTGTATGTATTGCGAGAGCTTTGGTAACTAATCCCTCTATATTGATTGCAGATGAGCCTTCAAGTAATATTGATTCTGAGTTAACTGAAGAAATTTTGCAGCTCTTGTTAGAATTACAAGAAAATCGCTCACTAACTATTATCATGGCATCTCACGATCCTCAAATCTTGAGAATAGCTGAGAAAACCTTTGAGTTGAAAGATGGAGTAGTACGTAAAAGTTAATGAGACCTAAACAATACCTTAACCCATTGATTCATGCCATTGATATTCTCACCCCTTTTATATCTTTCTCACTACCCTTAATGGAGAGAGGAAAAGGAACTGTTAATGTTCCTTCTCTCTATTTCAGAAAATAGGAAGATCTTCTTTCCTATACGAGGATAGACTTGTATTGAGAGGACATGAAAGAATTCTCTCAGGTACTTCCTTAAGAACATATTAATAAAGCGATTGATCTGTGCAAATCCATTCTAAAGCTTGTTAAATGGGAAAAAAAATCAAGTCAATGTGACTCTAAATGAAAAGTACTACTTATCAACAGCGATTGAAAGAACTAGTTCACACTATTAGAACTTATGGATATCGTCAACTTGAAGGTTTAACTTTGGACGAACTAACGTGGCGTCCAGAAGGAACAAGAGCGAGAACTATACAGAGTTATCTCCAACATGTTGTTAATGCAGAAATTTACTGGCTTAAGACTCTAGATGATGACACTTTCGATTATCTCTCAAAAGAGGCTTCTTTTACAGAGATAATGGAGCTTTATAAACAACTTGAAGAGTACATTACTGGATTAATAGCTAATGCGACAAAAGAAGACCTAATTTCAAGAATTCCAACATTTAAAGAAGATAAGCTTCAAAAACCAGGAACTCTTGCTTGGATGGTTGAAAGAACTTCTTTACATGCAATCCATCACTTTGCTCAAGTGGCATATGTTCGATATTCCTTAGAAAAGCCTCCAAGTAAAGAACCCATTAAGTGGGGGAAAATTATGGATTCTTTTATTATGTTGAACAAGTAAAATCCTTTACAAAAGAGTGTGTCTTAGCACCCCAGCTTTCTAGCTATGACAAGGCGCTGGATTTCACTGGTTCCTTCTCCAATTTCTAGTAAACGCTGATCTCGATAGAAACGTTCAACAGGATACTCTTTCATCAATCCATAACCCCCATGTAGTTGGACTGCCTGATGAACAACTCTTTTGGAAACCTCTGAGCAATACAATTTAGCCATTGCAGCTAAGGTTTTATATTCATCTCTACCTTGATCAAAGAGCCACGTCGCTTTATAAAGGAGATTTCGTGCGGCTTCAATTTCCACAGCCATGTCAGCAAGTTTAAACGCATTAACTTGAAATTTTGAGATAGGTTTTCCAAAAGCTTTTCTCTGTTTAGCGTATTCCAGTGCGAGTTCAAAGGCACCCTGAGCACAGCCTAATCCCATAGCACCAATAGAAAGTCTTCCTTTATCAAGAGTATCTAGCATTTGATGAAAACCTTCTCCACGAGACCCAAGCATTTGACTTTCTGGTACCCTACAATTGGTAAAATAAAGTTCAGATGTAATAGATGCTCGCCAACAAATTTTTTTATGCATAGTTCTGGTCTCAAACCCCTCAGTCCCTTGATCAACTAGGAAACAGGTGTATTCTCGGCCACGTCCATCTGATCTAGTACCAGTGATCCCTTGAACTGTAGAACCAAGGGATGCTGGAGTTGATCCGTTTGTGATGAAAATTTTGGATCCATTGATTACCCATTCGTTACCATCCAGCACTGCCTTTGTTTTTGTACCCCCTGCATCACTCCCAGCCTCAGGTTCAGTCAAACCAAATCCCCATACTTTCTCACCGGTTGTAAGCTTAGGTAAATAATGATCTTTCTGTTCTTTTGAACCAAAATAGTAAATTGGTCCTATACCCAGCGAATTTTGAGCTGCGACGGTTGCTGCTTGAGAACCATCAACTCTAGCAAGTTCTTCAACTGCAACTATATAGGAAAGGTAAGTGAGGCCACATCCACCATATTCTTCAGGTATACTTATTCCCATTAATCCAAGATCACCCATTCTTTTTGTTAATTCTGGTGAATATTCCTCTTTTTCATCAAGCTCGGCCGCAATAGGTTGAATTTCTTTTTCAGCAAACTCTCGTACCGCGTCACGCATCATCATGGATTCTTCAGGTAAATCGAAATTCATAGTCATTGAATTTTCACCTTATAGTTTCTAGGAATTTCTTTTTCGAATTAAATATCTAAACTCTGGTATTAAATCGTATTAATTCTAAAAACTTACATCCGCCTCTGTATTTTAAACTTTCATAAAGTGTTTCTTGATATATTAAAGAACATTGAAGAATATAAAGAAAGCATAGTGACCGATCAAAATCAGAAAACCACCGATAAGACTAATCAAGCTTGTTAACCGCAAAGTTCGTATCTTCTACAATTCAGGTGTTTGTTGAGGATGTGTCTGGTATTGAATCATGTAAGATTTATTACAGGACGAATGGTAGTGAATGGATCTCTAGGGATTTAAGACGGTATATTATTATTTGTTGTCCTCCTAGATATTTAATCTGATTAGGGCCATTTACTTCCGCAGGAACTCAATATGACTTCTATTTTGAAATTATTGATAAAAAGAAATAATATTTTAATTTCTGAAACCTATTCATTTACTATTGTTGATTCCTAAGAGTTGCTTAAGGAGAAATTTGATACTAGGATACAGATTCGATTTTTCGAAAAAGAAAGATTTGTTTTGATAGGACGTATCCATTTGGGATAATTCAAAAAATCCACTTACTTAAGGATTTAATTTATAAGAGAAAAAGTACAAAAAGACATTCTTATTAAAGAATTGGAGAGAAATTAAAAAAGAGAAACAAACCCGACTCATATACTAATTATGGTAAACATTTGATAATAATACGAGATACGCTAGTTTTAAAATAGCCTTGAGGCTTAAGAATGGAAATAGAAAAGCGGTTAGTTGTTATATCAGCAGGGGTTGATCTTCCCCCCTTAGTTTTAGAATTCCTCCAAGCTGGTATAGGATTCACAATAATTCTCAATACAACCGCTGATTTCGCATTGGAAAATAATCAAGGTAAAGACACGGGAGATGTGTGGTATCATCATGAGGTAGTAAAGTTAGCAAGTGCGATCGTGCCTGATGACTTAACAAAAAGTTCATTGGCTAAAATTTTTTCTCAACCAATTGCTCAAACCCGAATACCATTTAATGAAGCAGAAATGTTCCTAGTTCAGTGGGTCAGTGAAAGAAAAAAGGCGAATCAAAGTTTTTATGAATTTTTTAAAGCGTTGAATGAATACGCTGGGAAATTTCTTGAAGCGTATCCCTTGAAATTTCCTGAAGAAAATGTTACCATTAAGACTCCAACTTCCCAAGTTCCTTTACGATACTTCCAAATTACAGGTTTCATTGATCGGGATGCAGAGCAAAAAACGGATCTTGAAGAACTTCAAAACCTCCTTGTCGAAAGTCAAGAAAGTAAAGATAAAAAGAAAGGGAAAAAACCTATCGAACTCATCGGGTTAGATTTAGGAAGGGATATCCTAACGGATGAAATAAGAAAAGTCATTAATGAAGCTGATGCAATTCTTTGGTTAGCAGAAGATCCTTGCTCATTAGCTCTCCTCATCTTGCACAAGGAGTTCACTAAAGCCGTTAAAGAATCAAAAGCTCCATCTACGTTGGTTTGTCCAAGTCAATTCACCTTTAGGGAGCAATTCATTCTTCAATTATTAGGAGTCAAACCCACATTACTTGGAATTGCTGAATTATGCTCTGGAATAGTCGATCATTTGGTTGTTGGCCCTGATGAAGCCAGTGAAGTTACATCTCTCCGTTCTAAAGGCTTTAACGTTATCATGGAAGATTTAACTAAAATAAAGGATAAAAAAGCTTTATCACCGATCTTAAAGAGCATGGGAATCTCTATCAAAGATGTTTCGGTGGAATTAGAGGAAGTCGATGTTAAGCGTACTCTTGAAGATTTAGTCACTCAGCTTTCTTACAAAGTTGAAGAAGTCTCTGAAACAGAACCTGTTGACGACACAGAAACAATTGTCAGTACAGAAGAGGGAGTAGAAGCTATAACAGAGGTTGAAAGCGAAACTCCCACCCCATCAGTCGAATTATTGGATACTGAACCAAAAAATTTTGATTTTGATGACACCTCCTTAACCCTCACGCAGGAAATGATTGAGGGACTAATGCAGGAGTTATCGGACGAATTTCCATCTTCAGAGCAACAATCAACAGTCGTGATAGAAGAAGACGTAATAAATTCTACCTTAAAGGAGAACGAAAAAGGAGAACCTAGCATCCAATACGAGAGTCAAGACGCGTTTACAGAAGCGATCCAGACGCTTTTGAAATCCGAAACTATCGACTCCGAGAGTGAATTAGTTCAGGGAATAGGTGAAGCAATCTCAAAGAATGCAGATATGGCAGCTTATGCGGCAAAAAGACTTACTGCAGCTTTAGAAACCCACCATATTCAATTAATCCCAATATATGTAGATTTTTTAAAACCTAGACCTTTACCCTTTACTAAAGAGCTCCTAGATTGGTTGTTAACAGATTTAGAATCCCCAGACTTTGTTGCGTTTGCTCAAAAGGTTTCCGTAATAATTTCAATAATTAAACAAGATACTCAATTCATCGAACAATTGCTAAAACAACTAGTTGATTATCAAATTACGAAGTCTCTTTCACCTATTGAACGAGAGCATGTACGTACATTAATTGGAATGATATCTGCACGCAATGTGACTCTACAAAGACGAGCTATCCGTACTTACATAAGTCATTATGAATCCCCAAGTATTAAACCAGATGAGGTCTGGCTTGGGCTCGTTAAATTTGATGCAGGTCTGGTAGCACTTGAGATCATTGAACATCAAAGCGAATTTGGTGTAAAATTAGTACAGGAAGTGTTATCACGTAATTTGGGGTCGTTTGGTCATATTATCTATGATGTATTTCATGCATATCAAAAAGGAGATATCCAACGAGTGCTAGCAGTTGCAGGAATGCTTTCTGATGCCCTATTGAGAAAGAAACAAAGAGAAGAATTAGCGATAAGGATTAGGAAGATAGGCAGTGTTCCAATCGAAACTTTGGCAAAGAGTGTTGAAATCGATCCTAAAAAGCTTGAGGAGCTAGTCTATGAAATGATTAACCAAAATGAGATCGAAGCTAAAATTGATGTTGTTGAAGGGCGTCTTTGTATTGTTCAACTAAATGATAAAGAAAAGGAAGAGGGTGAGAATTAAATTCAGGGAATTATTGGGTTTATCATTCTCTAAAGATGATGATTAACACTAACAGAATAGTAACCACTGCAATCCAAATAATATTCATACGTTTAACTTTTTCTGATTGTCTTTTAGAGAGGCCTCTACTTTTAACTCCAAATATCCAGAATACTCCAGTACAAGAGAGATTAATAGCTAAGATATTAAAAAGAAGAAGTCCTGTTGCAGGTAAGGCTAAGCTAAATTCACCAAGTGCAACTAAAATCCCAATTGTTGCTGCAGGAGGACACAAAGATGCAGCAATAGCAACCCCAACAATCGATACATCTAACCCTCGTGCAACTACGATACCCGCAGCAAGTCCTCCCAATAAAGCAAGAGCCATGATCGGAAGGTTTAAATCTGTGCGATTTAGGACTTCTGTTGTTAATTCAATCGTAAAGTCTCCTAATATTCCTAGAGTGATAAGATATTGAGTGATCACAACTATCAATCCTCCAACAACTACGGTTACCGAAATTCCAGTTATTTCAGCAAGTAATCCTCGTTTTATGAAAGAAGTTGTTTCAAGACTTAGTAATCCAAGAGAAGTCAATATTATTGGTCCTAGAAGGGGGGCTACGATCATACTAGCAATGATGACAACTACATCGTTGTTAAGAAGACCAAAGGTAGCTAATGCAGCTGCAAGACAATTCATAAGTAAATAAATACTAGAAAAGCCTGAGATTTTGCCAAGAGTTGCTAGTATCTCTTCTCTATTCACTCCAGCACTCAAAGGTAGAATATCTTCTTCTTTTTTACTGGAAATGAGCAAGGATACTGGTCTGACTACAATATCTCCATAAGCTACCCCTATCCCTCTTGCTTTGAGTTCTTCTAATGTAAAATTCATTTGATAGTCATCAATCCGACATTCAAAGCGAAAGGATTCCCCAAAATCGTAACTGGTCGCCTGGAGAGAAAATTCCTTCAGAAATTCATCCATCAAGGTTTTACGATCAGTGGGGAGGGTAACTTGTATTTCTTTCATGATTTTCACCTATGTTGGAGCATTTATGATTAAATATGATCTGAAAAAATGAATTGTTAATATTTGAATTGTTAATATCCTTGTTTGACAATGAGCATTACTTTCTTCGAGATAATTGAATGAAATAAGAACTATAAAATATCTATTAAAAAATCAGACCCTGATTAAAGTTATATTCTCTTGGGATAATCATTCAATCGTTAATGAACAGATTTAAATGAATATGAAAAGACGTGAAACACTTTTTCTCTAATTTCAGTACAAATTTAGAATCTTTTAAATGAACAGCGGGCAAAGAGATGGCATTGATTCCCAGTTCACCTCAACAACAACTGAAACAGTTTCAAACTAGATTTATAGAATTCGTATCAAAACCCAGTGTCTCCAATTTGTGGTATTTTTTTATTGTCTTGTTTTTTCTTACTCTTGTCTTATTTCCCACGATTTTCGTTTTAATCTACGCAGTCTTAGAATTTGCTATTATCCAATCCGAGGTACTCTCTAATCCAACAATCATGTCTGAGATTTTTGAAGCGTTGATTTATTCAATTACTGTATCTGTTACGGTAACAATAGTAGATTTAATATTTGGTCTCCCCATTGCTTGGTTATTAGTGCGTAAGGAATTTCGGTTTAAATCGATCTTAAATAGTATTATCGAACTCCCTTTGGCTGTTCCTACAGCTGGTCTTGGTTTTTCCGTTGCACTTTTTTGGGGAAAAACTCCAAGTATCCCTGTAAAACCATTTTTTGCTTTAAATTTTATTCAAGATGCTCTACCTATTTTAATTCTCTTCCATTTTACTACGACGTTTCCATATGTCATACGTTCACTAGCAGCGATATTGGAAGAAATTGACGTCACACTAGAGATCGCTGCTCGAACATGCGGAGCAAGTAAATTTACAGCAGCAAGAACTGTTACCCTTCCCTTATTCCGGTCTGGAGTTGCGACAGCAATGGTGTTAAGTCTTGCTAAGAGTTTAAGTGATACTGGTGGAGTGATGACCGTTTTAGCTACAATTAGTAGTCTCAAACAGACAGGTACGGTATTAATTGGTAATTGGAAACATGACTACCAAGATGCTATTGAAGCTGGAGAAGAACCCGTCAGTTATCTATTACCTGGTATGGCTTTTATAAGTGTATTAATGATTGGTATCGCATTATGTTTAGTTTTTCTTGCGAAATTTCTTGCAAAACGAGCAAAATTGCCATTTCGACGAGTGTTTCCAAGTTTTGAATGGAGAATTAGCGAGGGAACCGCACCAAAAGCTCGTTCAATTTTATCTTTTGGTTTCCTAATATTTATTGTCTTAATTCCCTCATTTTTTCTAGTTCTGTTTATTTTTCAAGGAGTAAGTGCAGAAAAACTTCTCACTGCTGACTGGCTTCTTTTTGGCCAAAGTATTTTATTTTCAGTAGTAGTAGCTTCTGTTGCAACACTTGTTAATGTCGGTTTAGGAGTCCCAATGGCGATTCTAATTACCCGTAAGAACCACTTTTTTTCTCGTATTCTTGATGCACTTGTCGACATTCCTTATGTTGTCCCAAGTGCAGCGTTAGGGTTTAGTGTTGGTTTATTCTGGACTTGGCAGTTCATTTTTCCCACAAATGAATTATTTTTTGTTATTATGGCCCATATCAGTATGACTTTTCCTTTCATCGTTAGAAATACCATTGGAGGATTAGCTGAACTTGATCCTGCATATGAAGATGTTGCACAGAGCTTGGGTGCTAGACCAATTCAAACGTTTCGTCATGTTACTCTTCCAGTAGTAAAGTTTGCAATTATCGCTGGAGCTATTATGTCTTTTACCAGAAGTATTGGGGAAACAGGAGCTACTTTAGCTGTGTCTCCTGAATCCATCACTGCACCAGTCTTCATCGTTGCTTTAATAACGGGAGCAGAACCCGATTATTTTTTCGCGGCTCTTACAACAGTGATCTTAATCTTAATTTCTTCTTTATTGATCTTCGTTCTAAGAGCTAAAGTAACAAAAAAAGGCAGACGTAAAGAGTAGGAGAAAATTGTATGGTTAAAGCACATATTGAAATTCAAGACTTGAATAAACGCTTCGGGAAGCTTTACGCCATACAAGATTTTAATTTAGAAGTAGAACGTGGCGAATACGTTGTGATTCTAGGACCAACAGGCGCAGGGAAAACCACATTATTAAAATTGATTGCAGGTTTAGTTAAACCAACTTCAGGTAAAATTTACAAGAATGGGGAGTTATTGAATAACATTCCACCTGAAAAACGTAATTTGGCATATTTACCTCAGACATCAGATTATTCTCTTTTTCCATATATGAATGTGTGGGAGAACACGGTCTTTTCTCCGAAGATGAAAGGAGAAAAACCATGGGAAGAAGTAATAGCGTTGGGAGACCAGATACTCGATTTAGTGAATTTAAGGACTCGTTATAATGCATATCCTGATGAACTAAGCGGAGGGATGATGCAACGTGTCGCTTTAGCACGAGCAATAGCAGCAGATGCAGATGTTTTCCTATTAGACGAGCCATTACGCGCCTTAGATGCAAGGTTACGTATTCGATTGCGAACAGAGATTCGAAAATTAGTTAGTGATCTTGAAAAAACAACATTTCATGTGACTCACGATCAGGAAGAAGCTATAGCAGTCGCTGATAGAGTGTTAATCATAAATGATGGAAAAATTGTCCAATTCGATATCCCTGAAGAAATCTACGATTATCCTTCTACATTATTCGCAGCGTACTTTTTTGGTACAACAAATTTAGTACCAGCCACAAAATCAAAAAATGAAATTAATGGGGAAGTGGTACAGGCGGGGGAGCATAAAATAACTATTAAACCCAAAGATATTGTCCGTAGCTTTGATAAAGAAGAGAGCTATTCAGACGAAGAAGTCGTCCTTGCAGTTAAAGCAGAAAAAATCCTTGTAACCCCTTTTATGAAGACAGATTCACAACTTAAAGTTAATACCTTTGAAGGAACTGTTGAACAGGCTTTTTTCTTAGGAAAATGGTCAAATCTCGCTGTTAAGGTTGAAGGACTCCCAAAAAAAGAGCTTCATGTGAGTATTCCTTCATCAGATCTACAACAGTACGATGTTGGAACACGTGTTAGATTAGAAATCCCTCCTGAGAATATATCCCACTTCGTTGAACCTTGGAAAACAGTTAAGAAACTGGAGATGACTTAAATGCCAAATGTACAATTAAAAGGGGTTTCTAAGTTTTATGGACGTATTAAGGCTCTTGAAGAAATCGATTTAGAAATCAAAGAAGGAGAATACATTGGTATCTTAGGTCCATCTGGATGTGGGAAGACCACTCTAATAAACTGTATCACAGGAATTGTCGAACCAACACATGGAACGATTCTGATTGACGGAAAAAAAGTGGTGAATATTCCCATTGAACGAAGAGACTTTGCAATGGTTTTTCAGAGTATCGCAATATTTCCTCATATGACAGTTGAACAAAATGCTGCCTATGGTCCTTTTATAAGGGATTTACCTAGACAAGCTCAAGGGGAAATAAGTGAAGAAATGCTCCGATTAGTAGATTTGCTTGAACAGAAGCAGTTACGACCCCGTTCATTAAGTGGAGGAGCCAAACAGAAGACAGCCGTTGCACGAGCTCTAGCTAATCAAGAAAAGCTGTTAATATTGGATGAACCCATCTCAGCATTGGATTATAAAGTCAGGGTATCTCTTAGGTACGAGCTTAGAAAATTGGTAAAAAAATTAGGATTAACCGCTATTCATATAACCCATGATCAGGAAGAGGCTATGTCAATATCTGATCGATTGGTTATTCTTCGAGCTGGACAGATTGTCGAGGTTGGGACTCCTCAGCAGCTTTACGAACGACCGCAAACATTATTCTCAATGAATTTTGTAGGAGAAAGTAATTTCCTAGAGGGAATGATCAAAAAGAAACTGGCTCAAGATTCTTATAGAATTGAATTTAGAAATCATCAATTCATTGATCTTCAAGGCTTAGAAGGAGATTTTGATCAGGGTGAGGGTATAGTCTTGGCTTTTCGGCCTGAAACTGTGGATTTTTGCTTTCAAGAAGAAGATGATGCTCTGAGCGGAACTATTTTACGAAAAAGATTTAGTGGGGGATACATTCGATATGAAGTGGAACTATTAACTGATGATTTGATAATCGTCGATTCCCGGACTCTATTAGAAGAAAAAGAAAAGATATTCATCCGAATTCCCCCCCACGAAGCACGCTTATTCGCTGCTCCAGAATTTGGTTTAAAGAAGGTATTAGCACTTGAGTAATTATGAAAAAAGCAGTTTATTACACTGGTTTCGACAACGTCGCAACCAGGTAATTTTAGAAAGTTTAGATGAGCATAACGAGAAAATTTTAGACACTCTTACATCATGTGAGGAATTAATCAAGCACATGGCCTCACCTGTGCTAGCTCGTGTCGAAAAACTATATAATCGGGTAAGTATGCTCGAGCGATCTGCGGACCACGCCCAAGACGATCTCGCTAATGAAATAGCCCGGGGAGTGCTTCCACCTGAAATTCGGGAAAAATTGTATCGTCTTGTTCGATTAGCTGATTCTACTGCAAATTGGACAAAGACTGCTAGTAAAAATATGGTCATGCTTGCTAAGCTAGATGTAGACATGTCACAATTTGAAGATCCAATATTAAACTATTATAAGGCAATAAACAAACTTAATATCGAATCTGTTCGTGTTTTTCGAAAGATGTGTGCAGCTCTTGGACGAGACGATCGAACAATTCTCGACAATCGTCAAATCATTGAGGATCGTGAACGTGAAGCTGATGAGGTTCATTTTCGAGCAAGAGAGGAAATTTTAGGGATTTCTAATAGCTTTGGGTTTTCTATTCACTTTCTTCTTCTCGATACCATAAAAAACTTTGAAAATGCTTCAGATGCCATTACATCTGCGGCAGATGTGTTGTACACAATAGTATTGTTGGGATCCCCAGCTTAATTCTACATTTCCGTCAAATACCTCGGAGAATTTCACATACATGACTGATTATGATAAAAACACGAAATTCACAGTGCTATCTGGAGCAGGGTTCTCTCAAGCTTCTGGGATTCCAACTTTTCGCGGAAAAGATGGCCTTTGGAAAAATTATGATCCTTCTGAGCTCGCTACTCCCAATGCTTTTGCTTCAGACCCTAAGCTCGTTTGGGAGTGGTATAGATGGCGCTTAAATATCATTTTAAATGCAGATCCAAATCTTGCTCATCTAAAATTAGCAGAGGTTGAACAAAAGGGTTTTAATATTGCAATAATGACCCAAAATGTTGACGACCTCCATGAAAGAGCAGGATCTCAAAATGTGACTCATCTGCATGGGGAGATACGTCAAGCAAGATGTTTTAACTGTGGAGAAAAGTTCACTTGGACTTTAGATCTCCTTAAAAATATTGATGACATTCCTAAATGCAATTCTTGCGGATCAATTTGCCGTCCTGATGTTGTATGGTTTGGAGAAGGTTTGGACAGTAGAATCATTCAGGGATGTATCGATCGTTTATCTATAACAGACATACTAATCGTTGCTGGAACGTCAGGAGTTGTCTATCCTGTAGCAGAGTTCCCATTCTTAGCAAGAAGACAAAATCCACAAGTAAAAATTTATGAATTCAATCTTGATCATACCCCTATTTCAAGTATAACTAATGAAACAGTTCTTGGTCCTGTAGAAAAAACTATACCTCCGTTCTTTAAATCCGGCTCTTAGAAAAAAACCGATATGTATAACACCCATATTTGAGGAGAAAAAATGAAAATCACATTTCTAGGTCAAGCGGGTTTTATGTTACAAGAAAATTCCTCTACTCTTCTCATCGATCCTGGTAAGAAAAAAATTGGTGATGTTCGTGGAGATATTGTATTTGTGACTCACAACCATTTTGATCATACAAGGGGAGTTAATCCCTTCTTAAAACGTAATCCAAAGGCTGTGCTTATTTGTAACAAGCAAGTGGCAGATCAATACAAAAAATGGCAAGAACAGATAATCCTTGTGAATCCTGGTGACGAGATTCAACGAGATACATGGAAACTAAAATTTATAGAAGGGCGTCACGGGTTGTTCTCTGGAGTTCAAAATACTGGAGTAGTTGTTCAGACTTCAAATCTGATTTTCGGTCATGTGGGGGATTCGGTTGACTTTAAAGGCTTCTCTCAGGAAGAAATAGATTATTTTGCGATTCCTATCTGTGGATTATTTGCAGCTTCCCCTAAAAAGGCTTTAAAAGAACTGGAAAGCTTTAAACAACCGTTGCCTATCATAATTACAATGCATTGGTTTTGGAGAAATCCTCGTGGGTTTTGTAAGCGTTTAAGAGCAAAATTTCCCGATAGTCAATGTATTGTTCCTATAGATGGGGAACTCGTAGAATTATAGGTAAAATCAAATAGATTACGTGTAATTAACTTTATTTAGGTAAAAATATAAAAAATTAAGTTTAAAATTAGTTTTTTAATGAAAAAATTGTATGTGTAACAGAAGAAATTGTGAGATGAATTGAATGAAGACTTCTCAAGAATATAAAGAAAGTTTATACAAAATGAAGCATAATATTTTCATTGACGGGGAGAAAGTTGGTCGTGATGACCCTAGAATGGCGGGAGTAATTAAAACAATATCTCAAACCCTCGATAGAGTTGATGAGGCCGAATTTAAAGACCTACTGACTGTTAAATCTCATATCACTGGAGAAACTGTGAACAGATTTACCCATATTCATCAATCCACTGAAGACCTTCTTGCCAAACAAGAGATGACAAGAAGAATATGTCGTTATACAGGAGGATGCATTTTCCGGTGTATGGGAATAGATGCAATGAATGCACTCTCGATTATTACTTACCGCGCAGAGAACATGACGGGTCAGCCGTATCATCAACGGTGGTTAGAATATCTGAAATTTTGGCAGAAAAATGATATAATTGCGACTTGTGCTCAAACAGATGTTAAAGGAGACAGATCCCTAAGACCTCATCAACAAGCTGATCCTGATTTATACGTTCATGTTGTAGAGCATCGAGATGATGGTATTGTGGTTCGGGGTGCTAAGAATCATATTACTGCAGGAGGAGTAGCTGAAGAGATCATTGTTATACCAACACGGTTTTTGACCTCAGAGGAAGATAAATACGCGGTTTCATTTGCAATTCCAGGAGATTGGGATAATGTCTATCTAGTAACAAGAGCATCAAACATGAGACCACGTGAACACACACCTTGTCCTTCAGCAGAAGCTGGTGATGTAGAAAACTTTATCATATTTGATGACGCGTTTATTCCAAATGATAGAGTCTTTTTAGGAGGATATGAAGGAGAACACCAGTTCGGTGGGTGGTTGGCTTTACTTTTTGCCTTATATCACCGTCATAGTTATACTGGATGCAAACCAGCAACAACTGATATCATTATGGGTTTTAGTGCATTAGTCAGTGAGTACAATGGTGTAGGAGATAAGAAACACGTTCAGTTCAAACTCGCTGATTTAATCAGTGTTGCTGAACTTGTTAATGCAACTGGGATTGCAGCTGCTCACAAAGCAACAAAAGATGATTCAGGGACAATGATTCCTGATCCAGTTTTTTGTAATGTTGGTAGGAAACACGCAGGAAAGAACTATTATCATGAGTTAGAAACCTTGGCTGACCTAGCTGGAGGATTACCAGCGACGCTACCATATGAGAAAGATTTTTTCAGCGACAAGATAGGTCCATTTCTCCAAAAATATATCAAACGAAAAGAAGATGTTCCAGCTGAAAATGTGTACAAGCTCTTTAGAACCCTTTCTGATACTCTATGTTCTGGAATAGGTGGTGTTATGGCTGTTGCCGGGGTCCATGGAGGTGGTAGCCCTGTCATGGAAGATATCGCGATTCTCAAGACATATGATATTGACGAACGGAAGAAAATCGCGAAATATCTTGCTGGAATTTCAGATGACTAATTTTTAGTCTAAAATTCTTAGTTAACCTGGATAGTTACTAAAGGTCCAAAAATTACTTCAGCGTCCTCAATGGCATCGTGGAAAATAGTAAGATCCCCACTCCAAGTTGGAATTATATCTTTGAATCTCTCTTCAAAGGTATTCAAGAATTTATGTAGAAGACCGTGTAATTCTGGATCATTTTTGTTAGAAAATATTGCAGCAGAAAGCCCCATTTTACCATCATCAGAAATAATAAAGTGGGTACCATGTCGTACCAGACTTAAACTTGCACCTTCTTCTCCAGTCGCTTCTTGCATAAACGACCCTACTGCCGAAAGAGCGCCCGAAATTAAAGGTAGATCAACTTTGAGTTCTTTTTCTCTTCCAAAATCATAATTAAATATAGGCATTCCAGCGTCATTAATTACTAGCAAGAGGAAAAATTCTAGCGGGGGAAATGAATCTCCAATCCAAAATAAGGGAGCACTGGCGAGGATAGCTAATCCAAGCAGTATAAAAACATTCATGATCAGCGTGATATCAAGAATTTGCTCAGTAACGAAAAAATAGCTTACAGGAAACCCAATGTACATACCCAAACCGAGGGATTGGAAATTTAAAGATGAATATCTACCAATGGAATCTCGAGGAGCCAAATCTACCCATAAGCTTCCATCCAGAGCTGGATGGATGAGAGCGAAAGATATTCCGATGAACAAAGCCGAAACAAAAAACAAAGAAGAAGAATCAGTAAATAATCCAACTATTAGAGATGAAAACACGATACCATAAATAGCCAAAATTATTGATGTTTTTCTTCCCCAACGGTCTGTGAGGAATCCAGATGGGAGAATAAACAGACAGCTTCCGATAAGCACAGCAAACCAGAAAGATTTGTACCAACTATCAAGAAATGGACTGAAACCAAGAATAATACCAGCTTGAGCTAACGAACCTATAGTCAAGCCTAACATCAGATATATGAGTGCATGGGTCCAATAATAAGCGCTAACGGATGGCCGCTTAAGAATACGGAATAGTGGTGTCAACCAAGGGTCATTTTCCCAGAAGAGGCAATTTTGGGTATAATAGTAGAAGATAATGCTTATTAGGATGCCAAGAAAGGAGATGAGGGAAAAAGAAAGGAAAAAGTCTAAATTAATGATTTCGTTCCCTAGAAGCAATAGAAAACAAAAAAATAATCCTCCAAACATCACCCAGGAATATGCTCTCCCACGATGAGTCCATTTGATCGATGAACCATAGAGTGTATGAGCAGTAATGGCTAAAATTCCCATGAAAGCACCAAGACAAAATACTGCGAGAATCAATAATAATCCATTAGCTATCTGTAAAGTAATCATGTCAATTGCTAGAAATACCGAACTACCAATCAGTCCGAGTGTTGTAAATTTTCCCAAGTGATGTGGATATTTATCTATAACCATCCCGCAAAAAGATCCACTAATCCCTGCTGGAACTGCCCAAACAATTATAATAAAGAAGTCATGGGTGCCAGGGATGATGTCATTGTCTTTGATATAGTCGATCATATCAAAAGAAAAAATTAAGACAAAGGCAATGAGTAATACCCATGTAAATATGGATGGTAACAAAACAATTGTGTAATAAACAAGTTTGTCATATTTAACTTCAGAGGTTTTTCTTGCTGTCAATTTCATCAGTATCCAACAAAATTATTATTCACAAAAATCCGGGAATATAAACTTTATACCATAGGAAACTGTATAGTTATCCACCCTTTATTAAGATCCACCACTTCTTAACTAGAACTCAATCAGCATTAATTGAGTCATTATCTCAAGGAAAAAATAGGTTGATTAAGGATGATGAATTTGGCTTTTTTAACGTTGAAATTTGCCCCATAAATTCGTTCTACAGCTTCCTGAAATGGTGTATGACGTCTAGCTGCGAGTAATTGTTGCGTTCTCATATGTAAGGATCGGCGTTGTAGTGCTTCGTCTTCTCTTTCCCTAGCTTGCCAATCCACTATCTTTTCAACATAAGTAGTTGCTATAGTGCCAACAACTCGTTCTTGATTCCCATTTAAACATATGATCATTTTTTGATCGTCATTCCCCATAAAGAAGAGTTCCTCCACTAAAACCTGATTACTGTCAAAGCAATTAGCATAAATTTTCGTTATTTCTTGTTCTAGAGCATTAAGAAACGTAACAATTGTACTTGGTGGAATAACGCTTTGTTTTGTTACAAATTCCGTTTTTGTCTCTTTAAAATCTGTCTCAAACGTTCCAACTATATTATAACTCTCCTCTCTCACAGTGTCAAAGATTTCAAACAGATTCAGGTCACTTACGGCATCAACGGTAATTCCTTGAGCAATAAACGAGCTCTGAACCATGAAAGGAGGTATTCTCTCCTCCTTTTTTTCTTCTTTCATTTTTATAGATAATTTGGGTTTTAATTGCTTGGGAATTGGTTTCTTTTCTACATCTAGGTCTGTTTTTTTGCCAAAAAATCTGTATTTGATTTTGGCAAAAAATCCTTCTTTTTTCAGAGGGATTTCTGGTTTCTTTTCATCCCTTTTTTCATCTTGTTTCGGTACTTTAGGTTCAACCACTTTTGGTTCTTCGGATTCTATAGGTTCATCAGTATTTATTACTGTATTCCAACCATCCTGCTCAAGGCCTCGCAGATGAAGAACTGTGAGGACTCTTGTGAAATTAAGCTCATCTGCAGGCGTCTTAAGAATGAGTACTGGTTTAGAAATTGTAAATGGAGAACGAATCATAAAGAAATGTTCGGTTGTTTCCAATACCTTTCCTTTAACTAAGACTAAATGTTTATGATTGATGAGTTGACTAGTAAATTTAACAAGTGAGGGTAAATCGGTTTTCAATTTAGGGATATTTGAAGGAGTGGTGTTCCATAAGGAAGTTAACCCAGTTTTCTGGGCATCAAATAGTAAAAGGGACTTGCTATCTTTTATATTGGGTATAACAGGATTAGGATTTGTTTCTGCTGTTTGAATTTGACTATATGCCATTAATAGGCGCCAAATAAAATTAGTTAATGTCTTATAATCAGTATACTCTGGCATACCTTTAAATTGTTGAATTTCACTGTCTGGATACATTCTCTTCAATGCAGCTGATAATACTCCAAGTTCCCAGCCGCAAGATCCTTTTCCTAGAATTTCTGATGTAACGGTTAAATAAGGGGTAATATAACTGTCTTTTAAGCGAATTAATGCAGCCTTACGAGACAAACCACGACCAGCTTGAAATAAATCTTGACGTCGAATAGTTGTAGCTGTTTTGTAAGCTAAGAAAAAAATCCTCATTAATGAGTCAGATGAAGATGACCTTGATTGACCCTGTATGAATGATTGAATGATAGATTGGTATCGTTCGTTATCTGTTCCACCTGAAGGCAGTTCAGAAGCTGTAACTATGAAATCAGCAACAAACAAAGCACGAATTGCATCATCCAGTTGTGTCAATCCCTGATTGGAAGCAAGCTCAATCAACTCAGATTGGCTTTTATAACGATTTAAACGGTTAATAAGATCATATTCGTCATCTATTTTCTGAACCAAGCTCTTGAGAACTTCTTCATTTGGTACAGTCAGCATATTTACCACATCGGATGAAATTAGGCAAAATTAAAAAAATAAAACACTACAGTATCTACTGTATCTAATTCATTTTAAATTTGTGCACTTAAAAATAAATGTAAATTGTTAAATGTAACACTAGAAAAACTTGTGAGAGTTTTTCTTTCAAATTCTTTCTTGATGGGTATCAATATCACACATTGGAGTCAACAGAGATATTTAACAGTTCATTGATTTTATTATATACTTCTATTGAACTAGGATCGCATCTTAGTATTGATTTAAGAAAATTATAAACATACCTTGTATCCACGTTTAGTTCTGTCAATTCTTCTACATTATTTTCCAGCCACATTTTCGCTTGATTATGAATTTCTAGTTTGTTCAGTAGTAGAGACTTATAAAGTTCTTCAATTGTTTCTGAGGTAATATCAGGGTTGAAAGTCTGGATTAAGGCAATAAAATAGTTGTCCTTGAAATTGTCATTTTCCTTTCCCATCCATAAAAATAACTTTGCAGTCCTTCCATAATAATGAGTAATTTGGCGTCCTTTTTTGATACTGGCAACTATTTGGACAAATTCCCGATCTCTCAATTGATTTAGATGAAAATAGACATTTGAAAGTTTAATTTTCTTGGAGATTCTTTCATTAATTATTTTATGCAATTCTTTAACTGAAAGGACGTGTCTAATTCTAACAAGATCTCTTTCATCATACTCTTCAATTCCACTTCGTAGTATATCGAGAATTGCTGATCTGACTTCTTGTAGAACTAATTCTTCTGGCATTATATCTGGTATTTCTTTTATCACGGGTATTTTTTGCCAATGAGCGAATATAACCTTTTCAAGCTCCGACCCAGAAATCTGTTGTGGTAATTTTCTAATTTTCTCCCTGTTTGTTGAAAGTAATTCAGATTGCGATGATTTCATTATGATTGACCACAAGGTAATGATTTAATTACGGTTCAGTTAAGACTAAATTATTAATAAAGGTTATGACTTCTAATAACTACATATGGATGTTAATTTCTTCGATTATATATTAGTTAAAGAATTTAATTTCTTTGTTATAAGATATTGATTACCATATCAAGAAGCTTTTTAAGCTAACGATTCAGTCTTTTACTAAATCGTTTTTGGAAGGAATAACAGTGATTGAGTATAACAAAGCTTCAATGGAGAGTGATAATAACGTTCGATCTAATTCTAATCTTAAAAGGTACATTATTTTTTGGATTGGTCAATTAATATCTTTATTGGGTTCAAGTGTTGTTCAATTTTCTATTATCTGGTGGATAACAGTTGAAACTGGGAGTGAATTATTCTTAGCTCTATCGACATTTTTAGGTTTTGGGCCCACAATGCTTTTTACTCCAATAGCTGGTGTATTTGTTGATAGATGGTCACGAAAGAAAATAATCGCAACTGTAGATTTTTTCCAAGCAGTAACCACTATGGGTCTGATTTTCACATTCATGATAGGAATGGCCAATATCTGGTTTGTTTTACTGATAATAACCCTTAGAGGTGTCTTTCAAGCATTTCATGGGCCTGCTGTACAAGCAATTATCCCTTTATTAGTACCTAAAGATAAATTAAGTCGAATGAACGGACTAGACTATCTTTTCAATGGTGTCATTCTAATGGTAGGGCCACTTGTTGGTGCACTGCTGCTTAATTATTTCATACTCCAAGAGGTCTTATGGTTAGATGCAATTACTTTCGTGATTGCCATAATTCCAACTATCATCATTACTATTCCTTCTGTTAAAACCTCTTCATCAGTGAAAGATAAAATGCCATTTTTCGCCGAGTTATCTGAAGGGTTTACTTTCATCCGAAATCAACAAGGATTACTAGCCTTATTGGCTGTTTTTACTGCAGCTAACTTTTTCATGCGGCCACTCTATGTTCTATTGCCATTATTTGTCAAGGATGTTCATTTCGGAGGTCCAGAAGAATTGGCTCTACTTTTTGCAGCAGTACAAGCAGGGATTATCGGTTCCTCAATGATCATGTCTTCATGGAAAGGATTCGAGAATAATGCTCATGGGGTAGCTTTAGGTATTTTCATAATGTATTTTGGATTTATTGTCTGCAGCTTTGCCCCCCAAGGCCTTTATCCCCTTCTTCTTCTTGGAATATTTTTGAATGGTTTTGGACTTCCAATTGCAAATGTTTCTTCTCAAACTATTTGGCAGAAAATTGTTCCTCCTGAAAAATTAGGTCGTGTATATTCAGTGCGTTTAACTATTGCACAAGGATCTGGGCCAATAGCCATCATTCTTTCGGGAATTCTTGGAGAGATATTCGGGATCATTCCAGTGCTTGTAACTGCAAGTCTCTTTGGAATGTTGTTCTTTGGCTATTCATGGCTCTTTACAAGATTCCGATACGTTGAAAAAACAGTTACAACTATTGAACCAGTTTCTGTTGTACCACTTACTCCTGAACCACACTCTATATCAGAGTAATCCATGGTAGTAATAATGTATGAATAGTAACCACCACTTTAAGGATTAGATTCATAGAGTAGTAACTAATTCTATGAGGGTTTGAAAGAAGAAGTAGGGGGAAAAACACAATTTTTTAAATCACACCCCTACAAAGGAAAATAAAACGTTATTAATGAAAGAATTCCATGGTAGAATGAGGAAGTGTCAAAATGTCACGTAGAGTTTATGTGAAAGGCAAGAAGACATATGCAAAGGGTCAAGCTCCTGATTTATCGAAATCTAATCGATTTCAAAACATTGTCAGCTTAATGTCTATCCGTGTAGAAGATGTTCACGAAACAAGCCCCGTAGATAGAACAGGAGAATTTTACTTCGAAGTTGGAGGAAAAGGAACTTTAAAACATGACTACAGAGTTCCCCACCGCGGAACTATTAACATCAAAGAGAATATGACATATTCAGCGAAACAGGATTTCACCCTTTGGCTTGAATTTGATGAATCAGACAAGGCAAAAACTAAACAAATTCCTATTAAACTTCGAGAACGCGATGCTACACGAGATGATACCGTTATTAAATCCGAAATCCCAATAGTTTATGGAAGTGGGACCAAGTATGAAGTATTGAAGGGGAAAGGCCTTGCTGTTAAGATTAAAGTCTCTTCTCGTAGGACTCGATTTTAAAAGTTACGTTTAATAACTGTAAAGTAATAATAGGTGTAAATAGAATGGTACAGGACGAGGAACCAAAAAAGTCGCGTAAATTGTTCGATAAGATCAAAGATTCGGGTAAAGATTTCGTAGATGGCATGAAAGATGAAATTCAGACAGCAAAGGTCACAACAACAGAAAAATCCAAGGATTTCACAACTAAAAAAAGAGAGGAAATAAAAACATCCGTTCAGCGCAGAGCAGCCGACACTAGCACTGCAGAGGACATCTATTTTTCGACTTGGGCCTGGTTTTGGGCCATGATCTTCAGTGCTTTCATCTGTTTTGCTATTTTCATGGTTAGTTTAACAGACCCGAAATTCTTTTTAGTTGGTGTCTTAGCATTGATAGCCCTCCCATTTATTGTCATCTGGTGTTTAATACACATGGTACCTACAATAAAGATCTTTGGGTTCACTATCTTTGATAGACGTAGATTATCATTGCGTAGACAATTGAGTTTGGGAAAAGAAATAGCACGATTATTTTCTCGTGAATTCTTACAGGAATCTCCTATTATTGCGTTCTTTATCTTTGCATTTTTCGTTGTATTTCTCTTTGCCCTACTAATTGCATTTATTCCCGCTTGACTTCAGGAATTAATCATGTCTACCCTTCCTGTGACGAGGTTTTCATACGAGAAGGGCTCATTAAAAAGAATGGGTGATATATTAAAAGAGTATTTTAACAGAAAAAAGAATATACAAGAACAACAACCTATACCGTCTTTAGATTCTGATCTCCTGCCCATATTAAGGAAGGAATATCTTCAAGTCCTTGAACTGAATGGACTTGTCCGGCACACCAAAAGTGGGTATGTATGGAATTTTATGCCTCTCCTTAGTGATGATCTCCTTCTTTTCTGTGATTTTCCAAAGTTTGAAAGCGAAACTACATATGTTTGGCTTTCTACTAATTTTTCTGGTGGGAGTTGGACTTTTACTCGATCATTACCTGTAAATAAGGGGAATTATATCTTAGATCTGGGTACTGGAACTGGGTTATTAGCTTTGATGGCCAGGTTAAAAGGGGGAACAGCTCTTGGGGTGGATGTTAATCCTCGAGCTATCAAACTAGCTGAACTTAATCGTGAATTGAATGGTTTGAGTTCCGTTGAGTTTCAGAGACGAAACTGGAATTCAGTGGAGGGAGACCACTTTAATCTTATTGTTTCCCAACCTCCATTTGGATATTCATCGGGAGGTCTTGGTTTGGCATTCAATGGAGGGAATATTACCGGTTTACAGGCAACAAAAGAAATAATCAATCGTTTTAGCCCCAAAGATGATCAGATCCTTGGCCTCTTTGTTCATGTATTGGAATATAATTCAAACTCACGCTTATTACGTTTAATTCAGGAGTGGATTGATGATGAATCTGTGATTATAGACCTTCAACCACAATATAGCTATCCTATCGAAATATGGTGGGATGGATTGCTGAGAAAGCAAAATTTGGATTCTTCTCATCCTATCCCCTCTGATCTCCACTCTTATGATGAGGTTGTTTCTTATTTTGTGTATTTATCTAGATAGTCTAGAGGAAAAGCTGTGAAACCAATAGATACAAATTAAACCAATATGATTCTATCGATGTGATTTAATTGCAGCCATTCGATTTGCTATCATTATCAGTTCAAAGAATCTTGATTAGACTAGAAGAAAAGGATAGAAAAGAGCGTGAGGCTGGTTTAGATCGGTTTCAACGTCTTAGACAGATTCCCCGAGAAACAGGGGAATTCCTATTCCAATTTCTTTTAACTTTTTCTCCTCAATTCCCTGATTTCATGGGCCTCGAAATAGGTACATCAGGGGGGTATTCTACTATCTGGCAAGGGATGGCATTGGCAAAAAATGGCCATGGTAGATTGATTTCATTAGATCTTGATCCAATAAAGTATCGAATAGCATCAGAGAATGTTAAATCCACAGAAATCAGTCGTTATGTTAAATTAATTCAAAGAGACGCAAAGGATTATCTGAAAGAATCTCAAAGAGAGTTTAATTACGTTTTCATGGACTGTGAAAAAGAGGATTACCTCTATTTCTTTACTTTTCTTGTCAATCGGTTGACACGTGGAGCCGTGTTAATAGCCGACAATGTAATTAGTCACGCAGATGACATGCAAGAATTCATTAAACAAATTAAAGGAGATTCAAAAGTATCAAGTGTCATATTACCTGTTGGAAGTGGTCTGGCTATTATTCGATGGATTTAGCTTTCGCTTTCAGTTTTCTTCTTGTTTCCCTGAGCTTTCTGATACTTTCTACCTCCACGTATCATCTTTAGTATGGAGAATCCCCTGAACACCTTTCCATTAGCTTTACATTTCGGTATTGCATAGGGAATAACATTACTACAGCTTTCCTCAATATTTGTACCAAGATATTTTAACGCTAAGGAACTATCACCCCGGAATTCTTCTTCTGTTTTCCACCCTTCTACTACTTTAATATTTTTAGCTAAATTCGTTTTAATCATTCCAGGGAGAAAAATATTTAATTTTATGTCATCTTCTCTCTCCTTGAGTTCGGTCGCTAGACACTTAGAAAATGCCAATGCTCCACCTTTGGAGGCCGAATATAGCGTCATGTGAGGAACAGATCGATCTCCGCCTCCTCCGCCTCCTACTGTAATAATCCTCCCATAACCTTGGTTGATCATATGCGGTAATACTGTAGATATTGAGTTCACTACTCCAATGAGATTAGTTGCAAGCATCTTTTGAGTATCAGAAAGGATCTCTTCAGGACGATGAATCATATTTTCAAAAGGCCCATAAGTTAGATTTATCCCAGCATTTGCCACAAGAATGCGAATGGAGCCGAAAGCATCAATAGTTTTTTCCACTACGTTTTTCATTAATGTAACATCAAAAACATCACCCGTTTGACCAATTATTGAGTCACCAAACGTTTCTTGAAACTCTGAAACTGTTTTGTTTACTATTGATTCATTTCGTGAGCATATTGTCACTTTACATCCTTCTTTTAGGAATAATTCGGCTATTTTCTTTCCAATACCACTTGTTGAGCCAGTTATGATTGCTGTTTCATTTTTCATCCTCAATAACAAAATCTCCTGATTTGCTCGAGATTCATTCTCCAATAAAGGAGATAATTGTACGTATAGAGAGTATTCAGAAGGAATTGGAGATATCTAGAAAAAACCATTGTTACGCAATGGAATTATAGCAAAAATATTAATTATTCTAATTTAGAACAGTATGATGATTTTTCCTAACACAAAAAGATACAACTATCTGTTGGAAAAATAGAATAGTACAATATAATGATTTAATCTAAACACTGGAGTTTTTATCTTGGCAGTAGGCAAACCTCTTCCACGAAAGGATGCACAGGTCAAAGTTAAAGGGGAAGCACAATATATTTTTGATTTGAGTTTTCCTGATGAACACTATCTTGCAGTTATACGTAGTCCTTATGCTCATGCTCGAGTCAAGAAGATTAGAATTGATACTGAAAAAGTAAAGCAGTTAGGAGCTACAATTGGAACAGCCAAGGACATTCCTGGAAAGAACATTGTCCATGTTATTTTTGATGATTGGCCTTTACTCGCAGAAGACGTTGTACGACATGTGGGCGAACCAGTAGCAATCGTAGTAGGGAGAACTGCGAAAATTGCTAAGCAGGCAGCTTCGGCTATCACTGTCGATTATGAGAAAATCCCTGCAGTTTTTAATCCTGATGAGGCAAAAGATCATCCTGTTATTCATATTTTTGGAGATAATAACATTTTCTCTTATTGGCAACAAAAGAAAGGAGATTTAAATAAGGGATTTAATGAATCAGACGTTATTGTCAAGGGTGAATACCGAACACCCGCTCAAGAGCACGCCTACATTGAACCTCAAGGTTGTATTGCTGTTCCACTTGGACACGATGAAATAACAATTTATGGTTCTATGCAATGCCCTTTTTACGTCCAACGAGCAGTATCAGATGTTCTCGGTTATCCTTGGAGCAAAGTGACTATTATACAGACTACTACTGGAGGTGCGTTCGGAGGTAAGGAAGACCAACCTAATCAACTTGCGAGTTTAGTTGCCCTTGGAGCTTATTTAACAAGAAAACCTGTTAAATACCTTCTATCACGAGAGGAAGATATTGAGAATACAAGTAAACGGCACCCAGCAATTATTCGTGTGAAAACAGGTGCCACAAAGTACGGTTTGTTAAAGGCCGTTCAAATGGAATATTTAATGAATTCAGGAGCTTACGCAACACTATCCCCTGCAGTTTTGTACCGTGGAGCGTTGCATGCTGTTGGTCCCTATCGTTGTCCAAATGTTGATGTTCAGACATATGCCGTTGCCACTAATTTAATTCCCTTTGGGGCATTTCGCGGTTTTGGATCACCTCAAGTGTTATTTGCCTGTGAAGAACAGATGGATCGAGTTGCAGCAAGATTAGGACTAGATCCAATCGAATTTCGGGAGAAGAATTTATTATATAAGGGAGATACGACAACATTCGGTCAAGTAATCGATCATTCAATTGGTTTATCAGAAACTCTTAAGCAAGCAAAAGATAAAAGTAAATGGAAAGAAAAATGGAGACTCGCTCCTAGCTTTCAATATGTTATTCAAGAGGCTAAGAAAGGGAATTACCTTAGAAAGGGGATAGGAGTAAGTACAATATTTTATGGTGTGGGCTTAGGCAGCGCAGGAAAACACATGTCACGTACAGGATCCTACATCCAATTGGAACCTGATGGTAGTGTTATATTCGCTGTTGGGACTACTGAGATGGGCCAAGGGATGATTACAGTTTTATCACAGATAGTATCCGAGGAATTAGGTGTAGATTATGCCAAAATTCGTATGAGCCCTGTAGATACTAGTCGTGTCCCTGATTCTGGCCCAACAGTTGCTTCCAGAGCAACGACATTCTCAGGTCGTGCATTACAGAATGCTTGTAAGAAAATACGAGCTCTGATGTTTGAAATAATCGCTTCGCATTTAGAGATAAAAGCCTCTGACTTGAAAATAGAGGGTAATTTTATTGTCTCAAAGGTATCTGACAGAAAAATTCTGACCGAGGACGCCATTAAAATTATGTACCAAGAACGTGGACAGGTAGCAATAGCAGGTTGGGATGTGGCTCCACAAACAGACTTCGATAACGAAAAAGGACAAGGAAATCCATACGTAACCTATGCATGGGCAACAAATATAGTAGAAGTGGAAGTGGATGTTGAAACAGGAACTGTTCATGTCGAAAAGATTTGGGCTGCTCATGATGTAGGGAAAGCCATCAACCCACAAACATTAGAAGGTCAGATAGAAGGTGGCTCACTACAAGGAATGGGGTATGGACGTTATGAAGAGATTATTTTCACACCTGAAGGCCAAGTTATGTCAAACAATTTGGGAACCTTCTTAGTTCCAACTACAAAAGATACACCCCATATTCACTCAATTATTGTCGAAGAACCATGGAAAGGAGGGCCTTATGGGGCCAAAGGCATTGGTGAACAACCCGTAATGGGTGTGGCCCCAGCTGTGACAAATGCAATTTACAATGCAGTTGGTGTGAGAATATCAGAAATTCCCGCTACCCCAGAACGAGTTTGGCAGGCTATTCAGAACAAAATTCAGGAGGAATCTGAATGAATTTGGAAATCATTGTTAATGGAGTACTCTACAAAGAAGAAACCTCTCCTGATATGCGACTTCTAGACTTTTTACGTGGTACTTTAGGACTAAAAGGAACCAAAAAAGGGTGTGATCAAGGAGAATGTGGGGCGTGTAGTGTAATTCTCAATGGGAAAGTGGTAAATTCCTGCTTACTCTTAATGATTCAGATTCCAAGACGGAGTGAGGTAGAAACAATAGAATCAACGGATTCAACTGTTGAAACTCTTCAAGATTCATTCATAAAAAATGGAGCCGCCCAATGTGGGGCTTGTACTCCAGGAATGATCATGACTTCTACAGTTTTACTAAGAGAAAAACCTAAGGCCGACCTCGATGAGATTCGTGAGGGATTAAGTGGCGTTATCTGTCGTTGCACTGGATATCAAAAGATCTTTGACGCAATCAAAGACACTCAACAAAGATTAGGACACAAGTGAGAAGAATGCAGAAAGAGTTTGCTGAAATCATAGCTAGTCAAATTCAGAAGGGAGGAGCTTTTGCACTCATCACCCTTGTTGAGGTTAGTGGTTCTGCTCCCCAACGAATAGGAGCAAAAATGATAGTTTCATCTACAGGAAAACGCCTTTGGGGGACAATTGGAGGGGGTACGGTAGAAAACTTAGCCCTTAAAGAATCCAAAGTACAAATCCAGAAAAAAAAACCACTTCTAAAAAAGTATGAACTTATCGAAGAGGGGGAGAAAGCCACAGGTATGCTTTGCGGAGGGACCATGAGCCTATTTTTTGATATATTAGGTGTAGGGCCTAAGGCCTATATTTTTGGAGCAGGCCACATCTGTCAACGGTTAGTACCACTACTAGTGTCTTTGGGTTTTTGGACTATTGTTATTGATGATAGGAAAGATTATCTTGATGAAAGTTTCAAAGATTCTAATGTCGCTGAAACGCTTACAGGTACTTTTCCTCAAATTATTGATTCAATTGAATTTGAAAAAGATAGTTACATTATTATCTTGACTTATTCTCATGATTTAGATGAAGAGATTTTGAAGTATCTTTTGACAACACGACTTCAGGAACTTGAAACTTGGAAATATCTTGGAATGATTGGAAGTAAAAGAAAGGTTAAAGAGATATTCAGTCGCTTAAAATCCCAGGGGATAGACCCAAATCTTCTTGAGAGGATTCATGCACCAATTGGAGTACCAATAAGGAGTCAAACTCCTGAGGAAATCGCAATTTCCATTACAGCGGAAATTATTGAAGTAAAGAATAAAGAAAGGTGAATTAAAAGATGTATGACCTTAATATTCATTCCCCAACGAGTTTAGAAGAAGCACTGGAACTGAAAGCCACTCTTGGAGCAGAATTGCATCCTCTTGCTGGAGGGACTGATGTTCTCGTTAGTCTTCGGAATAATCGTGTTGATTGGGGAGAGCAACCAACGCTTCTAAACCTCAATAAAATCCAAGTACTTCATTTTGTCCGTGAAACACCTGACACAGTTGAAATTGGGCCTCTAATAACTCACTCTGAACTAGCTAATCACCCGCTTATTAAAAAACACATTTCCGCTCTAGCTAAAGCAGTGTCATATATTGGATCACCTCAGATACGAAATCAGGGGACAGTTGTTGGTAATATGTGTCATGCAAGCCCTGCTGCAGACTCCTTACCAATTCTTTATTGTCGAAATGCGAAAATAGAAATCCAATCACATGATCAAACGATTTTAGCCCCAATTGAGGAATTTATTAAGGGCCCAGGGTTTATTGCAATTGATCCTTGTGGAATAGTAACAAAAATTAGTGTTCCCAAGCTCCCAAATTATATTGGTGATTATCTTACACTTCGTCAACGTCAAGCTTTGTCGTGTAATGTTATATCAGTTGGAGTTGAGATGCTTCGACCAGATCGAGAAGGGGAAATAGTTGATATCCGAATAGCTCTCGGGGCTGTTGCTCCCACAGTGGTTCGTGGAACAAAGACTGAAAAATTGCTACATAACAAAGTTCTCACACAAGATCTAATTGATGAAGCTCATGACCTCATTCAAACAGAGTGTATTCCAATAGATGATGTTAGATCCAATAAAAATTATCGCCAAGCCATGACTGGAGTTTTACTTTCTCGATTTTTGTCTTCACATTGTTAAATGAAGATTTACTCCTAAAAATCCTTATCTTTTACTATTGGTAATCTGAAAGCAAACTTTGCTCCTTGTGGTTTGACATCCTCTATCCAGATCTCACTTTTATAAGATTGTAGTATTTCTTGACTTATGGATAAACCCAATCCACTACCCATTTTTCCTTCTGGGCCAATACTCACAAATGGTTTGAATATCTCCTCCTTGATGCCATCTGGGACTCCAGGTCCATGATCACTGATGCTACAAATCCAAAACTGGTTTTCTTTGCTCACTATAATCTCAATTACATCATTTGGAGGGCTCCATTTTATAGCATTATCTATTAAATTGTTAAACACACTCCGAAGACGCAGATCAGCGAAAGTATAGATATTAGGTTCTGGAGGCAAGTTTAAGTTAATTTCTATATTTTTCTCCTTTTTTGTCGGTTCAGAGCTTGATATTACCTCGGTAATAATCTCTTTTAAATTGACGAATGTCAACTGAGCTTCTTCAAATGTTCCCATAGTCTTTAAATAACTTCTCACATCAGTAATAATCTCTTGCATTTGTCTTGCTTTAGCATCAATTCCATTTAAAGATTCTTCCATTTCATCAAAGTTCTGTATGAGAGCTTGAGTCATCTCCTTCCTTAAAATATCAGTAAATCCTTGAATAACCATAAGTTGATTTTTTAAATCATGTGAGATGACACTTAATAATGAGGTTTTGAAATCAATGCTTTTCCGCAGTAACATCTCCATTTCTTTCTCTAATGAGACATTATGGACGATGTAGATGAAACCAAATATATCCCCTTTGTCTCGTAAAGCTTGGAGGGTAATCCTAAAAAATCGCCTCCGTGGTTCTGGTGTATCAAGAAACTCCATTTCAAAATCTATTATTTCACCTGAGATTTCTGGTAATGAATTTTCAATTTGACGAATGCCTTCATGATAAGGTTTCAGCCTATTTAAGGAATAAAGTATAGAAAAAAGATTAGTTCCGATAATGTTAGGACAATCTCCTTCAAATATGTATTGACAAGCTGGTTTGTTAATATCAACTATTAGATTATCTTTTGTGGTGGCAATTATACCAATATCTGCAAGATTTCGAATGATAAACTGATGGGCAAAAGGTACAATATCCAAGAACCCTATTTCAAATAAGGCATAGAAATACAGGATATAGCAGATTATAAATGCAACAGAGGTAAAATCTACAAAAGTAAAGGGAGGAATCTTCAAGATCCGAATTATATTTCCTATAATGGGAAAAATAGTACCAATAATTACAATTAAAATTTGCCTTTGAAAAAGTGTATTCTCCTCTAAGGCAGATTTTCTGATGTCTAAGTAAGTCCGTATGAGTAAAAAGAAAGCAAATATCAATAAGAGATAAGAATAGATAGTGTGGCTGTAGAACACTGGCCCATATTCTAGAATTAATGTTCTGAATGGTGTTTCCGTGTTTATGCTCACAGAATGATAGAATTGATTATGAAATTCATTCGTAGCGAGGAGTAACCAATGAAGAAAGGGGGGGAAGAAAAGTAATCCCATGATTGGTTTAGTAGCCATTTTCGTACGCTGAGTGAAAACTAAGACAAACAACAAAAAGAGAGGAGATAGTAGCATGATTCCGATATACTCAATTCTAATCCAAAACAATTTAGTAGTTTGATCTGTAGCAAAGATCTCTAGGGTATATCCAAGGCACCAGATCACACTACTGCCGATGAGAGAGACAAAATGAAATATCAATCGTGATCTCGGACGGAAAATGAGAGGATATATCGCAATCCCAAAAGCTAGAACCGTTACTGTCCCCATTACGACACCGAAAGGTGTAAATTCATAGGGCATTCTAAATGTCTCCTTTTGAAGATCCTGAGAGCAAGGAATTCATTGTGTCAAAAGAAAATTAAATTTCATTTAATTTTCATCACAATAGGAAAAATTCAATAATTTTAATATTGAGGGATTGAATTAGTTTTCGGCACTTTTTGGAATCTCAAAATGAAAGATTGAACCTTGTGGTTTAGCATCTTCAATCCATATTCGCCATAAAAAAATCGAATGGCTTGAAAATCGATAGTAAGTCCTAATCCTGTTCTTTTTTGGGTCTCCAAGAGTGGTATAAGGTTTAATGATGCTCTAGAATTGCTTTCAACACTCTATCAGGAGTATAGGGAGGTTCTGTGATACGAATACCAATGGCATCATAAATGGCATTTGAAAGACATGGCATTGGTCCACTAATATTCGGTTCCCCAATTGATTTTGCACCAAATGGCCCTGTTGGCTCGTAAGTCTTGACGATAATGGTTTCTATTTCTGGTAGATCAATAGTTGTCATTACCTTATAATTCCCAAACGAAGGGTTCAACATCCTTCCTTGAGCATTGAAGCAATAACGTTCACTTAATGCATAGCCCAATCCGTTTACTAATGCCCCTTCTGTTTGGCCAATGACTAGTTTAGGGTTAATTGGAGTTCCACAATCTACAGCTGCGACATATCTCAAGACTTTTACTCTTCCAGTTTCAATGTCAACCTCTATCTCAGCAAAATGAGCACAAAATGGTGGAGGTGATTTTCGCGCCAATTCTGATGCGACCGCACCAATCTGCTGCTGATTTTCCGTATAGAGAGCTTTTGTGCCTATTTCAGTAAAACTCAGAGATTCTTCGGTTTTGGGGTGGAAAACAGCCTTTTCCCTTAGTTCAAGTTCATTAACAGGATAATTCATTAGTACTGATGCATATTCAAGAATCTGCTTCTTGATCTTTTCAGCTAAATTTTTAACGGCCATTCCCGAAGTATAGGTTGTAGATGAAGCGTAGGCTCCCTTATCGAAAGGCGTTATGTCGGTATCCGAGGAAAGTACAATGATGTCAGTTTCGACATCGAGGTTCAAGACCTCAGCGAATATTTGAGCTAATACAGTATCACTACCAGTTCCGATATCTGTTGCCCCAACCATAAGGTTAAATGACCCATCATCATTCATTTTCGCATAGGCCCCTGCCATGTCAATATATGGTATTGCTGAACCTTGCATAAGACAGGCCAGTCCAAATCCCCTTTTCTTCACTTCAGTATTGTGTTTTTTCTTACTATCTTCCCGAGACCACCATCCTATGGCATCTGCTCCCTGTTTTATACAATCAGAAAGACCACAAGAATCTACTGTTTGTTCATGACCTTCAATGCCTTCACCGAGAGCTTTGAAAATGGGGGAGGTCTCCCCAGGTTTGATATGATTTAACAACCTGAATTCTGCTGGATCCATTCCAATTTTTCTTGCCAGTTCATCTATCACAATTTCCATTGCTAGTGCAGCTTGTGTACCGCCATATCCCCTGTAAGCTCCCGCTATAGGAAGATTTGTGTAAACAGTGTCGCCAACAAAGCGGATGTTATCACAGTGGTACAATGGTAAGGTTTTACTACCTGTATTACTTAATACGGTTAGTCCATGAGATCCGTACGCTCCAGTATTACTAAGTACTTTCATATCTATGGCAGTAATAGTCCCATCTTTCTTGACCCCAGCTTTCAATCTCGTCGTCATTGGGTGACGTGTTCGTGCGGAAATAAATTCATCCTTTCTTGTATACTCTAATTTTACAGGTCTCTTCAATTTAAGCGTAAAGGAAGCAGCAACTATTTCTGTAATAATTTCCTGTTTCCCACCAAATCCTCCTCCTATTCTAGGTTTTATTACCCTAACTCTAGCTATTGGGAGATTCAAAACTTGAGCTATTATTCTTCTCGCATGGAATGGGACCTGAGTAGCTGATCGGACAACTAATCGATCATGTTCGTCTAAATAAGTAATTGAAACATGAGGTTCTAGGTGACAATGTTGTCCATAATGGTTCCTAACCTTATGATCTATAATATAATCGGCTTCTACGAACCCTTTGTCGATGTCTCCTACTTCTGCATCTACATGACTCACATGATTCTTAGCTGGATCATAAAACACGGGGATAAGGTATTGTGCATCACCTTCATCATGAATTACATTTTGGTTCCCAAGAGATTGATCCCAATCAAAAATTGGTTCTAATACTTTGTATTTTACCTGAATGAGCTTTATAGCTTCTTCAGCAGTCTTTAATGATTCTGCTGCTACCGCAGCAACTCGATCTCCTACAAATTTCACTTTCTTATTGAATAAACGCGTATCATAAGGACTTGGTTCGGGGTATCCTTGACCTGCCGTTGTATGAAGAACTTGAGAGCAATTCTTATGGGTGAGGATCCCTAATACTCCTGGGTATTTTTCTGCAGCACCAGTGTCAATATCAGTGATTATGGCATGAGCATGAGGACTTGTCAGCAGTTTAACATGAACTAAATCCTTGAAATCCATATCGTCGGTATATAGGGGTTTTCCCATTGCTAAACTTAGTGCGTCGACTTTGGCAATACTTTTTCCGACTACTCTACCTTCAAAAATCTTTGGACTCATTATTTTTCACCTCTCATCACTGCAGCAGCGTTAAGTACTGCTTTAATTTGACCAGAATAGCCAGTACATCGACAAAGATTACCATCAAGTGCAACTTTTACCTCATACTTAGTTGGTGAAGGATTTCGATCTAGAAGCGCTTTAGCACTAAGAATCAGTCCAGGAATACAAAATCCGCATTGCACCACTCCTTCATCAACAAAGGCCTGTTGAAGTGGATGGGGATTTTCACGAGTTCCAATTTCCTCTATTGTAGTTATTGAACCTTCATGAGCTTGAGCTGCGAATAATATACAGGATTTAACCGCCCTTCCGTTCAGAATAATCGTACAAGCCCCACAGGTTCCTTCATCGCATCCTCGCTTCACCCCTTTATACCCCTCCTTTCGTAAAACATCGATTAGCAGTTCATTGGGTTCAATAGTCAGAGTTTTTGCTTTTCCATTAATTGTTACATTAATCTCCATAAACTTCAGTCTCCTGACATTTCATTTAGCATTCTCCGAAATAACACTTCTAAAAGATGCTCTCGATATGTTTTTGATGACCTATAATCAGCTACTATCTTTATTGATTTTCTTAATGTTGCTACGGCTGTATTCATGTCTAAATTAGAAATGTGTTTTCCCTCAAGAAATTTTTCTACTTGAGTCACTCGTTGAGCTTTGGTTATACGAGATATTGCTAGGTGAGGATCAACGATGCTTCCATTCTCATTCTTAGCTGTAAAAGCCATTGAAAGCCATGAATAATCTACTTTGGTTAATGAAAACTTCTCATATCGACAAAAATAATCATTTCTGAGGGGGAAAGTAACTTCTGTTATGATCACACCCTTTTCTAGTTTTCCCCCCTTGAAATATTCATTCACGGTAACCTTTTTAGTACCTCCCAGAGTTTCTATTTCAATTTCTGCATCTAGTACAAGTAAAACGATTGGTAAACCCACCCATGGATAAGGTCTCGCAATATTGCCCCCAAGGGTAATAACATTACGTAAAGGAGTGTCAGCAATAAGTTGACAAGCTTTCGTTAATATTCCATTACCAATTTCACTTATGATAGGTGATTCGATCATTTCCGTGATTGTTGTTGTACTTCCTACCCGAACTAATTGCTGGTCTTTCTTTATATAATTCAAACCTAATCGTGTAATATCAACTAAGTTCAATACAGCTCGATTTTTTGTTATAGTTTGATGAGTTCCTCCAGCAATAATTTCTGTAGATTCTTTTGTGAGTAGGTTAAGTGCTTCTTCAAGGCTAGAAGGAAAATAATATTCTTGGTTCATATCCTAAAAACCTCCGCCTAGCGGAAAGGTAATCCATAGGTGATCGCCATCTTTAAGTTCATAATCCATTGAGGTTCTTGTTCCATTCACAATTGGAATTAAATGGTTCAATTCTTTCTTAAGAAAACCACTCTCTATCAGTAATTGTCCAACCAACAATCCATCATTTAGCTGAGTGAGTTTAATTTTTCGTTTTTTACTTGAAAATGGATTCCGAACTGCTGCCATCAGTTCTATGGTTATTGAAATCATGGTACATCGTTTTAATGGCAATTTGGTGAGAAGATAGTTTGCTTAAAAAGAATTTTTATCGATTTCATTCATACTCATCCATTTTTGATTTAAGGTGAGTTATATCAGAAACATTATCAATATCGTGGAGTATTCCTTGAGAATTTGTTGGAAGGAAAACAATTTTTTCTCTGACCAATTCTATGATTTCTTTCAACCCTCTTCTTTCCTCAGAAATATTTAGGACTTGTTCAAAAAGCTGGGAATCAATTAAAATAGGATGGCCTTTGTGTCCTTGATAAGTAGGGATGATTACAAGAGGTGAAATGGAGTGATAGTGATCGATCAATTGATTAAAAACCTCTGGAGGGATGAAGGGAATATCTGCTGGTGTGATCAAAATTGCCTGACTATCTAGCGCCTCTTTCATCCCCTGTCGGATGGAAGATGACATACCTCCTTGCTTATAGTCTGGATTAATAACGGTGTTTATATCTCTATGTAAGTTTTGGACTTTATCATATACTAATTTTGCTTCATAACCTAAAACAACTAATGTTCGATCGACCTTGGAGGCTATTATTGAACTCAGTAAAAGTTCTAGAATTGTGAGGTTTGGTTTAATTTCATAAAGTAATTTATTCCCTGGAAAACGTCTAGATTCACCTGCAGCTAGCACAATACAGGTAATCATGATCGAAACAACTTCTTTTAATAATATATATCCACCAGTATCAATATATAGATTTGCAGATCAGTTTTACCTTATTAGAACAGATAATCGAAAGTTATTATTAAGAGGAGGGAAATGCACAATATAACCACATTTTTTTTCGACTTTGGATATCGTAACCACCAAAGTTTCCTAAGATAGTGTTAACCTTCAGTTGCAGATAAATCCATAGCTTTTTTTATCCACACCACATTTTCAGCCCACAGTTTCATGGGGCTATGTGGCCAGGGTGTTTGTACCTTTACTGCTTTTTCGATAATACTATTAGTCTTGATTTTCAATTGATGTAATGTAGCAGTTTCAGCGATGAGATAATACCAATATCGTGAATAAAAGTAGGAGAAAATTGTAAGTATTAATAAAGGAAAACAAAAAACACTGAAAATTGCGCCCTCTTCTAAAACCTGAAAATACCCAAAAATGAATCCCACTCCTACTCCAATCATTGCATTTAATTGATCAGATTGCTTATTCTGGTATTTCTCAATCCACGGTTGAAATTCTTTCTTTTGGTTTTCTAATTCTGAATTTTCTATCAATTCTCATCCCATTCTCCTTTAAGAATTTTTCTACAAATATTCTTATTTATATTCTCTTTTTCAGAGAATTCCGAAATATACACTCCCTTTTTTTATAAAAATCGTTTTTGCTCAAATCGGTGCAAAATAATGTTAGAATTTGTTTACTTACTTATTTTTTGGTTATTTGCATTAGTCTACATTATTTTCAAGAGTATTTATGTCAATCAGATACGTGTTGAAACCGAAATAATTCAGAAATTGGCTAATTCTACTAGTACTTTCATCAAAGGAGTACCTGCAATTCTTGCAGCCCTTTTCGTTTTAATCATGAGATCCAGTGATTCTTTATTCTTTCTTGTTTTAGTTGGAGCATTCATTTTCTGTTTCGCTGGAGATTTAGGAATGGAAAAGGGTATTCTGATTGGTCTTCCCCTTTTTCTAATTGCTCAGCTTAACTTCAGTATAGCCTTCATTAGTCAAGCGCTCACAATTGGTCTATCAATAGATGTTTTAATTCTAACTGCTGTTGTAGTCGTTTGTACATCTGTATATATGTTCATGTTTCTCCGCTATCTTGACTCGTCAAAGAATGAACTCGGAGAATTCAAGATTCCCGTGATCATGTATTGTATAGTCATTAGCTTAATGTTTGTTTCTTCTTTTCTCCTTTGGGGCACTTTAAGGAGATTGGAAGCTATAGTAGTGGTTTTAGGGGCATTATTTTTTGTTATTTCTGATTCAATCATTGCAGTTAATGAGTTTCATCATGAACTTTCAAAAACTGTCTTGAAGGTGATGACAACTTATTATACAGCCATTTTCCTACTTTCACTAAGTATCTTACTAATATAACTAAGAATTTATTCACCTTTTGATCCAAAGGCAAGTGTAAGGATTTCCGTGATGTTATCCCACTCTTCGTCTATTTTTTCCCATGTTCGGAGTTCTTGAAATAGTCTTCTACGAAAAGGAAGGATCATTTGAGCCATTAATTCGAGTTTTTCGTGAGTCGGATGCTTTAGGATTTCCCTTTCAATATTCTTAAGCGATTCTTCATCCCAATTTGGATAATTCTTACCCAGCTGTTCCCCTAAAAATAGACCTAGCTCTAATCCCGTTAGAATCCCAGAACCCCCTGAAGGGGTGACCTGTCCTGCTGCTTCTCCGATGATAAAATGATTGTTAGTGTAGATCTTTGTGACTGGCCCACCCATGGGTATTGTTGTCTGGATCATTTCATAGAACCTCGAAGAATTTATCTTTTCTATAACTACAGGACTATTTAATACCTTTTCCCAGATTTTCCAACAATCTGGTAGAGGGTCGATCGAGACCTCTGGAAAAATAATAAATCCAAATTCAGCACTTTGATGTTCGTGAGGGAATATAAAACTTGTACCTGCTACACCTAAGTTGTTATCAGAGAAAAACAGAAATTCCATATTTTTTTCGTCATATTCACCAAAGAAATGTCCTCTTATTATTGGAGAAAGAGGGGATGGTTGTGGTAGGTGCTGAAGTTGAGCCGTTATACTATTCGCTCCTTCTGCGCCAACAATTACTTGAGTGGTTAATGTATCTGATCGATTTTTTAACAGATCTTTGATCAATACTTGTATTCGTCCGTTTGGCAATGTTACCAAGTTTGTTGCCTTAGCGTTTACTCTAAGAAACACATTTTCCAATATTGCTCGTTTAGCAACTTCATTAAGAAAAAAGCGAAAATCAATCCAAACTCTGTTTATCTTATCTTCTAAATGAAATGTTTTTTTTCCTGATGGAGAGTAATAATTTCTTCCAAACGATTTTATCTCACTAACAAATGCTTTTTGAGGGAGATCCTCCAGAAAGATCTTTGATAATATGTCTGGACGGAAATGAATTGATTGCCCCTTTAATTGATTACCAACAGCTGGTTGTTGATCTACAACTAGAACTTTTTCCACGCCACTTCTTTTTGCCCCCAGTGCTGTTGTAAGACCAGCAGGACCAGCTCCAATTATAATTAAATCAAAGTCTCTCATTTGTAACCACTCTATAAAAAATATTTGAGTTTAAGCTCGTCGAAGGATCTCTACAGGACTTTTACTTACCACTATTCTTCCAGGTATCACGGCTCCGAGTACACCAACAATGAGGGATGTGACAAACAGGAATGTTAAGAGGAACCATGGAACTACAAAAATTATTGGTGACTCTGAGAAGCTAGCTGATTGAAATTCAAAGGTATACGCTAATATATACCCGATTAGAGCCCCACAGGCTCCTGAACTCAACGTGAGAATTGTACTCTCAAATATTAGGTAATTTCGAACATCACCATTTCTCAATCCCATAGATTTTAGAACCCCGATCTCAAATTGACTTTCCTGAACAGAGCTATACATCGAACTCATTAATCCAAAGAATGAGATAATAACAGCAAGACTCATAATTGTGCTGAATAATGCCTGACCTGATGCTGCGGATTCTTTTGCATTCTCAACTTCTTCTGCGGTGACCTCGTTGGCTGCATCAGGATAATAAATCGACAGGAATTCACCCAGTTTCTTTCCAAGTTCAAGCTCAAAATCAGGGTCGTGTCCAGTTTCAGGGTCAATTTTGAAGAAAATTTTTTGGATTGGGAGATCTCCGAATGGAGCTAATGGTTTCTTCTCGGTGTGTATTATTTGACGTAATGATTGCCATGTTTCTTGACTAACCCAGACATCTGATCCACCAAATCCTGTTCCAGTGCTAAACCCAGAAAATCCTGGGGCTGCATCCAGTACAGCCTTTACAGTTAGGTCTAAGATGTCGTAAGTGGCATTAAAAGTAGAAATACGTAGCCTGAAAGGATCACCTCGCTTCAAATTAAACTCTGAAGCTAATCCAGTTGATATTATAGCTGTATTCAATTCACCTTCTGCTACAGCTTTTATATCGTTAAGAGATCCTTGGGAAAAAGTGATTCTATTATAAAGGATATCCAAGAAATTGGGAGCAATTCCATAAACATCAGCGGATAAGGTATCAAAGAGTGAGGCGTCTCCAATTCTTACACTTGCATCATATTCTTTAGTTTCATTTCCCTCAGTTAAACTAAATATAGTTCTAGCATATGACAATGCAGGTGTCACTTCTGTAAAGCTCAAAGAACGACTATAGCGTTCAATTTCTGGAGAATCATTCCCCAAACGATATCGTTCTTGGTCAAGAAATTTACTTTTAATCTGTTCACCATAATTTACAGGATAGTAAACTTTGTCTCTGCCACCAAAAAAGAAAAAGAAAAACCCTGTACGCTGACTTGTAAGAACAACATCACTACCATTTGCCATAATTGCATTATACTCTGCTGTTGCGGCATCTACCTCCATTGTAACTCCAACAAAGAAGACAAAGGCAAAGCTAAGACTAAACATGACGGCTGTAGCTGTGGTTCGTCGTCGATTTCTCCGTAAAGAACGAACAACAATATCTTTGACTTTCCTGGTTTTACTGAATAGTTCTAAAGGTAAAGAAAATAGAAATTCCATGACAGGAATCAGTAATGACACTGAGATAAGATCTAATCCAATCAATAAAATCAAAAGCAGACCAAAAATGAGAAATGCTAGCCATATTAATCCCCCACCTACTAATACTTGAGGAATTGCTACAACTACAATAGCTGAGGAAATGGTTAACACTATTCCCATCCCTAACAAAGTCAAGTTAATTCCTCTCTCTCTAGAGAATTTCGCTTCGGGTATAGATTGACGTAATGGATCTAATCCTTTCACGATATTAGTTGCAGTTGCCCTATAAGCGGGTAAAAATGAAGAAATAACTCCAATACCTAGTCCTGCGACAAACCCTGTCATAATTGATATTTCAGAGATCACTAAAGCTATATCTCCGAATCTCATGATTCTAATAAAGACTGGAGCGAGTCCTAAGGATAAAAATATTCCTGCTAATGTTCCTAAAGTAACAATAGAGAGGCCTTCAACAGCCACCATAATCCAAATCTGTCTTCGTTTAATTCCAACCGTCCGCATTATCGCAAAATCTCTTATTCGTTCCTCTACGCTGACAGTTTGCAGAGAATAAATTAAAACGCCTCCAATTATTAGTGCAATAGCAGCCATAAAATCTAGGAGTACTCGTGCGATTGTTGAGATCTCAGCAATGAATAGGATAGCTTGTACTCTTGGGAAAGAAATTGAGAACATAATGTGAAACTGCCGATCTTCGGATGGGAATATTGGATCGTAAGGGAGTAAACTTGTTAATTTTTCACCTATTTTTAGGGTTTTAGCTTTCATACCTTCTAAATCTCGATAATTGTAGACATTACCACCTTGTATCCCCTCTACATCTGGAAAAAGTCCTACAATTTGATTAGCAATGGCATTTGTTGTTATATTATAATTTTGAAAAATAGTAGAAAACATATCATAATCCAGAAGGATGGCATTTGATAGTCCTGATTCAAATCGTTCTTGATTTTTAACGATTGATGCAATACTCAAATTAATGGTTCCATTAAATCCTAGGATTTCAGATCGATTTTTCGAATCATCCAGGCCAAACGGAAAAAGCTCAATTTCAACTATATCTCCTGTTGAGACGTTTAACGATCTGGCAGCAGAAGGGAGAATATAAGCTTGATTTAATTCGAGTTTTGGAACTGTTTTATTTCCATTATAAGTTACAAGTGAACCAATATCTAGTTCATCTTCTCTTGTAGTATTAGTAAAGATAAGTGAGGTAGGAAATGGTTCAGATCGTTCCGAGGAGGTTCGTACATAATCAGAGTCAACTATTAAACGTGGACTCACACCTCTTAGTTCTGATTGTTTATCATAGATCCGTAATAGTTCTGTTGAATTGAACCAAGGTCGAAAAATCCCAAATTTTGTTAATGAAGATCCATCCCACGACCCATCATCGAAAACATTATTGATTTCAAGTTGATGTGTTAAATTTACATCTAGTGCCCAAGTAAAAACATTATGACTATCTGCACTCACTAGTTCAAATTCAACATCTACTTCTCCTGCTGAGGCAGTTGCTATTGATAGTGAGTCAGCTGCAAGAGAATCAATCAATACATTCATAGAAACAATTAATGACACGCTTACCATCATTCCAAGAAAACCTAAAATTGCTCGCGCTTTTTTCTTTCGAATAGTTCTGAGAATAAATTCTGCATAAAACCAAGGGACACGTATTGTCGTAAAATCACCTCCATTCCTAAGCTTTTAACGGACTAATGATATCCTTGACGATTTTCCCATCATGCATTGAGAGAATGCGATCTGCATATTGTGCAGTGGGGGGATCATGGGTAACCAGTACTATTATAACCCCCCGATTTGTATTTAAGTCAACAAGAATATTCATAATTTCTTCTCCAGTCACAGAGTCTAGATCTCCCGTAGGTTCATCTGCTAAAATTATAGAGGGATCATTAGCTAGAGCACGTGCAATAGCGACACGCTGTTGCTCTCCTCCACTCAATTCGCTTGGTAGATGATCAGCACGATCCCCAATCCCTAAAGAAGATAGTAATTCTTTTGCTCTAGTTCTTCTCTTCTTCTTAGGGACACCTAGGAATGTCATAGGCATTTCAACATTCTCCCGTGCCGTGAAATAGCTCAAAAGATTGTAAAACTGAAAAATAAACCCTATATGTTTTAATCGAATGTCTGCAAGAGTATTATCTGATGCTGTGGTGAGATTAATATCATTAACAATAATTGTGCCTCTTGTTGATTTATCAATTGCTCCAATTAAATTCAAAAGTGTAGTTTTTCCGCAACCTGAAGGACCTGTGACACCAATAAACTCCCCTTTTTTGATTTCGATATCAATTCCTCTGAGTGCTGGGACACTTTGTTTTCCTAGTAAGTATGTTTTTTGAATGTTTTTTAGAATAATATTACTTTTATGGTCGTTATCCATCTAAACCTCATCCGTCAGTATTGGTTATTAATTCAGGATCACTGATTTTACCTTTAACAAGTTTATTTTTGTTGAACAGAAGAACTTTTCTTTTTGAAAGAGAGAAATGATCAATATTAATCTTCTCAAAACAGAGAAAATGCGGATTACTCAAAGGCTTCTTAACATTAGGGTTGGCTCTTTGTTTTTCAGTGACCTTACTGGTATATATGTTCCCAAAATACTGAAGAGGAGTGCTACTCCATAGATCGTAAACACGATTGAATCGGGCGGGATTAATGTAATTGGAAACTCTGTTTGAAGAGCACTTTGTAAAAATGTAAGGAAAGCCAATCCATATCCAACGAATCCACCTAACAATGTTGAAACGAGAGTTATAATGAGTGCCTGACATATGAAAACGGCAGTTAGTTCTCTTTCCTTGAGGCCAATCGCTTTAATGATCGCAATTTCCCTTAAAGCTTCGATAATACTTGTTTGTGTTGATGAAAATATTGAGAAGAACGCTATAATCAAAGATAAAGATAGAATAACAGAAAGTTGTTCTCGTTGATTTTCTAGCTCTTCATCAAGACTTTTCAGAAGAGTATCAATTCTAATTGCTTGAATAGAAGTACCAAATCCTAAAAATAAGTCTATCTGGACGTCCTCTATTGTTCCTGGGTCACTAGAAACACATTTTATAAAAATTCGATCAATAGTATTCTCAATAGTAATCTGATCGGTAGAATTAGATTTTTTATTCCGAACAATAGAATTCCAAGTTTTGTTTCCACAAAGTACTGCTGATGCCCCACTAAACTTTTTTGCAGTATGAACATCTTGGAATCCATCCACTCGGTCAGCAATACCTACTATTGTAAGATTCAAGTTTTTTCCATATAGCTCATTGTTTTTCGTTATAGGACTTGAAATTTTTAGACGAAGAAAATCTCCTATTCCCTTCTCTAACTGCATTGCGATGGATCTCGATATTACTATCGTATTATTTTCTTCTAGTTGTTGCCATGCATCTTTATCTCCTTCTTGGATATGAGGGGAGTTGAATAAACTCTTTGCAAAGTTTCTATTCGATATACCATATATACCACTTGGTGTGATCGCATTAAATAATGCCATATCACCAATGGTTGCTTGACAACCTATTAGTTGAATAATATTCCCACTACTTACGAATGAGGAAAAAGAAACGTTTTCATTCTTTCTTAAAGCCATTATTACAGCAGGATCAACGAAATCACTACTGATTCCTGATGATTGTACTACTATATCTGATCCATAATAGTGTTTTAGATTTTCTGTGAATAAATATGATTCAAAAGTGTTTGACATTGAAAGATACAAGATAAATGCTAAACTAAGCGCAAATATCATCGATGTGAGAGAGTTTCTTCGCTGATTCTTTAAGAGAAACGTCTTTGTCATTATTCCGATCTTTTTGGTTCTCCTCAGAACTAATAGGGTATTAACAAGGAGTTTTTCTAGGATTGGTGAGAATACTCCTACAACTAATATTACGCACCCAATTAGAAAGGTCAGTAAGAGAGTAAGGAATAGTATTATCGTTAAACTTGGATCCCCTAAAAAATCTAATAGGGGTAATATAATGAAGAATACTGATCCTAAACTTGCTAAACCTAATCCTAAAAGCCCCATAGTTCTTGATACATGACGTTCGCGTTTTATTGAATATTCTTGAGTATAAGAACGACCATACTCTAGCGACACGACAATATTTCGGTTTAAAATATCAAGACTAGGTTTTATTGCAGATAATAATCCTGCTAGACCACCAATGATACATGAAAACACGATAGTTTCAGTTGTAATTGTCAGTGTGAAGTTTTCGATGCTTGAAAATAGCAAATTTGTAATGAATGACGATAAAAGGAATCCAAATAAAATACCCACAAAGATTCCCCAGATAACTCCGAATAATTGACTTATAAAAAGCATAAATAGAATTTTGCGGTCATTGATACCTAGTATCCTAAGCATGGCATATTCACGTGTTTTTTCTCTGATCGAAACAGTATTTAAGCTATAGATGAGAATAGTAGCCAGGATTAAAATTAAAATACCAATAAAATTAAGCATAAGTCGAATTCCAGTAAAATCAGCGCTTTCAATAGCTTGAGCTTTTGGAATTGCAACAGAATAATCTTCAACTCCAATGTTTGACTGAATTGTAATAGCAAGATCTTTAGCTGTATTAACTGATCCTTCGGGGTTTTTTACGGAGTAAATTTGATCACTAAACTTACCTATGAGTTGTGTACATATTTCTCCCTCATTTAACCACGATTCAATGAGTTGTAAGTCTAAAATTACAGTATTGAAACTTGCAGGAAGCTTTTGATCCTCTTCTACCACTCCTGAGATTTCTAAACGACTTTCAATAATCTCGTTAGTTATAGGATTTTGAATCCTAACATAAAAGTAGTTTACTGACAAATTTTGATTCAAAACAGTTTGAATATTTCGTCCAAAATCTCCAATCAATAAGCACTTATTTATTCCGAGAGGTTCAGTGGCTGGAGGATCAAAGGTTCCTATCCCCAATTCACTCTCTTTTGATATATTTAGTCCCATAATTGTTGAAGGTAAATAAAAAATATCCTGACGTTGTCCTTCTATTTCAAATGATATGATCATCGTTGCCTGAGTGATATATCTTGGAACGACGTCGTAAACTTTTTCTAATTTCGTGATTTTCGGAATAAGGGTTGAATAATTCGTAATATATTCTTCTTTAACAGAATTTATTTCGAAGTCATAATCCGGAGTTGAATTCAGGATAAATTCAACGTATGTATTTCCAATGGTATCAACTGTCGCATTCATAGCGATTAGAAGACCGATTGATAAAGCTATTGAGATAATCCCAATCGAATTTCTTAATTTATGTTTTTTTACGTCACGGTAAATCCATTTGATAACCCAGTTTGCCTGTCTTAAAATGGAACCAATATTGACCATTTTTAATCCGTCGAGTTACTATTCAGGTAATTTAATTCTTCAATTCTCTGTAAATTTCCCATCTTGCATCTCTATAATTGTATTCGCAAATTCTGCGACATTAATGTCGTGAGTAACCATGACAACGGTCTTTCCTAGCTTATTAAGGTCTTTAAGTATTTGGATAATCTCCTGTCCCGTTCTCGAATCTAAATCACCTGTTGGTTCATCTGCTAGAACCAGAGGGGGATCATTTGCGAGTGCTCTCGCTATGGCGACTCGCTGTTGTTCTCCCCCTGATAACTCTGATGGAAGGTGATGTCCTCTCTTTGCAAGCCCTACTAGATTTAATAACTCATCCGTGCGATTTTTTATGAAAGAGTCAGGATATGATGAGAAAATCAATGGGATTGCGATATTCTCTGCAGCAGATAATGTTGGAAGTAGATAAAATTGTTGAAAGATGAACCCAGTCACCTTAAGACGTATTTCAGATAACTGATCCTTCGATAGATTAGAAATGTTTACTAGTACATTATCTTCCCCTCTTATCAGCACTTGTCCCCTAGAAGGAGAGTCTAACCCACCAAGTAAATGCATTAACGTAGATTTACCAGATCCCGATGGTCCCATTATTGCAATAAATTCTCCTAGTGCAACCCTCAAATCTACACCCCTTAATGCGTTTACTGCAGTTTTACCCATAAGATATGATTTGTGTAGATCGACACATGTAACCATTATGTTTGTTTCATCAGTTGGTTCAAGCTCGCCTAATCTTTTTTCAATAAACTTTTCTCCACATTGAGGGCAGAATAGGTAACTATCAGGGAATTCTTTTTTACATTTCTCACAGTGTCTCATTTAATTCTTCCTTCAGGGAACAAAATTATGCACGACAATATCGCTGAATTATATTTCGTTTCGCTAGTGCAAATTACATTAAGAGTTAAATTATGTAGTTATGTTTTCCGAAATAGAAATTTTATCAGTTATTTTTACTAGCAATCTCCTAGATTCATTAGGAGAGTTTTTTGAATAAGTGAATATCATTAAATAAGAGTATTGAATCACCATATTATTAAATGATTTTACGCTGCAGGAAGGATCTTTATGACAACAATTGATATAGAACAGAAACCCACTGCTATTAATGGCCACTCTATCGAGTTAGAAAAACTTGTCCAAGATTTAGATTCTAATCTTGAAAAAGGATTGTCTCAAGAAAAGGCGACTAGGAAGCTTGAAGAGTTTGGTTTAAATGTTATTCCCAAACCAAAACAGAGCTTCTGGCAGGTATATCTGGCTCCGTTGCTAAATACCTTAATAGTAATTTACTTGATCATGACATCTTTCATTTTCCTTTTAGCTTTCTTTTATTTGTTTATCGATCCAGGAGATACCTCTATTTGGTTTACAGCGGCACAGTGGGTAGTTATTGTTGGTGTAAACTTCCTTATTGCGATTATTCAACAAGCACGTGCGCAAAAAAAGATAGAGGCACTTCATAAACTTGCAGCTCCAGAGGCTCGTGTCATTCGTGAAGGTAAGGAAATGGAAATTCCTACCGAGGAGGTTGTTCCAGGTGATATCATAAAAATCGCTCAAGGAGATAAAATTCCAGCCGATTCGCGGGTGATTAAATCAAGCTCTTTACGTGTCAATGAATCCTCTCTAACTGGGGAAAGTGTCCCCACAACAAAAGTGGAAACTGGTGAAATACCTTTTGCAGTAGATACACCCATAGGGGACCGAAAGAATATGCTTTTCAACGGAACCTTTGCGACAATGGGGTCTGGTTTAGCTTTGGTGGTGAATACAGGTGGTAACACGGAATTTGGAAAAATTAGTCTAGAGTTAGAAGAATTGAACACAGGTGACATTCCTATCCGTCAAAAAGTCAATGTAATTGGTAATTATCTCGCGTTTGGAATGCTTATTGTCTTTAGTATGCTGATTATTTATCAAGGAGCGAGAATTCTTGATCAGTTACAAGAAGGGATCCTCAGTTTCGATAGACCAATCGAACTTCTTGGAGTAATCATTTTTGATATCAGCAATATCATTATTAAAGCAATGAGTGTTGTTCCCATCAATATCCCCTTACTGACAACGATTATTTTAATTACTGGTGTACTTGCTATGGCTAAACACCGAGTAATTATAAGAAATTTGGCTTCGATTGAAAGCTTGGGAAGGATTTCAATTTTATGTTCTGACAAGACTGGTACTATTACTGCAGGCCAGATGACTGTGAAACGAATTTGGGATGCTACTACAGATGCTCATTATTATGTTACGGGTTTAGGGTATTCTCCTGAGGGTAAAATCGTCAAGTTAGAGATAAAGATGGATAAAATCGCTGAGAAAGAAGCACGATCTCTTAAATCTGAACCTATTGAATTAGGTACTTCTTTGGGAACACTGATTATATCTGGGATGTTGAATAACGATAGTGAAATCGTTGAAGAATATATTGAGGCAACAAAGCAGAATGTATATACTGGGACAGGAAGTCCGACCGAAAGTGCTCTTCTAGCGGTATTTAACAAGACTGGAATTGGAAGAGACAAGGTCAAACAAGAGTATGAACTTCTGAGAGAATATCCCTTTGATTCTTCGTTAAAACGTATGAGTAAAGTTTTCGAAACAAAAGAATCTGGGATCATTGTTTTCTGTAAAGGGGCCACAGAGGTTCTCCTACCCAAGTGTACCTCCATCGGATACAAAGAAAAGAGTAAAACTTTAACAAAAGGTGATAAAGAGAGAATAATGGAATATACTGAACAATTTGCAGGCCAAGGTTACAGAATATTATCTTTTGCATATAAGAATATCGATAAGCTTCCACCGAAGGGAGAGGAAGAACGAGAGGAAATAGAAGTTGGTCTCTCTTATTTAGGTTTCGTTACAGTCTTGGATCCCCCAAGAGACCTTGTTGATCAATCTGTGAATGAAACCATACAAGCAGGAATAATTCCCATAATGATTACTGGAGATAGTCCTGTTACTGCGTCTTATATAGCAAATAATATTGGGATGGTGTATAAACAGGAACATCAGACCCATGAAGGAAAGATGGCTTCAAAGCTCGCTGACCAGGATTTTGTTAATACCCGAGTTTTTGCGCGTGTTGCACCTCAGGATAAGCAAATAATTGTTGCACGCTATCAGCAACAAGACCGTGTTGTCGCGATGACAGGTGATGGAGTTAATGACGCTCTTGCGTTGAGTATGGCTGATGCAGGTATTGCAATGGGGATTGCTGGAACTGAAGTGAGTAAACAAGCTGCTGATCTCGTTATAGCAGATGATTCCTTCAATTCTATTGTGACAGGAATCAGAGAGGGTCGTGCTTTGTTTCAAAGGATTCGAGTAATAATATTCTTTTATATATGTGCTAATCTGGCTGAAGCGGGTTGTTACATCGGTGCATCATTCATTTCTGGTTTTATCCCAGGTTTTGAATTAATGGATCATCTTCAACGTGCGTATATATTTGGTATCGCTCATACATTCCCTCCACTTGCTTTAATTATTGATGGAATTCCCAAGGATATCATGGATCGTGATCCAATAGACACAGCGGGGATATTCAATAGAAGACTAGCACTTTCATTATTGCTAACTTCGGTTACCTTAGCTTCGATTATCTATGTAGTCTATTTTTCAACTTATTTTGGTTTCATTCCTATCAATGAGGCTTTTCTTAATGAGTTTTATGTACCAATCTTTTCTGATGATCCTTCGGTTCCAGCAAAGAACTTGAGACCGCTATCCTGGAACCATGCGAAAGCTCGAACCTATATGCATACTATTTTGTATTTAGCGATACCCTTGATTATTCTTTCAATACGTCGTATTGATAAATCTCTCTTAAGGGCCGTTAAGGAAGATTCATACTGGTATACTTATGTCCTTGCATTTGCAATTCTGCCAATACATCTTTTCTTGATGTACTTCCCTGATTTCTCCCAGAATTTACTAAAGGGCCTTGGTTTTTATGTTGATATTGTTGCACTTGACATGGGTGATTGGTTCTTATGCTTAATGGCTGCCCTTATCCCTCTTTTAGTCCTTGAAACTAGTAAATGGGTTAATAGAGTAAGAGGACAATATTATTAGATTGGTTCCTTGATAATCTTAGTTAGCTTCTTCTCTAACTTGCTTCTTTAGCTTGATTATTAGTTAATTTTGAGTAATTAAGAAGCAATTCAGTCATTTTCTTTTTCTGAAGAGGCCAATAAAAAACGTCCAATATATTCGTAGAATATAGGGAATTATAGTTTAATTCCAGCTTTAGAATTCTCTTTTTGCCATAATTTCCTATAGTAAAAGCCCCCAGATCGTTTTCTGATAGGAACTTTACTGATGTCAGAAATCCAATTTATTTCGATTTCACGTGCTTCTTCATAAGCTTCCTTTGATAATTGAGCTAAAATTTGGTTATGTTGATCGAGTGGCAGAGAGGAAAGTCGAGATTCTGTATCAGCAACTTTTGAGATCCATTTCTTCTCATAATGTTCGATGTCAGGATGAATTATACGAATTCTTGTTTGGTAATCTTCAAGAATTGCACGATGAACCCGCTCATGTTGCCACCATAGACTCTCTGGATCGTACTTATCTGTTGGACTTGGTCCAATCTCGGGAAGTCCTGCACCGATAAAAACAGGCTTAAATAGGGAAGTACAAGGTGCAGCTGTTCCAGTAACCCAATGTGTTTGAAAATCTGGAAGTAGGTGCGAAACAAGAGATCCTGTTGTTTGACTGATTACAAAAATTGGCCTGCAGTGGATACAAATATCATTGAACGAGCCTTTCGAGGGGTTCCACTTAACAACCTTTTTAGGATCTTTGATATTGTGGCCTCGGAGCATAGCCATCATGAACTCTGTATCGATACTCCCTTTCTTATCGAGAAGCTTTTTGGTTGTGAATTTATGCCTATTAAGGCCCTTTCCTCCCCAAGTTCTTATATCTCTAATCCCAGCTGTAAATGCTTTGGCAAAATGGAAATCTTTTCGCTTACTGTATCCCTTTTTTACAGCATGATTGATGGCATCAGGGTGGATACGATCGAATTTCTTTCCGATTGTAAGTGCATTCGATATGGTCCTAATATCCTCAACCTTTTCAACGCACCAGAACTGATCTGCAGTCTCCAATACCCATGCATCATTTGGATCAGCAATAAGCCATGAATTATGATAAAACATTTTAATTCCTGGCATACCGTGATTGCCACCCTGTCCATATTGTTCTAACAATTGAATTATGATTTCAACTGCTTGAATAGCAGTTTTAGAACGTTCAAGAGCGAGCCGGATAAAATCCATCCCGAGTAGACCTTTATCCCGTTCTGGTTCCTTAGTAAACACTGCTTCATTTCCGATGGTGACCCCAAACTCATTTGCACCCATTTCACATCCATATAACCAGTAAGGGGAGGAGAGAAAAATAGCAAAGGTCTCTTCAACCTGAGGTATCTCAAGATTTGTAGTTTTTACAACCTCTCTATCAGGATCATGTGTTTGACGAGGAAGATGAAGGAGATAATGGCTTTCATTTACTACTCTATCGGAATTTTTAGCCAGAAATACACTTCCATCAGCAGTACTATTTTTTAGAGCAACCAAGGTGTCACACAATACGTCTCACCAGATTTTCATATGATTGCTAAGAAAAAAGCGATATAATTAATTAAAGTATCTCCCACCATCGGGTACTTGAAAGAATTAGTCATTCCTAAGTGATCACTCGATCACTTTTCATTAAAATTGGTTGTCATTTTCTTTTAGAGACGAATTGGAGATAAATAAATATAATCGAAATGAAACTAAGCATTAAGATACCTGTTATTTCATTAGATTTGAGATTCTCACCTTGAGAAGGTTGTTTTACGACCTCCATTTCATAATAAACATTTTCTGTGTCATAGACACGAATAAGCAGATAATTTACCCAACCCGATTTCTCCCAAATGGAAGTTCTAGAACGATTGAGATTATATTCTGTCCCTTCAGAATTAAAGGAGGATTCATCTACTTGTTCAATAATCTGATTATATTTTACTTCGAAGCTATTACTTTCACTAAAAGATTCAGCTAATAATGATATATTATTCGTCATTGGGCGGATGAATAAGTCCATCCATTCTTCTTTTATGGTCACTTTCTCATCAATAGTTCTAGTTCCAGAAACATTATTTTCCGTCACGTCAGTAACTGTTATTTTAATATTAGTACCATTTTCTATTGTATAATTCTGAAATCTACCATAACCATCTATTACATATCGAAGATCTTTAAATGGATCAGTTAATCGTGAATCATAGAATTTTAAATATTTGTATGTTTTAAAACCACCAATGTTAACTTTATATTCAAGTGGGTCGTCTAAAGGTATTAAAAATGTACATGTATGATCTAATTGAAGGGTAATTGGGAAAATAATAATTGAAAGAATTAAGATGTTTCTAACAGCCAATCTACATTTAATAACGGATCACTATCCAGAATTCATTATTAGAGAAAAAAGAGATAAATGATGAATAAAAATACTATTGTTACTGCATATGATAACTAGGAAAAAATCTTTTTTTCGATTAAAGTTAATTATTCTTAAGTGATTGAGTCATCATTCCTAGATTGGTGCTAATAATGGAAAATTCCACTGTGAAAGAATCAATAATGTTACTATCAGAGCTTATTCAGAACAAGTGTGTCAATCCCCCTGGAAATGAAATGAAATCGATTCTAGCTATTCAACGATTTTTACAAGAGCATGATGTTGAGTGTCAGGTGTTTGAATCCGCTCCAAACAGGGGTAATCTGGTTGCACGAATTCCTGGGACGAATAATGGATCTAAACTAATGTTTGGCCCAGCTCATGTAGATGTAGTTCCAGTAGAAAACCCTGATGAATGGGAAGTTGATCCATTTTCAGGCACTGTAAAGGATGGATATGTTTGGGGACGTGGGGCATTAGATATGCTTTATATTGTTGTAACTCAAGTACAAGCATTTATCCAACTCCAAAAGGAGAGTTTTCAACCTAAAGGGGACTTAATACTATTAATAGTAAGTGATGAAGAAGCAGGAGGGATACATGGCGCTGAATGGATGCTGAAAAACCATCCTGAGCTAGTAAAAACTGATTTTTTGGTCACTGAATCAGGAGGACTTTCGATTGCACCAGGAAAATTAGCGTTTATGATCGGAGAGAAGGGAGGTGCCTGGAAACGGATATCGTTTAAAGGAACACCTGGTCACGGTTCCATGCCTTTTGGGGCAGATAATGCTGCTCATAAAGCTGCTCAAGCGATAATAAAATTACGAGAATATTGCGATTCAAAAATTCCATTAACAACTGAATATCTGATTTATTTAGCCAAAGGTTTGGAGTTAGGTTTTATCCAACGCTTTATGCTTACAAATAAAAGATTACTGTCCTTTACTCTCAATAATTTAAAGAAAAGAGATCCACAAATGGCTAGAGTAGTTCATGGCCTTTCTAGAATGACTTTATCCCCAAATATTGTACATGGAGGAACTAAAATTAATGTGATTCCTGCAACTACTTATATTGATGTAGATATTCGAACTTTACCAGGCCAAGATGATGATTATGTGGTAACACATCTAAAAAAAGCATTGGGAGATTTAGCCGAAGAAGCAACAATTGAAGCTTTATCAGCTGAAGAGGGAGGTTTTAGTTCTTTCGGAAATGCAAGTCCTGCTTCTTCAGAATTTGTCTCAGCCATGGAAAAAGCAGTCAAACAAGAACTACCTGATAGCACTCTAGTTCCGTTCATCATGCCCGCTGTTTCTGATTGTCGATTCTTCCGTGAACGAGGGGTAGAAGCGTATGGTTTCTCTCTATTTGATCCAGAAACTCCAATGAGCCATCTAGCAAACCTCGCACATGGGACTGACGAGCGAATAAGCATTAAAACAATAGAACTCTCTCAGAGGGCTTATTATAATCTAGCGAAGATTTTTTTGAGTTGATTGTCGTTATCCAAGAGTTGAAATAAATAAATGTAAAAATCATTAGTACTATTTCAAGAATTTTATTGCTCAGTAGTCTTAAAATCCGAGGGATTTCATGAATAAACTGAAATATGTCTTCATTGATATGGTTGATGATCGAGAAAGGAGAATGAGCGGAGATGAGGAACGACTTCCTCTATACTCCACTTTTCAGGGGTACTCTTTTAATCAGCGCATTGGAAGCCGAGTTAAAGAGGTATTTGGATGGGCTATAGACTTCATAAAAGCTACAAAATTTGGTCAACTCGAGATTAGTGTTCATATTATTACTTTAAACTATCTACAGCGATATGGGGTCGCTCAACACTTTTATTCGCCCCATGGTCCGAAATATGATGATAAATACTCGTACCTACATGGGATGAATCTTCTTGCTTTCGAGGGATATAATAGAGTACATCTGATATATTCGATCAAGAGATTAAGTCAAATTTTCCAAGAACAACGGATCACTTCATCATCAACCAGAAGAAGGCGGAGTCCTATTCGTAAAGAAACTCCCTTTCTTGTGCCAGTTGATTGTCCTAGAATTGGGATATTAACACCTACAACAAATCTACATACTACTTGGGCTCAACAACTCAAAGAACTTGCTGAAAACATAAAAATTTCTGACAACATACTAAATCTAATACCTGACATACATCCAGACAGTTTCGTCGATTATTCATTATCAAGAAGTTATCAGTATACTTTGAATGATTATATTCAACTCCTGAACTCTATTCTTGAAGCAATTTGAAATTTATTAGTAGAAAATCTTGGGGTAAAGATCTAGTATCAGATTATTTTTCAGGTTTGACACAGAGAATTCTAGAAATACGTAGCGGGATTTTATATTCTGTATTATTCAATTCGATTATGATATTCTCATCATCTCTCTCCTTAATAAGAATTTTTACTCCAATACCATGAATATTGTGTGATTGCAAAAATTTTGCAGTATCCGTTGTATGATTGTTAATTTTAGTTAAAATAACCTCTGTTCCATTTGGGATCTCGATTAAGCTTTTGTCATTGCAACCAAGATCTTCAATATCACCCATTGGAATGACGTCTCCAAATGGCGTCTTTTTTTCTTTCAATTTTTGAAAGATTAATTCCGCAAGTCGATCTGATATCCCATGTTCTAAGTAACATGCATGTTCATGTAGCTCAATAAAGGGCACATCGAACATTTGATGAAGCATCGCTTCCGCTAGTCTATGATTTCTGGCAATTCGTCGAGCAACTTCATATCCTTCCTTAGTCAGGAGAATTCCATCATAAGGGGTATAATCGACATAACCCAGAGGTTCTAACTTTCGCCTTACGATGTTTGTTAATTGGGTTTTCGCAATTTCCTGTCCTAATCTATCTAAAATTTCTCCCATCTTTATCTGTTGTTTCGTCTCTTTGTTAATAGTAATATCAAAAAGGACTTCCATTATCTCTTCTTCAATATTCCTAAGTTTGTGTTTTTTTATATGCATTTAAACATACCAGATTTTCTAATTGAGGAATCGTGATCATTATAGAATGGTTTTCACTTTTTAATTTTTTTCCTAATTTTCTTGTTCTCAGAAAAGGTTAGTTAGTAGTTATCTTCCCTGGAACGAAGTATTATATTTAGGCTTCTATTTTTGTTACTCATGTCTTTATTCACTCAAATTCGCATTATAATTTATTTCATTCTTACTATTACCGTTCTTGTTATCTCTTTTTTCCCTGAAGGATGGATAATTTATTATCTAATCACAACACCAGAACTTGATGTAATACACTATCTTCTATCCCCCTTGTACCTCTTTATAGCCTACTGTGGGAGTGTTTTATTTTTTGGTGTTGTTCATTCTCAATTTGTAGTTCGAGCACTACTCCCCTATCGCATAAAACCAGGTAAATATCCACATCACTCAGCAATGGGACGATTGATAGCTGTAAGAATAACAGCAGATGGGATTTTTAAATCCTTGTTGAAAGTCTTTACATTTATTCCTTTTATTTGGGGAGTTTTCCTCTTTCCCTATGGTTTAAGGTTATATGGACTTAAATGTGGGAAAAATGTCCATATTGCAACAAGAACATATATTGAAACTGGTGGTTTAGTTGAGATTGGTAATAATTCATTTATCGGGTATAATAGCGTTGTGACTGGACATGCTAATGAAGATCGTTCGATTGTTGTTGATCCAACCAAAATCGGTAAGAATTGCCTAGTGGGGACTTACTCAATTGTTGCCTGTGGTTGTGAGCTTGGGGACGGTAGTACTTTAGGAGGAATGAGTGGTATGCTCAAAGGACAAAAAATTCCCCAGGATGAAATCTGGATTGGCATTCCTGCCAAGTTTCTAAGAAAACGGGGTGGAAAAGAGACACAGGTGATAAAATAAATCAACTACTCTCTAAATTCAATATTTATTCCCAGTCAGGATTAAATCTTCTAATTTTACTTGTTGACACTCCATATTTTAAAAATCCCATTGCGATAAATAAAGCACAAATCACTCCGTCTAGGACTGGAACATTGAGTTTTTCCTGAAGAAATTTGTCTAATCCCGTCATTCCAGCACATCCTAAGACAATCACTTCTGCCATGTCTTCCTCAATGGCCAGTTTTGACACTTTTAGGTATTTTTCCTCTTCGCTAATTTTACTCATGTCCTCATCAGGCGCTTTTACTGAAGCTAAGATATGCTGAAGATGATATTTTCTCACTAACTCTTCTTTGAGTGGGATTGAATGTTTAGAGGTTGACACAACTGAGAAACGGTGTCCAAGCATGGAAGCTATTTTCATTGAAGCTTCTCCGATTCCTACAACTGGTTTCTTAGTGATTTCTTTTATGATATCAAGGTTAGGGTCATCGTGGCAGGCCACAATATATCCATCATATTCCACATTTTCCTTAACCAATTGAACCATTCCTGGAGCAGCTTCAAGTTCATCTTCATACGTTTCAATAAATTTAGGAGCTCCAGGTGTCGGTTTGCATGCCACCTCGAACCCTCCATATATAAAATCATTCGCTGTTTTTTGAATAGCCTCGGTCATTGCTGGGTCGCTATTTGGATTGATAATTAATATTTTCATTGCAACACTTCTTAGTTAAATGCATCTCTATTTTCATTCTGGTAGATGATATTCTTTCGAGAGAGCTCTAATATATTCGATTGTCTCCATTATTGTTTCAGGAGAAATATGCTCATTAATAATCACTAAACGCAAAACAATTTTATTTTGAATTTTTGTTAAAGAAATAGAACGTTTTCCTTCTGCTTTTGTTCTATCATAAACAAACTGTTGAAGTTGATCTAGGTGCTTTGTAGGAAAACCTTCGGGTGTGATGCGAATACAAAGAATTCCTAAATCTGGTTTATGGCATAATTCGATATCTGGACTATTTAGAAGATTTTTATACATAGTTTCAACCGCAATAAGAGGAGTACGAAGTCTTTGAACCATTTTATCTAAACCAAGATAAAGAATAGAGGTAATAAGAGGGAGAGCAGAAAAAGGTCGCGTTGATGGAGGTGATTTTAGCCCTGGGTTTGGTTCAGGATCTCCTTCACGATTCCAATAATCCCCATACATTGCCATTCGGTTAAAATCCTCCTTACGACGTACAAAAAGTAGAGAACTAGGTATGGGTACCCCAAATTGTTTATGAGGATCCCAAGTGATTGAATCTACATGTTCCAACCCAGAAAATAACTGTTTTCGTTCTGGAACTAAAGAATATGCTAATCCATAAGCTCCATCAACATGTAACCAAATTCTATATTCATTACATAATTTAGCAATGGGTAGAATTGGATCTATAGAACCAGTTGAAGTTGTTCCTGCTGTAGCAATTACACAAAAAATATCCTTTGTATCCTGTAATTCAGTTAATGTCTTTTGCATATACTTAACATCAATACGAAAATCGTTATCAACTGGTAAAGTCACAAGGTTTTGTTCACCAAGTCCCATAATACGTAAAGCATGTTTTAAAGAGAAATGAGCTTCTTGTGAAGTTACTGCAACTAAACGAGAAGGATCTTCAAAGCCTTGTACCCCTTTCTTGGCAAAATTAAAACCTCGTTGTTCTGCAGTCCAGTGAAGTGCTAAATATAAGGCTGATTGGTTAGAATAGGTTCCACAATACATGAAAGTTGCATCAGAATCAGGAGAAAGACTAAACAATTTGCATAATGCTTGACAGCACAATTCCTCCATCATAACTGCTCCAGGAGAAACCTGCCAATTTGTTACTCCTTGATTATACTGAAGAGCAATTTTAGCACCAAATTCAGCACCTTTTTCTGGGAAGAAGTTAAATAGGGATTGAAACTCAGGACGATCATATTGGATAAGGTGTGGTACTAACTTTTCTTCAATCATGTGTTGTAGTGTTTCTAAGGATATACTATGTTTTTGAAAATCCAAAAAAGGTTTTAAATCCAAGGAAACCTTCTCAGGTGAAGCACCAGAGTATATAGGCTTTGTTGAAGGTTCTTTCATCCTTATCGCCTGAAAATTTCACCGTTTAACCGAAACGCAAATACCATCTCCGATAGGAACTATTGTTGAAAACACCCGTGGATCAGAAAAAGCTAGTCTGTTATATTCTTTCACCCCTTTTGTACTCTCCCTTGGTTTTGATTCTAAGACCTGACCATACCACAAAGCATTGTCTGTGATAAGAAGACCACCTGTACGTAATCTGGGAACAGCTAATTTGAAAGCTAGTGGATATTCTTGCTTATCAACATCATTAAAGATTATATCAAATTCCCCTTGGAGCTGATTGATTACTTCGAGTGCATCTCCAACGATAAATTTAATGTTTGAAACAGCCGATCTTTTAAAATAAGAGAAAGCTAGATTTTTATTCTCTTCTGACGTATCTGTACATATTATTTCAGCTTCATCAGAGGCAGCTTTGGCAAAATATATGGCCGAGTAGCCATAACCCGACCCCAGTTCGAGTATTCTTCTTGCATCTATTAATCGTGTATATTGACTCAATAATTGGCCCACGAGAGGTCCAACTATTGGAAATTCATGTTTGTTTGCATATTTTTCCATTTCTAATAAGACAGTATCTCTCTCTTTTCCTAGTAAATCTAGCAAATAGTCATGTAATCCATCCATAAGAATTTCCATAATGTACACCACTTTCTTGAATTAGAATAGGTCAGATTTTATTGCATAAATAAGAATGTGCGTCAATCTACTTAATTTTTCATTGTTATAAAACTAATAAAAAAGATAACCCTCCCAATAAAGCAGAGTTACCGCTTTTTATTCTCAATCTAAGAAATCACAAAGTAACTGTTGAATGAGTTAATAGAGCTATAAGAAAGGAACTCAGACTCAAGTGCCATTTCTCCAATCTTCAACAACTTTGTTCGCCTCTATGGCATATTCTAATTTCTTATTATCTAGTTTGGGGTGTTCTTCCTCAAAAAATTCAAAATATGAACACTGATGACATTTCGTGTATAATAATAATTTAGGTATTGTTTGGGGCACACGCACAAGATGACAATGGTTAATTGAGCTAACAAATTCCTTAAAAGTTTTTAAATCTACATTAACAAACTCTAGTGTATCAATGGAATTAAAGTTTATCTTTAGATTCGTTTCTGATAGATCTAAGAGGTCCTTGTTCGTGATTGTAAGCTGATCTTGATGACTGACTGAAATTTCTGGCTGTCTCTTCATCAGCTTTCGTAAACTGTCTGCTGAGAAATCAGGAAATGTTCCATCGAATTTTAAGACAAAATCTTCCATCAAAGACGTCAGAACCTCTCCTGGATTATAATTCAACTTTTTTGATAAGTTATAAAAGTCGTTGTAGAGCAATTCATCGATCTCTTTGATTAAAAGGTTTAGTGTGTGCTCGCTCAAGTCGTATTTTCGTGTCCATTTGTTGTGTGCTTCTTTAAGGACATCAATTTCATTGAAGAGAATCTCTCGTTCAAAAAGAACTTTCTCTAATAAGACTTCCATTTCTTCCCTAGTTACTTCTTTCTTCTGAACTTGATTGCGATACTCTTCAATTTCCTTTAATAACTCAGTTTTTAACTGAGTTGGATTGATTGCTTTGATACTCATTTAAATCACAACCATCTTTTAGTAACAAAGAGAACTCAATTAATCATCGGCCAAGGAATTCTTTGAATCAGTATCTTGATCTTTTGCATCATAAAGTTCAATTCTATCGCAAAATTGGAGTTTGGAATACGCGATAAGTTTGGGAAAGATCGATGGCATCCTAACAATTCCACAATGATTAACACTCCTGACATAACGAGAAAAGACTTCTTGTGTTACATCAGGAAGAAAAGTTAGTCTATCAATGTGTGCAAAAGCAATTTTTGCATTTGCTTCCTCAAGATCAGCACGACTAATCTTAAGTCGATCATAATGATTAATGGATAATCTATCGAGTGCATAATTATCAAATGTAGTTCTCGCACGTAAAGCAGGAAGATGATCTAAAGAGTCATTTAAATCTACAAGGATGTCAGTCATCATTTTAGTAATCGCTTCTCCTAAATTCATTCGGAGATTTCTAATCTTATGTGAAAATTGGTCATAAACTTCACTATCAATTCCTCGAATAGTAACGTTCTTTAATTTGGATTTCCCTTCTTTCCAGCTTTCAGCATCGGTTTCTGGTTCTTTTTGCACATCTTTGCTTTCAATTTCATGATCTTTTTCTGATTCATGTTCGCTCATGTAAAATACCTCTTTATTGATTTAAGATGTAGTGCGCTATAATTGTAACGCATGTATGACAGGTATGACTTAGCTATATTAATGTTATCTTAAGGGTAATGCCATGATTTTGTTGTTATTTCAATTATGGAGGGAAAAATTTGCTTTTGCTAAACATGCATGGCAAGCATAATTTACCGTTTACTATAAAATTTTCCACCAATAATCTACCTGTACATATTTTGGAGGTAATTATAATAGTAGATCTAAACATAGTCAAGGCTAAGATCTTCCTAGAAGATGGCCTTGTTAATGCAAGCTTAGGTATTGATGGGGGAAAGATTGTAATAATTGGCGAAGAAAGTGCCCTACCAAAAGCTCAAGAAACAATCAATGCTTCAGGAAAAATAGTTATCCCTGGTGGGATTGATGTACACACTCACATTTTAGATTTAATTTTTGATTATAGGGAGACATTTGTCACAGGAACTAGATCTGCTGCTGCAGGAGGAATAACAACCATATTAGAGATGCCTCTCGGTATCGAGGGAAAATCTGTGCTTGAAGTATTTGATATGCAGTTAGATATCATGAAGAAGAAATGTTTAGTAGATTTTGGGATTATTGGGTCAGCTGGTTATTCGAGTATTGACACTATCCCTGAATCAGCTAGGAGAGGAGCAATTGCTTTTAAAACATTCATGATCAATCCCTCGGAAGAAGAAGCTGAATTAAAGGATCTAGCTGCCAAAGATGATTATTTCTTGATTCAAATTTTTTCTGAGATAGCTAAGACTGGACTTGTTAGTAGCATTCATGCAGAAAACGATGCTATAATATCTAATGAAATCGCGAAGTTTGTTTCTATGGGAAAAAAAGACTTTCAAGCGCACACGGCGTCTAGACCAGCCATTTCGGAAGATGAAGCCTGTATGAGGGCCATCTTACTGGCACATCATGCTAATGTGAAGCTCAATCTCGTCCATATCAGTTCAAAAAATGTATTTAATTACATTCGAACTGCAAAACAGAAGGGTTGGGATGTAACGTGTGAAATAACGCCACATCATCTATTCCTCACTTCTGAAGATGGTGAAAAAATAGGATCATGGGCCAAGGTCGATCCACCATTACGATCAAGATCTCATGTTGTCGCTGCATGGGAGGCATTAAATGATGGAACCATAGATATGATTGCTTCGGATCACTCTCCGTACTCTGACGATGAGAAGGATTTAAGTCAAAAAAGTGACAATTTTTTCGAAGTTGGGTCGGGAACGACTGGTTTAGAAACAATTCTCCCTCTAATGCTAGATGCAGTCAATAGAAAAAAAACAACACTAGAAAGACTTATTGAATCTACATCGACAACTCCTGCAAAAAGATTTGGTTTATATCCCCGTAAAGGGACTATTGCGTTGGGTGCAGATGCTGATCTTGTTATTATTGACATGCAAAAGGAGTATAAACTCAAAAGTGAAAATTTGTTCACCAAACCTAAAATAACAGTATTTGATGGAATGAAATTAAAAGGGGTGATTGAGAAAACCCTTGTGAGGGGGAATATTGTTTATGATAATGATACTGGAGATTTTCATGTGAAAAAAGGATATGGAGAATTTATCACACCCATTTAATTTTAAAAATGTGATTCCAGGCATTATCAACTATTTATCTTACTTTAAGAGTTCCATATATCCAAGTTTCAGTACGGCTTCTTCAGCTTCATTTTTGGTTTGAGAATTTCATGTGGAACAGGGATATGGAAAGTTTATATCTCCAGTGTGATTTCTCCACTTCCAGAAGGTTTAAATTTAGGGCCTTTATTCATATTTAATTTGTAATTACATCATATATTGATTTATTTGGAATAGTTCTCATAAAAAAGTAGAGAGGAGAGTCTTTAATACAATTCTTATCATTATTTCATTGATGAATGATCTGAATAATGGTATAAACGATTCTCTTTTGTGAATTAAGAAATTAAAGGAGTTTAAACGTATGAAACATATCAAAAAATTGATTTTATTAGTTTTTATTTTATCTGCAATAATTATTACTAAAACAATTTTTGTTCCATTAGAACTTGAATATAAGCAAAAAATATCCTCAAGCTCTGGTACGATGGCATATACGTCACATGATCCGTTTTACATTGATGAGAATGGAGATTTTGGCCCATCAGGCTATAATTTTACTGGTGATGGTTCTAAATCTAGTCCATGGAAGATAATGGACTTTGATATAACAAATGCTACAAACACATTAATATATATTCAAGATACTACTGATTATTTTATTATTTCAGACAATCTATTAGATGGCATAAATGGAAGCAACGATGGTATTGTCCTTTCGAATGTGGTTAATGGAACTATCTCAAATAATACCATAAAAAATAGTAAATTTGGTATTTCTGTTAGCGACTCCGAACATATCGTGATCTCTGGCAATTCTGTGTTTAATAACCATGAAGATGGGGTAGCTCTATATAACTCTAATAATAGCCTCTTGTTTGAGAATATAATCCATAATAATGGTGTTAATCCTGGAGGGAATGGTGTTTATCTTGATCCTTCTAATCATAACATAATTTTCAACAATACTATATTCAATAACAGTAAGAATGGTATTGTTCTTAATAATTCTGAATATAACACAATTTCTAACAATAATGTGTTTAATAACCATCAAGATGGGGTAGCTCTGTATAACTCCACTAATAGCCTCTTGTTTGAGAATATAATCCATACTAATGGTGTTAATCCTGGAGGGAATGGTGTTTATCTCGATCCTTCAAATTATAACTTAGTACTGAATAACACCATATTCGATAATGATGAAAGTGGCATCTTCGTTAATGAGTCCGAATATAACACATTTGTTGATAATAATGTCTTTTATAATCATGAAGATGGTGTTTACTTGCATGACTCCAGTTTCAACGTTATTTCAAACAATTTAATCCACCATAATGGGTTGAATCCTGGAGGTAACGGTGTTTATCTCGATCCTTCCAATTATAATACAATAAATAACAATGATATTTATAATAACACTCTATCTGGTGTAAATATTAGTTCAAATTCTGAAAATAATCAGATCAAACAAAATAACTTCCTGTTTAATGGTCCTCATCCTGAAGATAAGGATTTCTCTCAAGCATATGATAAAGGTTCATTCAATTTATTTGATTTTAACTACTGGAATGACCACAATAATACCAGCACAATTGTTGAGGGTATCGCAGATAATGCATATAGTATAAATGGTACTGCAGGTAATAAGGATGAACACCCCAAAGCTACTCCATTTACACCTACTCTACCAACAACCTATTGCATTATTATTACTACTACAACTACTTTTTCCACTACCATACCCTCGGTTACAACAACTACTACTACTGAAACAACAACTGAACCAGGAACTGCGCCAGGATGGACAATTATTGTTTTATTGTTCTCAATAATAACAATACTGTTCCTTCGTAGGTTAAAACGCATTCCTAAAAGATAAAAAATGTAAGTATTTTTTCATTTTTTATCAGTTAAAAGGCAGAACAAGTAGCAATTGTCACAAATGAATCTGGAATTACAGGTTTTAACTCTTGCCTATTCGTTTCATATCACAACTCCTCGAAAGCAATCAAATGCAAACCAAAAACAAAGATTATGTTTCCTTTTTAAAACGAGCTAAACAGCTTATTTTTATGGATAAACTCGATGAGGCTCTGCAAGAAGTTAAAACTATTGGAATTCATGTTGAATTATCCAAAGTTGAGAGAATACAGGTTCAAATTCTTAGAAGTCTAATCTATGATCAGACTGGAAATTATGATAAAAGTCTAGAACTCGTAGACCAAGCATATCAAGAGTGTCAGCGGTTGGACAATCCCATATTAGAGATTGATGCCATCATTTCCCTGGCTTCCGCTAAATTTAGGATTGATGAATTTTCTGAAAGCTTAGATTTGATTAATAGTGGTGAAAAACTATTAAGAACTTTAGAGACAGAAGAAAAAAAAGAAATTATTGATAGAAAAGCAGCTTTAAAATATGTGAAAGGGAAAATTCATAGGAAAAAGGGTAATCTCGATTTAGCACTTAAGTTTCTGCATGATTCTTTGTCTATTAAACAAAACACAAAAAATCTGTATGAAATTGCAGATTACCACAATATTTTAGGTATCATTCATTCTTCCAAGGGAGAACTCGATCAGGCATTAAATTATCTTCAGTATAGTCTTAAAATGTTTGAAGAACTGGGTATAAAATCTTCTATTGTTAAATCGCTTAATAATATTGGGATGATTTATTGGCAAAAAGGAGAACTTGATCAGGCTTTGGATAATTTTAAGGTATCTTTGACTATAAGCAAAGATCTTGAAAATAATCAATACATTGCACATATATCATTGAATATTGGTCTTATTTACTGGAATATGGGAGATCTTAGTGATGCTCTAGATTTCTACCAGAAAAGTTTAGCTTTAAGTGAAAAAATAGAAAATAAGGGCTTATGTGCATTGTGTCTTAATAATATGGGTATTCTATATCAATTTAAGGGTGAGTTGGATCAAGCTTTAGAATTCTATCAGAAAAGTCTAGTTTTACATGAAGAACAAGGAAAGAAACAGGAATTAGCTCTTTGTTTCAATAATATTGGCGAAATTTATCATATTAAAGGCTTTTTTGATACTGCTTCTGACTATTACAAAAAAAGCTTGATCTTAAATGAAGAAATTAGCAACGATATCTTTACGTCTTTGACACTATCTAATCTAGTATCAATTGCTATTGATCAAGGATCAACTGAGCATGCACAATCATACCTACAAAAATTGCAGGAGATTGACAGCAAAGAGGAAAACAAGCACATTAGTCAAAAATTTCGTTTGACAAAGGCAATGGTGTTGAAAGAAAGTGACAGAGTCGTCAATATAGCTGAGGCTCAAAAATTATTTGAAGAAGTTGCTCACGAAGAGATAATCAGTCTTGAACATAATGTCACTGCAAATTTAAACCTCTGTGAGCTTCTTTTACAAGAATTACGAGCTACTGGAAATGAAGAAATACTAATGGAATTGAAAGAAGTATTATCTCGATTACAAAATGTTGCGGAAGGACAAAACTCTTACATTTGGCTTGCGAAAACTTATTGGTTGCATTCTAAAATTGCTTTATTAGAGTTTGATATAAAACGGTCTCAGGAATTATTGACTCAAGCAGAAATAATTGCTAATGAGAAAGGATTTAAAAAACTTCTAAACAAAATATTAAGCGAACGTGACATTCTATTAATTCAATTCAAGAAATGGGAGAATGTTCTAGAGCAAAAACCCTCTGTAAGTGAAATTATTGAATTAACCCAAATCGAAGAAATGGTTGAGCGGATGATCCAGAAAAAATTGGACAGTTCAGATGAAGAAGTTATGCAATATGCTGTTGAATCTCGACGTCTAGTCGAAATGTGGGAGAAACAATAAGAACTAATATGATACCAGCCATTATCAACGATTTATCTTAGTTTAAAAGTTCTATGGATCCTTGTTTCAGGACAACTTCTCCAGCTTCATTTTTAGTTTCAAAACCAATTATTTTCCTTGTTTCGCTTTCTTCTAATACCCAACCTTCTGTGGTAAGAGTGTCATTCATAAAAACTGGCTTTGAGAATCTTCCTTTTATTCTTTTGATCTTTGTTGGATCACCATTTGCTAGAGTATCCACAATAGCCTGGGTAGCGAAAGCCAAAGTGCATAATCCGTGAAGGATGATATCAGGTAGTCCAGCAGCCATAGCAATATCTTTGTCAACGTGAATAGGATTATCATCGCCAGATGCAGCAGCGTAACGGACAGATTGATCAGAAGTGACTTTCATTTGTTGTTTTACTAGTATCAACCGTTCGCTTGGATCTTCTTTAATTTTCGGTTTAGATGCTTTAGTTTCTCTCTTAGCTTTTTTAAAAAACAAACCAGCTCGCATTTCAAAAACCAGATCCTCTCCTGCATAACCTGTCATTTTTGCACATAAAATATCTCCTGCATCTTTGATATCGATAGAATCTAATTCAACTTTTGTCTTGATCTTTTCCCTTGGTCTCAATGATCGGTGGTAAAGAATTTCCTGTTCACCATGAACCATTCGGAGAATATCAAGGTTGAGTGTGTCATCCGTAACAATCTGTATCATTGGATCAATAAACATGGTTACTGGAAAAAGGGGGGGAATAGCTAACTTTGTTTCATCAGATTCATAATATCGTGGGTTTATCTCATTTGTTGCTTTGGCATAAGCCCTTGTTCTCTCTGGATTAACGGTCTCTGTTATTCCCTCGTAAATTTTATCAACGATATTAGGATCAAGTCCACTTTCTTTCATCATTGTTTCACCTAAATATTTTTTTGAACAATTAACGGAATTGTGATTTAAAAGTACTTGAATAAAAATGATAAATCTAGGTGGTTAATTTTGTCAGGAAAGGTACTAGAATGGTTAGAAAAGAACCAAGCAAAATTTATCAAGATTAGTGATGAAATTTGGAACTATGCTGAATTAGGATTGTTTGAAGAAAAGAGCTCAAAATTATTAGCAGACACTCTTGAAGAAGCTGAATTTAGCATTGAGATGGGTGTGGCAGATATGCCCACAGCGTTCGTAGCTAGTTATGGAACAGAGGATCCCATAATTGCAATATTAGGGGAATATGATGCGTTACCAGGACTTAGTCAAGTTACTGAACCAATCAAAAAACCTCTTAAAGAAGGTGCACCTGGACATGGGTGTGGACACAACCTTTTTGGTGCAGCTTGTTTAGCTGCTTGTTTAGCTGTTAAAGAAGCAATAGAATCAGGCGAAGTACAGGGAACTATTCGATTTTATGGTACTCCAGCAGAGGAGAATGCTGATGGGAAAGGATGGATGATAAATGCTGGAGTTTTCGATGATGTTGATATTTCGCTGACTTGGCATCCATGGGATGTAAATTTTGTCATTGCTAATAATTTCCAAGCAATGTATAACGTTGTTTTTCGTTTTAAAGGGCAAACAGCTCATGCTGCAGGGGATCCTTTTAATGGTCGGTCAGCACTTGACGCTGTTGAACTCATGAATGTTGGATGCAATTATCTCCGAGAACATATGATCCCTGATGCTCGTATTCATTATGTAATTACGAAAGGGGGTCAGGCTCCAAATATTGTTCCAGATGAAGCTGAAGTTTGGTATTATGTTAGAGCTCCTAGCCTTAAAGATGTCAAAGCGCTCTATCCAAGGGTACTTAAGGTTGCCGAGGGTGCAGCTCTTATGACTGAAACAGAATTCACAGTTTTTCTTCTAGGTGGTTCAGCAAATTTATTACCAAATGAAACTTTAGAAGATTTGTTACATGAAAAAATGAAGGTAGTCGGTTCTTCAAAATTCACAGAAGAAGAGTACGAGTTTGCTCGTCAAATCAAGAAAACTTTCCCTGAAAATTATTTTGAGAATTATCTAGCAGGTCTACCACAAGATGCCAGATCATTTTTTGAACAGCTAAGGGGCAAGGAATTTTGTGATATAGTAAGTCCCATCTTTGGTCGGGGAATCACTCTTGGTGGTTCAACTGATGTAGGAGATGTGAGTTGGATAACACCCTTAGCCCAATTTGCAACAGTATGTAGTGCTATTGGAACTCCTGGTCATTCTTGGCAGGCTGTAGCTCAGAATGGAATGAGTATTGGACATAAAGGTATGATCAATGCTGCAAAAATCCTTGGGCTTGCTGTTATTGATTTACTTCAGAATCCGGAATTAGTAGAGAAAGCGCGAAAAGAATTTGAAGAAAAGATCAAAAAGACTCCTTTTGAGAGCCCATTACCAGAAGGTGCGAAACCTCCAATTGAATATTACAAACGCCTATATAAACAATAAATAGCGTGTAAAAGGTCATTCACCCCTTATTATATAAAACGTGATGAATCTTGGTAAGTACCGACTTAGAAATTAATTCTGTAGAAGTTAAAGGAATTATTGTCTCAAAAATAAAAGAAGCAATTAATGAGAGAGAGACAAATGGGTTATTAATAGTGTTCAGTGGTCAACTGGACTCATTCACAACTGCCAAGTTAGCAATAGAAGCAGTTGGAGTGGAATCAGTCAAATTAATTATTATTAGTGATGTTGTAGAATCCCGACGAAAAGAAATTGCTTCTATTGCAACAAGAGAGTTATATATCCCATCTGAACATATAATTGGCTTTAATATTAGTAAAATTTCGAAACAATTTGATCTAATTGAAGGATTGATACCAGAGATCGAAAGTACTATTCCCATTTCACGACAACACAATATTAATCATTTATTACTACGAACTGATCTTGTGAGAAAAATTATAGAAGAGAAGACATACACTCTGGTTGGTAAATCTACATCAGACCGAGAAAAATTCTTTCAACATATTATCGCTCAAAGTAAGGTGAGGAAACGTCTGAAAATCCTTCTTGCTTTTTTAATAGCTGAAAGGGAGAATTTATTGCTGGTGAGTAAAACAAACAAAACTGAATGGCTTACGGGGCTTTTCACTTCATTCGGATATGGCCACGCCTCAGATATCATGCCACTTGGAGACCTCTATCGAACACAAGTCTTACAATTAGCTGAATATCTAGATGTCCCCAAAGAAGTTCGAGACCTTGCATATACTGATATAATGCCTGGGATTCAAAATAAGTATCAATACTTCTTTGAACTCGAATCTGATGATGTTGATAGAGTCTTAGTTCGGTTAATTGCAATCTGGCAACAGGAGAAAATAGCTGAAGACCTCGGATTACCCTCTGAGAAGATTGAGAGAGTAAACCACTTTTATCAGGTGTCTAAAATCCAACGACACCTTCCTCTTATTCCAAAGATAAAGTAAAGCGAATCTCTTAATTATGGCAGGTTTTAATAATGGTTTCTAATGAATACCTTAGACCAACATTTTTTATTGACTCAGAATCAGACATTGTAGTAAATCTCGCCCACGAACTCCACACAGAACATAATGAGAAGATTGACTTAGCAATAGCGACGTTCAATTATGTTCGTGATGAAATCAAATACACAATTGATGTTACCCGGTATAAAACCCCAGATGATATGAAAGGTAGTACAACAATTCAGAAAAAGATTGGGTTTTGTATCCCAAAATCAGTTGCATTAGTTGCACTATATAGAGCAAATAAGATCCCAGCACGGCTTCACTTTGCAGATATCATCAATCATAGGATTCCACCACATATCCTTGAGATTCTTCAAACCAACGTCATGGTTTTTCATGGATATGCTGAAGTATACCTCGGGAAATGGATTAAGCTTACTCCATCGTTCCAAACACCCCTTTGTGAACGACATAATTTCCCAGTTTGTACTTTTGATGGAGTGAATGACGCGACGTTTAAACCGGTTGATAACGTGGGAAACAAATTTGTAGAATATATCAGTGATAGAGGGATGTATGCCGATCTTCCTTATGAAGAAATATTTACAACTTTCCAGGAGTATTATGGATATCCTTGAAACCTGGAAGATCCTGTAATTAGCAAAGCTTAAAAATAACCGATTCCTATAGCAAAAAATCCTAATTCTAACTATCCAAAAAGCATGATTGATCTATGTGGAAGATGAAATATATGAAAATGAGAAATGGTTTGCTTTCAACTATCCTTTTACTAACCATTATTTTATGTGGAAATAGTCTGAGTGGTCAATGTATACTCGAACGTCAGCAGATTAATGATAATTCAGATGTACCTCTTCTTCAAGAACCCCAACAAGACACCCAAATTCAAGAAGAGGAACATATTCAAAAATGGGGTGATTTTTATCAGGAAAGAAAAAAACGACATATCACACTACCAAAAGTACCATGTCTCACCCCTAAAATATCCTCAAGTTCCAGTGTAATGGCTTATGAGGTACATGATCCATTTTATATCGATGATAATGCGGATTTTGGTCCAATAGGCTATAACTTTACTGGTGATGGAACATTTAGCACACCTTACCTGATAGAGGGATATCAGATCACAAATTCTAGTTCTAACCTTATACACATAGAAAATACCACTGCATTCTTTAAAATCGATACTAATTTGTTAAACGGTGTATCCAACAATTATGATGGAATTTATTTGAAGAATGTTACGCATGGAATAATTTATAATAATTCTGTTTCTAATTGCGTTGGCGCTGTTAATTTAGAAAGTTCTTATAACAATACCATTACAGAAAATGTCCTTTCTTTTAGTAATAACGGAATTAGGTTACATTCCTCCAATAATAATAGTGTGTTAGTTAATGTTGTCTACAATAGCACGACTAGTGGAATATATAGCCAATATTCAATCAATAATACATACACTAATAATACTGCTTATTATAATACATACAGTGGTATTTATTTGTTTATGTCCAATAATAGTAAAATAATATTAAATGAAGTCTATAGTAACAGTTGGGATGGTATTGGACTTCAAGTCTCAGAGGAAAATACAATTACTGGGAATGATGCTTACTATAACACCTTATCTGGCATTAGACTCTTGAACTCCACTGATAATCAATTAGTTGGAAATTATGCTTACTTAAACTCTGAAATGGGTGTTTATTTGGATTCAAGTGATATGACTACTGTGATTGATAACCATGCTTATAATAACACTTATAGTGGGATTTTCGCAAGGTATTCTTCTTTTAACAATATAACAGGTAATAATTTGTACTACAACGGTGATAGAGGTGTTTTATTATTCATTGCATGTAATAATAATACAATAATGAAAAATGATATTGAATATAATGCGGAAGGCATTAAATTAGATCGCGTTCATAATAATACAATATCTAGCAATAACATTAATCATCATCAGACACATGGCATAGAATTGTGGTTATCCACGTTTAATACCTTTCTTAACAACTCTATTTTCGAAAATTCATGGCAGGGAATTTATCTTCCCTCCTCTGGAAATAATACAGTTGAAATGAATACTATCTATAAAAATTCGAAAAATGGAATCTGGATCCATAGTATTTACTGGGCGGGTGAGTTATGGGAAGCTGATAAAAATGTTATATTCAATAATACAGTTTTCCAGAACGCTGATAATGGTATTGCATTAGTTAATGCAAGCTTCAATGTGATTGATGATAATGATATTTATTGCAATGGGAATGTTACTGGATGTTCACCTGTAAGCATTTCTGACCTTTCGCTAAAGATTCAACAAATAGGTGGGGGGAATGGTGTTTTCATGGATCCATCGAATTATAACAACATTACTGAAAATAGGATCTTTAATAATACAGGAGACGGAGTTGCCATGGTGAATTGCAGCAATAATCTCATTGAGGACAATGATATTTACGGGAATGGAAATAATGGTGGAGGATCTCCCCGAGGTATTTCTGACCTTTCTTATTCAATTCAGCAAATTGGTGGGGGCAATGGTGTCTTCATGGATCCATCTAATTATAACAGTATAATAGGTAATAGGATCTTCAACAATATTGATAATGGTATTAGAATGGAGAATTCCAGTAATAATGTCATTGAGGACAATGATATTTACGGGAATGGAAATAATGGTGGAGGATCCCCCCGAGGTATTTCTGACATTTCTTATTCTATACAGCAAATTGGTGGAGGAAATGGCATTTTCATGGATCCCTCAGATTATAATACAATTTCACGTAATAATATTCATGATAACGACCATCATGGTATTATCTTGATTGATTCCGATGAAACTTCTATATATGATAATATCATGGTTCATAATGGATTGTATGGAATTTACATCTCTTCTGGTTCATCTATTCAAGTATATTGGAATGATTTTGTAGCCAATAATCTTGATGGCACTTCTCAAGCTTTTGATGAAGGTGATGGTAGTGCATTTAGGTATAACTACTGGGATAAATGGACGTCTCCCGATGAGGGAGAGGATGGAGTTGTCGATGATCCATACAAAATCGATGGTGACGCAGGCAGTACTGATCGTTTTCCTTTTACATTCCCCCACAATCCTGGGACCTTGGATATGCATTTAATTTCTCGACCAAGAGTAGTATATCCTAATGGTGGAGAAACAATCAATGAAATCATCACAGTTGAATGGGCACAAGCAACTGATTATTGGGGCCATATGATAAGTTATAGTGTTTATTACAGTGCAAATAATGGAGAAACTTGGAATCTATTAGAATCAGGGATTTCAAATCTAAATTACAGTTGGGATACTACCACTGTTAATGATGGTCCCAATTACCTAATAAAAGTTGTTGCTATCTGTTCAGAAGATTTACAAGTCGAAGACATATCTAATTCAAAGTTCACTATTGAAAATGGTAAACGTCCAGTGGAAACCAAGACAACTGAATCATCCACTGAACTATCCAGCTCAACCACGGATTCGGGAACTCCAGCGCCTAGCTGGCTGCTGTTTCTTTTAACAATCTCTTTTACAATCATAATCAAGCGTCGGTTGAGGGACAAATCTCTTAAATAATCATTCTCTCTTTTTATTTTACCATTAATGTCCTGTTTTACTGGTCACTATTCAAAGAATTTCTGTTTCTTTCAGAAATTATTTATAACCAGATTTTTTGACTCCTAATTAAATTTAAAAATCTGAAATTTGGGATCCTTATAAACCCAGGAGAATGAAAATTTTGTCAGGTCTTAAACCTTCTAATTCATCCTCTAGCAAAAAAAATTCGAATGAATCACAATTAGAAGATCCTGATCTTAAGCAGGTAGAATTTCTGTTTTACAAAGGTAATCTCAATGAGGCCCTGAAGAAGATAATAGATTTAGAGAATAAGAAAGAGAATAATTTAGTTAAGTTAAGAGGAAAGATTCTAAAAAGTCTAATCTTTACTCAGATAGGTGATGCAAGAGGGGGGCTAAATCTTGCGGATCAGATTGTTGAGGAAAGTCAACAAATTGGTGAATTATTAATTCTATTTGATGCTTTTGTTGCAAAAGCTTCAGCATATTTCGAGTTAGGTGAACTAAATACGTGTCTTGAAGTTATCAAGACTGCTGAAAATGTATTGATACCTGTTAAGGTTAAATCTCAACCAGAGTATATGAAAAGAGATTCTAAGTTAAAATTTCTTAGAGGAAAAACCTATCGGAGGAAAGGGGAACTGGATCTTGCTTTAGGTTACCTCCAAGAATCTTTCTTTATTATTCAAGAGTGTGGAAACCAATATGAGAAAGCTGATATTCTAAATCTCCTAGGGATTGTTCATGCTTCTCGAAGTGAAAATGATTCTGCACTAGGATTTTTGAAGAAAAGTCTAGGGATATTTGAAGAACTCGAAAATCGATCTCAAATTATTAAATTAACAAATAATATTGGGATGATTTACTGGTTAAAGGGTGAATTGGATCAATCTTTAGAGTATTTTCAAAAAAGTTTTTTCTTAAGTGAAAAAGAAGGGGATAAGATACGTCAGGCTCTTTCATTATTGAATATTGGTTTGATCCATCGTAATAAAGGGAATTTGGATCCAGCTTTAGAGTTTTTTGAAAAAGGATTGCGAATTTATAAAGAGTTAAAAATTAGAAGTGAACTGGCGACTTTTTATAACAATATCGGAGTAATTTTCCAAATCAAGGGTGAATTGGATGAAGCCTCTAAATATTATAAAAAAAGCTTAGTAATCGCTGAAGAATTAGAAGACAAACAAGAAATAGCAACTAGCTTAGGGAATATTGGAGGTATCTATCAGTATCAAGGAGATACAGATAAATCTATAAGATATTATAAAAAAAGTCTAGACCTTTTCATGGATATTGGAAATGATATAAACACAAGTAGAATACTCTTCACTCTAATTCAGGTACATGAAGGAGACAGTGAGCAAGCACGTTTTTACTTAGAGGAATTACATCAAATTAATTCTAAAGAAGAAAATAAACTGATCAGTCAAATCTATAGATTAGGAAAAGCTATAACATTGAAATCAAGTGGTAGAATAATAAATTTGGCTGAAGCTCAACAATTATTCAAAGAAATTACCCAAGAAGAGATTCTAAATATTGAGTTCACTGGGTTTTCAATGTTATATCTCTGCGAGTCACTTCTCCTGGAACTAAAAGCTACTGGAAAAGAGGAAATATTAGATGAAGTCGAAGATGTCCTAGAGCAATTTCGGGAATTCGTAGAAAAAAGATACTCTTATCATTGGCTTGCCCAGATTTATTGGCTCGAATCCAAGTTAGCTCTGCTAGAACTTGACTTAGAACGATCACAACGTCTTTTAAACCAAGCAATAACCATTGCTAAAGAGAAAAGTCTTCGAAAATTAGCATCACAGATCACAAGTGAGTATGACTCTCTGATAAATCAAATTAGTAAGTGGGAGGAGGTTGTAATGCAGAAACCGGTTATAAACGAAATAATCGAGTTAACACAGTTCGAAGATTTAATTGAGCGGATGATCCATAGGAGACTCTATCGTAAAGAAGAAGAAGTCTTGGATTATGCTCTTCTCGCAAAAGAGCTGGTGGATAAAATTGATAAAAAATGAAGGTAACCATAGGGACGAAATGGAGAGAAATTAATGCCCCGAAATTTCAACTCCTTCATCACAGAGCTAGAAAATAATACCACGGAAATTCGATGGAAGTTATTGCTTATTAGGTTTGTTCTTATCGTATTGGGAATCCTTATCATAATCGCAGATTATCTTACAGCCCAGCCTGATATTCCGTCTGGTGATGTGATTGATATACGTATCGAATGGGGATTTATATGTATTTTCCTCGGAATCCTAGCTATTTCATATTCTAAAAGAATTACATTCTATTGGGAAGAAAGGGAAATATGTATTCAAACGAAAATTCTCTGGTTTCTGTCTCTAAGAACAACAAACCGGCTTTTTAATGATATTTTTAGTCTTTCAATGAGATACGGTTATTACCCTGGGAATCCAAGAATGATGTATTCTCATCGAAGAGGTGGCCCGTTATTGCTTCCTGGAAATGTCGTGGAATTTCTCCTTGTTTTTAATGATGGATCTCAAATTTTGCTCGATTATACTAATATTCGCTGGGGAGGTCCTCTCTCGGAGTCAAAACTCTTCCCACAGTTATCTCAGGAGTTTACTAAGATAACAGAAAGATTAGACCTAGACCTCAACCATCTAGATGATGGAACCTATAATTTCGTTCAAATGTTAAAAAGGCAAATTAAATTGAGATTGCTACATTAACTATTACTCTATGGGAACCAATCAAAATGAAGATCACAGTGAAGCATCCCATAATAACAATAGACTATCCTACAATCAAAGGCACCATATTCCTTATCGGAGTATTTGGATTACAATTCACATTAATAGGATTAGTTGTTTTGATATATGTTTTGCTGGAAAACCCATCACATCCTGTTCCAGGACTCACAGGCGTAATATTTACGATTATGGGGATAATTGTCATTTATTTTGCCATGAAAATGGAACAAAAAGGTGATCAGTTGATAATCGATCTTCTAAATGATAAAATGACGCGAAAATTTGGATTAGGGGGTGTTTATGATCAATTCTCTGGAAAAGAATTTGAGTACAATCTCGCGTTGATTGATGAACTCTTTATTGATCGAGTGATAATTCACTCCCGAGGACAAAGAGGAGGATTAGTTCGAGGTTATTACATGAAGTGTGGTTTTAACGATTCACAGGGAAGTAACGTTTTGTTACATTTAGGGGGCCTGAATCCAGTAACAAAAACAATTGGATTCCTAGCAAAATTATTGAAAAAGGATATTTTAGATCTTACATTGAAAGAGGAAAGAACTATCCCTTATGAACAGACTGAGCTCCTGGAGACAATCCGATTTCGATCATTAAAATTTGTAAAAGACCTCTTACTCAGATTTGTAGTAATCTTAGTCTTATTTTTTCTTGTCCCATTAGTACTAACAGCCATTTCAGGATTATTTCCTGGGATAGAAGGTCTTTTTCGGGGAATACAAAATCTAAGTGTACTTGGAGCAATCATTGCGTTAATTTATTTTCCTATTTGGATTTATAAAGCTGGTTCCAAAGAAAGACTGAAGTGTCCTCAATGCCATACTTTTTATGATGACGGGGATTCATCCTGTTCCCATTGTGGGATGAAACGACAAAATAGTTAGTTTCCTGATTTGAGGGTATCAAAAATTAAACAAAATAAATGAAAGAATAGAAGGTAAATAGCTACAAGATGAGGTATGTTAAATGAAAGACGCAGCTATGGATGAAGAATGTAAGAAAAGATCTGAAGAACTACTTCCACGAATGTTTGATTACGTGGATCTTTACGCAAAAGAAAAGGGCTCCGAAATTGCACTAATCGAATATGACACTGGGGAGGAGGTCACTTGGAAAGATTTTGCCACTAAATCAAAGGCGTTTGCTGCAAAACTACTCTCCATTGGATTAAAAAAAGGAGATATTCTCGCTACATCACTTCCACTGCTGAAAGAGCATGTCTACTTAATGTACGCTTGTTATCGGATTGGAGTCATCATTGCCCCTCTAGATTTAAGGTTAAAAGCTCAAGAAATTAGTCGAAACTTTGAAAAAATTAAACCCAAGGTGTACTTCTTCTTAGGAAAGACGGAACGCGCAGATTTTCGTCCAATGATTGCTGAAGTGATGAAGGATCACGAAGATGTCTGCCAGTACTGGGTACAGTTCCAAAAAGAGGAAGACCTTATCATGGAGGGAGCTATTGGGATATCTGAATTTATTAAAGGTATTAAAGGAACTTATATCAAAGCGCTGATCACAGGGAGGGTGAGAAAAGCTCAAAAGCAAGTGGGTAAACTTGATCCATGTTTGATTATCTTTACAACAGGTTCCACTGGTTTTCCGAAACCTGCACTACTTTCCCATGAAAGTATCTTGGTACAAAACATTGGCCTTGCTGTCGGTTTTGGAATGGATGAGGGTGATAGAATGTGTGTCAATCTCCCCCCAAGTCATGTAGGATGTACCACTGAACAATTAGCAACGACTATCTATGGAGGAGGAATCTCTGTGATCCTCCATATTTTTGATGCAGAAAAAACATTGGATGCGATTCAAAAATACAGAGTAACCGTACTAGGTCAGATCCCCGCTCTGTTCGCCATGCAGTGGCGATTATCGAATTACAATGAATTTGATCTATCATCTCTACGATTTGCTATTTATGGGGGTCAAGCAGTAACTCGCCCTTTCCTTGAGAAGTTATCGACGATGGCTCCTGAATTTGGGTCTGGTTTTGGATTAACTGAAGGTGCTGGATTTCTTACCTATACTCCTCATGGTGGTACAGTGGATGATATCCTAGCTAGCATTGGTTATGATATGCCTATCAGTCCCATTTCAATTAGAGATCCCATGAAACCAGATGGTTCTGCAGGTGATGAAAAAAATCCAGGTGAAGTTGGAGAAATCTGTTTCTCTGGTCCCCAAGTATTTCTTGGATATTTAGGTGATGAAGAAAACACAAGGAAGACCATTTCAACAGATGGTTATTGTTATTCTGGTGATTTAGGTTCTTATGGAGAGAAAGGGCTTCAGTTCGCTGGACGGGCCAAGTTCATAATTAAACCAAAAGGATATAACGTGTTTCCGACTGAAGTCGAAGATTTTATCGAACAATCTTTTAAGGGCAAAGTAGGCACAGTAGCGTGCGTTGGAATTCCACATGAGGTCTTTACTGAAGGGATCATGGCTTTTGTTGAAAAAATAGAGGGGCAGGAACTCTCAACAACAGACCTAGAAGAATCTGTGAAGAATATTGCAGCGTACAAGAGGCCAAGTCATTTTGAAATATTGAAAACAGGAGAAATTCCTCTTACTCGGGTTGGTAAGACTGATTATATGGTATTGAAAAAGCAGGGTGATGAGATTACTCAAAAGCTCAGATCTAGAGGAAAATGGGATTCGTAAACTTGTGACAAGTTAAATCACTATATATCTTTTCTTTTTTCTTCTTTCACTACATAAAGGTGAAAATTTACTCTTTTGTAAGAAATGATTTTATCTTATCAATAATATTATTATGTAACAAGGAAATTGATCTCGTGGGAATAACTAGCCATATGGCGATAAATAATGACCCCTGACATACTTTTATCTAATGATGATGGCATTTACTCTACTGGAATTCGTTCTTTCGCGAGTGCAATGCATGAGCGTGAATGGGATGTTACTATCATTGCTCCTCGTTCTCAACGCTCTGCAGAAGGGAAAGCAATTACTTTTGATCGGCCTGTTCGAATGCAGGAGGTTCCTCTGTCGTATCTTGATGGTAAAGTTGGTTGGCGAACTACTGGAACCCCAGCGGATGCTGTGATTCATGGAGTCTATCAACGAGCTAATGGTGAAAAACCACCATTCGATTTAATTGTTTCAGGGATTAATGCTGGAGAAAACACTAGTGTTCATTCTATTCTAACATCAGGGACATGTGCCGTATCATTTGAAGCAGCACTTCTCGGTTTTCCAGCTATTGCGTTTTCTATGGATGTAGACGAACATCTCTTTTTTGACGACTTCGCTGATCCTCCAGGTATGAAAATTGCTGCAGAAACTGCTTGCGAAATTATAGAGAAAGTCTTATCTCATGGCCTCCCTGAAGGGGTGGGTTTTCTTAATGTTAACTTCCCTGACACCATTTCTAGCAATACTCCAATTGAAATCTGTCCAATGGCAATGACAAAGTATCGAGATTACACAATCCGCCGTGAGGATCCTCGAGGAGTTCCTTATTATTGGATCTGGGGAGAAACACTTGATATTCCCCAAAATACCGATGCTTTCGCTGTTCTAGAGAAAAAAGTTACAAGTATTACTCCAATCACTCTTCTATTTGATGGACGTGGAAATCCAACGATTATAGAGTCATTGGATTTTCTGAAACGAGGTTAATAGTTAATTCTTGACTAAATATTCTTTTCCACCCAAAACGAAACAGGATCTAATCAAATCTCTTTTACCCATGAATTAATGGCATATTTTTCAGAAAATCCAGTCACATCATATAAGCGGTTTGCCGCAGGATTATTTGCAGCGCCATCAATATAGAAAAATGGTGGGTTATATTTCATTGACCGTTTGATTCCTTCTGTTATTAGTGCTTTTCCTAATCCAAGTTTTCTATAATCAGGATTAGTTCCCATAGGTTCTAAGTTAATGATTTTACTATTTGGATCCAATCGAAAGGTACAAAAAGAAGCAATGGTTCCATCAGGAGTTACAGCAACTAAATCTAACTCCTTTCGATAGAACGAACACTGAGCAATCCATTCTAATATTTCAGCTGTAAACCACTCCCCATGGCCAAATACTCTTCTAATGAGTAGCGCAAGCTGATCATAATCAGAATGCTTAATTGTTCTAATTTCGAAGTTTTCAGGACACGAATGATCAGGGATGGGTGAATCACCTTTACGGATTCTATAATATCCATAAATTTGCTCACATTTATAATCTAATTCAGTAAGCAAGGCTTCACGTTGAATATTCCCTTCCAAAATGTTGATGCTCAGTTTTTCTTTTTTCCCTTGTTTTTTCTTTACTTTTCTAAAATGATTTTCCATCCATTCTATCATTTCTCGTTCTAAATACCGATAGTCGGGATCGACATGAAGGAAATAATCCTTCGGAGAATCACGAGTAGTTAAAGCAACTATTTTCTTTTTTAATGGAGTTATTGTATCCTCAATTCTTTCCCAGATTTTAACTCCATCTTCTCGTGTGTCACTGCTATTTTCAAAACGATCTGGAAACCAGTTTTCATAAGATTTAGTTCTTTTATATAGGTTTGCTAGAAATTTCATGATAGAATTGAAATCTTCATCTTTATTGTAAGATCGTGATTGTATTGACATCTTTGATTCATCTAACAGAATTACTATGTTTTAATGAAAAAAATTATGCTAATTCAAAGGATTGATCTATTAAAAGAATGATTCCAATGATATTAAACGTGTGATACAAACCGAGCTTTTATATACACCCGTAAAAATAAGAAGGCAAAGTGTCTCAATCAAAATTAGGAATGTGAGGTCATTTCTGTGAATGAAAAAGGATTCTTGAGTAGATTTACTTGGCGTGAATACCTCCTTGTTGGAGGATTGCTGATTATTTGGGCTACTGTTGCTTTCTTTTCTTTTCAAGCATTTGGTAATGATGATATAAATACTGTAGGATTAGCTGTGTTTTTTGGCGTTATTTTAACTGGGGCGCTTTTGATTCTCATTGCTCTTGTTGAAAGAATATTTTGATAGGGAGATCCTTATTCTCTTTAAATTAGAGATTTTCTTTTTTTTATTTCACGAAACTGAAGGTGACAATAATTGAAAATAACCAAGGTTGAATTGTTCCATATTTCAATCCCCCTTAAATCTATATTCTATCCATCGTGGATCACGGGGTATCCTCAGACACATAATCGTTTTACTCTCCTACGTTTGACAACAGATGCAGATCTAATTGGAGTAGCAGCTGGAGTGGCATTTGGGGAGGAGCGTGAGGGATTAGGGGGTCTCTTAGCCCCTTATATTTTGGGTCTTGATCCTTGTGATCTTGATCTCGCTCATCAAAGAATAACTGAAGCATCTTTCTTAGGTTGGCGGAATTATTGGATGGAAGCAGCATTTTATGATATTAAGGCTCAAGCTGAAGATGTACCAGTATGGAAGATGCTTGGTGGGACCGAAAAACCCATTCCAGTTTATTGGTCAACTGGAGCAACATGTCAACCAAAACGCCATTCAAAAGTTATCAAGCAAGCACAGGAAGCTGATTATAAGGGAGTAAAACTACGGGTTAAATCGAAAACTTTAGATGAAGACGTACAGGTTATCAAAGAGACACGTTCCAGAGTGGATCAAGATTTTCCTTTAATGATTGATGCAAATCAAGGGTGGTTAGTTACCATTGTAGATCGAATACCTGTGTGGGATCTTAATCGTGCTCAACAATTTGTCAAATCAATTGCAGACCAAAACATTTGGTGGTTGGAAGAACCATTAGAAATGCATAAATATGAAGAATTAGCTGATTTGCGAAAATCCAGCACCATCAAGATTGCTGGTGCTGAATTAAATGCTGGATGGCATGAAGCTCGAATGTTCCTACACTTTGATAGTCTAGACCTCTATCAACCAGATGTAACAGTCTTTGGTTTTCAAGATACCTTGAAAGTCATTGACGAAGTTAAAACAAGAAATTTGGGGTTCAGTCCGCATACTTGGACTAATGGTATTGGCTTATGGACCAATCTCCATACAGCTGCTTTACTAGATCGAAAATATCCGCTTGAATTTCCACATGAACCAGGATCATGGACTCCAGAATTTCGTGATGGAATTTTGGAATCTCCAATAATACCTAAGGAAGGGCATTTAGAACTACCTCAAGAACCAGGATTGGCGGTTCCAATCAATTGGAAGAAAGTTGAAAAGGTTGGGCGTAAATTTTTCTCCATGACCGAATCAGACCTAAGAAAAAAGGTTATGAAAGAAAAAGGTATGCTCACTGCTATCAAATTGAAGCGGAGGAAAGATAAAGAAGCAAAACAGAAATAATCATCAAGTTCCGATCACTTAATTTTATAAATGTCCTTGAATAATAACAGTAAAGAACTTCTAAAAGTAAATCAAACCCAAGACATATGGAGCATATCTATTTGAGTTTTTTAAAGGAGTTTACTTGGAAAAAATGTTTCTTAATTGTTGGTTTAATCATTATTTGGGCTGTTGCTCTTTTTGCCTTGTTTCAGGCATTATTCGATGTTGATATATTGACTGCTGGTTTTGCAATCATTGTAGGGATTGTTTTTTCTGGGATATTATATGTTCTTATTGCAATCATCGATAGGTTTTTGTGAGAGAGAATCTTCTCCTCTCCTCCTTGTTTGTCAAATATGCCACTTCCAAAAGGACGATGATCTCTGAATTGCAAGATCTGGTTGATAAAGTTCTAGAAGGGAATAGACGTGCCATTGCAAAAGCTATTTCACTAGTCGAGAATCACCCAGATCAATGTGCCGATTTTATTAGATTAATTTTCTATGCAACAGGCAACGCCTTTATTGTAGGGATAACAGGCCCTCCAGGAAGTGGAAAATCAACTTTAATCAATAATCTTGCTATAGAATTCCGTAAACATAATAAGAAGGTTGGTGTGATCGCAGTAGATCCGACTTCTCCATTTAGTGGTGGAGCCCTTCTGGGGGATAGAATTCGGATGGACGATGTACAAACTGATCCAGGAGTATTTATTCGCTCAATGGGGTCTCGTGGGAGCTTAGGTGGATTATCTCGAGCTACAATGGATGCAATCCGTGTTTTAGATGCCAGTGGATACGATATTATTTTAGTTGAGACAGTTGGAGCAGGACAGAGTGAAGTAGAAATCGTTAAAACAGCTCACTGCTGTTGTGTTCTAGGAATCCCAGGAACAGGGGATGCTGTTCAAGCAATAAAGGCGGGGATTATGGAAATTGCCGATATTTACGTGGTAAATAAATCAGATCGTCCAGGAGCCCAAGAAATAGTCAATGAGCTGAAATTGTTATTGAGCATAGATCCTTTTGTGAAAGAAAAACACCATTGGGAAATTCCTGTCATTTCCACGTCTAACGAGGATGGGACGGGAATTGTTGAGCTGACGGAGACTATATTGAAATTTCATGAACACTTGAAAAGCAATGAGGAATTTAGTCGGGAACGAGAATTAACTCGTCGAAAAAATGAAATCTTGGAGATCCTCAAAGTCGAATTTTTTGAAAATATCTTAAAATACTTAGTGAATAAGCAAAAATGGGAAGAAATCCTGAACGAGGTCAGTATGAAAAAAACTGATCCCTATTCTGCAGCAAAATCAATAATGGATCCCTTTTTTAGATGATTTTTCACAATTTGATACTGAATAAGCGTTACTCTACTTGTCATTAAAATTTAATTCTTTAATTTTAAATTATGAATATTCAATCTTAAAAAGTCATTTATGTGTAAAAACTGAGTGTTCTTCTTCATCGAAACACTTCTCAGATTTATGGCAGTAAATCTTATAATATATTTTGCTTAGTATATAAACAAATAGAATTACAACACTGTGAATGATTCAGGATATAGAAGGTATGTAACGATTTGTTAGCTTGGGTAACCATTGTTTCAGTGATTGGATTTGTCATTAGTGTTTTCCTCTGGGTTTGGGATGCCCAAGGTGAAAAGATTTCAGAAAAGTTTACAATACCTGCCATGGCTTTAACTGGAATTGCAGTCATATTAAGTATGTTATTTATTGCTCCTCCTCATGTTTTTACTCATACTGACGTTCAAATTATGATTGTCCTTTTTTTTGTTGTTGTTTTTATATTTCTCTCATTGGCAGAGGAAGAAAAGCTTCGGGTCATTCTTTTTGGTAGTGCTCTTTCCGTTATGTTAATGATTATATTTCTCGACCAGTTATTACCTTTGGAGTACTTAAGAGGGCTCACTGATGATCATTTGCACAGCATAACTGCTGACCAATTATCTGAAAAAATTGGAAGAAAACTTCCGTTAACACTAGAACAGCTTGTAGAACTCGCTAAGGCTCCAGATCTCTTTTTTGAAGTAGCCTTATTTGGTTCATTTATTGAATGGGAAGTTATTTCTATCGTTTTTGGGATGAGTTTACTTGTTGCGGTGCTTTCGGACACTGGCCTCTTTGACATGGTATCCATTCGGACAATTAAAGCTTCTCAAGGAACACCCAGAAGGCTCTTAGTATTAGTGTTCTTTCTCACGTTAATATTGTCAGCCTTACTAGACAATACTACAGCAATTATTTTACTCAGTAGTATTACTATTACTGTAACACGTGGATTGGATTTAAACCCTAAACCCTATATTTTGGCGGAGGTTGCGGCTACAGTAATGGCAGGAATAATAACTGTGATCGGTTCTTTACCTGGTATATTAATTGCTAGCAAGAAAGCGGGAGCTATTCCGTTTATGACATTTTCTCTTGTCAATTCTGTCTTTGTTGGACTAGCAATTGCTATTTCAATTGGGTACATTTTTGTGCTCTTCAAAAAAGAACTAGCTGTCACAGAAGATAGGCGAATCGATCCAACAGTAGTAAGTTTCTTGGATGAATGGTCGGTAGTGGACTCAAAAAGAAAACTCTACCTAGGATCCATAGTTTTAGGTTTTGTTGTAGTTGGATTGGTGCTATCTAGTAGCATTGGTCTTTCAGTGGGATTCGTAGCAATCACTGGAGCAATCCTTGCTATCATAGTTACGAAAGCTGATATCGATAGCGTTATCCATGAGATTGAACTTGATTCAATATTATTTTTTATTGGACTTTTTGTTTTGGTTGGTGCATTGCAAATTTCAGGTGTTCTTGAGGTTTTAGCTCAAATAATGCTTCAAGTATCTGGTGGAGATCCCTTTATGCTTGCAATCATAATTATCACTGTTATATCAATCCTTAGTGCAATTGTGGCAAATATCCCCATTACAATTGCGCTAGCAGAAGTCATTCGTATTCTTTTAGATAATCCTGAATTCGCTGGCCAGACCATCTTTGGATTTCCAGTCTCAGGATTACTGTGGTTCACCCTTTTATATGCAGTTACATTTGGTGGGGGATTCACTCCCTTTGGTACAGTTACAGGGGTCATCGGAGTCCAGGTACTTCAACAAGAAGGGCATCCCGTCACATTCATTGATTACGTTAAGAAAATGGCTCCTTTGAGTGCTATTTTATTGATACTTGGTTTTTTCTATTTACTTATCCTTCAATTAACAGGTATTCTTCCACTACTGTTGGGTTTAATATAATCTATTAGTCAATGTCATTCTTACTGATTCTTAAAATCTTTTTCAAGGTATTTTGTATTTTAAAATTCCTTTCTTGACAGCTATTGTAGCTAATTCGCGAAATATTAGAGAAATGGTTTCTTTATTAGTTGAGCTTGTTTCATAATAAGACATATTTAACTTATTTGCTATTTTCTGCCCCTCTATGGAGACGATCTCTTCTGTGTTGTTGATGATTCCTACCAAGGCAATTGGAATACGAGGATCAGCAATGTTTTTCTTAAATTCTTTATACCAGTCACTGACAGCTTCAAGAGATGCCTTTTCTCCTTTACCAAAAGTAATAATACATGCAGAAGCTCCTGTATAGAAGGTTGGTTTTAATCCCCAAGATCGTTTCAATAACCAAATATTTTTCTTGCTAAAAAAGGATTGTCCTCCACCATCAGCTAGGATTAACCTGATAACCTGATCGTCTATTGTGATCTGTTTAGAATTAATGTTTATCTGCCCAGTATGATTAATTCCTGATCCACTAATAAAAGATTGAACCATTCTTGTTTTAAGTGAAGTTGAACCAATTATGCAGATTTTCATTAGTTTAATTGTCAAATCTATTCTTTCCACTATAAAAGCCCAAAAAAATGTTTTTCTTAGCAAATAGAAATTTTAGGATGATCTTTATTGTTTAAAATGCTGGAGAGGACGTCTCTTCAGAAATTAGAAAAAAAGGGGGAGAATGGAGTTATATTGGTCTTAAATAAGGATGGGATTGTTGGTATAAATCTGAGTTATGTTCAAAGAGACTCATACAATTTTAGGGGCCATAGGCCCACCACAATGCTCTGGAACTGGTGCTTCCTTTGCACACGAGGCGCAGCTAAATTTACTTTCTTCAAAATCCATTGGTTCGCCACATTCCTCACAAACTGGGAAATCTTGTTCAGCACCACATTTACTACAGACAAGTACTACTTTACGCTCTGAAATTGCTGCTTTAGTTTCAACATGTTCTAACCCTTCTTTCCCTTTTGCCAATTCTGTATCTGATGGTGGAGTACCTTTTTCACTCATGATCATAAACTCCTGTATGATGACTATGAAGGATGAATGGTTAGCGGAGTTGTTTTGATATATGCTAAGAAACCCATATCAAAATAAGACCACATATACTAGTCATCACAGAATAATACACCTGATACCGGTTTATAAGTATTTGCAAAGAAATTTTGTTAAACTATACATGATTTATCATGAGAGATTATTCTGTGTGTGAGTAAAATTAATATAAATGAATGGTGTCCATTTTCAAATATCAAGATTTCTTATTAGTAACATTAAGAAACGAATCCATATATCTACAGCTTCCTGAAATTAAGGAGAATGGCGAGTGAATAATGAAAAAGAGATATTATGTGGGGATTTCAGTAATACTAATACTGACCATCCTTATTTTTACTTCTCCAGCACAAGCAGTGGGTTCTACTTATTTTGCAGGCCATAGTTTTGGAGAGGAGCATTTTGCGGTTGAGCTGGATCTCGTTGGCTCAGGGACTGGTGTCTTCGACCCTGATCCCGAACACCCTGATTTAATTTACGATCTATTAGATCCAGGGGCAACAACTGGAGATTCAAATCCTTTAGAAGATGAACAATTCTACTTAGCTTACATGAATACGTCAGGTATGGAGACTATTTTTTCAGCATTAGAGAAACATGAACATATGCTAACATTCAAAGACTTAATTTCGGAGGAAACCTATGACGATATGTGGGCTGCTGGTGCACTAGTACCTAGTTTAAGGAACGGCTTAGAAACACCTCTTTCTTCTGTTAACTCCACGGCCCCTTTCCAGCAAATAGTTCAGCATTATACTACATCTGAGGAGAGTGGGTACAAGGATGTCTTTGTTACCAATAACTTCCTGGCTTTAATCGCTTATTCCACAGGTACAGGTAATGATCCAATCCTCATGGACGACAATGATAATCTCTATATGGGTTATACATTTACTATTCAAAACTTGACTGACACTTTTAACGAAGCACTGGTGGCAAATGGTCATAGCGAAGATCAAATTGAGCAGTTTGATTATGAATCTAGTTTTGAAAAAACATCTACAGGATACAAGTTTGGAATCAAATACACGAATATGTTTGTTCTGTGGCAGAGTATTGATATCCCACCGAAGCCTATAGATGTTTTTACTGGAGCTGGCGATCATAGTGAATATCTTACAGATGATACTGGGGGGATCGTTTTTGGTGGTGAAATTGTCGCAGCATCGCTTTTAGATTACATCTCGTTCGATTACATATTCGAAACAACAGTATTTTGGGGAGCAAACGAATACTTAGAAGGAAGAGTGACAACTCACTATAATATTGGAGAAACAAACCTCCTTATGACTCGAGATGATGCTACATATGTCGCTGATCATGCTGACAACTGGACTCATGACCCATTCGCAGGTGAATTTAGTTACACTTTAACTATTCCAGATGCAATTGCTGATTTTGATTTTTCTGTCCTCGGTCTTCCAGATATTCCAAATTCAGTAATAGTCGATCTTCCAGGATTAACTTTTTATGTTGATGATGATGCTAAGGCACGTATGAGGATGGAAAATGGACTTGGCTTGACCGTGGAAACCACAACAACTTCTTTCGGGATTGATGTTGTGGATCCAGAGTACGAGGAAACCGGAGATGATATCAATCTCAATATGGGTGGGAAGACTTACTTCTTTACTGAGTTCACGGGTAAAAAAACTTACAAGCTTCTAGGATTAGAAGAACTGGATTATGATCCGAATCAAGACAGGTTAGTAAATATCATTCCTTTCGATTCAAGTGGATGGGGTTTCGCTGATTTTGGGGTCGCTAGAGCATACTTTGCAGTTGAATTTGGTTTAGCTTATGGTTTTACTATATTTATGGCTAGGGAATTAGGACAATTTATGTCTATGTCAGCTAGCGCCACAGCTTACGTTTCAGTAGACTTACTCTACTTTACTT